>JAPLSN010000038.1 GCA_026398615.1 Spirochaetota bacterium | reverse complement strand
TGAAGATCCCGTTTGCCTTAGCAGTTTTCGTGCCAGAAGCAGTGCTTTATACTTTCGTCCGTACGCCCTTGTCAAGCATCCGAACGTTCCCTGCGTTCTTTTCGCCCCCTGCCGTCGCGCCCCTTCCGGATACCGACGCAGACGACATTGCGCTAGGATAGTCTACCGAACTTGATATCTTCGTGTCAAGCGTGGTCCATTCTTTTTGTTATTTCTCCTGCCGCCTTGTAAGGCTCGGAGACATTCAAAGCGGATTGTTTATATCCGCAAGCTTGATTCCTGTCAAGGATGATCGGGAAAATCATCATGGAATTCTCCAGAAAACATTTTCCTCGCCATATTTCCTCAAGCTAAAAGCTTCCTCCACGTGTCGTCTTCCGATTTGTTTGTCGTCGGACAGATCCGCGATGGTTCTCGCCAGGCGTGCGATGGAATGGATGGCGCGGCTCGAGATCCCTGATTTTTCAGCTGAAGCCAGGAATTCGCAGCGGAACTCGCCTTCAATGGGGCAGTATCGCTCGATGAATCCGGGCGGGACATGGGCGTTCAAGGCGAACGATTCCTTCCGGTATCGGATTTCTTGCAGTTCCCGCGCTTTCCGGACGCGTTTCCGGATTTCGCCCGAAGATTCCCCGGGAGGGCCGAGGAGTTCGGAGCTGCCGGCGTTTCGTACGGGAACCCTGATGTCAATGCGGTCCAGGAGCGGCCCGCCGAGTCGTTTCCAGTAGCGCTTTACGTCATCGACGGAACAGAGGCAGACCGCGGATGGTCTTCCGAGGTTCCCGCAGGGACAGGGATTGGCGGCAAGGATCAACTGGAACCGTGCAGGGAACCATGCGCTCGTTTCCGCGCGGGCGATGGATATGCGCCCCGACTCGATGGGTTCGCGAAGCGACTGCAGGATATCGATCCGGAATTCGGGCGCTTCGTCGAGGAATAGTACGCCGCCGTGGGCGAGGCTGATTTCGCCCGGACGCACGAAACGCCCGCCACCGACGATGCCTTCCGCCGAAGCGCCGTGATGGGGCGCCCTGAACGGAGGCCGAACGATGAGCCCTCTGGACGGAGGGAGAGTTCCCGCCAGGGAATGGATCTTGGTCGTCTCGAATGATCGTTCCCGGTCCAGATCGGGCAGTATGGACCCGAAACGGGAGGCTGCCATCGTTTTCCCCGAACCGGGCGGACCGAACAGCAATACGTGATGACCTCCCGCGGCAGCCACCTCGAGGGCTCGCCGAAGCGGCCCTTGCCCGCGAATGTCGGAAAAATCCCCGTTCGGGTCGGCGCCCGCTCCGTCACCAGCCTGCTCCGCGGACACTATGCCGGGATCAGGCTGATCGATACCGTCCCGGACACGGGCGAAGGTTTCCAGCGCGGTACGGAGCGACGCGAGGGAATGAACCCTTCCGGCATGGAGGGAAGAAGCTTCCCGGAAATTCCCGGGAGCCACGATGGCATCGCCGATATCACGCTCCATGGCGGCGGCCATAGCCGACAAGACGCCGCATACCGGCAGGGTTTCGCCCGAGAGGAGGAGTTCGCCGAGCGCGAGGACAGGCCGTCCCGGCTCGGGAAGCTGCCCGCTCGCGGCAAGGATGGCGAGGGCGATCGGAAGGTCGAAGGACGCACCGCATTTTTTCATGCCCGCCGGGGCGAGGTTCACGAGGACGCGATCTACCGGGAACTCGAAACCTGAATTCCGCACGGCTGCCCGGACCCTGTCCCTGGCTTCCTTGATGGCTCCGTCGGGCAGGCCCGTGAGGTCGAAAGCAGGTAAACCCCGTCGAATATCCACTTCCACATGGACGAGATTGCCTTCGAAACCGGAGGGAGCATACGCGTAGACGACCATGGGTTTGCCTCCGCGCGGAAAAACGCCATGAAGGGACGGGCTCGATTGGTTCCGCCCGTGGGAAAGGCATTTTGCCGGAACATCATGGGGTTTTTGGCAAATCACGATGGCGAGGAAGCTTGGAATACGGAAAACGGCATTTCCCCCCGCTCTTTCCGTCAGCGGAGCCTCTTCCTGGCGATCATGATGAGGAAGGCGGTGGAGTAGAAGATATACGGCAGGTTCGCGAACGCGATCGCGGCGAGAGGAATGCCTGCGACCATTCCGGCCGATTCGGGTACGATGCCAAAACGCGTCAGGGTTGAAAAGAGGACGTCGGTATACCCGGCGACGGTGCCGATGACGACCAGCATCCAGGCGATGTCCCGCGTCCTGGACCAAACGAGTATGGCGAGGAAGGCGGCGGCGGCCATCACCACGAGCCGCGAAACCAGAAACGCGATGTCGCCTGGGTTCATTCCTGCGCTCCGAGGGAACTCAACGGGACGACGCGCCCGGCAGGAGCGTTTCGATGTCGATTTCGCCGGCGATGCAGGGCATCGTCACACCCCAGTTGTCGAGCACGCGGGGATGCATCTCGCCGAATACGCCGATGGGCGAACCGTTCCTGAGCACCGCGGCCTGCCGACCGGGGATGAAGCGCGGATCTTCCGAATCCCCGACCGCATTGTCTTCACCGAGGTAGTAGAGTAGCGCCGCTGCATGGCTCGCAGCTTCGTTGAAATCCGCATTTGCATGGGATGCGAGGAAACCCAGCTTCTGCCTCGTCGTCGTGCCGTAGTTGGCCGACACGTCTCGGTACGCGACCTTGCCGACCTCGAAGATGCGGTGGGGGTACGGCGCCTTGGCAGAGACCGCCTCCGACATGAGGAGGCTCGGGAGGATGGACGGACGGACATACTCGAAGTTCTCCGACATCGGGTTCGAGATGCGGATCGTATCGTCGCCCGGAACGTTCATCCGCTCGATGTAGTCACGCCCGGAACCGAGGTAGTTGTAGATCATCTCCTGGTAGCCCATGCCGACGAGCAGACCCTTCACCTTCCGCGAAAGGAGCTCGATCGGCGTGAGCCGACCGATTGTGAAATCGTGCGGGCGCTCGGGTTCGAAATTCTCCATGCCGAAGCCGATCATCACGTCTTCGACGACGTCGACGGGGTGCAGGAAATCGTTGCGGTATTCCGGAGGGGAAGCCGAGACGAACACGCCGTGCTGGTCGCTCCGGACGCCCATCCGCGCGAGGCATTCTCGGGCTTTTTCCGGTGTGAAGGGCTTGCCCAGGAGCTTCCCGATGCGATTTGCGTCGATGGAAACCGGGGCCTGGAAATAGTGCGGGTTCACGACGCGACGGCCATAGTCGGTGTCGAAGGGATAGTCGACCGCGATCGGCTTGATGCAGTAGCCGGCATCAGCGAAGTTGCAGGCGATGATGCTGGCGGCGAGGGTCACCGAGGGAAGATCCGTGCCGGTGAGCTCGACGAGCAGGTCGGAATCGCCGACCTTGACGGCGCCGAGGTCGTTCGAATTGATGATCGGTGGGTAGGAAAGTACGGCGCCCGTCGAATCCACGAGAAGGGGATGTTCCGGCTCGTTCTCCAGGATGAAGGCGTATTCCCTGCCCTTCGGATGTTCGCGCAGGATCTCCGACAGGGTCATGGAACGGTCGGACTGGAGCGGCACGAAGCTGACCGAGTCCGGCGTCACGGCCTTGTACACCACCGGCCATTTGATGAGGGCGATGCGGTACACGCCCATCGAAATGGTCCGCCGCTTGCGCCCGAAGTTCCATGCGAGCTTTTCCTGTGTCTGGATCACGTCCTTGAGCATCGCGTCGGTGATCGGCTTGCCCGAGACGACGAAGGCCGCGATGTAGGGCCGCGGCTTCCGCACGGATGCGTCCACGACGATCCTGAACACTGCCTCGCGCTGGTCGCCATCTCGGGAGAAGAAAGGATAGTCGGGCACGGGATCGCCCGAGTAGATGCGGAGCGCACGCGCGAGGCCGGCGGTGGACCAGAGGTCAGGCCGGTTCGTGTCGTTGAGCTCGATCTTGATGACGCGGTCATCTTCGTTTCCTTCGTCCCGGTTCCATTCGTCCAGTTCCGCCTTCGCGACGGGAAGCAGCTTTTCGAGCTCCGCGGCGTCATAGCGGCGACCGACGAGGCTGAAGAAGAGGGTTTCGTTCACTTCGATCTTGGGCATATGGGTTTCTCCCCGAGTCTCCGGCAGGATGTTGAAAAACCTGAGGCTTTTCAACATCCTGCCGTGCAATTCCTCGAAAACCATTCGGTCTTCTGCGCAATTGCATAATGTAAGGCAGTGTTGAAAAAGGCTCCATGGCCTTTTTCAACACACTTCTATCTCGTCATATTCCTTCGTAGCCGCACGTTTTCGATGTCCAGGCTGAACAATTCCCGGAGGTCGTTCAGCCCAAGGGCCATGAGGGCCATCCGGTCGATGCCGATGCCCCACGCCAGCACCGGGACCTTCACCCCGAGCGGTTCGGTGACTTCCGGCCGGAAGATCCCCGCCCCGCCGAGCTCGAACCAGCCGAGCACGGGGTGCTTAATGTGGACCTCGACCGATGGTTCCGTGAATGGAAAGTAACCTGGAACGTACTTGACTTCCTTCGCGCCCGCGACCTCGGTCGCGAACATCCTGAGAAAGCCGAGCAAGGTCCGGAGGTTCACGTCCTCTCCGAGTACGATGCCCTCGGTCTGGTAGAAGTCGGACAGGTGGGTGGCGTCGACGCGGTCGTAGCGGAAACAGCGGGCGATGCCGAAGTACTTCCCGGGCACCTGCGCCGTGGGAAGCTGCCGGGCCGAGAGCACCGTGCCCTGGCTCCGCAGGATGAGGCGCCGGGTGAAGTCGCGGTCGAAGGAGTAACGCCATCCGCGGCTCTGCGTGGAGCCGCCGTTTTCGTGGGTTCCCGCCACGGCGTCGAGATGCGGTTGCTCGATGAATCTGGCCCGTTCCGGTTCCGCGAGGTAGTAGACATCGTGGATGTCGCGGGCGGAATGAAACTGGGGCATGAAGAGAGCGTCGCAGTTCCAGAACTCCGTTTCGACGAGGGAGCCGTCGAATTCCTCGAAACCGAGGGAAGCGAGCTTGTCCTTGACCGAATCGAGGAACTCCACGTAGGGATTCCGCCTGCCCAGCTCGAGCCGGGCGGGCTTCCCTTTCACGTTGTACGGTCTGAACGCGGAATCCTTCCACGAACCTTTTTCGAGGATGTCCTGGGTGACCGCGCCGATCTCACCGCCCGTGATCCCGGCGTCGGAAAGCGCCGCGACGGCTTCCGCGCATCCGGCGGCCAGAGTGAACATGACGGTTTCGCGATCGGAAATTCGGAAGGCTGCGTCGCCCGATCCGCGTTTTTTCGCGATGCCGCCCATGGCGGTTCTTTCCGCGGCGGATAGTCCTGCTTCCTCGAGGATACCGCCTTTTTCACCGGCTGCCCTCGTGACCAGGTCCCGGACCAGGACGATCCGCGGCTTCTCTTTGCCTGAGTGCGCGGCCTCGAACCATCCGGTATCGAGGACGGCCCGCTTCCCGGAATCCATCGAAAGCGCGCCTTCCCTGGACAGGATCCCGAATGCGGAACCGACATCCTTGGGCGGGATGGCCAGTGCTTGCGCCAGGTCGGGGAGGCGGGCAGCCCCTTTCTCCGAAAGGTGCCGGAGGATCCGTTCATCGGGCGTACCGGTCTCAAACCATTCCTTGCCCAGGGGTGTCAGTTCGTATACGGTCTTCGAAACGCGGCCGGATTCCACTGCAAGTTCCTTGCCGCAGAGCCAGTTGAGCGCCTGGTTGGCCTGTCCCTCGATGTAGCCGAGTTCCTTCACGAGGCGTTCGGCCGAAAGTTCCGTGCCTGGCTTGTAATGGTTGAGTACCTTGACTTCGAGGGGGTGCAGTGTCCTTACCATGGCCTTGATATCCATCGCGATACTCCGTTCTTTGTATGGCTCTTCGACATGGACGCGAATAAAGCCGGGAGAGACCGACGGTTCATGCGCGCATCGGTCGTCGTTCCCGGCCGCCTCAGCTTTCTTCGCAGGCGATATTGTCATTTTTTCCCGAGCCGGTCAATGCAGCTCCGGGTTTTAGGATCGCGGCCCTTCCCTTCCTGCCGTCCATGAGTATGGAAACCGGCGAATCCAGCCTCAAGTGGACGCAATGGGCGGTTTCCCGGAAGGTTTTCGACGACCCGAGCCAATTCCAATCCACGAACGCGGTCGGCGAGTGCCATGGTATCGAAAAGTATCCGATGTTCATCGCGGTGACATTATGGAAGAAATGGCTGCCAAGCGAACTTTCGACCCTGAAATCCTCGAGGTCCGCCTCGACGATGGCACGGACTGCGGAAATCTGGTTGAAGGATACCGGTATCCCGAGCCTGCGGTCGCGGGTGCCCCAGCGGCCGAAGCCGATCAGGATGTAGCGCCGGCCTTCGGCCTTGATCGACGCGTTGATCAAGCCTATTTCTTCCGCGATGTCGAGCGTCCGTTCCCTGTCGAAAGTCCCCGGCCGGATGAACACGATATCCGAGATCGTGTCGTCGCGGCCGTTGCCCATGCTGAGCTCGGTGAGGAGCAGGCAGTCGCCCGGGTGGATGCCTGAGAGGTCCACGTCCACCTTGTCCGAGATCTGGAGCAGGGGTTTGATCTGAAGGAGGTAGAGCGTCGGCCGGCCTGAAGGTTCCGCCAGGTTCACCGCGTATTCTATCTCGACGGGTATGCCCATGGACTTGGATCCCACCTGGAGCACGGTCTCGATCGCTTCCGCGAACGGCAGGGCGTCGAACTTGAGGATGTTGGCGAAGTTGACGATGCGCGATCCCCGTGCGGAGATCCCGGGGACGATGCGCCCGTCCTCCATGTCGTAGGTGCTCGCGAGGAGGGGGAAGCTGGCGTTCGACTCCGCTACGGAAATGTCGAGCGCCGACAGGGTGGCATCCTCTCCCCGTGCGAGTTCGACATCCACCCTGGAAAGGTCGAGGGCGTAGAACCAGCGTTGGGAACCCGACAGCTGGTGCTCGGGCGACACGACGTCGAGCCTGGGGTAGCTCGGGCTGAAACGGAAGGCTTCGCCGCCCTCCACGACGTAGCTTCCGAGCCCGATCGCGGACACGCAGAGCCCGTCGTCGGGCTTGAGATAGGCCACTGGATAGTAGTTGTGCGACTGCGCGGTCCCGGAAATGTGGGGATAGAAGAGGTTTCCGACACGTGCGCCCACCACTTCCTGGATCACGATCGCCATGCGCTCTTCCTCAATCTTGTAGCTCGCGGCTTCGAAGTAGTTCCTCGCGGACTCCGAGAAGAGGCTCGCGTAGGTGAGCCGTATTGCATCGCAGAGCTGGGCGAGCCGGACCGCGGGATCGGGATGCGCGTTGGGGATGATATAGGTGTCGTAGATCCCCGAGAAGGGAACCATCAGCATGTCCTCGAACAGACCCGAGGACCGGACCGCGAGGGGCGCCTGCGTGACGGAGATGAGCTGTTCGAGCTGCCCGCTCAGCGAGCGCGTCAGGGGGGCTTCGAGAAAGCGTTTTTTCACCCGCTCCTGGTCGCGCTCGGTCTGCGCGAACACCCACAGCGCGTTGGACTCGAGAAAGCGCTCGAATTCGTCGATGCCGACGAAGGCCGTGAACGGTATCTTGATTTCCATGTCGCCGAAGTAGGCTGGAAAAGCGGCATTGTCGATGAGGCTCTTTATGAAGACGATGCCCCGCCCCTTCCCTCCGACTGAACCCGAAGCCAGCCTGACCATGCAGTTCGAGTCGCCGCAGAGCGACTCGTCGAAATTGGGGATGACGCCGTGGTTCTTCGCTTTACGCACATCGTCGATGATGCGCAGGATGAAATCGCGCATTTCCGAGGCGCCACCGAAGTCCTCCGTCCGGTAGCTTCGCATGACGCGCGCGAAGCGTATCTCGCCGCGCGCCAGGAGCCAGGCGGAAAAGTGGTTGCGCTCCGCGTGATGCAGGACGCACTCGAGCGGCGCCTGTTCGAGAAGCATCTCGAATTCATCCATGTTCCTGGCCCGGGCGAGCTCGGCGCCTTCGGGGCTCCTGAAGATGAAAGGGCCGAACCCGAGGTGGTCGCGGAAGAAAGTCGAGAGTTCGTGGGCCAGGGTGTTGGAATCCTTGTCCACGAAGGCGGCGCCCATGGCGAAGGCCCGTTCCCGGTTCGATGGATCGCTCGACTGGATGAGCACCGGAACGTCCGCCTTCCGCGATTTCACGAGCTCGAGGAATTCGAAGCCGGCTTCCGGATCCTGGCAGCCCGACCGGGGGTACGAGATGTCCGAGATCACGGTGAGGATGTATGGCTCATAGCGCTCGAAGAGTTCGACGGCCCGATCGTAGTCGGTCGCCAGCAGCACTTTCGGCCGTCCGCGCATGCGGAGTACCTTGTTCATCTCGACCTGACGCTCCTCCTCGATGAGCGTCTGCGTCTGCTTCATCACGACCGAGTAGAGGACGGGCAGGTAGCGCGAATAGTACCTGACGGAATCCTCCACGAGAAGGATGACGCGCACGAGTCCGGTGCAGGTGTCGGCGTCCACGTTGCGCAGGTCCTCGACGTACTTGACCATCCCCACGAACAGCTTGGAATAGCCGTTCCACACGAACACGCGGTCCACCGAGGGCAGTTCCGGTCGTTCCATGTCCAGCCCGAGCAGGCTCGAGTTGTTCATGGCGAGGAGGAGGATCGTCACGTCGGGCCGGGCCGACTTCATCTCACGGGCGAGCGAGAGCGGAATGTCGAAATCCAGCCCGGCCATCAGGATCACGATGTCGTACGATCCGGCCCGGAAGACGTCGACGGCAGATTCCGGCGTGTAGGCGCAGGTCACGCGGGGCGCGGCGGTAAGGTTGAGCTTGTAGTACTCCCCGTAGATCTGCTCGGAGAGGGCGCCGTCGCTCTCGAGGATGAATGAATCGTAAAGGCTCGCGACGAGGAGGACTTCGCGCACTCGGTAGTGCATGAGGTCATGGAAGATGTTGCGTTCGCGCCGTTCGCGGTCATAGGCCGCCACGAGTTCGTTGAAGTACATGTCCCGAAGTATGCCCCCAGGCCGATGACGGATCAAGACGTCCGCCGTTTGCACTCCGGCCGGGCGACCTTCCGGGAGAATCCCACATACTTCATGGCAACATGGATTCCGGCGACTTTCCGGATCCATGGCCTGGCATGCTTTGCCGGTCTCATTCGGGATATAAACTGGCGACTCATTCCTCAGTCACGGGGTTGCGCAGTATGCCGATTCCCCCGATTTCCACTTCCACCACGTCGCCCGGCAAAAGCGGCCCGACTCCGGCCGGGGTGCCGGTGATGATCAGGTCCCCGGCCTCGAGCGTGAGGACGGACGACACGTAGGCGATGGTCTCGGCGACGCCGAATATCATGGAGCCCGTGGAGGCCGACTGGACGACGCGGCCGTTCAGGCGGCACTCGATCGCCAGGGACTGCGGATCCCCCATCGATCCGGCGGGGACGACGACCGGCCCGATCGGGCCGAAACTGTCGAAGCTCTTGCCCTTCCACCACCCTCCGCGCTCGCTGTTCTGGATGTTCCGCTGGCTCACGTCGTTGAAACAGGAATACCCGAAAACGAAGGAAAGAGCGTCCCGGGCCGACACCCGCCGGCAGCGGCGCCCGATGATCACCGCAAGCTCGGCTTCGTAATCCGTTCGTGGAGCCGCGATCCCCGCGGCCGACAGGAATGAGGAAGGGATGACGATCGGTTCGCCCGGGCCGACGAGCACGTTCGGCGTCTTGGCGAAAAGGACCGGTTCCGCCGGTATATCCGTGTTGCCGCGGGCCAGCACGGAAAGGCTCTCGGCGACATGGTCGCGGTAATTGAGCCCGAGCCCGACGATCTTGCCCGGGTTCACGACATATGATCCGCCTGTACCGGCAATCGGCAAGTTCACCACGTCGGTTCCCTCCGTTCGTCGCGCGCCTGTCCGCCTCTCACGCCACCGGCGGGCGGATGCAGCGTCGAAACATGTCATGGCGTCATCCTGCCGGGCACCGAAAAATGGGGCGTTGCGGCATCGCGAAAGGTTTCGCCATACAATATACTGTAGTGCAGGGCACAGCCGCAACGCCGCGCCCGTCGCAATGCCGGATTGTGCCGGCGGGGAGAGTATCATGAGCGACCGTATCGGATCGAAACATCCCGTCACGGGACGTTATGCGCCCGTCAACGAGGGGTCCTGGACAGCAGCCACATGGCCGCTCGGCGCGCTGACCGGCGACGACGGCTCATGCCGCTTCGCCGTGTATTCCGGTACCGCGGAAGCGCTCGTCCTCGAACTGTACGACGAGGCCATCGGGAGCGACGCGGCGAGGGATTACTTCATGGCGAAGGGTCCGGACGGAATCTTCAGGGCTCATGTTTCCGGCGTCGGCGCCGGCGCTCTCTACGGTTTCCGCGCATGGGGACCCAACTGGCGTTTCGATCCGGGATGGCGCAGGGGCAACAGCGGGACGGGCTTCGTCGCCGACGTCGACGGGGCGGGAAACCGATTCAACCCAAACAAGCTGCTCTTCGATCCCTATGCCCGCGAACTCTCGCACGATCGTGTCACCCCCGGGATCCTTGCCCTCGGCGACGACGCGGGGATGTACGGGACCGGGGGGCGCAACGTCTCGCACGCCCAGATCTACGGTGGAACCCTCGCCGGCGGGGTTCCCTTGGACAGGCGGAACGTGGATACCGGGAAGCGAGCCCCGAAATCGGTCGTCGTCTCGGATACCACGTCCTTCGGCGCCAAGCCGAAGCTGGCCGCGGAGGATTCCATCATCTACGAAGCCCATGTGCGCGGGCTCACCGCGCACCCTTCGGCCTCGCGGCTTTCGAAGATCCTGGCCCGCGTGCCCGGTTTCGGTTCGGTGCCCGACGTGCCGAAAAGCCAGAGGGGTACGTACGCGGGCGCCGGGCTCATGGCGCCATACCTCCAGGCCCTCGGGTACACGGCGATCGAATTCCTCCCGGTCCACGAATCGGCCAACGACGACAACCCCGACGATCGTCCGGGCGGGAATTTCTGGGGATACATGACGTACGGCTATTTCGCGCCGGACCGGCGGTTTTCATCGGACAGGTCCGCGGGCGGACCGACGCGCGAATTCAAGTCCATGGTCCGCGCCTTCCATGAATGCGGGATCGAGGTCTACCTCGACGTGGTATTCAACCATACGGGAGAAGGCGGCATCTGGGACTCGACCCGGATGAGCGCGGAAATACTCTCCTTCCGGGGCCTCGACAATGCGGCTTACTACGCGCTCGTGCCCGGGGATCCGACGTCATACTGGGAGAGCACGGGCTGCGGTAACAACCTGAACGCGGGCTCAGGCCCGGTCAGGAACCTGATCCTCGATTCGCTGACATACTGGCTCGACGAAATGGGCGTCGACGGGTACCGCTTCGACCTCGCGCCCGCGCTCGGCCGCGTGCAGGCCAGGTCGTTCGGTTTCGATCCGAGGGCGGACATCCTCGTCAGCATCGCGGACCTGGCGCAGTCGCGCGACGCTGAAGTCATCGCCGAGGCGTGGGATACCGCCGGGGGCGGCTACCAGGTGGGGAATTTCCCCGATCGCTGGGCCGAGTGGAATGGACGCTACCGCGACACGGTCCGACGCTTCATGAAGGGATCCACGGACGGCCCGATCTCGCCCGCCGACGCCCTCCACGGGGACTGGCTCCACTTCCAGGACCAGGGCGGCCCCGAACGCTCGGTGAACTTCATCACCGCCCATGACGGTTTCACGCTGGCCGATCTCGTGTCGTACAACGCACGGCGAAACGATGGCCCGTGGCCGTTCGGACCCTCTGACGGCGGCGCCTCCGAAAACGAATCGTGGGATTCAGCGTGGGTCCCGCCGGCCTCCGGATGCCCGGACGTCGAAGCGTTCAGAAGGCAGCGCATCCGCAATTTCCTCGCGTTCCAGTTCCTGAGCCGGGGGGTCCCCATGACCGTCTACGGCGACGAGTTCGGTCGGACGCAGAATGGCAACAATAATCCCTACAACCTGGACTCCGTCGCCACGTGGAACAACTACGACATGATCGCCACCGACGCTCCGCAGCGGGTTCCGACGGGTTTCCCAGGAGCGCCCTACCATGACAACCTGGGCGTCGACTCCAAGCCCGACGGGATCGACACGCTTTTCCTCTTCGCCCGCTCCATGATCCGCCTGCGGGCGTCCAGCCGCGCTCTCAGACAGGGTAACTACGACATGGGCATGGCATACTCGAAACCGGACGGCCATGCAGACTACGAATCCCGCGAGGATATCGCTTTCATGCTCCGAATCGACGGGAGCGCCGTGGGCGACCGGGATTATCTCGTCCTCGTCAACATGTCGTACGACGAGCGGCGCTTCCTGCTCGGGGTGCCGGATCGCGGGACTGTGTGGAAACGGCTCGCCGACACGGCATACTGGGCCGAATCCGTATCAGACAACGCGTGGCCGGTGGAGGCCGCGGCGACCATCGAGGGAGATTACGTGGTGAAGGCTTGTTCCATCGTCCTCTTGGCTTCGTTCTGATGGTTTCCCGGTCGTCACCCGGAAACGCCAGGAACCTGCGGCGACCCGGCCGGTCCGAGCCGTCGGGTCCGCCGGACCCGGCCGGCTTCCTGGACACGGAGCAGGACGGCTGAGACTTCGTACAGGCCCACGAGCGGCAGGGCGAGGAGCAGCTGCGAAACCACGTCAGGCGGCGTAAGGATCGCCGCGACGATGAAGATGACGAGCACCGCCGGACCTCGGGCCTTCGCGAACGCGAGCGAGTCGACCAGCCTGAGCGAACCGAGGGTCCAAGCCACGACCGGCAACTCGAACGCGATGCCGAAGGCGATGACGATACCGGTCACGAAATCCAGGTACTCGGCGATGGAATACATTGCCTCGATCCCGGGAGCGGAAAAAGAGAGGAAAAAGCGAACGGTGAGCGGGACGACCGCCAGGAACGCGAAGGCCGCTCCCGATGCGAAGAGGACAGCCCCGGCGACAACGGCTGACAGCACCGCCCGCCGTTCGCGGCGGTCGAGCGCGGGCTTCACGAAGCGCCAGGCTTCGAAAAGGATCACCGGCATGGACAGGACTAGTCCGGCGGCGAGCGCCAGTTCGACGTACGACATGAAGAGCTCGGGCGGCGAGAGGTAGACCAGCCTGACGCCCTTCGCCGGGCTGGATGCGAACTCGGCCAGCCCTCCCGCGAACGGAAAGACCGCAGCGCCGGCGACGAGGAACGCGGCCAGGGAAACCAGCAGGCGCTTCCTCAGCTCGGAGAGATGCCCCACGAAATCCATGCGCGTGTCATCCATGATCCGTCAACTCCACGCGGACGGGAAACCGCGGACCGCCATCCCCCCGAACCCCGCATGACGCATGACCGCGAGGCTCAGGATGCCCCGCCGTCCGCGTCGTTCCTGTCCCTGCCCTCATGACTCCCGCCAGCCGGTGGATGCGCCGATGCGTCCGGCCGCTCGTCCGCGTCGTCCGTGACGCGTTCCGCCTGCTTCCTGAACTGGCGAAGCGCCTCGCCGAGCGCCTTGCCGATCTCAGGCAGTTTCTTCGGGCCGAAGATGACGAGCGCGATCACGAGAATCAGGATGAGTTCCGTGGGTCCGATCCTTCCGAACATCGTTTCCTCCTTGAGAAATGTGCATGACGCTGCCGCGTCGTTCCGCAAATTCCCTCACGCGATCACGCCCCCGGGCGCGATGCGTTCCGGCCAGGTATATACCGAAGGTTCGGACGATCCGAGCCTTCCCACGAGCGTGATCCCGAGCTTCGAGGCGATCTCATAGGCTGCCGACGTCGGTATGCTCCTCGTGGCAAGAACCGGTACGCCGGCCGCGGCGGCCTTGAGCGCCATGTCGGCGGCGATCCGGCCGCTCGTGAGGATGCAGGTCCCGCCAAAGGCCGCCCCGTCGAGGAAGGCGCGGCCAAGCACCTTGTCCACGGCATTGTGCCGCCCGACGTCCTCGCGGATCACCTGGCGTCCGCGCGAACCATCCCCCAGGACCAGGGACGCGCAGTGCACGCCTCCCGTCGCGCGATACATGCTTGCGCTTTCGTACATCGCGCGGGCGAATCCGGCCAGGACATCCAGAGCGATGGAAAAATCCGTCCGCACCGCGGAAATGGCGGAAAGGTCGGGGAAGATATCCCCTTCCGAACCGCAGCCCGAAGCGACGACGGCATGAAGCGAGCCGGTATCCGCCCGGGGGACGCCCGCCATCTCGATATCGACGTAGCCAAGATCCGGGCACACGTAGATGGACGCGAGTTCGCTCCGGTCGCGCAGGATACCCATCGCGAGGAGATGACCCACGCCCAGTTCGTCGAGGTCGAATGGCGTGCACATGAGGGTCACGAGCCGCCCGCCGTTCAACCTGAGCTCGACGGGCCGCTCGTACGCGAGAGGCCTGCGCGAAGAAATCATGAAGGCCACGCGGGACGGGGCCGCAAGCTCATGTCTTCTCCCGTATCGCGTAGAACGAAAATGCCATCGTGGCGAGCGCGGCGGCCACCGAGGCCGTGACGACGATGAACTTGAGGCCGGCCACCGTGGGTAGCGCGTCGCCGCCCCAGTACATGAGAAAACCCGCTGCCGTGATCGAAAACCCGATGGCCACTTTCTGGAAGACGGCCTGGAGCCCGAAGTAGAGCGCTTCGCGGCGCTGACCCGATATCGTTTCATCCCTGTCGACCACGTCGGCGAGCAGCGCGTTCGGAAGCATCTGGAACCCCGCGGTCGGGATGCCGTAGATGGCCATGGCGATCTGCGTGGAGAGGAGAGCGCCCTCTCCTTCTCTGACCAGGAAGAGCGCGAGAACGGCCACGGCCGACCCCGCGAGCGTGATCATGAATACGGGGAACTTGCCCGCCTTCTTGGCGAGGGCGTTGAAAACGAAAAAGAAGAGGATGTTCGAAACGAGGAAGGGGAGCATCGCGAGCACGACCGCGTCATCTCCCATGTGGACGACATACTGCATCCAGAAGGGAACCAAAATGATGGCGAGGTTGAGCGAGAACCAGAACAGCGAGGTGGAAGCCAGGAGGAATATGAATGGCGTGTTACGGAAGGTGGATGCGATGTTGCCGGCCATCCGCAGGGGGTTGAGCGCCTTTCCTTCCGTGGGCAGTTCCCGCGACGAGGGTTCGCGGATCATGAACAGGGTCGGCAGGAAGGAGACCAGGGTGACGAGACCCACGGATACGCCGAGACCCGCCCAGCCGAAGCTGGCCTTGATGTTGCCGATGAACGCCGAGAGGAAGGTCCCGAACATGATGAAGACGGCCTGGAACGTGGTGATGTCGACGCGGTCCTTCGGATCGCCTGAGAGCTGCGGGATCAGGCTCAGGTAGGGATTCGCGAGCAGGGTCCAGAAGATGAAGAAAAGCTGGACGCAGACGAGGAGATACACGGCATTCAGTGGATTCAGGCCGCCCGCGAACGGCGGCATCCACATGAGGCAGGAAACGAGGGCGGTTGGCAGTATCGCGCCCGCCACGTACGGGATGCGCCGCCCGAACCTGGTCCTCGTATGGTCGCTGATGTACCCGACGAGCGGATCCGTGATCCCGTCCATGATCCGCCCCGAAAGGAAGATCAGGGAGAACAGGCCGACCGGCACGAGGGCATGCTCCTTGTCGGGCGAGTAGAGCCTGAGCAGCCATTGGCTTATGAGGAGGTTCGCGTAGTTGAGCGCGAGCCCTCCGGTGGCATACGAGAGCTTTTTCGAAAGAGGCAGACGATCCATGCTGACGTTCCTTTACCTTATTCGATCGCTCGCTGGCAGGCTGGGTCCCCTGAACCGGGATCCTGAACCGACAATCATGAGAGGCTCTTTCAAAATATAGATGTATCCTGAAAGAGCTACCTTTTTGATGCGCGATGTGCGCAACGGTTCATCCAAATGTCAAGAACCATGAGCGCCAGTATTCTGGCGATAATCGCAAAGCCAATATCAGAAGTAATCTATTTAAATTGGCTCATGAATCATGGCTCCCCGTGGCATGACCCGCAACCGTCCTCGCTCCGGAGGATGATGGCAAAATCCCGGCTTCCCTTTTGCCGGATCGTTGCCCGCCTGAGGTCAAGCCAGGTCGAACGGCGCGATCACGGCGATTTCCGCTCCGTCCTCGAGAGGTGTCGAGCGGTTCGGATTGAGGATGAATCGTCCATCCTCGAAAATGCCGATCGGCACGATCCGGTTTTCCCTGCCGAGCAGGAAAACCGCCTCGCCGAATGTCAGTCTTCGAGTGGCGTCGTTCCGGTGCAGGGTACCCGTCAATATCCTCGTACCGCTTTCGGAGAGCAGGTCGTCGAACGCGTCAAGATAGCCACGGTGTATCGCTGCCATTGCCAGGAGTTCGGAGCTGACCTGAGTCCCGACTATCCAGGTGAAACCAGTTCCCGGGAGAAGGCTCATGGCCCCCTCGGTAACCGGATCGAGGAACTCGGCGGCAATGGCGAATCCTGCGCCGGTCGAATCGCGGTACCGCATGAGGGAAAGCGTCCTGAAAACCGTTTCCGCGTCGGTCTGGGCGCGATCCCGCCCGGTATCGTCAGCCAGCAGCAGGATGCGCTCGAATCCTGCCAAATCGTCCACGGATGCCCAATCGTAGTCCATTTCCCTGTCGTCGTCATCCGTATCCATCCCGGGCGCGGGGATGGCGCGGACCCCGATGCCTGCCCGATGGAATTCTTCCAGGATATGCGGAAGGAGGCGGTTCCTGCCTACCACGAGCAATTCCCGCCGACCGCGCACGCTCGAGGCCGGAATGAACTCCAGCCGGAGTGCATCGGACGAAGGCAGTTCCTGTCCGGGGGCACCATGATCCGGTCGGAGGCAGGCCTTGTCATTCTCGGCGATGAACACCACGGTATCCCCGGTCCCTATCCGTTCGCACGGGTCGGGGACGAGGGAAAGCAGTCCCCGACGCAAAATGCCGACCGGCAGGGCGAGATCGTAGCGCGCCTGAAGCTCCCGGAATTCCAGGCCGACATCTTCGCGGGCATCCCTGAAGTGCAGTTCGCAACCGCGGAAGGAAAGCATCTCGTCGAGGGCCGCGTAGACTAGCGGCTCGATGCACAGCGTCGCGATATAGGCGCCCACGAACCTGTCCTCGTCGAACATTCGGGTGCCCGGATCGAGGAAAGGTTCGAGGTCCCGCATCCTTCCCGGGCCTCGCATGGACACGACGCAGGGCGGCAGACTCTCCCCGAGCTCGGCCCGGGCGGCGATGTAGGCGGTAGCCACGGAGGCATCCCGCACCGCGTCATCGGCGGGATCCTCGATTTCCGCCGGGGAAAACTTGTCATACTGGATGATGATGCAGGATGCATCGCCGGCGGCCACCGTCTCGAGGATTCCTTCGCCCTGCGGGAGCCCGCGACGGTGGGTTACGGCCAGCTTCCGGAATCGCGGCAGGGATCGCACCAGGTCCTCGCTTGCCTCGTCGGCCGTCGTCACGACGAGGAGCTTCCGGCCCTCCGTGACGCACCAGTCGTCGAGCCCGCGCAGCAAGGCCGGCGTCGAATCCGTCCACCCGAGCAGGACGACGTGGCCGCGTTCAAAAATCCTCCCCCGCCCTTCATGGATGGCTTCGAATTCGCGCTGGAGCCGCGATACGACGATGGCCACGATGATGCCGTTGAACGCGACGATGCCGAAGGCCACGAGAATCGCGGCGACAGTCCTCGTGGGCGTTGCGGTTTCATCGACCGTGAACAGCGCGTCCGGACCGAGGAGCGAAAGGAAGGAAAACCAGAAGGGATCCTTGAACCCCGTGCCCGCGCCGATGAAAGCGAATACGAGGCCGAAAACGAGGATGACGAGTCCCATCACCAAGGCGAAGGACAGGAGCAGCCGCCCGAAGGTTCCTTCGATGAGTTTCCTGATGGCGTACGACACCCTGCCCGCCGCATGCACCGTCGGCCGCCGGGTCCGATTCCCGCGCTTCGCGTTCGCCCGCGTATCCGCACCCTGCGACCGGTCCATCACGCATCCACCGTGGCCGTCATGGCCGGGCTTCCATGATGACATAGCTGGCAGTGGCTTCGGCCATGGAAGCCGGCCCCGCAACGCCTGCCGTCGAAGCATTGGCTCCGGTGCCTACTACCGAGAGCCCTCTCGTTATGGCCGCCCGGGCGTTGTCGCTCGCCCCTTCGCGGAGATCGGCGAAGTCGCCTTCCTTCCCGGCAAAGGGCGCGGTCGAGGCGATCACCTTGATGAACTCCGTGCCGTAGGGCGGCGTCATCCGGAATTCGAAGGGCGCCCCCTCGCCCGGAATACGCACGGCGGCCCCCGCGCGAACCAGACCCTGACCGCCGCCGAAGCGGTTCGGCCAGATGAGCTGGACGGCGCCCTTGACGTCGACGTGGTAGACCTTGAGGTAGGCGTCCGCGCTCACCGTGACAAGTACGGACATCGCCTCGCCCTCGCGATAGACTGCGCCGGCCCCCCGGTCGGTGCTTGCGGAAACGCCGAGTCGCTTGTCGAAAGATCCGCCAGAGGCACCCGCTGAAACGATGGAAGCGAGGCTCGCAGCCGCAGCTTCGGCGGCTTTTCCCGGGTCTACCGGAAGACCGGCGGGGATATCGCGCTTCGGTATCCGGAATTCGGCCGTGCCGATGAGGATGCCGTCAGAGAGCCCGGTGAGCTCGATCCGGACGCGGACACCATCGTTTTCTTCATAATATCGCCCGTGGAGGAGGGCTCCGACCTCGTTCGACGCGAAGAGATCCGCGTAGACGGCCCTGAATGCCGGATCCATCGCGGCGGCGGCGGCCTTGTTGAAGAGCTTGACGTTGCGGCTCCTGGCCGCGGCATCGGCGAGCCGCTCTTCGAACCAGCGAGAAAAGGGACTCGACAGTTCGGTGTATGCGAAGGTGAATGTCCCGAAGGCCGCGTTGACGGTGGGAAGGTAGTAGGAGCTCGCCATCCGGTCGAGCGTTCCGGGAAGGGAGACCGCCCAATCCTGCGCCGAAGCCGCACCCGTCGTCAAAAGGAGCGCAACGAACAGACGAACCGCGGTTTTTGCATGCATGACGACAATCCTAGCATCAGGGTTGAAACGAGTCAAAGGGGAGCGTGCGTCACCCGGATTATATTCGGCTGTCCGATGCGTCAAGGCAAATATACTGAATCATGAAGGCACATGCCAAGACCAACGATAGCAGCGCGACATGCTCTGGCATGTCGCCAGTCTGCAACTGCATTGCGACGTTCAGGTGCTCCTTGTCTTCATCAAGAAGGGAACGTCCACCTTATTCGTGCCTCCCAATCTGTCCGATTTCCTGGGCTCAGTATACCCGGGCATCCTGTGCACGAAGATGAAATGCTCATTCGAAAAAATGAGCCGTATTCCTACGCCGTCATCGTGTCCAGGAAATGCAGTGCGTCGAATGCGATTCTTGCCTCACCCAGGATCGACCCTATCCGCTCTTGACAGTTCCAGTCGAAGCGAAGGGCGATACCGCAGTCGCTCGAGAACTGCCTGGGCGTCGGGATGAGCTTGATGGCGAATCCCTCTTTTCTTAGCAGCTTCTCCGTACGCAAAACCGCCGAGGTCGTGTGGAACAAGACTACCCCGTATTGTTTCATGACCGTACAATCCGGATGACCGCTTTGAGCGCTTTCTGGATATCGCGGTCCGTCGTGAAAACTCCGGGTGCAAACCTTACGGTTCCTTCGGGGAAGGACCCGATTGTCCGATGCGCCATGGGAGCGCAGTGCAAGCCGACCCTCGACATGATGCCGAATTCCTCATCCAGCCTGAACCCTATCTCCGAGACGCGCTTGCCTGAAACGGTGAAGGATATCACTGCCATAGAGCGTTCCGGGTCAAGCGTCCCGTAGATATTGAGCCCCGGAAGCGTGGACAAGCCATCGATCAATCGGGAACTGATTTTTTTCATGTGCGCCCTGGTTTCTTCGATACCCCTTTCTTTGAGCCAACGCAAGCCCGCGCCCAGGCCGGCAATACCCGCCAGATTGGGCGTACCGCTTTCGAACCTGTCGGGCAGGTCTTCCGGTTGCTCTTCGGATTCGGAGCGACTCCCCGTCCCGCCACGGATCAGAGGTTCCATCCGCGAAGCATCGACACTTTCGGCGATGATAAGTCCGCCGATACCCATGGGTCCCAGCAATTCCTTGTGCCCGGCAAAAGCCAGCAGGTCGATGCCCATCGCCTGGATATCGATCGGCAACGCCCCTGCCGTCTGGGCGGCGTCCACGAGGACCAGCGCCCCCGCCCGATGGGCGATGGCGGCCAGTTCGGCGATGGGCAGCAGCGTCCCCGTCACGTTGCTGGCATGGTTCAGGACGACCAGTTTCGTGTCGGGAGTGATCGCGGCACCAAGACTCCCGGCGTCCAGGCTGCCATCCGCATCGCACTCTGCCAGGTTCACGATGACACCCTGTTTTTCTAGGCACCGCAGCGGCCGCATGGAGGCATTGTGTTCCATGGAACCTGCGACGACACGGTCGCCCGGTTTCAGTATTCCCCTGAGAGCCAGATTGAGCGCGTGAGTGGCGTTACCGGTAAAAACCACCCGGAGCGGGTCCGCACAGCCGAATAACCCGGCGATCCCTTCCCTGGTGTCATAGATAACCCGAGCCGCGGCAATGGACAGGCGGTGTCCGGAACGGCCGGGGTTGCCCCCGGCGTGTTCCAAAGCGCCGATCATCGCCTTCATGACTTCCCTGGGCTTGGGCCAGGACGTTGCGGCGTTGTCCAGGTAGATCATTTATCCAGCGTAATCTTGAAGTTACCTTCAGATTGCTCTTCCAGCGTCACCGTCCAGCCGGCCTTCTTGGCCAGACGGGAAACGTTCTCGCGGGCGGTCCCGGAATCCACCAGCACTTCCAGACTTCCCTTGCCCAGCTTCTGGAGTGCCTGTCGGACCAGCAGAGCCGGTTGCGGGCAGGAAAGCCCGCGGGCATCCACGGTCGTTGTATCGTTCATGCTCAGCTCCTATACCTCGGACTCGCGCATCGTAAGGCCGAAAAGGACACAGACCAGCAATCCCGCGATCACCGCCAAAGGTCCCCAAGGACCGGTGCCGGCGGCTGAACTGGCTATGCCGTAGGTATGGGCAAAACCGGCGCCGACCAGCATTCCGACGAAGAACAGGCCAGAGTCGGCGTCGCCTTCACCTGCCAGGAAGAGCTGCCGCCCGGGGCAACCGCCTGCGAGCGTGAAGGCCAAGCCCGCCAATGCCATGCCGCCGAAATTCCACAAGCCATCGGTATGGGCTATCGGCTGGTTCTCGAAACCGGGATGAAACTGGCCCAGAGCCAGATTGGCCGCGAAGGCGGAAACGATCAGGGCCACGACGCCTGAAAGCAGGCGCGAATCGCGAAGCAAGATGGCGTCACGCACGGCACCGATGGTGCAGAAACGGCTTCGTTGAGCCAGGAAACCGATCAGTAGACCCGCTGCCAGGGAAATGAGCAGCGGCGCGTGCTGACTGCCGGGCCCAGTTGCGGAGAAAAAGATGGGTCCTATCGGTTTGCCTTCGGCATCCCGGCCGAACTGCGGGGCGAGGATCAGGAGAGCGAGCAGCGTCACCATGATGGCGGGCATGACCCAGCCCAAGGCTTTGGGCGCCGGATGACTCCGGCCCAGGCTGTAGCCTCCGCGCAGGAACACGATGCCCAGCACGATGCCGGCCACCAGACCGAGTATGCCGAAGATCGCGTTCCAGTCTCCGCCTGCCAGGCGCAGGTAGGCCCGCCACGGACAGCCGAGGAACACCAGGGCGCCGAAGGTGGCCAACATGCCCAGCAGGAATCGCACGAGCGGCGCCGAACCCGTACGCGGCTTGAACTCGCGGGACAGGAGGGCTGCGACAAACGCGCCCAGGACCAAACCGATTATCTCGGGGCGGATGTATTGCACTGCTCCTGCTCTATGGAGCCCCAAGGCGCCGGCGATGTCGCGGCCGAAACAGACGACGCAGATTCCCATGTTGCCCGGATTTCCGAACTTTACCAGTAAGGGCGCAAGGATGCCGACGATGAGACCTGTGATAATCGGTCCCCAGCGGGATGTCAAAAACCGGGAGAAAAAATGCATGGAAGTCCCCTTCACTACCAATTTCTCTTTCTGTGGCATAGACTTGACTCAAAGAATCTTATCATAAGGATTTTTTATGGTCAATATTGATTTCTCTTATATAAAAGGAGCAATCGATGAATTTGGATTATCTGAAGACGTACCTGGAAGTGATCAAGACAGGGAGCTTTTCCGAAGTCGCCAAGAAACTGTCCATCAGCCAACCAGCCGTATCGTTTCAAATCCAAAAACTGGAGCAGGACCTGGGCGTGCAGCTTATCGACCGGAAGCAAAAAACCCTCATGATGACCGAGGCAGGCAAGCGGCTGCTGGCATTCGCGAACATTGTCGACACCGAGCATCAAGCCCTCGTGGATGAGTTGGGAAAACTCAAGGAGACCGTAAGCGGAAACCTGGTCATCGCCGCCAGCACGATACCGGGGGAATACATCCTCCCGCCACTCCTCGGCCAGTTCAAGAAACTGCATCCTGCCGTGGGCATTCAGGTGACTGTCATAGACTCTGCACGTGTCATCGAAGCCATGAAAAACGGTGAATACGATATCGGGTTCTGTGGAATGCATCCTGAATGCCGGGAGCTCGAGGCTATCAAGATCGCCGAGGACGAGATAGTACTCATCGTCTATCCTGAGCACCCCTTTGCGGGACGAAAGCATGTCTCTTTCCTGGAACTGAGCGCCGAGCCCATGATTCTCAGGGGGTCGACATCGGGTACTCGACAGAGCGTGGAAATGCTGCTATTGAATGGCGGCTTTGACGTGAACAAGCTCAGACCGGCGCTTATCCTGGGAAGCACGGAATCGCTGATCACCGCGGTGGAAGCCAAGGCAGGGATCGCGTTTGTGTCCAATCTCGCCGTCAGAAAGGGCGTTGCCCTGGGCTTGATCCGTACCGTAGCCGTCGAAGGGTTGACGCTCAAGCGGGCCTTCTGGTGTATTTATCGAAAGCAGATGACAGCTTCCCGACTGCTGGAAGCGTTTATCGTCTTTTTCAGGGAACAAGAGGCCTGATTCCCTTTTCACCTGAGCGCAATCTTCCCGGGGGTTCCCATCTTTACCGTACCTACCATGGAACCATTGACCCCTCGCGCGTCCAGGAGCTTCAAGAGCTCATCGACACGATCCTGAGCGACTGAAATCAAAAGGCCTCCGGAAGTTTGCGGATCATACAGCAGCATCTCAAGCTCATCGGAGATTGATCCGTCCGCATCCACCATGGCCTGTCGATACTCTTTGTTGCAGTAAGCGCCGCCGGGGAGCATTCCCATGGCCGCGTATTCCAGCGCTTGCGGGATGATGGGCACCGCTTCTGTGTCGATCTCGACGTTCACGCCGGAGTTGATCACCATTTCGGCCAAATGCCCGATAAAACCGAAGCCGGTGATATCGGTGCAGGCGTGCACGCCGACAGCGCACATGACCGAAGAGGCATCGCGATTGAGCGTCGTCATGACCTTGACCGCGGCTTCGACGCTCTCAGGCGATGCGCATCCGGCTTTGAGTGCCGTGTTGATCACGCCTGTTCCCAGGGGCTTGGTCAGCACCAGGCAGTCGCCCGGTCGCATGCCCGTATTCCTCACCAGCCGGTCCGGGTGAACGATGCCGGTTATCGACATGCCGTACTTGATTTCCTGATCGGCTACGCTATGGCCGCCGGCCAACGATACCCCGGCTTCCTTCAGGATCGCGATCCCGCCCTGCAGAATGCTCCGGAGAATACCGGGGTCCATCCCTTCCTTCGGGAAGGCCACGATGTTCATCGCGGTGACGGGTTTGGCGCCCATCGCGTACACATCGCTTAATGCATTGGCCGCGGCGATCCTTCCGTAGGTGAAGGGATCATCCACGATGGGTGTGAAAAAATCGACGGTTTGGACGATAGCCAGGTCATCACTCAGCCTGAAAACACCGGCGTCGGCATTGCCCTCGAAGCCGACGAGCAGGTCCGGGCTGCGGAATGGCTTCAATCCATCCAGTGCGCGGTCCAGCAACTCTGGACTCAATTTGGCCGCTCAGCCGGCGGCTGACACGGTCGTCGTCAGCCTGATGATTTCATCACCGCTCATGCGTAGCTCCCTTCAGGCGGCTTGTCCCCGCCTTTTCCCGCCAAAAAACGATTGTCGCCATCCCGGCGCGTCAAGCCCTCGCCGTCGAAAATCGAAAAGAGCAAGAGGCAGATCTTGCGATTGCCATCGATCAAGTCGCGGAATCCGGCGACGGTAATCCCCGTCGATGACCGGGTCAGTTCGCCGACCAGCCTGTCCCTGGCCCGATCCACCGTCTTCTTGTGCAGGTAACTGCCCTCAGCCTTGTAGATCGTGCCGTTTGTCTGAAGATGATACAGAATCTGTTTCAATTCATTTTCACCGATACCGAATGACAGCGCCTTTTTTTTCAGATCGTTCATCAGGGGCACTTGCAGGCCGCACTCCGCGATGAAGACTTCCACGAGCGCTATTTTCTCCTTGGTTCTGCCGTCGATATCGGCAATTTCTCCATGCATGACGAAAGTGCGGCTTTTTTCTTTTATCCTTCCTGAGTCCACCAGTCCACGAACGATCAGTTCCAGCATTGCTTCATCCGCCGAACCTTTTTCCACCTTGACGCCGCTCCTGATCTCGTTGAAACTGGCTCCGTGTTCCACGAGTGGATTGCGCCTGCGAAACGCATAGATGGCCTTGAGCGCGGCTTTTTCCATCCGTTCGAGGCATTGTCCGGAGATAAGGAGCGTCTCTTCCCCGAATGTGAAAACCTCGATCTCTTTCATGCCATCGCCGGAGAGGCACGCCATCACGTCGTTCCTTGCCAGATTGAGGGTTTCCGCGATCTCCCCGAGCCTGAGCGCACGGAATGCCTTCTTGACCTCGATTCCGACCAGATCTGCCAGTTTCCCGCCCGCGATCCTTTCCATGGTCTTGACCAGCTTTTCGGGCCTGCGCACATGGTGCAGGGGAAACGGGTCGATGATCTCCCCGCCGCCCAGGGTTCGATCCGAGGAGCTGGTGCGGATGATAAATCTGTCACTGCGCATGAAAGCCCCGGCCCTGGCAAGGTGTATCTGCACCAGGCCCCTTTCGCCGCTTTTCTGCTCATCCCGATCGATCAAGTGCATGCTGGCCGGACACTCCAGCGTGCCGGAGTGGAAAATCACCTGGTTCCAGGTGTGCAGGACCGCCTTCGGATCGAACAGTTCGATCCGGGCGTCCAGCATGGCTGTTTCCTTGAGCTGTCGATCGGAAATCAGCATGCCGCGCTGAAATCCGGATTTTTCAAGTCCGATGAGGTTGATGGAAGCCCTGTCTCCCGCCCGGATCTCTTGCACTTCTTCGCCATGGCGTTCCAGCCTGCGCACCCGCAGCTCGGCTCCCCCGGGTATCAGGTACGCCGGTTCGTCCCGAACGAGTTTCCCGCCGATAACCGATCCCGTGACAATGGTGCCGAAACCCGCCTTGGAAAAAACCCTGTCTGCGAACATGCGGAATGGTCCATCGGCGGGTTTTTCCTCGACGCGTGCGCACATTTCCCCGATCAGACGCTTCAGTTCCGCCACACCCTGCCCGGTTTTCGCTGATACGGGTATCATGGTGGCAGCCTCGAGGAACGTTCCCTCGACGAACTGATGCACGTCATCGTACGCCAGTTCCAGGAGTTCGGCATTCACGAGATCAGACTTGCTGAGCACGACGATGCCACGCCTGATACCCAGAAGCTCCATGATATGCACATGCTCCCTGGTCTGGGGCATGACGCCGGAATCCGAGGCGATCACGAGCAGCACGAAATCGATACCGCTCGCCCCGCCGACCATGGTATGGATAAAATCCGCGTGACCCGGCACGTCGATGATGCCGACGCTGTTCCCGTCTTCCAGATTCAAGTGAGTGAACCCGAGGTGAATTGTGATTCCGCGCCTTTTTTCTTCCGCGTGCGTATCGCAGTCGAAGCCGGTAAGAGCCTTGACCAGCGCGGTCTTGCCGTGATCCACGTGGCCGGCCGTTCCCATGATGAGGTGTTTCATGATGCCGCGGTATCGACCATTATGCCCGCGAGAGCCGAAGCGATAAAGGGGAAATCGGATTCATTGAGCGTCAGCACATCCAGATGCAGTTCGGCCGCGCGCAACACCCCGAGCACCGGCCGCTTCAGCGCGAGCAAGGCGGCGAATACGCGTTCTCCCGACTTCGAGCGCTTGACCGTGGTACGTTCCCTGAAAAGGATCCTTACCGAGAAACTGTCGAGCTTCAGGTCCGGCAGCGTTCCTCCACCGCACTGGGCGGCGCTTTCCACGACATCGCACTCGACTCCGGTTTTTTGGATGGCATCTGCGAGCTTCGATGCCTTGCGTTTCAGATTCTCAGGCGACTGGCTCAGCATTGAAAAGACCGGATTGTCGCGCATCAGTGATTCGTCGTTCAGGTAGCTGCGCATGACGCTGGTCAGTGCCGCTAGCGTGAGTTTCCCCACTCGGAGTGCCCGCATGAGCGGGGCTTTCTTCAGCCTTGATATCAGCGCTTCCTTGCCGGCCACGATCCCCGACTGCGGCCCACCCAGAAGCTTGTCCCCGGAGAACAACACCAGGTCGGCACCATCGGCCAGCGATGACCTGACATCGGGCTCATCCAGGAACGACAGGCTGGTTGGCTTGCGCAGGAGGCCCGAGCCCAGGTCATAGAGGAAGGGGATTCCCTTCCGGACGGCGAGACTGGCCAATTCTCTTACCGACACTTCCTCGGTGAATCCCCGGATCGCGAAATTGGACCGATGAGCCATCATCAACAGGGCGGTTTTCTCGGTGATCGCTTTTTCAAAGTCGGCGATCCTGGTCTTGTTGGTAGTGCCAACCTCGACCATGGTCGCGCCTGAAGCTTCCATGATTTCCGGAAGGCGGAAGGAACCGCCGATCTCGATCAATTCGCCCCGGGATATGATCACTTCCCTGCCTGAGGCCAGGGTGCCCAGCGCAAGGATCAAGCCGGCCGTGTTGTTGTTGACCACGAGCGCGTCTTCCGCGCCGGTAAGGTACTTCAGGAGCAAGCTGACATGATCATGCCTGCTTCCGCGTGACGCGGACTGAAGGTCGAATTCAAGATTGGAATATCCGTTCACGATGGGACTCAAGTCCCGCAGCACCCGGGCGCCCAAGGGGGACCGGCCCAGGTTGGTGTGGATGACGACACCGGTCGCGTTGACTACTTCTTTCAAGGCTGGGAGAGCTATTCTTTCGGCCAGATCGGCAGCTTCACGTTCCAATTTTCCGTGTTCAGGGGTTTCCGCCCCCTCGTTGATGGCGTCCCGGGCCCGTTCCAGAACGCTCCGGGTTGCGTGAGTGGCGAGGGCTGAACCATATTTTTTGATAACTTCCCGGATGGGGTCGCTATTGAGTACGGCATTCACGCCGGGCAAGTACTTCATCCGGTCTTTTACAGAGGACATCTGGGCATCCTGAAAAAAGGATTGGGATAAAGCATATTCCAAAAACTATCCGAAAAAACAACCGGATGCAAGGGTTGCGGTATCGCATGCATGCTTCGTGCGCGCCGGCATGATAAAACACCGATGGTTGGGTATAAGAAGGCGGGGAAGGAATCTTTCAACAGTCAAAGACAGAGAGGGTAGGGATCGAACCTACCACGGTCAGTATTACCCGCCCGCTCCTGGTTTTGAAGACCAGTCGAACCACCAGATCCTTCCTCTCCACGAGGCGTAAAATATAGATAAGGCTATTGAATAAGTCAAGTCTGGGCTTTCAGCGAAAACTCATTGCGTTACTTTATATAGAAACATGCTATGTAGACCCTCCGGGCTTCTTGACGAATTTGTATTGACAGCAGGGCTCACTCTGGATAGGCTCGTCGTAGTTCAACGTTTTTTGCTCGGGGAGGTTGCGGTGGATTTTGAAACGTACAAACAGACACTGCTCTCGGCAGTAAAAAACGAGATCGAAGCATATGAATTTTACCATGATTCTGCCGAGAAAACCCAAAATGCCAGTTTGAAAGCCATTTTCAATGAACTGGCGCGAGAGGAAATGGGTCATAAGGATCTTCTGGAGACGTATGCATTTGATGAATTGAAGACGATCAGATTCAATGACGTGAAAGATTACAGGATTTCCGAGTCAGTTGAGCTTCCCAGGCTTTCTACCGAAATGAGCTTCGTCGAGGGGATTGCCCTTGCGATGAAAAAAGAAGAAGCCGCGATGAATGTGTATATCGCTTTTGCGCGAGCATGCGAAGATGCCCAACAAAGTGAAATCTTCAATCAACTCGCCAGGATGGAACAAGGGCATAAGGTCAAGCTCGAAGCGATCTATAATGACACCGCGTTTGCCCAGACCGCCGGGGGCTGACCGAAAGGCATATTTCGATTCGCCCCGCTTCGTTTCACACCACCCTTGACCGCGACAGCCCGTTCCACGGGCTGTAATTTTTCCCGAAAGGGTTGATAAAAGTGAAAGGCGTCCCTTGCCCATGTCGATACCGGCATACCCGGTATCGACATGAGTCAAGCGGACGCCCCACTTTCAAGGAATTGTCAGACCTTTTCAATCTTGCAGGCACATACCTTGTATTCAGGAATCTTGGCCACGGGATCCAGCGCATTGATCGTCAGCGCATTGGCGGGCGCTTCGGCGAAATGGAAAGGAACGTACACCGTGCCTTTCGGGCATCTTTTTGTTATGAACGCCGTGGTTACGATAGAACCTCTTCTTGTCGTAACTTTCACTTTCTCGCTGTTCTTTACCCCGATCGCCTCGGCATCCTGAACGGAAATCATCGCATGGGGACCCGCCAGGTTATTCAAGCCCGGGGACTTCCTGGACATCGTTCCCGTGTGGAACTGCTGCAGGATCCTGCCGGTCGTAAGATACAGCGGGTAGTCTGCATCCGGCATTTCAGCGGGAGCCTTGAAGGGAATGGCTGTCATCAAACCGAGCCCTCTCGTGAATTTGCCGATATGGAGAACGGGCGTTCCCGGATGCTCTTCGGTCGGGCAAGGCCATTGAAGACCGTTGAAACCAAGCCGTTCATAGGTCATGCCCGCGTACGAGGGGGTGCACTTCCTGATCTCCTCGAAAATTTCCCGCGCGTTGCCGAAATTCCAGTTCTGTCCCATTTTATTCGCCAGCATCTGGTGGATTTGCCAGTCGTGCTTCGCCTCGCCCGGGGCTTTCACGGCCTCGAAGAGGAGCTGGACCCTTCTCTCGGTATTCGTGAACGTACCCGACTTTTCGGCGTAGGTCGATGCCGGTAGGACGACATCCGCCAGCTTGGCCGTTTCAGTAAGGAAAATATCCTCCACGACCAGGAATTCCAGTTTTTTCAGTGCCGCTTCAGCGTGGTGAAGGTCAGGGTCCGAGATCATCGGGTTTTCACCCATGATGTAGAACGCCTTCATTTCGCCATCATATGCCTTGTCAAAGGCGACGGTCATCGGGATACCGGGTTTGTCGCTCAAGCTGACTCCCCAGAATCTCTCGAACTTTTCCTGGACGGGGGCATCTCCCACTTTCTGATACGCGGTGAACACATTGGGAAGTCCGCCCATATCACAGGCACCCTGGACATTTGACTGGCCTCTGAGCGGATTGACGCCGCCGCCCACCTTGCCCATGTTGCCGCAGAGCATCTGGAGATTCGCGGTGGACTTGACGTTGTCGATACCGGTCGTGTGCTGCGTAATGCCCATCGCATAGTAGAGTGCCGCGGTCTCGGCCTTGCCGAAAAGTTCGGCGATCTTTTCGAGAGTCGCCGCCGGAATGCCCGAAATCCGCTCGACGTACTCGGGCGTGAACTTGTCGACCTCTTCCTTGAGGGCCTCATAGCCTTCACATCGCTCTTCAATGAACTTCTTGTCTTCCCACCCGTTTTTTATGATGAGATGCATCATGCCATTGAGCACGGCGACATCGGTTCCCGGCCTCTGACAAGTGTAAATTTCCGCATAGTCGGCCATTCTGATCTCTTTGGGATCGATCACGATTATCTTGAGCTTGCCTTTTCTCGCCGCTTTTTTCAATCGAGCGGCTATCACGGGATGAGCCTCGGATGTGTCAGAACCTATGATCAAAGCCACATCGCTCTTGTCCAGGCCCGCGATATCATTGGTCATTGCACCGGAACCGAAGGAAGCAGCCAGACCGGCCACTGTCGAACTGTGTCAAAGACGTGCGCAATGGTCAATGTTATTTGTGCCTATCACCTGCCTGAACAATTTCTGGAACGTATAGTTCTCTTCGTTGGTCGCTTTCGCGGAACACATGCCCATGATGGAATCCGCACCATGTTTCGACTTGATCTCGAAGAACTTTCTCGAAACGAGGTCGATAGCCTCGTCCCACGAGGCGTCCCTGAAGGTACCGTCCGGATTCTTGATGAGCGGATTCCTGAGCCTCTCCTCGTGTCCGACGAAATCATAGCCATACCTGCCTTTCACGCAGAGCATTCCGTCGTTTGTCGGGGCGCCTTCCACGCCATTCACCCTGATGATCTTGTTCGCTTTCCTGTCGACATGCAGCTCGAGCTTGCAACCGACGCCGCAATACGGACAGACCGAGTAGACTTTCTCGACTTCCCAATGCCGTGCCTTGCCCCGTGAATTCCTGTCGGTGATGGCGCCGACAGGACAGATCTGGGAGCATTCGCCGCACTGGACGCAGGAGGATTTACCCATGGGCAGGTCGTCGTCAAAGGCGATATCCACCTTGTTGCCCCTGTACTTGAAATCGAGGACCTCGTTCACGACGGTGCCGTTGCAGGCAGCCACGCACCTGCCGCAGGAAATGCACTTGTTCCTGTCGACAAAGACAAACTCGGAACTCTCGTCCATGTCCTTTTCAGGAACACCGTAGTTCAGGGATCCCCGCTCCAGCCCGAGATAGTAGGCGGCGTTCTGCAGCTCGCATTTCCCGTTCTGATCGCAGGCGATACAGTCATGCGTCCCCGTGGACAGAAGGAGATCGACGACCAGCTTCTGGGCATTGATGACCTTTTCCGTCCTGGTCTGGATCCTCATTCCCTCCCTCACTTCGACGGAGCAGGATGTCTGAAGACCGTTCATTCCCTCTATTTCGACGACACAGACACGGCACTTGCCGGCTGCGCCTACTTTGTCATGATAGCAGAGAGTCGGAATGAATATTCCGTTATCCCTTGCAGCCTGGAAAATCGTCTGGCCCGGCTTGGCCCCGATCGATGTTCCGTTCATAGAGATCTGCATCAAAAACCTCCTTCACCCACATACCGTGACTGACCATTCCCGCAATCCGATAACGGATCATGTCCCCCGAGGCCGGAGGCTCGTTGCTGTTTTTCAGTTCGTAAGCAACTTTTCAAACTCAGGCCTGAATTTCTCGACCATCGCCCTTATCGGTGTGGAAAATGCCTCGCCGACCGGGCACAAGGTAAGCCCTTTTATCGTTCCCACGAGCCGTTCGACGTTCGCGAGGTCCGCGGATGTACCCTGCCCTTTCAGTATTTTTTCAAGGATCTTCACCGTTATTCTCGAGCCTTCCTTGCAGGGAGTGCATTTCCCGCACGATTCATGCGCGTAGAATTCCATAGACCGCAGGGCAAGTTCGGGTATCGACCATTCGTCGTTGATGACGATGATGCCGCCGGAGCCGAGCGCGGTTCCCTTCCTGGCGCAGGATTCATAGTCCATCACAAGATCTTCGAGCTCGTCCGCCTTGAGGATCGCGACGGACAGGCCACCCACGATGGCGGCCTTGAGTTTCCCCTTTACGCCGCCGGCAGCGGCAATGAGATCCTTGAACGAGGTGCCGATCGGGTATTCATAGCATCCCGGCTTGTTCACGTTCCCGCTGATGCCGAAAATCTTGAAATCGATTTTCCGGAATTCATCGGCGCCTTTTTCGATGATGAACGGAACGCTCGCAAGGGTCTCGACGTTGTTCACGATCGTCGGGCATCCGTACAGTCCCTGGACCGCCGGAAAAGGCGGCTTGATTCTGGGCTGCCCCCGTTTCCCCTCGATCGATTCGATCAGGGCGGTCTCTTCTCCGCACACATAGGCCCCCGCGCCCCTATGAACGATTATGTCCATGTCTTTCAGCTGTCCACCGGCCTTGGCCTCGTCGATAGCCTTATCAAGGATGTCCGCTATCCAATCAAACTCGCCCCTGATGTAGATAAACGCCAGTTTACAGCCGAGGGCAGACGCGGAAATGGCGATTCCTTCTATCAGCAGATGGGGATCGTATTCCATTATCTGCCTGTCTTTGTACGTTCCCGGCTCTCCCTCGTCTGCATTGCAGATCAGATAGACCGGTTTCCCGTGGTTTTTGGGCAGGAAGCTCCATTTCAGACCGGCCGGGAAGCCCGCGCCGCCCCTTCCCTTGATTCCGGAATCCTTGACGGCAAGGGCTATCTGCTCCGGACTCATGGTCCTCGCTTTTTCGAGAGCCTTGTATCCGCCGTTTTTCCTGTAGACTCCGATCGACGTCGAATTTTCCAGTCCCCGGTTTTTCAGGAGGACATTGCACGTGGTTCCCCAGAAGTACTCGGTTTTCCTGTCGGGCATGACGCCTTTCCTGAGTGAGTCGATCAGCGCATCCGTTTTCTCGATGGTCAGATTCTCGTAATAGACATCGTTGACCTGAATGACCGGACATGTACCGCACGAAGCCAGACACTCGACTTCCGAGAGCGTAAACAGACCGTCGGGAGTCGTCTGGCCTGCCTTGATGCCGAGCTTTCTCTCCAGGTGCGCCAATATTTTTTTTGCGCCCATCAAGGTCGCCGGAATGTTGGTGTCGACCTGGATATGGTACGTGCCGGTCATATCCTTCACATTGTACATCGTGTAGAACGTGGCGACGCCATAGGCTTTTGAGTGGGTTACCCCGATGATATCCGCCACATTTCCGATGTCTTGCTTTGAAAGGACATTCTTGTTTTCCTTCTGGGCAAGCATCAATGCGGGAAGAAGAACCGATTCTTTCTGGGGATATCTTTTGGCAAGTTCCCTAATCCTCGTCGAAATCTGTGAGGAAATCATTGAAAACCCCTTCCTTGTAAAGGTACTATGAACTCGACCAGAGGCGAGTATATCAGAAAAATGCGCTATTTCAACCTTTTTCCATTTCTTTCCCCGAATTGCCGATCTGGACGATCGGTTCTATCCGACAAGCCGGCGTTTCCCGAAGAAGTCGAGAAAAATCCCGATCGCCATGGCAGATTGTCGAGCTCGAAAAGCGATCACGATGTAATGGCACTGTAGTCCTCGGGGGAATTGATGTTCTTGTACCAGGTACCGGAATCGAATTCCATGAAATTCACGCGCGCCCGCGAAAACAGCTCCACGATCCTCCGCCCCCCGGCGGCCAGTATTTCCAGAGCCGGTTCGACCACGCTTCGCCGATACACCGCGAAAAGCGGCTCGAATTTCCCATCGAGGCTTCTCGGCATGACAATATCGAAACCTTCCGCCATGCTCAGCATCCGGTGCACATAGTTGAAGTTCACTACGGGTATATCGCAACCCATCACGAAGCAGAGTTCGTTTCGGGAACGCGCGAGAGCCGAGGCGATGCCCATCAAAGGCCCCTGCCCCGGATGAATATCTGCTACAACGGGGAGATCCAAGAAACCGTACTTTCCCGAGTCGGCGGAGCTTATGACAAGCTCGTCGAACATGGGTTTCAGCTGCATGGCAATGTGCCCGATCATAGTCCCGTCACGGTACGCAAGCAAGCTCTTGTCGGTGCCCAGACGCGTGCTCATGCCACCTGCCAGGATGACGGCCGTCGCCTTCTGCCTTATGAACCAGCGTCCATCCACGAAACCAAGCCTGTCCGGCTGAAAATCCCAACCAGTGCCGTCAAACACGAGGATATGGTCCGCCATTCCGATCACCGCGGCGCACCCGGGCTTCATCGAATCTGCCCGAGTGTCCTTGATCACCAGGAAAGCCCCGGGTTCCACGAGCGCCCGCGCCGAGTTGGATTCACAGATGATGGCTGTTCCTCCGGGTATCAAGGCCATCAATGCTTCAAAGCCTTCCGTCATGTGTTTCTTCATGACCCGAAGCCGGAAAACCTTCGAAGCCCCGGAGGCCAGCATCCTGCAGGTGTCATTCGTACCCTGCGCATCGCACTCTTCGATGACGAGAAAATTCCTGTCCATCTCCGTACAGACGCCGCCGCCATCACCTTCAAGGTGACGGATTCGTTCCCCGATTTTGTTGCCGTCGGGTATCACGGTTATCTTCACGCCGATGATCGGCATCGTGGAAGCGTGGCGCGCTATTACCCGGCAGACGAATTCGGTCTTGCCGACATTCCTGTCGGCAGCGCCGACAAGCAAGATTTCAGGCCGTGATCTGGCGACGATCGGTACGGGCACGAATCTTCTCCCTGAAAAGCAAAAAGGGGGACACCGCACCTGCGATGTCCCCGCTGTTCCCGAAGAAGGTTTACGCCTTCTTTTTTTGCTCGAAGGCCTTGTTGCTCAGGAGGAGCGCGAACAGGAAGCCGACGCTCAGGAAGACGGCGCCGACGATGTAGGTGATCGTCGCGGCCCGGGTTGGGTCCTTATTGCTGTCCTTGATGATGGCGGCGACCTGCGGGCCGACGAGGCCGGCGGCCGACCAGGCGGTCAGGAGGCAGCCGTAGACGACGCCCATGATCTTGTTGCCGAAGACGGTGAGCACGTAGGAGGGGGCCGTGCCAAATCCGCCGCCGTAGCACAGGAGGATGTAGCAAACCAGGATGGCGAAGAGGATCGGGCTCTGGACGAAGATGAGGGCGATGAAGATCAGGATCTGGCTACCCAGGATGATGCGGTAGGTGTTGGCCCGACCGATCTTGTCGGAAAGCCCGCCCCAGAAGAAGCGGCCGATGCCGTTGAAGAGCGAGCTGACGGCGATCAGGGTGGCTCCGGCCGCGGCGAGCGCGGCGGGAAGCATGGAGGGATCGCTCAATTTGAGAAGGTTCTGGAGCATCGGGGACTGGAAGCCGATGAACATGAGGCCCGCGGTGATATTGCAGAAGAAGGCGACCCAGACGAACCAGAAGCGCGTGGTGAAGACGCATTCCTTGAGCTTGAGGTCGGGGGCTGCATTTGCCTTGGCTTCGGCGGCGGGGGGAGTCCAGCCCGCGGGGACGTAGCCAGCCGGGGGGTTCTGCAGGATCAAGGCGGCGATCAAGGCGGGAACGCCGAGGGTACCGGCGATGCAGAAGAAGACGGTCGGCCAGTTGGTCACGTCACCGGAGGTGAACATGGCCTGGTAATTCGGGGCAATGAACTTGCTCATGAACAGTGCGCCCAGGCCGAAGCCCATGACGACCATACCGGTGATGAATCCCTTCTTGTCCGGGAACCATTTGGCCGCGGTCGCGACCGGAGTCACGTAGCCAAGACCCAAGCCGATGCCACCGATGACTCCCATGCCCAAATAGAGCAGGGGAAGGCTCTTGATGCTCAGGGCAAAGCCACCGATGACCCAGCCGAGGGCAAAGAGGATGGCGCCAGCGATGGCAAGCTTGCGCGGTCCGGTCTTGGGAAGCAGGGTTCCACCCACCGCCGCTGAAAGGCCCAGGAAGCAGAGAGCGAGGGAAAGGATCATCGCGACCTGTTGATTGGTCCAATTCAAATCACCGGCGTATTTCATGAGCGGGATCTGGAAGAAGCTCCAGGCGTAAATGGTGCCCAGACAGATCTGGAGCACCGTACCCATGATGGCTATCAACCATCGGTTGACAGTCTTTGTGTTCGTACTGCTCATAGCGCGTACTCTCCTTGTCGTTCGTTTCTAGCTCTTTGGCTTTTCGATGCGCACCGCGCACGCTTAGAACCCAGGTATTCTCGCGATCGAGTCGATCTCGTTTGGGCGAGGATGTTCACTGCATCCTCTCTGCCATGGATGGGCATGAACACGTTGCCCGGTACGTCCTTTTCATTCAGACGCGTGGCAAGCCCCATTTTTGGACTATCGCTCGAAAGGCTTGCTCGCGCTGAATAATCCGGGGAAAGTTTAACATAGTACATCCCGTCTGTAAAGATGCCTTTTTTATCGAATTGTCCTTCGGTATTGAGCGTAGGCGCCGGTGCAATGGTTCACAGAAGCCAGGGGGAAGTCCTTGCCGTCGGGCTCTCAGACTGCTTGATCGCGTGCGTCTCACAGGGTCGGGGCTCTGCAGTCATGACTCTGGATGCTCATTTCGAAACATTGGCGGAATCAATTCTGAAGTGCGAATAGAAAACCAGAGAAACGGCATCGCGGTTTCTGGTAGGATGTGGTTACCACACAACATACTATCAGGAGGTCCCGCAATGCCGTACACTCATTTTACCAGCGCCGAGCGCGACGCG
>JAPLSN010000017.1 GCA_026398615.1 Spirochaetota bacterium | reverse complement strand
CGCGTCGCGCTCGGCGCTGGTAAAATGAGTGTACGGCATTGCGGGACCTCCTGATAGTATGTTGTGTGGTAACCACATCCTACCAGAAACCGCGATGCCGTTTCTCTGGTTTTCTATTCGCACTTCAGAATTGATTCCGCCGTGCATATCCGGGAAGACATCCTGGCCGAACACGACGGTCCGATGCTCCTGCATGGCCTCCAGGAACTCGACGGATCGCCCCTCGTCCTTCCGCGACATCCAGGCGACCGTCCCGACCCCGATCGCCTCGCCCAGCGATTCGACTCTTTCAAATCGGCATCGTGACGGATCGCGCGCCATGAATCCGGATTCACGGATTCCGGGCATCCTCGACGGCCAGCGCTTTCGTGAAGGGGTTTCGCCGGGGAGGGGGTTTGGTACGCGGCAGCCGCGCGGCCACGTTTTCGTGAGCGAAACAAGCTCCCCGGAAGGCTGCAGGGGGCGTCACGCGGCATTTGCGACATGTACCCTCTGCGATTATAGTCTGTGGCACGATCCATTTCCGATGGGAGAACCACATTGGAGCGCCAAATGAATTCGAAAGGCGAAAATCCGCGCGCGACCGCGAAAAAAGGCATCCCCGGCGCCCTCGTCGCCGCGCTGCCGTCCCTCATGTCCCTCTTCGCCGCGGGATTCCTGCTCGGGAGGGGATCTCCCCTTCTTGCCGGTCTCGCCGGGGTGCCCGCAACCGTCCTGGGGCTCATTTCCCTGAGACTGCTCCTCGGGGAGTCCGCACGGCGCGGCGTATTCTTCGCCTCTCTCCTCGAAGACGGCATAGACCTCAGGAAGCGCGTCGATCCGGGCCGTGAAGGAAGGCTGGCCGCGCCCGTCAATGCCCTCCTCGAGAGGCTCAACGAGGACATGCTCTGGATCGCCGCCTCGACACGCAAGTTCGGCGTCTTCTCGGCGGACATCGGGTTTTCCTCGCGGAGTCTTTCGGAACGGTCTCGAAACCTGCGCGACGCGGTCATCGGCGTGGCCGCGCTCGTCGAAGCCATTGTGTCGAGCTTCCGGGCTGTTGGCGGGGATGTAGGCGTCCTTGCCGGCCGCCTCCGCGAGGCGGAAGCGGCCGCGCACGAGCTCGCGGACCGGGCCGGCGAGAGTCTCGAAGCCTTCCGTCTCCTTAAGCGCGACGTGGCGGAGACCGGGGAGGAGTCCGGCCGCGGCGCGGCCTCCGCCCGCACCGTGTCGGCGGCGTCCACGAAGGTGGTGAGATCCCTTCGGGAGCTCGAAACCGCCACAGCCGGCGCCACCGAGCGTTCGCAGCGCGTCTGGGGAGCGCTCGGCGCCATCGAGGACATCGCGGAACGCACCCGTCTCCTTGCCGTCAACGCCTCGATAGAGGCGGCGCGGGCGGGCTCCGCGGGCAAGGGCTTCGCCGTCGTGGCCGCCGAGATCCGCGCGCTGGCGGAGCGGAGTTCCGCCACGCTCGCCGAGACCGGATCCCTCCTTGGCGAAATCGCCGAGGCCGTGCGCAGTGCCGCGGCCACCTCGCACGGGGCGAGCGGGGAGGCCGCCCGCCTCGCCGCGGAGACCGAAGCCGCTCTCGCCTCGTTCACCTCCATCTCCAGGCGCGTGGCCGGACTGACGGAGCGTTTCGCGGATTTTTCCCGGGCTTTCACCGTCCAGCTCGGCGCGTCGGCGCGGATCGGCGGGGTGGCCCGCGACGCGGCCGCTTCCATCGATGCCGTCGAAGCGAAGGTCAGGAGCCAGAACGGGGTCTATGCCGAGCTCGGCACGTTGGTCGCCGAGGCATCGGAGCGCGCGGGACGGGCCAACGACGCGGCGGAGACCCTCGCGCGCCTCGGCTCCTACCTCCGCATCGGCGGCTACGAACTCGGCCGCGTCGTCCGCCGCTTCAGGCTGGATCCGGACGATTGCCATCGCAGGTTCGGCAGGCACGCGCGCCGCAACGTCCTCCTCTACAATCTCCAGGTGACCGACCGGCGGGGGGAGGATCTGGGGAACGTCGGCGATCTTTCCCCTGAAGGGATGCTGCTCCTCTCGGAGGTAGACCTCGAGCCCGGCTCGTCGCTCGCCATCAATATCCTGCCTCCCCTGATCGCCGGGGACCGGAATCCCATCGCGGTCCGCACCGTGGTGCGGAGCTTCGAGCGGGACGGCGAGTACGGCCGCGCGGGACTCTCCTTCGAGGGAGCCGACCAGGAAGCCGTGGACGCGGTGCGCGACCTCATCACGGAACTCGCGGTGAGCGACGAGAAAAGGGGGAAGACGCCCCCGGCCGCGGCGGACGCCGAAGACGCCGAAGATATCGAGGACGCCGAGGAAGTCTGAAACGAGGCCTTCCTGAACGGGATACGCGACCATGGGAGCGCATCCATGAAAGCCTTCGCGCGAACGCCTTCCGGACGATGGCACCGTGCCTGCGCCATGGGTACGTACAGACGCGGGTATTCGAAAAGGCGCGCCCTTGCCCCCCCTACTCCCCGGCCAAAGCGGCTTCCAGTTTCCAGAGCGCGGCGCGGTACTCGGCTAGGCGGGACCAGCCGTCGGCGATCGTCCCGAGGGTGTCGAGCAGGGCGCGCAGGTAGTCGGCTTCGGATCCCGAGCCCGCGTCGCTCTCGGCGCGCAGGGTGGCCAGGGTCTCGCGGTGCCCATCGAGCTTGAGGAGGTCGTACTCGAGTCGGACGCGGGAGAGGTCGAGGTCGAGGAACGCGGAACGGAGCAGGGCGTCTATTCCCGCCTGGGCTTCCGCGCTTCGCGCCCGGGCCTGGACCAGGTCGGCCTCCGCCTTGTCCCGAGCGGCGCGGGCTTCGCCGCCGTCGAAGAGGGACAGGCTGGCCGCGATGGTGACGTTGAGGGTCCAATCGTCCTTCCCGTCCCACGCGTCCTGGAGGAGGGGAATCCGCGATCCCGCGCAGGCGAGTTCGACCTGGAGCGCAAGGTCGGGATGAAGGACGCCGGAACCGGCGGCCAGGCGCTTTCCCGCCTCGCTCATCCGCTCGAGGGCGGCGACGAGGGAGAGGTCCACCGAGCCGCTTCGCGCCGCTGCCGCGAGTTCAGCCCCTTCCAGCCGCGGCATCCCGGCTTTCGGCGCCTCGAGGGCCAGGTCTTCAAGGGACAGGTCGGGGCGACCGGTGAGGCCGCGCAAGTCCTGGAGGAGTAGCTCCCGGCGTTTCACCAGTTCCGCGCGGGCCAGGTCGAGTTCCTTGACGTCGATGCGGGCCGCGAGGAGTTCCGCCTGGGTGATGAAGCCGGCTTTCCTGTTCTGCTCGGAGATGAAGACGAGGCGCTCGCCGACCGTCACCTGGAGGCGCAGGACCTCGTCGAGTCGGGCCAGGATGGCCAGGCTCTCCGCGCTCGCGCCGGCTTTCAGCAGGATCTCGTGCCGGGATTTCTCGAAAGCGAGACGGGCGGCATCGTTTCCGGCCTGTGCCATGTCGATTCCCGCCCGGATCTTGCCCCAGGCGAAGAGGGGCTGCTCCAGGAGGATTTGCGCGCGCCACCAGAACGGATCCTGGGCGTCCATGAGGTCGACGGGCTCGGGCGGAAGCTCCATGGGAACCGTCGCCAGGGCTCCCGCCGGGATCGAAACGGCATCCATCGGGTTCGCGATGCCGGTCGCGGATACGGTGCCGTCGATGCGCGGCATGCGCTTCGAGCGGGCCGCTGCCAGGTCGGCGTCGGCGCCCGCGATACCGCCCCGGGCGGCGGCAAGGCCGGGATTGCCTTCTTCCGCCAGGCGGACCAGGGCCGCGATCGCATCCCCTCCCGGGGAGAATGCCGGACCGAAATCGGCAAGGCTTCCGAGGACCGCGGCGAGGGCGAAGATGCGGTCCTCCAGGGCGTTCGGGGATTCCGTGGCCTGCGGGTATGCGGTCATGGCGCCCGCGACCAGTGCAGCGGCAAGCAGGGTGCGCGCCCTTGCGCTTCGTGCGGGAATCATTCCGTCACCCCTGTTTCCGGTCCCGCTTCTGCGCGTTGTGCGACCCTGGGGGACTCGAGCCTTCGCTCGGTGGCCTCGTACAGGACGGGTATGATGAAGAGGGTGATGAGGGTGCTGGTGGAGAGGCCGCCCAGTATGGCCTGGCCCAGGGGCGCGTAGACTTCGGAGCCGTCGCCACGCGTGAGGGCCATGGGGATGACGCCGACGATGGTCGTCAGGGTCGTCATGAGGATGGGCTTGAGCCTGCTCGTGGCGCCCGAGACGATGGCTTCCCGGAGGATCATGCAGTCCCGGCGCCGGAGGAGGTTCGTGAAATCGACCATGACGATGGCGTTGTTGACGACCGTCCCGCCGAGGGTGATGAGCCCGAGCATCGCTATGATCGAGAGGGCTGAGCCGAAGGCCAGAAGGCCGCCCACGACGCCGATGAGGCAGAAGGGAACGGAGGCCATGATGATGAGCGGCTGCACGTAGCGCTCGAACTGTATGACCATGACGGCGTAGACGAGGAAGATGGCGATGCCCAGGACGAGGGAAAGGCTTGCCAGGGAGTCCCCGATGAGTTCGCTCGTGCCCGTCGTCTCCCAGCTCACCCCGGGGGGCAGATCGAGGGTCCCGAGCGCCAGCGCCATGCGCTTCGAAACGCCTCCCTGATCCTCGCCGCGCAGATAACCGACGAGTTCCACGGTGACGGCGCGGTTCTTCTTCGTGATCGTGGAGACTCCCGCCTCGCTCTTGAGTTCCGAAAAGGCCGCGAAACGGACCGTGCGGCCGTCCCGGGTGACGAGGGAGATGCGGTCGAGCACGTCAGAGGTGACCGGCCTGTCCGCGAGAGGCGAGCCGACCACGATGGGCATTTCCCCGTCGGGCCCGTTGAACTCGCCGGCCTCGAGGCCGGTGAATATGAGGCGCGCGGCCGTGCCGGCTTCGTAGGGAGTGACGCCGAGGGTCGCCATGGCCCGCTGGGAGAGGTCGGCGAAGAGCTGGCGCCGCGTGAGGTCGGCGCTGGTCTCCGCCTTCACCACGTCGGGATCCTTTTCCAGCAGCCCGCGCGCCGCCTCCGCGGCGGCCGCGACTTCTTCCACCCCGGTGCCGTGGAAGGCGAGCCTGAAGCCCTGCCCGCCCGTTGCCAGGGCGACGAGGGAGTCGAAGCCCCCGTTGAGGACGGCGGCGTCGCAATCCGGCACGTTGCGTGCTATCGCTTCGCGGACAAGCGGGATGAGTTCATGCACGGAACGTTTCCGGGCTTCGGTCGGCACGAGGCGGATCCGGGCGAAACCCCGGTCGGGGGAACCGGCGATGGCGAGGGAGCTCGAGGCGCCGGCGTAATATACCGAGGAGTCGATCTCGGGGACGAGGCCTTCGACCAGGCGCTCGATCTCGTCCATCTTCGCGACGCTGCGGTCGAGGGAGTAACCCGCGGGCAGGATGACGTGGATCTCGAATTCCCCCGTGTCCGTGGGCGGGATGAAGGAGACGGGGAGGAGTCCCAGGAGGAGGACGCTCGCGCCGAAGACCGCGACGGCCAGGGCCAGGACGTAAACCTTGTTTTCGAGGGCGCGGCGCAGGGCGCGGCCGTAGGCGTTCTCGAAGGCAAGGTAGGCCCGGTCGATCGCCTCTTCGAAACGTTCGATCGCCGCGGGCTTGCGCGCGGGACCGCCTTCGCGCAGGACCTTGGTGACGAGGAAGGGCACCACGGCGAGGGCGACGACGACCGACGCCGACAGCGCGTACACGATGGTCTGGGAGAGGTCCTTCATCACGATGCCGATGATGCCGGTGAGGAAGATGAGGGGGACGAAGACGGCGACCGTCGTGATCGTGCTCGCGAGGACCGCGCCGCCGACTTCGTCAGCCCCCCGGCTCGCGGCGAGCTTCCGGTCGCCGGTCTTCAGGTACCAGTCCCAGGTGTTTTCGAGGATGACTATGGAAGCATCCACGATCATGCCGATCGCCACGGTGATGCCGGCGAGGGAGAGGAGGTTGAGCGTCTGCCCGGCCAGGCGCATGCCGACGATCGCCATGAGGATGGAGAACGGTATGCTGGCCCCGATGATGAGGGTAGCCCGCCAGTCGTGGAGGAAGAGGAGGATGACGAGGACGGCCAGGAGGGTGCCCATGAAGGCGCTCCGCACGACGACGCCCAGCGATGCTTGCGTCGTCTGCGCCTGGTCGGTGAGGACCTTCCAGGTCGCCACGCCGTCGAGGCGCGCGGAGAAGGCGTCGAGTTCCCGCTTCGATTCCTTCACGATGCCGATCGTATTGCCGTCGTCGCGCTTGAGGACGTCCACCACGAGGACGTCGCGACCGGCCGAGCGTATCCTGAATTCCGGGGGGACCAACTCGACGGACACCGTGGCCACGTCGCCGAGATAGATCGCCGTCCCGTCCTTCTGGCCGACCGCCACGCCCGAGGCTTCCTCGATGCTCTTGAAGGCTCCGCGCGTCGTGAGCGAGAGCCGGTTCCCCTGCCAGTCCGCGCTTCCCGCCGGCAAGTTGCGGTTCGCGTACCGGAGCGCCTCGTAGACCTGCAAAGGGGACAGTCCCCGCGCCTCGAGCCGGTCCAGATCCAGCTCCACCCTGACGCGGCGCTCCGCCCCACCGCGGATGTTCACCTTGGATACGCCGTTGACGCGGGCGAGACGGGGCACGAGATCCTCGTCGATCCGCTTCGTGAGGACGACCCTGTCCATTTCCGAATCGATGCGCACCGAGAAGATGGGCAGGATGCCGCTCGCTTCGCTCACGATGATCTCCGGAGCGCCCCGGAGGCCTTCGGGCAGGCGATCGAGGATGCCGTTGAGGAGTTCGCGGATCTGGGGCAGCTTTTCATACACGTCCACGCCGTCGCGGAAGTCGACGCTGACGATGGAGTAGGAGTCCTTGCTCGTCGATTCCATGGACGAGATGCCCGAGAGGGTCGACATCTGGTTTTCGATCTCCCACGTGACGGTCCGCTCGATCTCCCGCGCGCTGGCGCCGGGATAGGCCGTGATGATGTTCGCCGCCGGGAGCCCGACGGACGGTATCATCTCGCGGTTCAGGGACGCGTAGGACAGGAGTGCGAAGACGAGGAGGGACGAAAGGAGGATTCCGACGATCGCCGGGTGCTTTATGGAAAAATCGGCCACCCTCATGGGACCTTCGCTTCGGCCACGACGCGCACGCGGGAACCGTCCCTGAGGAAGTGCTGGCCCTCCACGATGAAAGACCGTTGCGCTTCCGCGGCGGGTATGACGAAGCGCGAATCATTGGAAAAGCCCGGTGAAAGCGGGATTTTCCGGGCGACGTCCTGCCCCGCCTCGTCGGCTTCCACGTACCAGGCGGCAGTTCCGCCGACGAGAACTTCAAAGGGAAGGGACCATGCTCCGTCGCGCCGCTCGAGAATGAAGACCGCGACCACGGACATGCCCGGCCGCAACGAATCGAGTCCGCCGGCAAGGTCGCAGGAGGCTTCGAAGGTGCGGTTCTCCGCGGAGACGTAGGGGGCGACCGAGGAAAGCCGGGCGGGGACGACGGTACCGTCGCTCCGCTCGATCCGGACTTCCACCGCCGAGGTTTTCCGGCTGAATTCCCCGTAGTAGCGCTCGGGCACCCGCGCGCGGATGACGAGGCGGGAAAGGTCGCCGATCGTGACCAGGGGACTCTCGGGAGCCGCGATGGATCCGACGCTCATGTGGCGGACGAGCACGACGCCATCCACCGGGCTCGTCACGGTGGCGTACCCGATCTGGAGCTTGGCCAGGTCGTACTGGGATCGGTAGGCGTCGTACTGTCCCTTGGCCTGGTCGTAGTTCTGCTGGCTCGTCACGCCCGCCTTGTAAAGCTGTTCGACGCGTTCGAAGGTGCTTTTCGCGGAAAGCCAGGCCGCCTCCGCCTGGGTCAGCTGGAGCTCGAAGCGGCTTGCGTCGATCCGGGCGATGACCTGGCCCTTCCGGACCTTCTCCCCCGCTTCGACGCTCAGCTCCTGGAGGATGCCGGAGACGAGGGGAAGCACGGTGACCATGCTGTCGCTCTCGACGAAGGCGTTCAGCCTGAGTTCCCTGACGATGGGGCCGAAAACGGCTTTCGCGACGCGCACCAAGGAGACCATCGCCGCGGCGGCCTCCCGGGTCCGGCCCGAGGCGATGGCGCGAAGGGCGACGGCACCGGCGAGGATGGCCGCGAGACCGAGCCAGGCGGTGATCTGCCCGGCCGACAGGGCGCGTTTCATCGAAAAACCTCCAGTCGCGGGATATTCCCCTTTTTCGTCCAGTATGGCGCACCGGGCGGGGCTGGTCAAACGCGCCGCCGCGGCCTTGGGGGATGTTTGACAGGCAGGCCCCCGCACCCGAGAATTCAGTCATCGTCGACGATGAAGGAGGGATGCATGACGGCAAAAGGATTGAGCCTCAGGCTCAAGTTGGGTTTCGGGATCTGCGACCTGGGCGGCAACCTTTTTTTCACCATCCTCGGTTTCTACGTCATGAATTTCGTCACGGACGTCGCCCTGCTCGGCGCGGCCCTGGCGGGAACCGCACTGATGATCGGCAAGATCTGGGACGCGGTCATCGATCCCGCGATCGGGCTCCTCTCGGACCGGACCCGCCGCCGCATGGGGCGCCGGCGCCCCTGGATGCTGGGAGGCGCGATCGGCACCGTCCTCATGATGACGGTCATGTTCACGAACCCGCACATCGTCAGCCAGCCCATGCTGTTTCTCTGGGTGCTGGCCGTCTATTGCCTCCTCGTCACCGCCAATTCCTGCGTCGCCATCGCCTACGGCGCCCTCACCCCCGAGATGACGCGCGACTACGACGACCGCACCGTGCTGAACGCGTTCAGGATGAGCTTCGCCGTGATCGGCACCCTGCTCGGCGCGGGCCTCGTGCTGCCGATCGTCGGGGCCTTCCCGGACGCCAACCTCGGCTGGACGGCCATGGGCGCGGCGATGGGAGCCGTCATGGCGGCCACGGCGCTCATCACCGTCGTCGCAGTGCGGGAACCGGCTCATGCCGCCGCGCCTCCCACGGCGCGTGAAAACGTCTGGTCGACCTGGGCGGCCACGCTGAAGAACCGGCCGTTCGTGCTCGTGGTCGTCTCGTTCGCGTGCCACGTCGCGGGCGTCAGCATCGTGCAGGGCACGCTCATCTACTACTTCAAGTACGTCTTCGGGGGCTCCGGTTCGTTCATCGTCGCGATGCTCTGCCTCCTCGTGCCCAGCCTCCTGTTCATCCCGGTATGGACCGTCGTCTCGAAGCGCATCGGCAAGAAATGGACCTACAACCTGGGCATGGGCGTCGTCGCCGCCGCCGTGATGGTCATCTTCTTCTTCGCGGCCGACCTGGGACCCGTCTTCATGTACGCCGTCATGGCCGTCGCGGGCGTCGGCTTCGCCACCCACTACGTCATGCCGAACTCGCTCGTCCCCGACACGACCGACCTCGATTACGCGGAGCACGGCATCCGGCGTGAAGGGGCTTTCTACGGCATCTGGAACTTCACGACCCAGGCGGGGCAGGCCTTCGCCAACGCGCTCATCGGCTGGATCCTGGCGGGCTTCGGCTACGTCGCCAACGTCGAGCAGGGCCCGCTGGCCAGGCTCGGGATACGCATCCTGGTCGGGCCGGCCGCCGCCCTTTTCATCGTCGCCGGCATCGTCGCGCTGTCCTTCTACCCGATCAGCCGCACGTATTACGAAAAGGAGATCGCGCCCCGCGTGGCTGCCCGCGACGAGGGTACGGAAGTCACGGGCGCTGCGCCTCCGGGATGAGCTTTTGCGGTTTTTCCATGATAAACGGCGCCGTTTCCCGCGAAAGCTCGATCCGCTCGCTGTAATTACCTTCCTTCATCGATGCACTTCTCTGGCGAGGACGGGGATCCCCGTGATCGACATCGAGATCTCGGCTGGCTCGCGGCTGCGACCCGGCTTCAGAACGCGACTCCGGCGCTCAGGTCGAAGGCGACATGCAGGCCGTCCCCGTCCGCAGCGTCCCCGGTCCCGGCAAAGCGGTATTCGCAGCCGAGCCCGATGCCCGCCGTGAATCCTCCTCTCAGGACCGCGCGCCATCCGAGCAGCGCGTCGAACTTCAGGTACGACGCGTCGGACGGAAGCATGCCGGCGAAATGGAGGCTCGCGCGCGGCCCGGCGCCGTCCGCCCTGAACGGGTAGACGTGGACGGCGGCCCCGAGGAGCGGCCCCTCGAACGAGAAGGGGGATTCGCCGTCGGCGAAAGGACGGAACAGCAGGTCCGCCCCGACGCCGAAGGATATTCCCCCGAACGGGATAGCGCATTCGACCGCAACCCCGACGGCTGGATCGCCGCCCGCCGCGACCGCCGCTTCGATCCGCACCGGTTTCATCCTCCCCGACCCGGATCCCGGACGCGGTCCGCTCTCCGCCTTGGGCGGGGGCGCGGGCGACGGCGAGCTCATCAGGGGACTGCCGCCGATCTCGGCGAGGATGCGGTTTGTCTGGTCCCGCGTGAGCGCCTGCGACTTGCTCTCCGAGAGGTACACGGGAAACCGCGTGAAGGTGGTGAGCCCGTCGAGGGCCGTGTATACCTGGACGATGCCGACCTTCACGCCCTGGGCGAGGGCGAGCACCGAATCCCGGTACAGCAGGGTGCCGGCCAGGGCCTTGGCCGGGGCCGCGCCCTGACGAGTGACGATGACGCCGTCGCGCGAGGACATGACGATGCCGATCGGTTCTTCCTCCGCGAAGGCGGGCAGGCAGGCGAACGCCACGAGGATCGTGAAGAGCGTTCGATGGATAAGTGGCTTGAAGGATTTCATGGACAACCCCCTGATCCTACCAGGCAGCTAGGCGGGAGCACAGACCGCCCATGCCGCGGGCGACCGCTTCGGCGGCCACGAAGCTCGCGTCCGCGGTAGAGACGGTCTCGCCCGACTCGACCGAAATCAGCCGGACGCTCACGACCCAGCCCGAGCCCAATTGGCCGACGCTCCCGACCGCGATGTACCGCGCGTTGAGCATGCCGCCGATGCGGACGGCGGTATCCTCGTCGCCCAACCCGGAGAGCTGCAATTCCTGCTCGTCGAGGATCTCGTCGAGCCTCGAACGCTCCAGGATGCGGAAACGCCCGGTGGCCAGCAGGGAGGACGCGAACAGGTCGCTGAGCAGGGAGGCTTCGTACGCGACGACGCCCAGGTTTTCCAGCGTGATGACGGCTATGACCGGAAGGTCGTCGGGCCGTGCGCCGGGTTCGACCGTCGGCTCGACCGTTGCCGCCTTTTTCGCGAATCCGCCCAGGGAGGCCAGCTCTTCCACCGAAAAGGAATATCGCGAATGGTTTTCGAACCAGATATTGCCGATGGGCAGGCTTTCGCCCTCGTCGACGACATGGATGATGAGGACGCCGTCCCGGAAGACATGGAACTCGTTCCCCGCCGCGACGATCTCGAAATCGTGCCACCAGCCGATCCCCGTGTCGAGCGTCCGCTGGCCGATGGAGTCGAGCTTGTCGTGCCGTTCGCGTGCGACCGCGAGCCACGTGGTCCCCTGTTCGATGATCAGGCAATAGCGGCGGTTGAAATAATTCCTGAAATTCACCATGGCCCAGGTATCCCTGTCGTTCCCGGGCGACGGGTCGAGACGGATGCGGAACGACATGCGGAAATCCCCGACGAGGCTGTCGGAGAGCGTCACGCCGGCGTATTCCTTGAACTGGAACGCGCTCTGTCCATCCTTGTTGGTGATGGGCTCGAGCGCCCCATCCACGCCGGGACCGACCTGCCAGGCCGAGAGTTCCGCCATGGACGCCGCGTCCCTCATGGGTGTTTCCCCGGCGCTCGCGTACTCCGAGCGGAGCGATGCGCACGAGACGGCAACCATGACGGCCAGCAGGATCGCCCCGCCTCCGGATAGCCTGGCACAGAAAGCATTCATATGAACCTCCCCATCACCCGTCGGGCACGGCTGATTGTGCGGAATGCAATCCCGCGTCAGGGTTTCCGACGCCCCATTGAATCATCGTACATGCGAATATCCTTTTCCAGAACGGCGCGAGATGTCACGCCGGCCCGTCCTTCCCGATCCGCGCCGCCCGACTCACGTGGACCCTGCCGGGAAGCGGTGCGACCGAGGCAATCCGGGCAGATCCCGGTGAAGTAGAGGACATGGCCCGTGACGCGATAGCCGTAGTCGCGCTCGATGGATGCCATCGAATCCTCCACGAGGCAGGACGAGCAGGGCGTGAAGCGATGGCAGCGCTCGCAATGCAGGAAATGCGTGTGATCCACGCCGGCCTTCATGTAGAAGCGGACCGTCCCCTCCCCTCCGCAGGACAGGGTAAAGGCATCCACCAGGCCCGCGGTTTCCAGGTACTGCAGGCCGCGGTAGACCGTGGCCAGGTTCCCGGCGCCGACCCGTTCGTGGACCTCGCGCGCCGAGACGGGCGTCTCCGATGCGACGATGACGGCGAGGATGGTCTTGCGGAATTCGCTGAAGGATATGCGCATGCCGGGCCACTCTAGCGCGACGCGGGGGAAAGCGCAATTATCGTCCGCCGCATCTTGACGTGGAACGCGTTCATGGGTAAGCTAAACGCGAACGATTCGCGTTTAGACCGCTGGAGGTATCCCCTGACCGCTGGCCGATGCGTCCTGACCATGACCCCGCTCTTCCTCGTGCTCGCCCTCGCGCCTTCGTGCGGCCGCGCCCGCGAGGTCCAACAGGCGGGGCGCGTCTCGGTCATCGCCACCATCTTCCCCCTCTACGATTTCGCGAAGGCCATCGGCGGGAACGAGATCGACGTCCGCCTCCTCCTGCCGCCGGGCGTGGAAGCCCATTCCTACGAACCCACTCCGGGCGACATGGCCAGACTGAACGAAGCCGGTCTCTTCATCTACACGAACGCCGCGATGGAACCCTGGGCGCCCGGAATCGCGAAAGGCGCCGCGTCCGGGCGGCTCATCGTGCTGGAAGCGTCCGCCGGCATCGCGCTGGCCGCGCACCGGCACGGGGACGGGGGGACGGGCGGGAACCACGAAGGGGACGGGCCGGAATCCGGGGGCGAACTCGATCCGCACGTCTGGCTGGACCCGTCGCTGGCCATGGTCCTCGTCGACAACATCGAAGCCGGCCTCTCGAAAGCCGCGCCTTCCCGGGCAGGGAAATTCGCGGCGAACGCGCGCGAACTGAAGGACAAGTTGGGCGCCCTCGACGCCGACTTCGCCTCCATGGTCGCGCGCTGCAGCCGGAAGACCATCGTCTACGGCGGGCACTTCGCCTTCGGCTACTTCGCCCGGCGCTACGGCCTCGACCACGTTTCCCCGTACGCGGGCTTTTCGCCCGACGCGGAGCCTACGCCCAGGCGCATCGCCGAGCTCGTGGAAACCCTGAAAAGGAACGGCACGAAGGTCGTCTACTTCGGGGAGCTGGCGGATCCCCGCGTCGCCCGGGTCATCGCGCAGGAGACGGGAGCCGAACTCCTCCTCCTCCACGCCGCGCACAACGTCTCCCGCGACGAGCTGTCGAACGGCGTCACGTATCTCGGTATAATGAGGGGAAATCTCGAACGGCTCAAGCCGGGATTGGGGTACCAGTGACGATACTCGCGGTGGACGGCCTCCAGGTCCGCTACGGCGGCTACGAAGTCCTCCACGACGTCTCGTTCGACGTGGAGCGTGGCGCCTTCCTGGCCGTGGTCGGCCCGAACGGTTCCGGCAAGACGACCCTCGTCAAGGCAGTCGTGGGGCTCATCGAACCCGCGTCGGGTTCGGTTTCCTTCCGCAAGGTTCCCGACGGTTCGGGCGGGGAACGGAAGGCGACCGTCGGCTACCTGCCCCAGAAAGCGTCCGTGTCCGACCCGAAATTCCCCGCCCTCGTCCGCGAAGTCGTCGCGTCCGGCGTGCTCGCGCGCAAACCCCACCCGAAACGGATGGATGCCCGCGACGACGCGGCCGTACGGCGGGTGCTCGACCTGCTCATGATCGGCGACCTGGCGGACCGGCGCGTCGGCAGGCTTTCCGGCGGCCAGCAGCAGCGCGTGCACCTCGCGCGCGCCCTCGTCTCGGAGCCCGACCTCCTCGTGCTCGACGAGCCCACCGGGGCGCTGGACCCCGGCACGCGCGCCTGCTTCTACGAGACGATGGAATTCATAAACAAGGAAAAGGGGACGACGATCATGTTCGTCACCCACGACCTGGAGGCGGCGTCCGGCTACGCGGACCGGCTCCTCTTCATCGACCGCCGCGTCGTCTACGACGGGCCTTCCGACGGTTTCGACCCGGGTTCGGCCATCGAGTGCTACTTCGGCACCGGCCACTCCCACGGGGCGGCGTGCGGTCATGAATGACGTCATTGCGGCCGCCGGCAAGGCGCTCTCCTACGGTTTCATCCAGCGCGCGCTCGCAGCCGGCCTGCTCGTGGCGGTCAGCTGTTCGCTCATCGGGCTCTTCCTGGTCCTGCGCAAGCTGTCGCTCATCGGCGACGGACTCGCCCACGTGAGCTTCGCGTCGGTGGCGCTCGCGCTGGCCCTCGGGGCGTCGCCGCTCTTCGTCTCGCTGCCCCTCGTCGTCCTGGCGTCGCTGGGCATCCTCAAGATTTCCGAACGCTCGGCCAACGGCGACGCGGCCATCGGCATCCTGTCCAGCCTCGGCGTCGCGGTCGGCGTTCTCCTGGCCAGCCTGGGCGGCGGATTCAACGTCGACCTCTTCGGCTACCTCTTCGGCAGCATCCTGGCCATCGGCCCTGCCGAACTCCTGTTCTCGGTGATCGTGTCGATCGCGGTGGCCGCGCTCGTGGCCTTCTTCTACGCGGACCTCTTCTCGATCGCCTACGACGAGGAATTCGCCAGGGCCGCCGGCGTACGGACCCGCACGATCGGGCGCGTCCTCGTGGTCCTCGCGGCTTCGGTGGTGACCATCGGCATCAGGGTCGTGGGCACGATGCTCGTTTCGGCCCTCATCGTGCTCCCGGCGTCCAGCGCGCTCCAGCTGGGGCGCAGCTTCAGGTCGACGCTCTGGATTTCGGCCGCCATCGCGGGAGTGTCGGTCGTCGCGGGCATCCTCGTGTCCTACCTCCTCGACCTTCCCGCCGGCGCGACCATCGTCATCGCCAACTTCCTCATCTTCTCCGCCTGCTTCGCCGCCGGACGCGCCCGGGCCTGACGCGCGAGGCGCGGCACCGCACGGGAATGCTCATGTCAGGTCCGCCGGCAGCACCGTGTAATCGAATACTATGCCCATGTCCTTCAGCCCAGCCAGGAGCGCATCGCGGTACAGCAGCGTGCCGGGCTCGGCCCTGGTCGCGCCTGTCCCGGGTCGCACAACGATGACGCCGTCGCGGAAGCCGGGGCCCTTCAGCCTGCCCCCCAACCTGTAACCATGTCCAGCTGTCCCGGCGACTCCGGCGACGGCTCGTCGGCGTCCGGCAGTCCCGCCCTGAGGGCGCGGATCTCATCGAGGACGGCCTCGCCCCTGGCTATCCCGTGCCGGGAGAGCCAGCAGCCGACCACGGTTCCCGTGCGACCCCGGCCGCCCCAACAGTGGATGTAGACCGGCAACCCGGCTGTCAGCGCGTCGTCGATGTCGTCGAGGATGCCCCGCATCGCCCTGGGCGCCGGCACGCCATAGTCAGGGATCGGCCGCGCGAGCACCGCGGCGTCCAGCCCCCGCGACGCCGCCATCCGCGCCAGTTCGCCCGCGTAGTCCGGTAGCCGTCCGTCGCCGGGGCCGAGTTCCTTCGCCTCCATTAGGCAGACGACGCGCCGGATACCGGCGTCCAGGATGGCGCCGAGCCGCGAGTCCATGGCTCCCGGATTATTTCCGACGGGATGACTCCCGGCCAGGAACAGTCCAGGGACGACCCAATAGCTGCGGGGATGGGGAACGGGCGTGGACCTGGCGGCTCCCGGCATGCCCGAGGGCGGTACAAAGGTGATATCTTCCATGCGCTTGCTCCGGATACCCCAGTATACGGAGTTCCCGCGTCATGCGCATCCCCGTCCGCCCGCCGGGAACGCGCTTTTTCGTCGCCGCCGCAGTGGACGCGGAAGGAAATCACCCTATACTTGAAGGGGGGGTTCCCGGACATGGTGCTTCGAAGCGTATTCATCGCCATCCTCTTCGCCGAAACCGCGCTGGCCCTGTACATCGCGGCGTTCGCGTCATTTCGCCGCCGGGAGCGCGGCGCGATGGAATTCGCCCTGCTCATGCTCGGTTGCGCGTTCTACTCGGGCGGCTATGCCCTCGAGATATCCCGGGACACCATCGCGGAGATTCTCGTCGTCATCAAGCTCGAATACCTCGGCATCGCGGCGACTCCCGCGTTCTGGTTCCTTTTCGCGTGGCGCTTCACGGGCAGGAAGCCCATCGCGCCCCTCGCAATGGCGGCCCTGTGGGTGATACCCGCTGGCGCCGTTCTCCTGCGCTGGATCGACGATCCGGGCGGGCTGTACTATGCCGGGCTCTCCCTCGTGCCGGGCGCCCCCTTCCCCCTGCTTTCCATCGAACGCGGCCCGCTGTACTGGGTATTCTTCGCGTACCTCCAGGCCACCATTTCCGTCGGGACCGCCATCATCCTCGGCTTCGCCTTCAGGGCCTCGCGCCGCCAGCGCGGCCAGGCCATCATGGCCGCCATCGGAAGCCTCGCGCCCTGGCTCGGAAACGCCTGCTACCTGGCGGGATTCGTGCCATGGTCCCTCGATCCCGGCCCCTTCACCACGGGCATCGCCGGCGCACTGTTCGCCGTCGCCCTCCTTCGCTTCAGGTTCCTCGAGCTCATGCCGTTCGCGCTCGAGCGCGTCGTGGACGCGATGGCTGACGCCGTTTTCGTCGTCGATCGGGAGGGCATCGTCACCGAGACGAACGCCTCCGCGGCCGCTATTTTCGGATCGGCGATCCAGCCGTCCTTCGCCGCCCCCTCGGGCGACTCGCTCCTCGCGAATCTCGGCGACCTCGCCCGGAAGGGATCGGGATCGCTGGATTTCGCCTGGGAGCGCGGAGACGGTCCGCCGCTCCGCCTGAACGCACAGGCCTTCGCGGTGCGCAATGCCCGCGGCCGGCAGATCGGCTCCGTCGTCATCGTCAGGGATACGACCGAAACCGACGACCTCATGAACCGGCTCGTCCTGCTGGCCGACACGGATTCCCTGACCGGGACCCTGATCCGGAGAAAGCTCCTTTCGATCGCCATGGCCCTGCTCGAGGCCGCGCGGCGTTCGGGACGTCCCTTCTGCGTCGCCATAGCCGACCTGGACCATTTCAAGCGCGTGAACGACGAGTACGGGCACGCCGGGGGTGACGAAGCGCTGCGGGAAGCGGTCGCCCGTTTCAAGTCAGCCCTGCGAAAGGGCGACGAAATCGGGCGCTACGGGGGAGATGAACTGGGTATACTCCTGCCCGGCTCCACGGGAGCGGAGGGCTTCCGGGTCATGGAACGCATGCGGGAACGGATCGCGGCCGAACCGATCGCATTCGACATCCGGGCGATATCCATCACCGCGAGCGTGGGGGTCTACGGCGCGGTGCCCCGGGACGGGGATACGGTGGAAGACTTCTTCAATCTCGCCGACATCGCGCTCTACGAAGCCAAGGCCGCTGGCCGGAACGCGACGCGGCTCTACATGGGCAACGAGGGGCGGAATACCCCGGCTTGAACCGCAGCGGTTTTCCGGCCCGGTGCCGGCACACACCCGGAGTTTCGGCATCCGGCGCGTTTCCCGGCAGCCCGCCCGATCGCCGTCCGCTCAGGGTTCCTTCGTTTCGCCCTTCACCGTTTCGTACGGCCATGACGTTATCGCGCCCATGTCCAGGACGTTTCGGTAGCCGAGCGCGACCAGGGAAGCCGCGGCGGCGGCGCTCCTCCGGCCAGAACGGCAATACACGATCACGATCCTGTCCTTGCCCCCGATGACCCTGGCCGCGCTTTCCGCGTCGATCCGGTCGTAGGGCAGAAGGACGGCTCCCGGAATGCGGATTTCCAGGAATTCCTCCGCCGTGCGCACGTCCAGGAGAACGAGATCCTTCCCGCCCGCGAGCAGATCATGAGCCGTTTCCGGACTGATGGCGCGAACCTGAGCCTGGACGATCGCGGCGAGAACGAGAAACGCCAACGTGGCCATTACGGTTTTTTTCAACATGAACCTCCACTGACGCAACGATGGGCATGCATGGGTCCCCGGTCCGTGTTTCCCTCCATTCCCGGATTCCTCCCTCCCGCATGAACTCCGCGCTTTCCCTGCCTCTGTGGTTATTTTTTCAGAACTCCTTCGGGATGCCTGCGACGGCGGAAGATCATGAGCCGCTCGAAGCGCTTTTCCTCGCCCCGGAGGAGGCGGCCGAGGTTGGCACGGTGGGTGAAGGCGATGAGGGGAACCATGGCGAGGGAAAACCCCAGCAGCCAGGGCGAAGGCGGAAACCCGAGGAGCCCGAGCCCCGCGAGCGCGAGGGGAAAGGCCGCCGCCGCGGAGAGGGACCCGAGCGACACGGTCCCCGTGGCCGCGATCACCCCCGCGAAGACGAGAGCCGCGATGCCTGTCGCCGCGGGCGCCGTCGCAATGAGGGCTCCCGCCGCCGTCGCCACGCCCTTGCCGCCCCGGAAACCGGCGAAGACCGTCCAGACATGCCCGGCCACGGCAGCGGCGCCGCACAGGAGCTTGCCTGAGTCGTCCGGCAGCCCGGAGCCCGAGGCGAGGCGGGAGATGAACAGGGCCGCGGCCAGTCCCTTCCCCAGGTCGACGATGACGACGGCCAGCCCCGCCTTCCAGCCGAAGACGCGGAAGGCGTTGGTTCCCCCCGCATTGCCCGATCCTCCGGTACGGATGTCCTTGCCGAAGAACAGCCTGCCCACGACGATGCTCGTGGGAAAGGAACCCGCGAGGTAGGAAAGCAGCATGGCCCCGGCGACCGGCAGGATGGCGGCGGCGTTCACGGCTTCCAGGCCCTTGCCGGCAGGAAGGCCAGGGCCAGGGCTCCGGCACCGGCATGCGCGGCCAGGGCGGGCGACACGCTCGTCACGAGGATTTCCCGCTCGAGCGTCGCGACGGCGCCGATTCCCCGCACGAGACGCGCGGCTTCGTCCGCGGCGTCGGCGTGCGCCACGAGGACATCGACGCTCGTTCCCGCCGGAACGCGGCGTTTCAGCGCCGAAACGAGGGCTTTCACGCCATTGGCGGCTCCGAGGTAGAAGCCCTTCGCCGCGGCCTTCCCGTCCGGGTCGATCGTGATGATGGGCCGGAAGCCCAGCCAGCGGGCGGCCAGCCCCTTCACCCCGCCGAGCCGCCCCGATCGGATGAGGCCGGAAAGGTCGGGCACGGCCACGAGGAGCCTGACCCGGCGAGCCGCGTCCTCCGCGATCATGGCCACTTCGGAGCCGCTCCTGCCCGCCGCGGCGGCTTCCGCGGCCCGGCGCGCCACGAGGGCGGCGCCCACGGAAATGTTGAGGGAATCCACGACGCGGACCCGACCACCGTACCTTTCCGCGTGCGCGGCGCGAACGCCGGCTTCGAGGGTGCCGGAGAGCGCCCCGGAGATCCCGACATAGACCGCCTCCCCCGCGTGGCCGAGCAGGAGGTCCAGCTTCCGCGCGAAGGATGCCGGCGACGGCTGGGAGGTGGACACGGAAACCCCGGGATCCGCGCGGAGCATCGCGTAGAACTCGTCGGGAGAAAGGCACTCGCGGTCCAGGTACGCCCTGCCGCCGACTTCGACCTGGACCGGGACGCGTTCCACCCCGAGCTCGAGGAGCAGCTCCCCGGGCAGGTCGCAGGCCGAGTCGATGAGCACCGCGCAGGGCCGTCCCGCATTCGCGGCGATCCGGCGCTGGAGTAACATGTCGTCGACCTTCTGCGCTTCGAGCCGCCCCGCGGTTTCCAGGAAGCGGAACGCCCCGGTCGGCTCGTCGGTATGGAGATGGATTTTCGCCCGCGTTGAAGATCCGGCCACCACCACCGAATCGCCCATCGCGGCGAGCCGGGTCCGCAGCCCGTCCAGGTCCAGGTTCACGCCGGAGAGGAGGCACTCGGTGCAGTAGCGGAAGGTACTCCCGCCGCCCTCGGGCAGCAGGGCTTCCGCGGCCATGGCGTCGTCTGATTCGCCTTCGTCCGCGGACAGCGTCCGGGCGATATCCCGTATCCTGCCGCCGGAGATGAAGGCCATGATCCCCTCGAGGAAGTGGATCCAGCCCAGGGCGCCCGCGTCCACGACACCCGCCTTCCGGAGTTCGGGCAGGATTTCGGCGGTGCGGGCCAGGGACGCGCGCGCCGCGTCCAGCGCCCCCATGAGGACCACGAAGAGATCGTCCGTCCGGGAGGCCAGGCGCTGGGCGGTCTCGGACCAGTCCTTGAGCACGGTGAGGATCGTGCCCTCGCGCGGGGAACTCAGGGCGTGCCAGGTGCGGGCGGCGGCGGACTTCGCGGCGGCGGCGAAACGCCGGGCGCCGATGCGGAACTCGTGCTCGAGTTCGTCCGCAAGCCCGTACAGGAACTGCGCCAGGATGGCCCCGGAATTCCCCCGCGCGCCGGACAGCGCGAATTCGGCCGCTGCCCTCGTCGTCTCCCCGAGCGGCAGGGGCGAACTTCGCGCGAGCCCGTCGATCATGGTCCTGGCGGTACCCGCCATGTTGGTCCCCGTGTCGCCGTCGGGCACGGGAAAGACATTGATCGCGTTGAGCTGTCCCGCGTGTTCCATGAGCCGTCGCGCGCCCGCGATGAGCGCCAGCCGGAAGCGGTTTCCGTCTATGTAGGCTATCTGCATGACACTATTACAATACCTGTTTTTCATGTCTGAATCAACTCCTGCGTCATCGGCTGCGGCGGCTTGTGCGACACCTCGTGCACGGGCGGGCAGGAGCCGGCCATGCGCTCCCGCCGTCCGTGAGATGCTCCCTTCCATCCCGTCCCCAAGGAGGCACCTGATGATCAGAGCCGAAGTTTCCCGCAGCGTTTCGATTTCAGGCGCCGCGTAAGGCCAGACGGGAACGTTCTCCTTCCGACAACGTCGTTCCTCTCCCGCCTGCCGCGGATGTGGCCCGTGCATCCATCGAGGAACGCCCATGCCCTATATCCACGCGGACGAACTCCTGCCGCCGGAACTGCTCCGGGAAGTGCAGAAATACGTCCAGGGATCCCTCGTCTATATACCGCGGCCGCCGCATCGACGAACTCGCCTCCGAATATTGCCTCTCGCCCGACGGGATCAGGAAGATCCTGTACGGCAAACGGGGGAAGGCCGAACCCCCCGCCATTCCCGCGTGACGAACGACCCGACGTGCCGCTGTCCCGCGGCGGCGGTACGCCGTATACTGGGATCCGTGATCATCGACGACGACCTGCGATCGGCCGCGCAGGACTACCGCTTCCTCCTCGACGGCGGATACCCGACCGACGCCGCCCTCAAGCTCGTGGGCGACCGCTGGCGCCTGGCCGGGGGTTCCCGCATGGCGCTCTACCGCGGCGTCCTGGCCCGCGCGACATCCGACGCGAACCGCGCCCGCATCGCGCGCTCCCTGCCGACCCGCGCGACGCTCTGCGTGGACGGCTACAACGTCCTCTTCACGGTATTCAATTACCGCCGGGGCTCGCCTGAGTTCCTGTGCACCGACGGCTTCCTCCGCGACGCAGGCGGCGCCCACGGCCGCATCGCCGACGGGGCGGCGTTCCTCGAAGCCATCGGGCTGGCGGTCTCGCGCCTGTCGGAACTCGGGACCCGGACGGTCATCATGGTGCTCGACGCGCCGGTATCGCACAGCGCAGACCACGCGGCGGCACTCCGCGAGGCGCTCGCCTCGCACGGCGTGTCCGGCGAGGTCGCCCTGGCTGCTTCCGCCGACCCGGAACTCAAGCTACGGCGTGAAGGTTTTATCGCCAGCTCCGACTCGGCGATCATCGCCGCCGCGGGCGTCCCGGTATTCGACCTGGCCCGGGACATCCTGGAGGCGCGGTATGCGGCCTCGTTCCCGGATTTCGGGGACATCCCCCGGCATTGACGGTGTGGATCAAGGGATTACACGCGGGAGGGGAAAGCCTTCCCCTCGCTCCGGCCGCGTGCCGCGTCCTCCGCTACCCCTTCCCCGGGGGCGCGCCCCCGGCCCCCCGCGATACCCTTGGAAAACCATGAACCGACGGAGCGTCGCTTTTCCCCGGCTCACGGCGCCCAGAGACCCCGTTTCCCGTCCCGCGCCCGCCGTTCGGCTTCCCGGAATTCTTCCATGAACGCGAACGGATACTTGACGTAGGCGAATCCGTATCCCTGTTCCACGAGTTCCAGGTTGAAGCAGCTTCCATCCTCGAAAAAGACGTACGCGAGCACCCTGCCGAACCAGTCACGCGGATCGCGGTCGAACGCCAGGAGGACCCTGGCTCCCGCCAGCCTCGACCGGGCGTACGCGTCGGCTTCGCGGCCGAATCGCTGGACCGCTTTCCTCGGGTCCACGGTCTCCGGCGTATCCACGCCGATCAGGCGGACCGTTTCCCTCCCGGAAAACCCTGCCGGCGGGACGTCGATGGCGACCACGATGGTGTCCCCGTCGACGATCCGGATCACCGTGGCGGGAACCATGCGGGAAGCATCGGCATCATGTACCGATGCCAGCCCCGCGTCGTCCAGCCGGTAGATTCCCGGCGTCCCGCCCGGCGCTGCGCCCGGCGCTGCGCCGAAGGATCCCGCCATGAGCAGGCAGGCGAGCGGGACGAGCGATCGTCGGGTCGGGGTCATTCGCGTTCCATGATGATCCAGTATACGCGAGGAAGGGAGACGCTGTATCCCTGTCAGCACGCCGGCGAAACGCGCGGACGCCGACCTTCAGTTCCCGAAACCGATATCCAGCCGCCAGTGCGACACCTCGGACGCCTTCTGTCCGCCTGAGAGCGAATCCAGCGGGTCGAAGGTTCGCAACGCGTAGCTGGCGCCGACATAGGGTATGACCCCGGAGATCTTCAGGAATTTCATGCGCATCCCGCCGCCGAACAGCATGTCGACCGTCTCGTAGGCGTAGGGCTTGGCCTCGCCGCTTTCCACGTAGCGGTTGTAGCCGATGTGCCGGAACCACTCGCCCTTTCCGGCCAGCGCCAGGATCCCCAGATCGATGTCGAGGGCGCCCTTGAGCCGCGTTTCCAGCCCGATGTCCGTGCCGGTGAAGTCGACCGTCTCCGGAACACCGAGCGAGCTCTGGATCGAACTGCCCTCCAGGTATTCCTCGATGGCGACGGGCGAGTTCTCGTAGCTCCCGTCCAGCGAAACCGGTCCCAGCCGCACGCCCAACCCGAACGCGACTAAGGGCTTGAAGTACCAGGTGACCGATTCGTTCTTGTAGAAGTTGTCGCCGGCCGCGTCCATCCCGTAGGACTTGTCGTCGATGTGGACATAGCGCCCGATGATGCCGACATTCAGCCGGAGCCAGTCCAGGCGGAAGGGCAGGAACTTCCAGAGCAGCTCCTGGTTGACGCGGACCGCTTCCAGCGTGACTCCCAGGGTGTTGACGAGTTCGGTGGAATCGCCCGAGGCATCCGAGATCACGATCACGCTGTTCACGTCGGAAAATTCGGCGCCGGTCTGGAGCCAGTCCAGCCAGGTCAGGGTGGCCGTGGCAGCGCCATCCAGGCTGCCCGTGGCGGTCGGGGCCAGCGACAGGCTGAAGGCGGCGAATCTGGATTCCGGATCAGACGCCTGTTCCTGCGCAAAAATACACGGCGTAATGAAGATGGCAAACAGGGCAAGGGCTACAGACGGAGCAATCGCCCCGAGCGTCCTGAACCCCCGGAAGCATGACGGTTTTCCTGACATGGTTGTATTCTCCTTGTTTGGGCCGGCTGCCGAAAAACCGGATGCATTCACCGTTGCCGGGGTATCAGACATGACCCTGGCTTTCAATTAAACGCGATTTCCGCCCGCTTGTACAGGCACATTCTTCCCCCGATCCCTTTTTTTACCGGAACGCACTTGATTCTCCATTCAAATGTGATACCATGGGAATGAAAGAAAATTTGCTTTTCCCCACCGGGGGATTCCCCGGCATCGGCGCCGTCCCACCAGCCAGGATCGGCATGACGGATGTCTCAAGCAATAAGGTGGCTCTGCGATGAAAACGAAAAATCCTTGGTTGCTCGGCCTGATTCTTCTTCTTGGCGCCTGCCAGCAAAACCTCAATGTCGACGATGGGGGAGGAACAACCATCCCAACTGCCCCAACCGGTCTTTCGATTACTTCCGGCGACAGCCAAGCCCGCCTCAGTTGGACGGATGTCGCCGATGCCGTCAAATACAATATTTATTATAAGGCCAACTCGACCACCGCGTCCAAGACCGATACCCTTGCCGCTGAATCTCCAGTGGTCGGAACAAACGTGACGATCGCCAGTTTGACCAACTCTGTCCAATATGCGTTTGTCGTAACGGCAGTCAACAGCGCCGGAGAAGGCGCGGCGAGCGTGTCGGCCACCGGCACGACGATTGCCGCTCCGGTTTTCACGGTTCCCTTCGCGCATACCTCGACCGATATTTTGATCAAGTGGCCGGTACGAGCCGACGCGAACACCTTGACCCTCTACTGGGTACTGGGTACGACAATCGATATCGCGACGGCGACGGCCGTGCCGATCAGCAGTCCCGGAACCGCTACCACCTATTCCCTGACCCCCTTGAGTGCAGGAACGACCTACGCCTTCAAGCTTGCGATAACGAACACTGACCATGGAACGAGCTTGAGCGATTTCGCGACCACTACAACCCTCAACGCTGCACCAGGGCAACCTTACGACAGTGCGGATATCCTCATGTGGACTTTCGGGGGCGGAACAACCAACTCAAGCGGCAGTACTCAATACTTCCTTCTCGAATATTCTTCCGACAACGGGGCAACGGTCTCGGGTCATGATAATTTTCCGATCAGCAATGGGCAATCCTATTTCTATAGCGGCGTGGAACTCTATATAGGACGCGTCTATCGTGTAACGCAGACCGGTGCCGCACTTGAGGTAATCAGTGATACTTCTCCCTACTCAGATCCGTGGGTGTGGTAGCAAGCAGGCCGGTCGCGGAGTTCGGTGGCGTTTCCCGGGAATCGGGGTTTCATGATCTTTGTCCGATCAAGGATGGTAATCGTATGTCGATAAAGGCAGCCGTTTCCCGAATTTCGATTTTCATGACGCTTTGCATCGCGTTGTCATTCTGTGTTTCCTGCGCGCAG
>JAPLSN010000001.1 GCA_026398615.1 Spirochaetota bacterium | reverse complement strand
CCCCGGCCTTGCCGCTTCGGCGTGCGAGTCATCGACACGCATTCGCGGATACGCGGCCGGCCGCCCGGAATGAGCGGGCAATGGTACCTGTCCCTGGATCTCGACGCCCTGGAACCCGCATTCGCGCCGGGAGTATCGCATTGCGAGCCGGGCGGGCTTTCGACGCGGGAGATCATCGATCTCGTCCATACCTGCGATGGAGAGCTCGTCGGCGCCGACATCGTCGAATACGATCCCTCGCGCGAACTGGCCAAGCACGGCCTTGGCCGCGGCACCTGATCGATACAAACGGCCATACTGCTTCAAGGAGCAGGTATGGCCATTACCAGGGAAATCCTGAACGAGTCGCTCAAGGACTACAGATGATGCCGAAGCCCGCGAGGATCGCGGTCGGGAAGGCGCGGACGTGGACTTCCGCCGTCGGGTCGCTGCTGATGGTTATTGGGTCTACGGAAATCACCGCAGGAACGTGCTCGGGATCGTTGAAAGCCCCAAACGCATTCACCGCGTTGTCCACGGGTACCACGTCATCCGTCGGGCAGTGGATCATTTGAATCTTCATGTCAGGCGTCCATCCGCGGTACGCGTCGCTGGCGTGGAGCTTCAGGTACAGGTCGCTTGAGGAATTTCCGAGATCGTCTATCGCAACCTGCGTGAGGGCGCTCTTCGGAAAGCGGTCGGCCGGCATCGCGGCGTTGATCTCGACCGATCCATGGGCGCCGTCGAACAGTTCCGGCAGGTCGGAATCGTAGGGATGCGCCAAGACCCGGGAGAAGCCGAAGGCGGAGGACGGGCCATACACCGCGTTGTAGCCAACAATCATGTAAGGGACATAATAGGGAGAGGGCTCGGCGACGGGCGTGAGTATCCGCGGGATCATCGTCCCGGAGAGGTCATATGCACCATCGCAGGGGACGGCGGCGACGACGGTCCCGCCGTCTACCGGATTATCCTGGAGGGCGCGCGCGCCGACCATCGTCGCATAGCCCCCTTCGGAATAGCCGATCAGGTAGATTTCTCCATTCCATGTGACGCGGGTGCTCCAGTCGGTGTCGGTAGCAACGAGCGCCGCGGCGCGATCGACGATGTCCCTCACCGAGCTTCCGAGGGCGCGGTGCATATAGGGGTGGGGACCATGGTCCGCCCCGATACCGGGATAGTCGGGCATGACGACGAGATACCCTTTGGTGGCCATCATGGCCCCGACCAGGCATTCCACGAAGTTCTGGAGAGATCCCTCGGGATCTCTCAGCGCGGTTCCGACGAACGACGAGACTACATCGGGGACGAACAGCGAGGGCGTTGACGCGGTACATGCTCCCGGGGGCGAATGCCTTCATCGCCGTCGCGAAGTCGCCGCTGAAGTAGTCGAGGTATTCCTTGACGGCGGGTTTGTCATTTCCGGCGAGGAAACCGGCCTGGCTCAGCTTGTCGACAATGTCGTTGAAGGATAGGGGATCGTCCCATGGAGGCACAGGCGTGGGCTCCGGTGTGCAGCCGATACAGACCAAAAAGGCCGCAAGCACGAGGACGGGCGAAAGGGATGCTCGTACCATGGCGCGACGGCGTGGATGCCTCGCCGCAACGCAAGGACGATCGTGATTGCCTTCGATCATAACAGCCTCCTGTTCGAGACAGGGCCTCGGCCCCGAACCAGTGAACTGTCATACGACCCACGGTCGTTTGCCGAGTGGAATGATATTGTCGTGCGCGCTGGAAGCGCGCGACGGTATCCTGGCGGAAAATGCCATCTTGCGGCCGGGCGGGGAAAATCCATCCCGTCCCGCACCAGTTTGATGATCCGTTGGCCTTCGCTGCCGGATCTTGTGCCCGACAACGCTGGATAGCGCAATTTTCGACATTGCGCAGTCACTTGTCAAGCTCACGTGAAATCATGGCAGGTTTTTGAAATTGCATTATCCATGAAATACTTGCGGATAGCCGTGAACCGATGAGAAAAGGCGGTCACCCCGGGGGAAAGCCCGCAGGCTGACCGCGAATCGTGTCCAACGCTATTCGTCTCCGGGTTCGGAAAATGCGCTCGCGTTCTCGCAGTAGCGATCGATGACCGAGTTCGTCATGACGATTTCATCCTGGGGTATGTCCCGCTGGATTATCTCAACCCATTCGCGAACCGCCTGCGTGACCCCCTTTGCGGCTATCCTGCCGCTCTCGGTGAGGGCTACGCGCATGCTTCTCCGGTCCGTCCTGTCGCGGAGGCGGCTGACGTAGCCGAGATCGACCAGCCGTTTGATAGCCCTGCTGCAATGACCGTTGTCCACGCCGACTGCGGCGCTGAGTTCTGACATGGTCATGCGTTCCCGGGTGGAGAGCTCGAGCATGAAATAGTACAGGCCGCTCGACAGGTTGATGCCGCCAAGTTTGTGATTGATGAAACTCTGATTCATCCGGATCAAACGGATGACTTTCAAGTTGGGTTTCCACATGAGGTCGATTATAATGTATTTGTTGAAAGAAGAACAGTAAAAACACCTTTGTAAGACTATAAATGTATATATTAAAATGAAATAAAAATAGCTGCTATGGCAATATTTGACTTGACAAGTAAAAAGCAATGACATACCCTGATCCCATGCTCCGCGGACTCGGTGCTGGACAGGGTGGCGTGGCAATCTGCAGGCGGAGGAGCTAGACCATGCTCAACGAAGAATCGATGCACGCGGGGGGATTGGAAAGGATACCCGCATACTGGGACCGTCGCTACGTCAGAAACGTCGAAAAACTGTCCAAACCGGTTCACGAAGTCATCCATGAAAAGGATGTCTGGATGACGCTGCGCGACGGCACGCGCCTGTGCGTGGATATCTTCCATCCCGCCGCCGAAGGGAAGTACCCGGGATTGCTTTCCTGGTCAGCGTACGGCAAGTCCATCCAATCGATCAAGCGCGGCTCCCAACCGCCGGAATCGCTGGTTTTCGACCACAGTCTCGAGGCAGGTGATATCGATTTCTTCGTTCGCCGCGGTTATGTCTTTGTCATTCCCGATCCCCGGGGCATCGGAAAGTCGGAAGGTGAATTCTACGGCGTCTACAATCCGCAGGAACAGCTGGACACCTACGACGTCATCGAGTGGATGGCCGTGCAATCCTGGTGCTCAGGCGATATCGGGATGATCGGCTATTCCTACTTCGGCATCATCCAGTGTCTCGCGGCGGCCCAGCAGCCTCCGAGCCTGAGATGCATCATGCCCCTCTCGTTCACCGACGAATACTACCAGCACGGTAATTATGGCGGCGTCCACAACACCTACATGAGCATGTACTGGGAGCTGTGCCCCGCCAATAACCCAAAACCCTGGTCCCTGAAAATGTACCCGGAGGAGAGGGTCCGGAAGATGATGGAGGAAAGGGCCAAGGATCCGGATATAGCGCTGAACTCGTATTTCATGAAGATACTGACGACCTGGCCGCCCAACTACCACACCTTCTACCTTGATTATCTCCTCCATCCCCAGGAGGGTCCTTTCTGGGCCCAGAGATCGGTCCGGCACCTGTATGACAGGATAAAGGTTCCGGTTTTCCTCAACTGCGCCTTTTCCCCGTCGGGACGATGGGTCACTCCCCTGATGCGGGCATGGAACTCACCGGAATTGAATGTTCCCAAACGGGTGAATCTCGAGGACTACAGCGAGCTGGAGCTGCCGTATCGCTCCATGAACGAAGAGTGCCTCCGATGGTACGACCTGTGGCTGAAGAAGATCGACACGGGGATCATGGAAGAACCGCCGATAAAGCTGAAGATCCTGGGCTCGGGATACCGCTACGAGTATGAGTGGCCCCTGGCACGTACGCAGTGGAAAAAACTCTACCTGCGAAGTTTCAATCGACTGAGTTGGGACAAGGATGCCGAGAGCGGCCTCGCCCCGGACGGCTTTGTCCACAACCCGCCCAACATCAGTTCCGAGGTCAACGCTCTCACCTACACGAGCGGCTTTCTGGAGCGGCCCATGGAATTCACCGGGCCCATCGCCCTGCATCTGTACGCGTCCATCGACGCGACTGACGCCAACTTCATCGTCAAGGTCTTCGACCTGTATCCGAACGGGGAGCGGCACTACATGCCCTGCTGGGGAGCACTGAAGGCCTCGCATCCCCTGGTGGAATCCGAATCGAAGCCCTGGCTCCCGGTCCACGACCACAGCCGGACGGAACGCGTCATGCCCGGAGAGATACGGAAATACGTGATCGAAGTGAACCCTAGCAGCAGGGTGTTCCAACCGGGTCACCGCATCCAGCTGACGATCGCCGCCATGGATCCGTCGCCTTCGCACAAGCAGAGCTGGACCGGCAAGGTAGCGAGCATGGGACCCGTGCCCAGCGCGCGCTCCATCTGCTACAGGATCTATCGCGACGCCGAATACCAATCGCATGTGCTCATGCCTTTTATCTCCGATTCACCTGCGGAACAGTGGGTTCAATCCATGGGCTGAAAGAGAAGCAGGAAAGGAGGCTACCGGGAGAACGCAGCAGCGGATCTGCGACATCCGCACACGAACGGCGGCAGGTTCTGCCGCAACAAATCGCTGCTACAGGGAGGCTGTATGAAGGTTCAGAAGATGTCTTTGTGGTCCGCCATTCTCATGGGTATAGGTTGCATCATAGGAGCGAGCATTTTCGCCACGACGCCGATTGCCATCAAGATCGTCGGCGGCAACGGCATCGTCTGGGGATTCGTCTTCGCGGCCGTATTCGTCTTCCTCAGGACCATGCCTGAGATGGCCCTGACGTCCGCGCTGCCCGCGACCGGCGCCTCGTACGTGCATGTCTCGCGCCTGGTTCATCCTTACGTGGGCATTTGGGTATCGATCAACGATCTTGTCATCGGGCCGATGAAGATCGCCACCATGGCGCTGACATTCGCCACATACTTCAACATGCTGGTCCCGGCGTGGTCCCCCGTGCTGGTCGCCGTCGCCATCACGGTGATATTCGCGACAATCACGCTCTACGGCATGAAGATTGCTTCCTGGGTACAGAACGTCTGCGTCGCGGTGCTGCTCGTCGCCTTGGGACTCTACGTCATCATGGGTTGGGGGCATACCGTCGTCACCCTCGGCGAGGTCCTTAGCACGACCTTCCAGCTCTCGAAGATGTGGGCGGCCATGGGAATCATGCACGGTAGCCTGATAGGCGCCAACGCCCTGATGTACATGGCCGACGAGATCGAGGACCCGGGCAGGACCATTCCGGTCGCCTTCATCGTGGGTACCATTTTCACGGCGATCCTCTACGCTGCGATGGCCTTTGTCACGATCGGCGTCATGCCCGACTTCTACAAGATCGACAACCTCGCCACCGTCGCCAAGGTTTTCATGAGTCCGGCGATGCTGGTGTTCTTCATCGCCGGCGGAGCCCTCCTCGCCGTGGTGACCAGTATCAATGCCGCCATCCTCATGTTCTCCCGTTCGCATTTGGCCGGTGCAAGGGATGGGCTGTACCCCGAGCTCATCGCGAAAATCAACTCACACGGAGCTCCCGCGTACGCCATTTGCCTGACCTCCGGCATCGCCATTCTGGCCATGATCTCCAAGTACAATCTGACAGACGTCATAAACATTACCGCCATTCCCGGCCTGCTATTGAGCCCAATCATTTTCTCCGCCGTATTCTTTCTCCCCAGGAGATTCCCCGCTTCGTACAAGACATCGTGGCTCCACATACCCCACTGGATCAACTGCGTGATCGTGGTAGCAGCCACCGCGCTCTGCTGGTTGCTGGGCATTTATGTCTTGAAGCAAATGGCACCGAAAAACTACATAACAATGGTCATATTCTATACCGTCGCCCTCGTGTACGTCCTGTTCAGGGTCAACTTTCTCAAGCGCAAGGGCATCGACATGATCGCTACACTGAAGATACCTCCTGAGTCTTGGGTCGTGCGCGAAAAGGCGGCTCTCGAGGAACTGGCCGCAAGAAAAGCCTGATCAGAAGCAGGGGGCGCAGGATGAGAATGGATGAATTCAAGAGTATGACGGGACTGGAGAAATTCCCGCCGTATTGGGACAGAAGGTATACGAAGAACCTCGACAAGCTCTCAAAACCGGTCTACACGGTCACGATGGAGGAGAGCGTCGAGATCGTCCTGCGCGATGGAGTGAAGATCTACGCCGACATCTATCGCCCTGCCGGGCTGGACAAGGCTCCCGCCCTGTTGTCATGGGCCGCCTACGGAAAGACGATGCAGGCCATGAAGCGCGGAACCCTTGGGGGTGCGTCCCTCTATTTCGACCACAGCCTCGAGGCGGGCGACATCGATTTCTTCGTCCAGCGAGGTTACGCGTTCGTCATCCCCGATCCCCGGGGCATCGGCATTTCAGGCGGGGAGTTCCTGGGCATCTACAATCCCCAGGAACAGGAGGATGCCTACGACGTCATCGAATGGCTGGGCACGAAGTACGGGCATTGCGACGGGCAAGTCGCCATGCTCGGGTATTCGTACTTCGGCATCATACAGATGCTCGTCGCCGCCCTGCAGCCTCCCCACCTGAAGTGCATAATGCCCCTCTCCTTCACCGACGACTACTACCAGCATGGCCGTTACGGCGGGGTCGCCAATACCTATATGACGATGTACTGGGAACTCTGCCCCGCGAACAATCCCGTGCCCTGGTCACGCAAGATGTATGGCGACGAGGAGCTCAGGAAGAGGATGAGGGAGGTCCAGAAAGACCCGGATATCGCGATCGTTTCCTACTTCAACAAGATATTCAATACCTGGCCGCCGACGTACCACACCTTCTACCTCGACTACCTCCTTCATCCGGAGGAAGACCTCTTCTGGCTGCAACGATCCGCCAGGGAGATGTATGGCAAGGTGAAGGTCCCGACCTACCTCAAGTGCGGATGGGCGCCCGGCGGCCGGTGGAGCGCCCCGGTCTTCAACGCCATGAACTCGCCCGAGCTCACCGCCTACAAGCGCTGCGGCGTCATGGAGGCATACGGCGGCATGGAGCTGCCTTACCGCTTCATGAACGAGGAATGCCTGCGCTGGTACGATCACTGGCTCAAGGGCATCGACACGGGCATCGTCGACGAACCGCCCATCAAGATGAACATCATCGGCAGGGGTTACCGCTACGAGAAGGAGTATCCCCTGGCGAGGACCGAGTGGAAGAAGCTCTACCTGCGCACCTTCGGCCAGCTCCGCTGGGATCCGGATCCTGAGGGCAAGCTGCCGCCGGACAGCTTCACCCACCGCCCGCCCAACATCACCACCGACACTGAGACGCTTGTGTACCGGACGGACCGTTTCAGCAAGCCCATGGAGTTTACCGGTCCCATCGAACTGCATCTCTTTTCTTCGATAGACGCGACCGACGCGAACTTCATCGTCAAAGTCTGGCAGATAACTCAGGGCGGAACCCGGATGCCGCTGTGCCGCTCCGGCTCCCTCAAGGCATCCCACAAGCTCGCCCCCGGGCGTTGCGAAATCGGGCGGCCTGCGCACGACCATACGAAGCGCGTGCCGGTGGTTCCGGGCGAGATCAACGAGTACGTCATCGAGATCAACCCCATCGGCATGGCATTCGATCCCGGTACCTGCCTCGAGCTCGAGATCAAGGCGATGGACGCCTTCGAGCACCAGGATATGACCTGGCAGGGGAAGATCGGCAACATGGGACCCATACCGAGCGCCAGCACCATCAACTACAGGGTCTACCGGGACCGCGACTTCCAGTCCTATATCCTCCTGCCTTTCATCCCCGGCACTCCCGGAGAACAGTGGCTGCAGCCACTGGACGAAGTCGGGGGATTTTCGGGGGGCGGGGGAACCGTCACCCACTGATCCCTTTCAAGGCAGCGCCTCCGGCCATGAAAGCCGGGGGCGTTATTTTTTTCTTGGCTCCGGAGCGCCCAGGCATGTCATGGTCCTTTGAATTCAGCCTGATGATATTCCTCATCATTATTTTTATATCACAAACTGTTTCCGTGAGGACGGGATCGAGGATATCGCTGCAATTCGGCCTAGGGATCATCTGCATGTTCGGATTCGCCCTCGGCTGGTTCCCGCCCGACTTCATCGAAAAATCGAAAATGAAGGATGTCGGGTTCATCGCCTTCAACGTCCTCGTCGTCCATTCCGGCACCATGCTGGATTTCGGGAAGCTGAAAACGCACGGGAAGGCCATCGTCCTGTGCTGCACGGCCGTCCTGGCGGTAACGGCGGTCGTGAGCTTCGGCATCGCGCCCTTCATCGGGAAGGAACTCGCCCTCATTTCCCCCGGTCCCGTCGTTGGCGGAGGCGCCGCCTGCGCCATAGCCTCCAATTCCCTTCTTGCGATCCGTCCGGGACTCGCGGCCTACCCATGGCTGCTCTTCATGGTACAGGGTTTCTTCGGCATTCCCCTCTGCGCATGGGCCATGGGAAAAGACGCGCGTGGAATCCTTGCGGAATCGAGGAAGAGCGGCGCGACTGCATCGCGCGATCGCGGAAGGGAATTCCCGCCCGTTCTTGTTGGTGAAGGCCTCTGCGGGAGGATCCCCGAAAAATACAAGGGCACCGCCTACTATCTCGGATTGATCATGATCGTTTCGGTATTCAACCGATGGCTCTCTACCGCCTTCCTGGCGCGGCTCGGTCTCGGCATGGACGTCACGGCCCTTCTTTTCGGCATCGCCCTCGGCCAGTTGAGGATCATCGACCGCGATCCCCTCCAGAAGTCGGACTCCATGGGATTTCTCATGCTGGGGCTCATGGCGTTGATGGGGAACGCGCTCGCGAAGACGCCCCCGGCGGCGATTCTCTCGCTCATCCCCGTGGTCCTCCTCGTCTTCTCGGTCTCGTCCATCGTACTCGTCGCGACGGGAATCGTCGCCGGCAAGGTATTGAAATTCAGCGCATACCGGGGGATCACCCTTGCCGTGAATTGCATGGTAGGCTTTCCCTTCATCGCGACGCTCGTGAAGGCGACTGCCGTGAAAACCGCGGGAAACGGCGAGGAACGGGACCTGCTGGAATCGAGGCTCATGCCTCCCCTTGCAGCCGGCTCCATGTTGATCGGCAACGTGGTTTCCATCTTCCTCGCGAGCTTCGTCGCGGCCCTGCTTTGATCATGCATGACTTCGATGCGCCCCTGGACCGGAAGAATACCGATTGCGTGAAGTGGGACTCACTTGAAAAGACATACGGCAGTGCCGACCTCATCCCCCTGTGGCTCGCCGATCCGGATTATTCCCCCCTGATCGACGTGCGAGCGACCGCGTTCCGCATGCTGGAACTCGTGGAAACCCTCCTGCCCCGCGAATTCCACCGTTCGCGGGGACGGCGTTTTCTCCATTATTACTGCGACAATTTCA
>JAPLSN010000008.1 GCA_026398615.1 Spirochaetota bacterium | reverse complement strand
CGACCTTCGCCTTGAAATCCTTGTCGTAGCGCTTTCTCATGGTGAAACTCTACTCCTCCTTCTTTGCTTTCTACAAGAAGGGATCGTCCACCTTATTCAGCCCTCCCAAGCTGTCCGATTTCTTGGGCTCAGTATAATTCGAGTGTAGCGTATTCAACGGCATCCAGTCCTCGCCACGGTCCGCGGCGGTGAATGACCTCGGCTTTGAATAAGCCGTTGATCGTCTCCGCCAGGGCGTTGTCGTATCCGTCGCCGACACTGCCGACCGATGCCTTGATACCGGCTTCTATCAGTCGCTCACTGTAACAGATCGAGAGGTATTGGGCGGATTCAATTGGTCGTCGCAACATCCTAGCAAAAGGAGTTGTGATGGCAGCAGAGAAACAACTGATACAGATTTCGATACCCGGCGGCGTCCGAAAAGTCGCAGCCGGGGGGGAATTCACGGTAGTCCTGAAAAAGGACAGGACCGTCTGGGCCGCCGGGGACAATATGTATGGGCAGATTGGAGATGGAACCACAAGCGCGAATCGCCCGTTGCTTTCCCAGTTGATGGACGGTGAAGATCCGATTATTGCGAAAGATATCCAGGCAGGCTGCAACAACACGGTACTTGTCAGGGACGACGACAGCCTGTGGGCCTGCGGTTTCAACACTTCCGGCCAATTGGGCAACGGAACGGCGAATATCCTGAGCCCGAAACTCATCATGCAGGGCGTCCTTGCCGTGAGCCCGAATAATACCCATACCCTTGTGCTGAAAAATGACTGCTCTCTTTGTGCCATGGGAACGAATACCTCCGGTGAGCTCGGAGATGGCACAGCTACGGGAAAATCAGTCCCGACGAGGATCACGCAGAACGTGAAATGTGTTGCCGCAGGCAGGAATTACAGCATGTTTGTCCGCATGGATGGAAGCATATGGGGCATGGGTCTCAATACCTCCGCGCAACTTGGGGACGGTACTATCGTCAACAAGACTGCCGGCCCCGTGCAGATTGGTTATTAGGACCATACCCGGAAGCCTGTCTCCCGAACCCATTATTTCGGCGCTGGCATTCCCCCTTCCCAGCCCCCGGGCGCGTCCCGTATACTGCCATCCATGCTCTACAGGACCTTTCCCCGCGACCCGGACACGCGGATCTCCGCCCTCGGGCTCGGCTTCATGCGGCTCCCCCTCCTCGACGGCGCCATCGACGTCGAGGCGTCGGACGACATGGTGCGCGCCGCCGTCGACTCTGGCGTGAACTACTTCGACACGGCGTACGTCTACCACGATGGTACGAGCGAACCCTACGTCGGGAGCGTCGTCGAACGGCTCGGCGTCCGCGACCGCGTGCTCCTGGCCACGAAATCCCCCATATGGCTCGCGAAGACGGCCTCCGACTTCGACCGCTTCCTCGACGAGCAGCTCGCGCGCCTGAAGACCGACCATATCGACTTCTACCTCTTCCACGCGCTCAACGCCGTGCGCTGGGACTTCGCGAAGCGCGAAGGTGGTCTCGGGTTCCTGGACCGTGCGAAGCGCGACGGGCGCATCCGCCGCGCCGGCTTTTCGTACCATTGGACGAACGCCCTCTTCAAGGAAATCATCGACGGCTACGCCTGGGACTTCTGCCAGGTCCAGTACAACTACGTGGACACGGACTACCAGGCCGGCATCGACGGCATCCGCCACGCGGGCGCGAAGGGTGTCGGCGTCGTGGTGATGGAACCCCTGCGCGGCGGGGCCCTGGCCAGGCTGCCCGACGCCGTGCGGAAGACGTTCGCGGAATTCACGACGCCGCGCATGCCAGCCGAATGGGCGTTGCGTTTCGCGCTGGACCCGCGGGAGGTCGTGACGGTCCTGTCCGGCACGGGATCGGCGCGCGAGCTCAGGGAAAACGCGGCCGTCGCCGCTTCCGCCCGGATCGACTCGATCGGCGCGGAGGAAACCGCGCTCTACGACCGGGCTCGCGCCTTCTACCGGGAACGGATGAAAGTGCCCTGCACCGGCTGCGGCTACTGCATGCCCTGCCCGAACGGCGTCAACATCCCGGAGACCCTTTCGCTCTGGAACGCGGCGTCCATGTTCGACACGAGGGAAGGGACCGCCCGATGGTACAAGACCGCGTTCGCGGACGAGAAAGCCGGCGGCGATTCCTGCGTTTCCTGCGGCGCCTGCCTGCCGAACTGCCCCCAGGGCATCGCGATCGACAAACGGCTGGGCGAAGCCCATTCCTTCCTCCTGGGATGACGAAATGACGGTGGTGACGGCATGGCGATCGTGAAGCCGCACAGGGTCGAATACACGGTACGCGGTTTTGACTGCGGCTATGGCGGGCCGTTCAGGGCCATGACGCTGACGAACTGGCTGCAGGAAGCCGCCGGGGAACACGCCGCGGCCCTCGGGCTGGGCGTGGGGCGCCTCATGGAAAGCGGCATGACCTGGATGATCTCGAAAACCGACATCAGGGTGGACGCGTTGCCCGTTTCCGGCGACCGCGTGGTCGTGGAAACCTGGCCAGCAGGCCTCGACCGGCTCTTCGCCCTGCGCTGTTTCAGGATGCTCGGGACGGACGGGAATGTCCTCGTGCGCGCCGTCTACGCCTACCTCGTCGTCGACGTCGCGGCGCGGCGCCCCGTCCGGCCGGAACGCGTCGTACCCGTCGACCTGCGCTGCGACGAACCTTCGCCCGTGCCCGACCTCGACTTTTCTGTCCCCCCGATGGGCGCCCGGTCCCCCTCCTTTTCCCAGCGGGCGCGGCCGAGGCACGTGGACCACAACGGCCACGTCAACAATGCCCACCTCGTGGACTGGCTCGTCGATGCCGCGTCCGCAGCCGCAGCTCGCGGCTCCGACGAACCGGCGCTCCGTGAACTCAAGGTGGAGTTCCGCGCGGAAGTCCTGCCCGGCGACGAGCTGACCGCGTGCTCTTCCGAAATCGTGGATGGCCGCGTCGTCACCGAACTCAGGCGCGGGGATACGGCCGTCGCCCGGGCCGGCATCGTCTTCGCCTGATCAGCCCTGCCGGTTTTTTGCCGATTGACCTGTCCGGCAAGCCGTTGTAGCTTTACCTTCGCCATATTCCGGATCGAGGAGGAATCATGTCCATAGAGAAACGCAGCCCCGTTCCAAGCGACATCGTGATCGCCCAGGAAGCCAGGATCCGCCCCATTTCCGAGATCGCCGCCGGGTACGGCATCGGTCCGGACGACATCGACCTGTTCGGCAGGTACAAGGCCAAGGTCCGTCTCGCATTCATCAGGGAACTCGAAAAGAAACCGGTGCGTGCCCGGTATATCGACGTCACCGCCATCACGCCGACCCCGCTCGGGGAGGGCAAGACGACCACGACCGTCGGCCTTGCGCAGGGACTCGGGAAGATCGGGAAGAAAGCCTCCTGCGCCATCCGCCAGCCCTCGATGGGCCCGACCTTCGGCATCAAGGGTGGCGCGGCCGGCGGCGGCTACAGCCAGATAGTCCCCATGGAAGACTTCAACCTCCACCTCACGGGGGATATCCACGCCGTCGCGGCGGCCCACAACCTGTGCGCGGCGGCGCTCGACGCCCGCGTCTACCACGAGAGCCGCTGGAGCGACGCGTATTTCGAAAAGCAGGGGCTGAAAAAGCTCAATTTCGACCAGTACAACATCTGGTGGCGCCGCGTCGTCGACATCAACGACAGGGTCCTGCGCAAGATCATCCTCGGCGTCGGCGGCCTCGACAACGCCCCCTTGCGGGAATCCGGGTTCGACATCGCCGTCGCGAGCGAGGTCATGGCGATCCTCGCGCTGGCGAAGAGCCTCCGCGACCTCCGGGAGCGGATAGGCCGTATCGTGGTCGGCGTCGACCGCTCCGGCAAGGCCATCACCACCGAGGACATGGGCGTCGCGGGCGCGATGACGATACTCCTCAAGGACGCCCTCCAGCCCAACATCCTCCAGACCCTCGAGGAACAGCTGGCGTTCGTCCACGCGGGCCCGTTCGCGAATATCGCCCACGGGAACAGTTCCATCCTCGCGGACATAGCCGCGACGCGCATCTCGGATTACGTCATCACGGAAAGCGGATTCGGCGCCGACATGGGGCTCGAGAAATTCCTGGACATCAAGTGCAGGACGAGCGGACTGTACCCGGACGCCGCGGTCGTGGTGGCCACGATCCGCGCCCTCAAGATGCACGGCGGCGGCCCCAAGGTCGTCCCCGGCAAGCCGCTGGCCAGGGAATACAAGGAAGAAAACGCCGAACTCGTCCGCAAGGGAGTGCCCAACCTCGTCGAGCACCTGCGCATCGTCAGAATGTTCGGAATCCCGGCGGTGGTGGCCATCAACGCGTTCCCGAGCGATTCCCCGGCCGAGTGGGACCTGGTCCGCGAGGCTGCCGTGAAGGCCGGGGCCGCGGACGCCGTGGTCGTCCACAACTGGGCGCAGGGCGGCGACGGCGCGGTGGAACTCGCGAAGGCCGTCGACAGGGCGGCTTCCACGCCGCACGACGTGAAGCCCTTCTACCCGCTCGAGCTCACGATCAAGGAGAAGATCGAGCGCATCGCCCGCGAAGTCTACGGCGCGGGATCGGTCACCTACACGGCTGAAGCGGAAGCGTCCATCGCCACCTACACCGACATCGGCTGCGCGGGACTCCCGATCTGCATGGCCAAGACCCAGTACTCGCTGTCGCACGACCCGTCGGTCAAGGGAGCGCCGAAAGGCTTCGTCTTCCCCGTGACCAACATCCGCCTGGCGGCGGGCGCCGGCTTCATCTACCCGATCTCGGGCGAAATCAGCACCATGCCGGGCCTCTCCTCGAAACCCGCCTTCATGGGAATGGACATCGATACCGAAACGGGAAAGATCACCGGGCTCTCCTGACCGGTTTCCTCCGTGCGCCGCGCGTCCCGTTCAGGGCTTGCGGCGCACGACGAGGGAATCCCGGCTGTCTTCGTCGACCCCGGCGACGAGGGATTCGGCCCGCTGCCGCAAGCTGTCCTGGGCGGAAAAGGGTTCCGCCCCGTCCGCCGGCTTCGCCTTCCGCCATTCGCCCGACGGCATCAGGACGCGGGCTTTCCTCGTGTCCCTGAAATAGGATTCGAGCACGTCCCGGACCCTGGCGCGCGCCCGTTCGTCGAACACGGGGAACAGGAGTTCGATCCTGCGGTCCAGGTTGCGCGGCATCCAGTCCGCCGACGAGAGGTAGGTTTCCCCAGCGCCGCCGTTCCTGAAGTGGAACGCGCGCGCGTGCTCGAGCACCCGGCCCACCACCGAGACCACCGTGACGTTTTCCGACAACCCCGGGACGCCCGGGACGAGGACGCAGACCCCGCGCACGTTGAGGAGCACCCGTACGCCCCGCGAGGACGCGCGGTAGAGGGCTTCCACCACGTCGACGTCAGCCAACGCGTTCATTTTCGCCATGATGAGCCCCGGGTTTTCCCGGGTGCTGCGCTCCGCTTCCCGGTCTATCATCGAGATGATCCGGCGCTTGAGCCCGAAGGGAGCCACCGCGATGGTCCTGAATTCCCTCATGTCGGAGACCCCGGTGATCGCGTTGAAGAAGAGCCCGACGTCGTAGCAGACCGCCTCGTTCACCGTGAACAGGGAGAGGTCGGCGTAGAGCCTGGCCGTCCTGTCGTTGTAGTTGCCCGTCGACAGGTGCGCGTACCTGAGAATCGAGCCGTCGTCCTCCCGGCGGATCACGAGGATGGCCTTCGCGTGGACCTTGAGCCTCGCGAGCCCATAGACGACGATGGCGCCGGCCTGCTCGAGCCGGCCGGCCCAGGCGATGTTGCGGGCTTCGTCGAACCTGGCCTTGAGCTCCACGACGACCGTCACCTGCTTGCCGTTCCGGGCGGCGGCGGTGAGGGCTTTCACCACCGGGGAATCGCCGGAGGTCCTGTAGAGGGTCATCTTGATGGCGAGGACGGCGGGGTCGAAGGCGGCTTCCTCCACGAAACGGATGACTGGGGAAAACGACTCGTAGGGCACGTGGAGGAGGATGTCACGCTTCAGGATCTCGTCCCAGACGGATCGCTCCCCGGAGAAAGCCCCGGTTTCTGCGGGCTTGGCGGGCGGGAACCGCAGGGAGTCGAATCCCTTCACCTGGGACAGCTCCATGAAGGAACGGAGGTCGATCTGCCCCGCCATCCCGTAGACGTCGCCTTCGGAGAGCCCGACGGCATCCCGCAGCATGTCGCGGAGCTCCGCGGAACCTTCGGAGACGGCGAGGCAGACCGGCCAGGAGTTCTGCCGGTTCACGAGGACTTCCTCCATGGCCGCCACGAAGTCGTCGTCGCGGTCCTCGTCCACGCCGATATCGGCGTCGCGGGTGACCTTGAAGAGGATGCGCTCCCGCGCCGAATAGCCGGGAAACAGCGAATGCCCGAACGCGAGGACGATATCGTCGAGCAGCGCCACGCGGGTCGTCCCGTCGTCGGAGGCCACCGGCACGAAACGCTCCACGTTGTGCGGCACCTGGACGATCGCGAGCCGCCTGCCGGCCGGATCCCCGATTCCGTCGTCGGGCTCGAGGAGGAAGGCTGCGTGGATACGCAGGTTCCCCGTGCTCGGGAAGCCGCACTCGTGTCCGACGGAAAGCGGGGTGAGGGTCGGTACGACGCGGTTGCGGTAGAACTCCCCGAGGTTCATCATCTGGGAAGGCGTCCAGGCCGCGGGACGCAGGACGACGAGTCCGGCCCCGGCAAGCTCAGGCAGGATGTCGTTCGCCATGCACTCGTTGGCTTTCGCCGTCAGCTCGCGGACCCTGTGCCCGATCGCCGCGAGCAGGGCTTCCGGGGTCATCCCGGCAGCGTCGGGCATCGCTTCCCCGGAACGTATCGCGGCCTTGATGGCGGCGACCCTGACCATGAAGAATTCGTCGAAATTCGAGCCGACGATCGAGATGAACTTGAGCCGTTCCAGCGGAGGGTTCGAACGGTCGAGGGCCTCCTCGAGCACGCGCGCGTTGAATTCCACCCAGGACAGCTCCCGGTTGAACAGCCTGACCTGATCCTTCATCGATCCTCCACCCCGGCCGCGCTTCATGAGAGCATCACCTTGAGGCCGAAGACATCCTCGAACATGTCGCCCTTTTCGGCGAGCGACACGCGTTCCAGGGACAGGTCACCGCCCCGGGATTCCGTCGCCAGTACCAGCCGGTCTTCCCTGAGTTCCGCGCCCGTGATCGAAACGGATTGCGAGTGCCCGCGGTCGAGCGAGTCGGCGACGCGCAGTATGGCCGCCAGCTTCCGGACTATCGTGCGGTCTTCGCGCGAGAGCCCCATGAAATTTGGGTGGCTCGAATTGGGCCCGGCCTTCCGGTGGTAGCGGACGCAATTGGCCACGATGACCTGGTCGTCGAGATGGAGGCCGAACAGCTCGCTGTTGAGCACGATGTACTCGGAGTGGCGGTGGTGGCCGCCGGAGCGTATGAAGGTTCCGACGTCGTGCAAAATGGCCGCGGCCTCGAGGAGAAGGCGCTCCCGCCTGCCCAGGCCATGTTCCGAAGCCAGGCGGTCGAAAATCGTCGCGGCGAGGGATGCGACGTGCTTCGAATGCGCTTCGTCGAAGCGGTATTTCCTCCCGAGGCTGACTGCCGACGCGAGAACCTGCGCGTCCAGGGTCTTCCTGAATTTGGAGTCGGGACCGCCCGCCAGGTCCACGAGGAGTCCGTCCCGCATGGAGGCGAGCGGAACGACGAGGTCTTCCGCGCTCGTGCGCTCCAGGAACAGCCTGGCCACGGTGAGCCCCGGGGCGAAGGCTTCCGCCTCGTCGTAGCGCAGCCTGAAGCGCTCGACGATGTCCTCGGGCGAGAGGCCGGCGAGAGCGTCGACGAAACGGATGAAATTCGCCCTCGTCACGACCGCGTACTCCCGCTCCGTCGCCTGCCCCACCGCGCGCGCCACGGTCCTGGCGTCGCCGCCGAGCACGATGAAGGTTCTTACGCTCGAAAGCGGCAGGTCGGCGTCGAGCATGTCGCAGGTCGTGCGCACGTTGTCCGACAGGTAGCGTGAGAGGTAATCGGCGACGCCGCTCGCGGCCCTCATCTGCTCGTCGATCCGCACCGTACCGATGCGCAGCGAGTGTGCGGCGGCCATCTTGCCCCTCCGCAGCAGCATAATTTCGGTCGAACCGCCGCCAACGTCGAGGATCACGGAATTGGAGCGGGCGATCTGCCGGTAATCGTCGCCGAGCGCCCGCCGCACGGCTAGGTACATGAGGTGGTTTTCCTCGATGGCTTCGATGACGTCCACCGAAAATCCGGTCCGCAGGAAGACGCGGTCCGCGAAGGTGTCCCGGTTCGACGCTTCCCTGAGCGCGCTCGTCGCTATGACGCGCGCGTCTTTCGGCTCGATTCCGTACGACCTGAGAAGCTCGCGCATGCCGCGCAGGACCGCGATGGCCTGCCCGGTCGTCTCGCGGCTGACGGCGCCCGAATTGAATACGTCCCGCCCGAAGGCGACCGGCTTCTCGGCACGGTCGATGATCCGGTACGCCCCGTCGGGATCGATCTCGGCGATCACCGCGCGCACGCCCGTCGAACCGATCTCTATGACCGCCACCGTTCCCGCGCTCACGCCCCGCCCCCTTCCGCCTCGATGGCCGCGGCCGCGGCGCCCGCGGCGACGGCGTCGTCGCCCAGGACCGACAGCAGGATCCTCACCGTCGCCGCGAGTCCCGGCATGAGGCGCTCCTCCATCGCGCGTTCGGCCGCGCGCCGGTAGCTTTCCCCGAACCTCATGACCACGCCGCCGCCCAGCACGATCGCTTCCGGGTTCAGCGCGACGACGATGTTCGCGAGCGCGACGCCCACCCACAGCGCGGAACGCTCGACGATGCGCCTGGTCACCGTTTCCCCCGCGCCCACCGATTTCTCGAACACGGAACTCCTGAATTTTCCCAGGTCGGTTCCCGCCTCCGCGAAAGCCTCGGGCGTCTTGCCCGCGAGTGCGGCGGCCGCGGCGTCCTTGGCCATGGAGGTCCTCGAGGCGAGGGCTTCCAGATGTCCGTAGCCGCCGCAGCCGCAGGACGGGCCGCCTTCGAGGAGTGTCATGTGGCCGAACTCGCCCGCGGACCCCGTCGAGCCGCGGTACAGCTGCCCGTCGATGACGATACCGCCGCCTATCCCCGTGCCGATGAAGAGCCCGGCCGCGGTGCGGCAGCCTTTCAGGGCGCCCGCGCGGAGCTCCCCGAGGACACCTGCCTGCGCGTCGTTCTCGAGGACGACGGGCCGGTCGAAGAGTCTCGACAATTCGTCGCGCAAGGGGTAGTCGGAAAGCCCCATGTTGGGCGCCTCGATCACGTAGCCGCGCTTCCGGTCCAGGGGCGCCGCCACGGCGGCGCCGATCGCCCTGAACCCGGACAGGGGCATCCCGGTTTTCCTCGCGGCGGCCTCGCCGACGGAATGAACCATGCGCGCGAACTCGGAAGCAGGGTGGCCCGTCGGCGTCCGTTCCTTGCTGGTCGCGACCGGCCGCATCCCTTCGTCGAACACGGTCGCGAGAACCTTCGTGCCGCCGATGTCGATGCCGAGGGAATATTCCTTGCCGTGCGCCATGGGCCTCTCCCGAAAAACAAGCTGCGGATATGCCGAGATATCAGGATAATTCCCGACGCGGCGGATTACAAGCGACCGCCCGGGAGCCGGCTCGCCCGTTCCGACCGTGTTGCGGAAATCGCCCGGAGCGGTGTAGACTTCCGCCCATGAAATCGCGCCGTTTCCTCCCGGCCATGGTCCTGGCCTTCGCGGCCGCTTCCATGTCGGGCTGTTCGGGCTTGTTCGGCTGGGGCGTCGTCCTGTGGACCTTCGACCCCTCCGCGGCCGCGGAAGCGGGAACGGGGACGAACGTGGCCGAGGGGACGCCCGCGTCGAAAGACCTGCCTATCCCGGGCGGCGCCGTGGTCCCGATCCGCATCAAGTCCAACATCAACCACGTCTTCGTCGTCGAAGCGCCCGGGACGCGCGAAAATGTCGAAGTGCCGCTCTGGCGCATCGAACCCTTTGCGAACAAGTCCGCAGCCGAACGCTACGCGCAAGCTTTCCGCGCCCTCGCGCGTATATACGGCCTCACGCTCCGTGACGGCCTCGCCCTCAGGAAGGCGCCGTCCAACCTCGAAAAGCAGGTTTACCGCCTGAAGTTCTCCGAACCGGTCAAGCTCCTCGAAAAGGTCGAAGGACAGGTCGTCATGACCGGCGGCAAGCCCCTCGAGGGCGACTGGTACCTGGCTCTCGCGACGGACGGCACCCGCGGTTACGTGTTTTCCAACCAGCTGAGGATGTACGACGAAACGAAGGAAGACAGGCCCGTGCTCGAGGATGCGGCCGCGGCGGGATCGGACCAGGTGTCCCAGCTCTTCGGCAGGACCTGGAGGCCGGACTGGTTTCCGACGATGGCAGAGTCCGGCAGGATCGACCTCTCGCGCTTCGACCTCCGTTTCGGCCTGTTCCCCGACGCGGTGCGCAAGACCATCAGGATCGAGTTGCCCGACCTCTCGAGGATCGTGAAGTACGAGGCAATCACGAGGCAGAAGAACGGTTCATGGCGCTTCGACGACCAGCCCGTCGTCCTCGCCTTCAACGGCAAGGATCGGGTGACCGTCACTTTCGAAAAGGAAGATGCGCCTGATTCCCGGAGCTTCTCCCTCTTCCCGGGCGACATCCGCGTCATCGTCCAGACGGAAGAACTCAGGCGGATGACCGCCCTCGCGGGCATCGTCCGGGTTTCGCCCTGCGGATCGGATGACGGGACGACCTTCACCGTCACGCGGGCGAAGCGCTTCACGGCGGCCGCGCCGTCGGAGGATCCCGCACTGACCGCCGGGGAGGGGTCGATCGAACTTGACATCTTCGTGTCGGACGCGCTGGACGGGTCTTGGAACGGCGGGTTCAGCCTGAAGTACGACGGCCGGGACGCGATCGCGCACTGGCTCTACAGGATCGAAGGCACGAAGCTGACGCTTTCGCCCCTCGCGGAAGGCGACCTGAGCGGCGCCATCGCGATGGCCGCTCCCGGTTCGCCGGTCGAATTCCGCGCGTTCCAGAACTGACGCATGGCCTTCGTGCAATTCTCCGAGGTCTCGCTGGCGTTCGGCGCGCGGGACATACTCAAGTCGGTCAACCTCAACCTCGCCTCCGGCACGAAGGCGGCGCTCTGCGGGCCGAACGGCGCGGGCAAGTCCACGCTCATGAAGATAGTGGCCGGCGCCCTCGCCCCGGATTCAGGCGAGCGGGCGATCCAGAAAGGCACGCGTATATCCTACCTGCCGCAATCAGGCATCGCGTACGCGTCCGCCACCGTGGAGGAAGAAGCCGAGCTGGCGTACGCCGCCATCGAAGCCCTGATCCGCGAGCGCGACGCGGTCGGCGCCCGCCTCGAAAGTTCGGTGTCCGACGATCCGAAAACCCTCGCCCTCGTCGAAACCTATCATGCCCTCCACGAGACGATCGGGGACTCGGGCTACTGGCGCCGCAGGGACCGAATACGGGAAGTGCTGGAAGGCCTCGGGTTCGTCCCCGGCGACCAGGAGCGGCGCGTCGAGGAATTCTCCGGCGGCTGGCAGATGCGGCTCGCCCTCGCCAAGGTGATCCTGGAAAACCCCGACATCATGCTCCTCGACGAACCGACTAACTACCTCGACCTCGAAGCGAGGAACTGGCTCGAGGACTACCTGCGCGCCTTCAAGGGCGGCTTCCTCGTGGTCTCCCACGACCGTTCCTTCCTCGATTCCTCGGTGAGCGAAATCTACGAAGTATGGAGCGGGAAGCTGAGCCGGTATTCCGGGACCTACTCCGCGTACGAGCGTAACCGGGCGCGCGAACTCGATTCGCTGTTCGAAGCCTGGGAGCGCCAGCAGGAGGAGATCGCCCGCATAGAGGATTTCATCCGGAGGTTCAGGTACAACGCGTCCAAGGCGTCGCTCGTCCAGTCGAGGGTGAAGCAGCTCGCCGCGATCGAACCCATCGAGATTCCCGAGGGCATGAAACGCATCCACTTCAGCTTCCCGCCGGCCCCCAGGTGCGGCCGGATAGCCCTGACCCTGGAAGGTCTCTCGAAATCCTATGGCAGCCTCGGCGTCGTCCGCGACCTCTCCCTCTGCCTGGACTCGGGGATGAAGGTGGCTTTCGTCGGGCCGAACGGAGCCGGCAAATCCACGCTCATGCGCATCATCGCCGGCGTCGACGCAGACTACTCGGGCACGGTGCGCCTCGGGACCGGCATCACGACCGGGTACTTCGCGCAGGACGTGGCCGAGTCCCTCGACGGTTCGCGGACGGTCGAGGAAGAAGCCGCTTCCGTCTGCCCCACGGGGCTCATACCGAAGCTTCGCAACCTGTTGGGCGCTTTCCTGTTCCACGGCGACGACGTGGGAAAGAGCGTCCGCATCCTCTCGGGCGGGGAGCGTTCCCGACTCGCACTCGTCAAGATGCTCCTCAAGCCTGCCAACCTCCTCGTGCTGGACGAACCCACGAACCACCTGGACCTGGATTCCAAGGACGTGCTCCTCGACGCCCTGAAACGATTCGAGGGCACCGTCCTCTTCGTTTCCCACGACCGCTTTTTCATCGAAGGCCTCGCCGATCGCGTCCTCGAGCTGTCCTGCGGTGCCACGCCCCGGCTCTACCCCGGCGACTACGCCTATTATCTCGAAAAAAAAGCCCGCGACGCCGCGACAACCGACGATGCGCCGCGGTTCCAGGCTGCGGCGAAGGGCGAACCGGAAGCCCCCAAGACCCAGGCGGTTCGAAGTTACGAAGAGGAAAAGGAACGTAAAGCCCGGGCGAGGAAGCTCAGGAAACGGGAAGACGATATCCTCAAGCGGCTGGAGGCGATCGACGGCGAAAAGCGCCGTGCCCAGCACGACATGGGCCTCGAGGAAAACTACATCGACGGTTCGAGGATGCGGAGGCTCCAGGACGCCGTGGACGCGCTGGACGCGGAAGCCGCGGACCTTTCCGAAGAATGGGAACTGGTGAGCCCGGAGGTCGAAGGACTCGAATGAAGGCCGGTACGGCTTGACCGTCGCGGGTCGAACCTGTCGCATGAGCCTCTGTTTTTTTTCTTGATCCCCGAAATCTATCCGAGATCCTCGGGGCGTCGGGCAACGGCCGCACCGCCAGCCCCTTCCGTCCCGACCTCGATGGGTGACCAGGCCTTTTCCGCGACCGCCATGTCGCCGGGCGACCCTGGCTCCCCGGCCGGAAGCGCGTCCGCGGCCTTCGGCGGGTAGACCCGCCCCGCGTCCAGCTTTTTCGCCGCCTGCACGCAGCAGTACAGCGCTAAAGCCCCGGAGGCCAGGGTCAGGATCGAGAACGGCCACAAAAGGGGATGGGCGAAGAGGAAGACATCGTAAAATCCGTGGATGATGACGGCCCACAGCAGGCCCCTGCGCTCGAACGCGCCGGGGTTCTTCATTCCGGTGATCTTGGCTTTCCCGATGCAGTATCCCATGACGCCCGACGCCACCGCGTGCAGCGGCACCGCCGTGAAGGCGCGCAGGTAGAGCACGCGGGCGTCATTCAGCCCGTAGAACACGTTTTCCACGAAGGCGAAGCCGAGGCTCACGCAGATCGTGTAGACGATGCCGTCCATCACCTCGTCGAATTCGCGGATCTTCCATATGAAAAACCGCACGAAGAGGAATTTCACCCCCTCCTCGACGAAAGCCGCCACCACGAAGGCGGAGAAGACGGCCCCGGGGAGGCCGCCCGGGTTGAACTGCTCCAGGACGATCTCGAGGATGACGGCCGGGATGACGGCCACGAACCCGAACAGCACGCTGCGCCCTATCATCCCGATGGGTTCGGGGCGCTTGCGGTCCATGCGGTTGAACCAGGCGAGGAGGACCACGGCCGGCAGCGCCGCCAGTCCGACGAGTTTCGCGATATCTGCGATCATGGAAAGAGTGTAATGGAGGCCGCGCCCTCAGGCCAGCCCGCCGAGGAGGGCGCCGACCAGGTAGGCGGCGGATGCCGCCAAACCGCCGACGACGAGGGTTTCGAGCCCCGAAACGATCCAGTTTTTGCCGGTCAGGCGCGTCTTGAAAGCGCCGAGCGCGAACAGGGTACAGGCAGTCAGGGTGACGGCCGCGGGGAACTGGCTTCCGGCCAGGGCCGGGACGAAAAGCGCGGTCACGTACGCCAGGAGCGGCAGGAATCCGAAGGCGCCGAACGAGAAGAAGGTGGCCAGGGCGCTTCCCAACGGCGAACTGTCCTCCGGGACGATGCCGAGCTCTTCCACCATCATGATGTCCACCCAGGCTTTCCTGTTCCGTGCGACAAGTTCCACGACCCCCTCCGCGTCCGCCCCCGCCATGCCCTTGGCCACGTAGAGCTCGCGGAGTTCCCGCTTTTCGCCCTCGGGGTAGTTGTCGACTTCCCAGCTTTCCCGTTCGCGTTCGGCAGCTTCGTACTCCGCTTCGCTCTTGGAGGAGAGGAAGTCGCCGATGGACATGGAAAGCCCGTCCGCAATCAGGTTGGCGAAGCCCATGATGAGGACGATGCCGGGGCCGAGATTGGCGCCCGACACGCCCGCCACCGCGGCGAAGGTGGTTACGATGCCGTCCATGCCGCCGTACACGATGCTCTTGAGGTATTTCCCCTGGGCGTTCCGGTGGGTTTCGACGGCATCGGCGCGCTGGCCCGCCTCGTGGGCGGCTCGCGAAGCATCCATGTTCCTGTCTTTCCATGCGTTCCTGGCCTCGTCGAGCTTGCGGGTGAGCATTTCGTCCTCCTCGATTTCCCTGCCGGGATCATCCTAGCCGGGGGAAGGGCTTTCCGCAATGACGTCAGCGTCGCGGGACGGCGCCCCTCCGGGAAACGGGCCGGTTGGAAGGGAAAACGGGGGAAAAGGACGCGGAAAACGCCCTGCATGGACATTTTTAGATTGTGGGATTATAATTTCCCGATATCGCCACGACAGTTACGGGTAAGGAGTCGATTGCCATGGATACAAGAAACGGTCTCGTCACCTTCGGTCTCATGATCCTTCTGTTCGTCTTCGCGTTCGTCTTTTGCCTCGACGCGCTCGGCACCCCGAACGCAACCTATGGCGTGCTCGCGATCATCGGCTTTATCGCCTGCATCGGAGCCTCACTCTACAACGGGATGCTGTCGGCCCGCGAAGGCGAGGGCCTCGCGCTCTGGTACAGGGCCTATTCCGTTCTCGCCGCCATCGCGTTCGTATGGTTCTTGACCCGCTGCGGAACCGCCTTCGGCTGGTGGTAATCCATCAAGGTCTTCCGAAAAAAACGCCGGCCGCGATGGCCGGCGTTTTTTTGCCGTGACTGGCAGCCGTCAGGGCTTGATCGTCCAGCGTCCGTCGACGAAGGCGAACTTGTCGGCCGTAAGCTCGAGCGATCGCCCGTCGTCACCGGAGAGCCTGAGCCGCTCCGCGGGCACGTTGACCTCGACGACGCGGAACACGGCGCCGTCGTAATTGAACCTCGTTCCCTCGTTGGGCATCTTCCGCCTGTTTTCCCGGTAGAAGCCGTACTCGTAGGCCAGGCAGCAAAGAAGCCGGCCGCAGGGTCCCGAGATCTTCATGGAATTGAGCGAAAGGTTCTGGTCCTTGGCCATCTTGATCGAGACGGGGACGAGCTTGTCGGTGAGACCGTGGCAGCAGAGGATCCGGCCGCAGATGCCGCAGCCCCCGGTCACGCGGGCTTCGTCGCGTACCCCGATCTGCCTGAGTTCTATCCTCATCTTGAAGATGGACACGAGGTCCTTCACCAGCTCGCGGAAGTCCACCCGGGAATCCGCGGTGAAAAAGAACAGGACCTTGGGTTCTTCGAGGAGAAAATGGGCGGAGATGAGCTTCATCGGAAGCCCGTGGGTCATGATCTTGTCCTGGCAGACGGAAAACGCGTGCTCTTCCCGCTCCTCGTGCGACGCCCTCCGTTCGAGGTCTTCGGCCGTCGCGGCCCGTTCGATCCTGATGAGCTCGCTCGGGTCGATGTAACCGGGGTTCCTGACGACGCCGAGCAGCAGGCAGAGATCCCGACCGTAGCGCGTCAGGGCGACGACCTGCGAGCGCTCCGGAAGATGCCCGGTGTCGGGCTCGGCACCGGGCTCGGCCTCGGACCATGCGTAATGGGTTTCATGCGAGTGTTCCACCTGGATCCGGTACAGCGGCTCGGGGAGCTGCTGGGGCCGGGACTTGTCGACGGGAGGAGCGGGGCGCTGGAGTTCCTCACCCTCGTCCTCGAGATGCATGAGATCGTCTTCGCTATTTTCATGGTCGAAATAGTCTGCCATACCCGTCCTTCGCGTGTGCTCCGGCCTTCCGCGCTCACGTCGTCAGGTCGACGAGGAGGCCGTTGATCTCGTCGACGCGCCTGAGGATCTCGAGCTGATTCCTCTGCGTCGAAATGACTTCGGCCGCCAATCGTTCCAGCTTCTCGTCGATGACCGAAAGCGACGAGAATTTCTTCCGTTTCAGGATGTCGCGCGACGACGAACGCTCCTCGAGGCGATAGGCCCGCTCGACGACGAAGTGGACGAAGTTGCGGACCGAGCGCTTGTAGGCGAGTATGTTGTCCGCGGTCGGGTTCCGCTTCAAATCATCGCCCGCGCCGTAGACGCCGTCGAGCATGTCGCCCAGTTCGGTTTCGACGAAAGGTTCGCTGCCGAGGGATCGAGCCTCGATCTCCGCCCGTTCCGCGTCGCGGAAAGTCGTCCTGAAGGCGCCCTTCCCCTTGGCGACCTTCTTGCCGTCCGCCGGTTTCCTTCCGAACAGCCCGGGGATGAGCCCGGCCACGAGGTTGTCCGGAAGCTCTACCTTGGCCATACGCCGCCGGGGCCGCCCGGCTGGAGGAGCGTCTGGGGATCGCCGGGCACCTTCGTCCCGTGCCTGCGGATGAAATCGAGCATGGCTTCCTCGGCCTTGTCGCGCGCGCCGCTCACCATGACGTCCCCATGGATGACCACGTCCGCGTCGGCATCCAGCCTCGGCGCGAAGACGTTGCCGCAGATGACCCCGCCGGGCAGTATGGCAAGATGTTCCAGCACGCACACGTCGCCCCGGACCATGCCTCCGATGATGGCCGACCTGGCCTGGATGGACGCCGCGCAGCGGCCATGTTCCCCGATGACGACCTTGCCGGTGGCGCGGATGGAGCCCGACACCGACCCGTCGATCCGCAGGAAACCCTCCACGAAAATGTCTCCCCGGACGGCGGCATCCGGGCCTATGAGGCTGTTGACGAGGGAATCGCGGGGGTTCGCCATTCTGGAATCCGGCGCTTTACCGGGTGCCCACGTTCAGGGCGACGCTCGACCTGATGTTGAGGAAGCGCAAGGGGTCGATCGTTTCCGTCCCGAGATGGACTTCGTAGTGGAGGTGCGGGCCGGTCGAGATGCCGGTGCTGCCGATATACCCGATCACCTCGCCCTGCTGGATCTTGTCGCCTTTCTGGACTCGGTACGAGGACAGGTGGCAGTAGCGCGTGATGAAGCCATGCTTGTGTTCGATGATGACGTTGTTGCCGTACCCGCTGTCGTAGCCGACCGACGCGACCTTGCCGTCCGCCGTCGCGACGATGGAGTCACCGGAGCGGAAGGTCGAGATGTCCAGCCCCTTGTGTAGGTACCAGGAGCCGTAGAACGGGTTTTCGTTCTGGCCGTAATACATCGAAATATGGCCGATGCCGCCCTGGATGGGCCACAGGTTGGGTATCTCGCTCAGGACGCCGCTCTGGGACGCCACGAGCGAGCCCAGTTCCTTGAGCGGCTCGGTGGTCCGTTCCAGGTAGCGGGTCACGTTCCTGATCTCGCCCGCCTCGCGGACAGAACCCGTGGCGGTCTCTTCCATGTCATAGAAGGTGGCGAGGTCCCCGGTGGCGCCGCCCGACGAGGCATCGGCCCGGTGGATCCCGATGCGCGACAGGGTCTGGGACAGGACGGTTTCAAAGTTCCTGGCGGCTTTCACGAGATTGGTGGTTTCATCCCGGATGGAGTCGAGATCGCTCCTGGTGTCCCGGAGATCTTGCGACTTGCCGGCGAGGACCCGGGCGGTATCGGCATAGCGCGCGGTGAAGAAGGTGAACGCCCCGAAAGCGATCACGGCGACGGCCGCGAATCCGACCAAGGTGAAAATGCTGATTTGCACGTTGATGATGCGTTTTTCGCTGTGCGGAACGAACATTATCGTCAGGCGCTGCTTCCCAAGCTTGATCAACCGGCCGAAGAATGCCTTGATGCCCGAAAAGAACGCGAATAGGGCTCCCCCGAGACGTCGGGCAAGGCTGTTTTCGAGCTTCTTGTATCGATTGAGCTTGGACACGCACGGCTCCTTGCCCGCAAGCATAAAACGTCATTTTATACTATCATGAATATCGGCAGCCTGTCAAACAAAGCCACGCCCCACGCCTTGCGGGAGAATTCCACAACGTCAATATCGGACATTCCCGAAAACGAATCCATTGAAAAAAAACGGCCATACGGTATAGTTATTCCGATGGATCAGCCCTCGCTACTTCCCGAAACACCGACACCTTTCTCGCTGGCCAACGAAGGAGTCCTGACGCTCACGTTCATCGGAGCCGGAAGCGCCTTTTCCAAGAAATTCTTCCAGAACAACCTCCTCATCGTCAAGGGACAGGACCACCTCCTCGTGGATTGCGGGACGCGCACCCCGGAAGCCCTGTCCAAGCTCGGCCTTTCCGTCACGCACGTGCAGAACTACCTCATCACGCATTCCCACGCCGACCACATTGGCGGCCTAGAAGAAGTGATGCTCGTCAACCGCTACGGTCCCAAGAAAAAGCCGACGATCGTCATCACGAAAGCCTACGAACGGCTCCTCTGGGGCATGTCGCTCAGGGGCGGCGCGTCTTTCAATGAAGAACATGATGAAAAGAACCTGGGATTTTCCGATTTCTGGAACGTCATCCGCCCCGTCGCCGTGAAGGGGGCCGACCGCAAACGCTGCATCGCGAAGATCGGGGGCATCGAAGTGATCTTCTTCCGGACGAAGCATATCCCCGATTCGTCGAAGTCCTGGCGCGACTCGTCCCTGAGCTACGGGCTGGTCATCGACCGTTCCATACTCTACACGAGCGATACGCGCTTCGACCCGGAGATGGTCGTCGGCTTCGACGGGGAATTCGGCCTCAAGGCCATCTTCCACGATTGCCAGCTCTTTACCGGAGGCGTCCACTCCTCCATGGACGAGCTCTCGGCCCTCCCCGTGGCCATCAAGCGCAAGACCATGCTCATGCATTACCAGGATTCGGCGGAAACCCAGATCGATCGGGCCTCGGAACTCGGGTTCGCTGGTTTCGTCAGGCAGTGGGAGCCGTATTCCTTTCCCTGAAAACGCATGGCGCCGCCCCCGGACGTGATGGATTGGGGCCTTTTTGCTGCGATAAAACTGCCATCATGAAACGAATCCTGCCCCCGGCATTTTTCCTTGTACTCGCAGCCTCGCTCGCCTCCTGCGGCCCGGACAGCCGTACCGACATCGGCGCATTCCTCGTCAAGGACGATCCGCCGCCTTCTCCCGCGTTTTCCCAACCGGGAGCGAGTATCCCGCGGTCAGCTCGATGTCCCCGGGAACTTACCCTCCCGCCGGGGGGGATATCGTTTCCGTCCGGGTCGCGGGCGCCCGGTCCTGGGCTTGTACCGGGAGGATTCCGTCGCCTTCGAAGGCGAGCCCGGCGAGGAGTTCCGCCATGTCCTCCTCGAAGGATGGCCGGGCATCGGCCGGAAACGTTTCCGTCACGGCCGGAGCTGCCACCTCCGGTTCACCCTGAACGGGAATACGGTCGGTGGCTTCGGGCGGCAATGAAAGGATCTCATCGGCAATTTCCGGATACAGCTCTTCTTGCGATGACTCTTGCGATACCACTTCTGGCGATGCCTCATCTTGCGATGGCGCCTCCGGCGGCGCCGCTCGGGGAATCTTGTCCGGGGAAAAGATCCTTGCCGACGAAGCTTCGTCGCCGGTTCGATGGTTGGCAGGAGCGTGCATGGCGATGCGAGCTGCGGGATCCCGTGGTACTTCGGGCCATGGCAGGGCTTCGAGCCGCAGGGGCGCCGGGAGGACTGAAAAGAGCCCTTTCGGATCGGAGGACGCTACGAGGAGGTGAAATTCCGGCGGCTGGCGCCCGTCGCCCGGCTTGAAGGCCATGAAACGGATGGAACCGTCCGCGAGCAGGGCGCAGGCGCGGGAAATGACGGATTCGAGCCCCGTACGGAGACCGTTCGCATCGAAGCTGGCGATGGCCAGCCTGAGGGAGCCCTGCGGGAGCCCCGCGATCGCCGACAGCGGCGCCTTGAGCTTTCCGTCGATGAGCCCGAAGGGGGTGACGCCGTCCGGCACGCCGGCATCGGCGGCTGGCTGGACGAACGTCGCGCCGGGGTTCGAACCAGCCCTCCAGAGCATGCGCGCGCCGCCGATATCCCCGGCGAAAAACGCGGCGACCGCGGTCCGCCGGGCGAGGCCGTGGGTCGAACGGTCGCGGTCGCCCGCGCGGGAAGCCAGTTCGCCGAGCATGGCGCGGAAGAGCCGACCGGCCTCGCGCTCGAAATTGGTTCTCTGCATGTCGCTCCGATTGTATCCGCCGGCCCTTTCTCCGTCCATGCGCCCTCGCGTCCGGGGATGATCCTGTTTCGATCATCGGCGTTTCCGCTGCGCCGATTCAGGGGATTGCGCCGGGCCTTGGCCCGGGTTTCCGCCCCCGCGCGGTCATCCGTTTACTCCCCGATGACCTTCACGAGCACCCGCTTCCTCCGCTTCCCGTCGAATTCGCCGTAGAACACCTGCTCCCACGGGCCGAAGTGGAGCTTCCCTTCCGTGATGGCGATGACGACCTCCCGCCCGAATATCTGGCGCTTCAGGTGGGCGTCAGCGTTGTCCTCGCCCCGGTTGTGCCGGTAGCCCGATACCGGTTCGTGGGGCGCCTGCCGTTCGAGCCAGTCGAGAAAGTCGGCGTGGAGCCCGGGCTCGTCGTCGTTGATGAAGACGCTGGCCGTGATGTGCATGGCGTTCACGAGGCAAAGTCCCTCGCGCACCCCGCTTTCGGCCACGAGTGCTTCCACTGTCGGGGTTATGTTGATGAACTCGTAGCGTTTCGCCGTCTGGAACCAGAGTTCCTTCGTCAGGGTTTTCATGAAACCATTATACGCGGAACTCAGGATGCCGTCGCCGGGGAAACCGACTCCTCCCGGCAAGCGCTCCCGCTTTCACGCCGGCGGATCTGCTTCCGGGGAAACGTCCGAACGATGGGAAGCCTTCACGACATAGAGGCGGTTGTCGGCCGCGGACATGAGCGCCTCGAGCGTTCGCCCATCCTCCGGGTACGATGCGAAACCGCAGGAAAAACGCGGTACGAGGGTCGTGCCGCCAAGGTCGAGGGGCGCATCGCGGAAGGAAGCGAGAAGGGCGTCCGCGCGCGAACGGATGAACTCGATGTCCGCCCTGGAAAAAAGGCCCACGAATTCGTCCCCGCCGAAACGTCCGAGGAGGTCGGATTTCCTCGAAGCGTTCCTGATGGCATCGGCGACCGACTTGAGAAGCCGGTCGCCGGCCAGGTGCCCGTACCCGTCGTTGACTTTCTTGAGTTCGTCCACGTCGAACATCCCGAGAACGAAGCCCTCGCCGTAGCGCTGGGCACGTTCGGCGGCAAGTTCGAAGAGTTCCTCGAAGCGGGTTCTCGTGAAAAAGCCGGTAAGCCGGTCGACGCGCGATTCCGCTATTGTCGTCTCGAAGCGTTTCCGCGCCAGGATGCTCACCTCGATCTGGGCGCTGAACTTCCTGACCGCCTCGAGATCCTCGTCGTCGAAGGTGCCCCTCCTGTCGGAGTCGAAGTTGATCAATCCGTGGAGCTTGCCGTCGACGAAGATGGGCGCGCTGATGATGGACTTGAATTTCCATATTTTCGGCTCGAAGCGCGTCGAGGGGCTCCTGATGGTATCCATCGAGATGATGACGGGCCCGGAGATCATCCCCCCGGTCTGCCGGTATATGAAGCTTTCCTCGAGCGGAAGCCGGAAATCGCGTATGAAGTCCTCGTCGAAGCCGCGGGACGCGGCGATGACGAGCGCACCCGTTTCGTCGAAGGTGAGCACGGTACCCAGGTTCGCCTTGTCCAGGATGCGCAATCCGTAATCGAGGATGGCTTCGAAGATTTTTCCCTCGCCCTCGTTGAGGAGGATGGCGCGGTTCGTCTCGGCGGTAAATTCCACGAGGTTCCTGTTGCGCGAGTTCTTCCTGTCGGCGTCGAAGTGGAACACGATGGCGGCGAAAAGCTGGGCGGCCAGGACGAACGCGAACAGGGCGATCGTGTGCACCGCCGGACCTGCCCGGACCGCGGCGACGAGCAGGACGCCGGCGACGGACACCGGCGCGAACATTACGAGCAGCCTGGCTATGTGCGGACGTCGCGGCGAGTTCGTGGCCTTTTCTCCTTGGTACTGCAGACATCATGGAGATGTCGGGAAAGCCGCCTTCGGTTTCCCGGCATCTTCAACAGTATATCACCGCCGGGAACGCAAACCCGGCGGTGTGCGGACTGCGCGCCGCGATTCTCTTTCAGGCTGTGGTTTTATTTCTGTCCAGGTACGATTCGAGCATGGGCAGCACTTCCCGGAAGTTCGCGCGGCCGTACCCGAAGCGGATATATTCCCCTTCAAGCTCGAAGAAAGTCCCGGGAACGAGCATGATGCCCGTCTCCGCTACAAGCCTGTCGCAGAACGACAGTGAGCTCCCGCCGAGGAATTCGGGAAAGACCGTGGTGCCCGCCGCCGGCCTTCGCCAGCGGAAGAGGCGTTCCTGCCTGAGGAAAAAGGCTTCCAGGAGGTCCAGGTTCCCCGCGACCAGGCGCCGGCTTCGCTCGCACAACGCATCCATGTTCCGGACCGCTATCCGGGCCAGGTATTCGCCCGGGGCGCTGTTGGAAATGGTGAGGTAGTCCTTGAACGCGGCCATGGCGCCGAATGCGGCGGCGTCCCTCGTCGCCACCCAGCCGAGCCTCAAGCCCGCGAGCCCGCAGTTCTTGCTCAGGCCGTTGAGCGAAATCCCGCGTTCGTAGAGGTCGGCGACGTTCGGCAGGCGGTCCTTCGGGTCATGCTCCGTCCCGCGGTACACTTCGTCGGAAAACAGGATGAGTCCGTTCTCCCGCGCGATGGAGACGACCTCGCGCAGGGACGCTCCGTCGAAGTGGTACCCCGTGGGGTTGTGCGGCGTGCAGACGAGGATGGCCTTCGTCCTTGGCCCGACCAGGGCGCGGAGCTCCGCGGGATCGGGCGCCCACCCGTCCTCCGGGCGTCCCGCCCAGCGCGATACCTGGATGCCCCTGGACTCCGCGACGGAATAGTGGGACTGGTAGGACGGGAAATGGACGATGAGGTGGTCTCCCGGTTCCAGGACCGCGTTCATGAAGGTGAAAATGGGTTCTTCCGCGCCCGAGAACACGACCACCTGGCCGGAAGCGACGCTGTCGTAGCGGGCGGAGATTTCCCCGCGCAGGCCCGGGTCTCCGAGGTACTCGGTATAACCGAGCCAGACCCGCTTCAACCCTTCCTCCGAACCCGGCTCGAAGGCGAGGAGTTCCTCCACGGACATGGATTCCGGATCGCTGGAACCCAATAAATAGCGAGCGCTGAATTCGTAGCGCGAAAAATAGCGTTCGAGCGCGAACGGACGCATGCTCATGGTTCCCCCCGGGGACCGGTCCAAGAAGAACCACGGAGGCACCGGGAACACGGAGGCACTGTCGAAAAGAAGGGGAAATGATTGAAAAGGGAAAGAAAAACCAAGCTGGGTATCCTCCGGGGGACAGTCCCCCGTCGTTTCCATGATAGCGTTTTCTGCCGCCGACGCCAACGCCGTGGAAAATGGCGAAAAGACCCGCGAGGAGGCTCACGATACCCGGCCCCTTTCCGTCCTGTCAGCGGGAGTGCATCAACGGCAGGCGCGATGTCGCCGCCGGAATCGGTCAGTTCGAGCCGAATCTCCGCGGGCACCCCCGGCCGGCAGCCGTACTTGATGGCGTTCGTGAAGAGTTCGTTGACCACGAGGCCGACGGACACGGCCCTGGCTGTATCGAGGACGAGGCCCGCGAGCGAGGTGACGATGCGGCACTCGCCGTTCGGAGCCTGGTTGGCGACGAGGGAAGACGCCAGTTCGGCCAGGTAAGGTCCCATCTCCACCGTGTCCATGCCCTTCTAGCCAAAAATGCGATCGTACGCCGTCTCCATCACTTCGATGCGGGACTTCGTTTCCATGAGGATTTCGCGCTCTCCCTCCGCGGCCGGGGAATCCATCTCGAGCGCGAGGGGCGACGCGATCCACCCGAAGCTTCCGCTGACGCGGTTCCCGAGCTCGGCGAACAGGACTCCCTTTTCCCCGATCACCTCCCGAAGTCCCGCTTCGACGCGCCTGCGTTCGGTTATGTACATGGTGAACCCGGCCAGGAGCGGCGGCTGGCCTTCGTCCTGAGGCGCTGTTCGACTTCGAAGAGCGGAACCCGTCCATCGATATGGGCGTCGAGGCGTTCTCTCGTGAGGGGCATGACCCCGGGATGCACGAGAGCTTCCCGGGACTTGATCGTCTCCGCCGCCGGACCGTCTCCACGGCCGCCGCTCCCGATAGCGCGAGGACGACCGTGAATCCCCGGGATTCGAGGGCGCGCGCCCGGGCGGCGGCGATGATCCTTTCATCTTCCACGAGGAGGAGCGTTCTCGCGCTGTTTTCCATGATACCGGGAAGATTAGAGTGAGCCCCACGGCCAGGCAATCGCATTCCATGGATTTGGAGAACCGGGATAATTCCATCCCTCCCGGTATTCCCCTGCGGCCTCCTCCTCTCCGTGGCGGAATTCCCCCTGGTCCCTTTCAGACCGCTTTGACGGCGACGAAGGGACGGGCTTCGATTATACTGGCCGGCGATGCGCATCCTGCTTGTCCAGCCGCCCTTCGTCCAGTTCAATTCCCCCTACCCGGCCATCCATTACCTGGAAGCCTTCCTCCGCGAAGGCGGCCACGAGGTCGAAGCCTCGGACCACGCCGCCGGACTCTACCGCGCGATTTTCTGCCGCGCAGGCCTCGAGCGCGTCTTCGCCGACGCCGAAATCGCTCTCTCCGGCCGTCCCGCCCCGGACGGAGCCACGGCCGCCGCGCTCGAGCGCTACTTCGCCCATCGGGAACGCTACCTGGCGCTCGCCGACGGGATCATGGATTTCCTCTGCGACGGGGATCCGGCCGTCGCGCACTTCCTGGCCAACGAACGCCTCCTGCCCCGCGGCTCCCGGCTCGACGCCCTGCTCTCCGCCGAAGGCGGTCCGACGGGCACCGACTTCGCCCGGGCCGCCGCCACCCGGATCCTCGACGACCTCGGCGACTTCGTGTCGTATGCCCTGGACCCGGAATTCGGGACGGTCCGCTACGCCGAGCGGATCGCGTCCGGCCGCGGCTCCTACGCCGACGCGCGGGCCGCCGCGGACGGCTGGCTCATGGAACGCTTCTACCGGCCCTGGCTCCGCGGCTTTTTCGCATCCCGGACGGGCCCCGGAAAGGCGCCTGCGCTCGTGGGGATCTCCATCCCATTCCCCGGTTGCCTGGTCGGCGCGATAGCCGCGGCGGGAGAGGCCAGACGCGCGTTGGGCGACTCGGTCAGGATCGCCGCGGGCGGCGGCTACGTCACCACCGAGCTCAGGCTGCTCCGCGACGGCGCGATCTTCCGCGACTTCGACCGCCTCGTCTTCGACTCGGGCTACGGTGGGCTGGCTTCGGTCGTGGAGGAACTCGAAGGCGGCTCAGGAGGCCTCTACCGGGTCATGCGGGCAGCCGCCGACGGCTCCGTGGAGCGCTGCGCGATGCCGGAGGACGCGGCGCCGCGGTCGGGCATCGTCGCCTGCCGGGACGCCGTGCGATTCGCGGCGATCGACGAACGGGCGCTCCGCGAAACCTTTCCCGACTACCGCCACGCGGACTTCGGCCGGCTGCCGCGCGTCGCGGACTCCACGAATCCCATGCACCGCCTCTGGAACGACGCACCCTGGCTCAAGTACCGCCTGGCACATGGCTGCTACTGGCGCAAGTGCGCTTTCTGCGACGTCGGGCTGGATTACGTCGGCCATTACGTGCCCTCCGACGTCGGACGGCTCATGAGCGCGGCATCGGCCGCGGCCGAACGGACCGGCCTGTCCGGGATCCACTTCGTCGACGAAGCCATGCCGCTGCCCTCCATGCTCGCTTTCGCGCGCCTGAACCGGACGCGGCGGAAACCTTTCTCATTCTGGGGCAACGTGCGTTTCGACCGCTTCTGGAACGACGAGGTCTGCGCCTTCCTGGCTGACTCCGGCCTCGTGGCGGTCTCCGGCGGAATCGAGATCGCCACGGAGCGCGGGCTGGGCATGACGGACAAGGGCATCACGCTCGCGGTCCTGGCGCGCTCGCTCCTTGCGCTCGGCCGCTCGGGAATACTCGTCCACGCCTACCTCATCTACGGATTCCCGGGCCAGACCGACGCGGACATCGCCGATTCCATGGACGTCGTGCGGCAATTCTTCGCCGCCGGACTCGTGGACTCCGCCTACTGGCACCGTTTCACCCTGACGCGCCACTCCCGGATGTACCGGGAATGGGCGTGCGGTGAACGCCCGGAACTCGTGCCCGTGGACCTGGCGGCGCCTTTCGCGTCGAACGATCTCGGCTTCGAGGGAGGGGAGCGCTTCGACCGGTGGACGGCGCCGCTGGACAGCGCCCTTTCCGCGTGGATGGATGCACGCGAAACCGACGGGCCCGTTTCGTCCTTCCTGCCGAAGGGCTTCCCGAAGCCCTCGGTGCCGCCCGACCTCGTCGCGCGGCTCGCCGGATCGGCCGATGCCGAACTCAAGAGCCTTCCGCCGAAAAAAGGCGGCCGCGCGTACTGGCTCGGGTCGACGCCGTCGGCAGCCAAGGCCGGGCATCGTCGTGGCGACAGCGACCCGGCACTGTCCTGGGAATTCCGGGGGGAGCCGGAACTGCTCGCGGCCGATGCCGCCGGAGGACCGGAAGCCTTGCGACGACTCGCAGCTGCCCTGCGGAGCCTGGCAGCCACCCCGGACGGGCTTCCGTTCGCCGGGCTGCCCGCCTTGCCGGGGATACCCGCGCAAGCCTTCGAAGGCTTGCGCCGCAGGGGACTCGTCGTCGTGTGAGCGGAGGCAAGGGAAAGGCCGGGTCGCACGTTTTTGCGCGAATGACGACGATACATTATACTTCGCACCGCGGCACGGAGAGGAAATTCCCCGCCGATGGAGACAAGGAGAGGAACGAATGATCGTCGAACGCAGGAAGACATTCCCGGACATCGACCCGAAATCCTGGGAACACCCGGCCGACCGGGCCACGCTGGCGGCCATCCGCGGGGTCAAGGGCCTCGACGATGTCTTCCGGGTCCTCCAGGGCGCCACCGCCGAACGCTCGATGAGGCTCATCCACACGGCTTCGTCGGTCAAGGCCACCCCGAGGCAGTTCGCCAGGCTCCATGCCATGGTCACCGAGATCGCCCTGACCTTCGACTGGCCCTACCGCCCCGATGTCTTCGTCACGCGGAGCCCGTTCTTCAACGCCGGCGTCTACGGCGTCGACAGGCCCTTCATCGTCATGAACAGCTCGGCCGTCGCCGTCCTGACCGACGAGGAGCTGAAGGCCGTGATCGCGCACGAAATGGGCCACATCATGAGCGGCCACTCCCTCTACAAGACCCTCCTCTGGCTCCTCTCGAACCTGGCCACCAACATCATTCCCGGGGGCGAGCTCGTGATCCTGCCGCTGATCCTGGCGCTCGCCGAATGGGACCGCCGCAGCGAACTCACCGCCGACCGTGCCGGGCTTCTCGCCCTGCAGTCCGAGGATCCCTGCTACGCCCTGCTCATGAAGATGGCCGGAGGCGATGACGTCTCGCAAATGAACCTGAACGACTTCTTCGAGCAGGCCGCGGAGTATGAGGAATCCAACTCGGTCCTCGACAACCTCTACAAGGTGCTGAACACGGCATTCATCACCCACCCCTACCCGGTGGTCAGGCTCAGCGAGCTCCGCAACTGGGCCCAGGCGGGCCACTACCGGACCATCATGGACGGTTTCTACCTCAAGCGAAGCATGGCGAAGGGGCAACCGGCCGACGACGTGAAGGTCGGGTTCGACTTCTACCGCTCCGAATTCGAAAAGAGCGCCGATCCCTTCGGGCATGCCGTCAAGTCAGTTGGCGAGGAATTCGGGAAGGTCGCGGCGGGCGTGGGTGAAGGCATCGGCCGCGCCGCGGAAGCCGCGCTGGACGCGCTGAAAGGCCTGTTCCCGGGAGGTTGACGACCGCCTGAGCCGAAGGAATCCGGATGCCGCACGCAAAAAAACCAGAAACTGGCCCGTTTCGCCTGCAGCTTCACCTTCGAGGACGGGAAGCGGGAAGGCTATTCTATCGTCGTCGACAAGGGAACCCATACCGTCGTTTCCACCGACTTCGGGCCCGCCACGGAAGAATCGTGGACGGATCTAGGCTACCACCGCTGCGGGCACTGCCCCCTCGATCCGGAAAAACAGCCAAGTGCTCGGTGGCCATGGTCCGGTGCTGCCCGAGGGAAACCGACATCCAGTCGTGGCTCCAGTCCCTCCTCGGCCTCCTCATGGCGACGAGCGGCTGCCCCCACATGCGCGTGTTCGCCATGGAATACGGCTTCGAGCTGGGGATCATCAGGGATTTCTTCGCGTGAAGCCTTCGCCGAAGGCGAAGGTCAGCCCGGCGGCGGGCACGAGGACGGGTTCGGGAGCCGCGTTTCGCCAGGTATCCGTGATCCGCTCGATCGAGGCGTAGAGCCTGACCGTCCCCGCCTCCCCGACGGCTTCAATGCCGGCAGCCAGCCTCCAGTCCCACGATATGCCATCGGGCACGGCCACGCCCGCCGACCCCGACCTGCCGATGGCCGAGATCCGTCCTTCGGCCGACAGGCGAAGGGTTGTTCCGAACAGGACGGGAACCGCGAGCGCCTCGGCCGAAAACCGGAAGCGGTCGACGTCGAAGGACGCCTGCTGGAAGAGCGGCGGAACGTTCGCCTCGAACTCCAGGGCCGCGTCCGCCGATCCCCGCCCCCCGATCGCGTCGAAGCGGAAAGGCTTCGCCTGGCGGACCGCGGCGCCGAAGGCGTCGTGCACGAGATCCCGTCCGAAATCCTCGTAGATGTCATGCTTGCAGTCGTGGCGGTAGCTCGCCCCGAGCACGACGGGCCCGGCCAGGAACCAGGCGCGAAGGCCGAGCGCGGTGACGAGATCGCGGGACCTGAACATGAAGGGGCCGTCCGGGTTGGCCTTGAAGCCGAAGATCTCGCGCGAAAAGCCCGAGACGACGACGCGCGGGGACGAAACGAAATCGAACGCCGCGCTGGTTTCGAGTCCGTGCGCGAACAGGGGGGCTCCCGCCTGGTCCAAGCCCTGCCATCCGTCGATGGCGGACGAAAATGAGGGAAACAACTCGACTTCGGGCGTGAACACCGGAAGCGGGCTCATGGTGATGGGTCTGGCCAGCTCGGCGGCAACCGACGAGACCGCCATGGCGGCGATCATGACGAACGATACGCTCCGTTTCATGCGCACGCCCCGTTCCCTCCGCGAGACACGCCGGCCGGAGCCGTTCCCCACGGCGAACGGACGCTCCTCAGGAAACGACAACCGGACCGACCGGGAAGCCCAAGCTCCCCGGTCAGCCCGGGCCAATCGGAAAACCGGACAGAAAACCCGCTATACCGCGTCGGTTCTCTTCTGCGCTTCCTTTTCGTGCTTTTCCTTTCGCTTTTCCTTGAGGGTTTTCTGCGGTTTCTTTTTGGGTTCCTTGACTTGCTTGCTCTTTTCTTTCATACGCGCTCCTTTCCGGTTCGACGATGCATCCCTCGCGAATCCGCGTTTCTCGGATTCGCGCCGGAACGCGCGTCGCACGTGCCCTTTCGAATGCCGGGTGCGACGGCGGCGCCAAGCCGCTTGTATGGGTGTAAAGTCGAGTATATGCCACTCGGAAGAAAAAAGCAAAAGCGCCCGTTTCCCGTGAATTTCTCTTCGAGTGTCTGATATATCTGTGATATATTACATGATAATGAAATCCGACAGCGACCAAACCATGAGCCGGCTCGTCTACGAACGCCTGAAAAACCTGCTCAACGACGGCAAACTCCGGCCCGGGCAATTCATGGACCTGAACGTCCTGGGCGCGGAACTCGGGATGAGCCGGACACCCCTCCGCGACGCCCTCATTCGCCTCGAAGCCGAGGGTTTCGTGACCGTCTTCCCCCGCCGCGGCGTCCTGGTGAACGCGCTCGAGCTGGGCGACATCCGCGACCTCTACGAAGTTATCGGAGCCCTGGAAGCCCAAGCCGTCCTGTCCGCGCTGCCCGGGCTCGGGAAGGAGGGGATCGCGCGGATGCGCGAGCTGGACGCGTCCATGCGGCGCGCCCTGGACGACGACGATTTCTCCCGCTACTACGATGACAACCTCCGCTTCCACGACATCTACCTCGAACGGTCGGGAAACGGCGAACTGCTCCGGACGGTCCGGACCATGAAAGAGCGCCTGTACGACTTCCCCCGCAGGAAGGCCTACGTCCGCGAATGGGAAGCGGCTTCGTGCGGCGAGCACGCCGAACTGGTCCGCCTCCTCGAATCCGGCGACGGCCCCGCGGCGGCGGCGTATGTCCGCGACGTCCACTGGTCCTTCGCGGTCCAGGAACCATTCGTGACGCGATACTATTTCGCCCTCGGGCGCGATCGGGAGGGGCGGTGAACCGGGGCATCGTGTTCGACATCCGCAAGTCCTGCTGGCACGACGGTCCGGGCTTGCGGACGACGGTCTTCCTGAAAGGCTGCCCCCTCGACTGCGCATGGTGCCACAATCCCGAGGGCCGGTCGCCCGAGCCGGAGCTGTCGATCCGAGCGGAACGCTGCATCGGCTGCGGAGCCTGCGCGAACGTCTGCCCGACGGGCGCGGCGTCCGATCCTGCGGGAACCGGATGCATCGCCTGCGGCGCCTGCGCGGACGTATGCCCGGCGGAAGCCCGCCGCAGGGTCGGCATCCCCATGACCGTGGCCGCGGTCATGGCCGAGATCGAGAAGGACCGGCCATTCTACGAGGAAACGGGCGGGGGCGCGACCTTCTCCGGCGGGGAACCCCTTGCGAGCCCCGACTTCCTCCTCGCCATTCTCGGTACCTGCCGCGAACAAGGCATCCGGACGGCCGTGGAAACCTCGCTTTTCGCTCCCTGGGACGTCGTTGCCAGGACGGCCGCCCTCGCCGACCTCCTGCTCTGCGACCTCAAGATCGTCGACGGCGGAAAGCACCGCGCCATGACCGGGGCGCACAACGCGCTCATCCTGGATAACCTGCGCATCCTCGCACGGCTCGGCGCGGCGGTCAGGATCAGGACGCCCGTCGTACCGGGCATGAACGACGCGGATGCCGACATCGAAGCCCTGGCCGCGTTCGTCGGGGGGCTCGGGGCGGGATGGCCGGTCGAACTCCTCCCCTACCACGATTCGGCCGAAGCCAAGTACCGCTCGCGGGGAGGGACGTACCCCCTCGCGGGGATCCTTCCCCCGGACCTTGCCCGCATGGAAAACATCGCCGCGCGACTGCGGGCCGCTGGCATCCAGGTAACCATCGGAGGCGCATCATGAACGAACGCATACGCCGTCTCAGGGACGAGAGCTTCTCGTCGCGGCCGTCCTTTTCCGCGGAACGCGCGACGATCATCACGGAGTTCTACCGCGAATGGGAGGGGAAGGCGTCGGTTCCCGTGCTCCGCGCCATGGCCTTCAGGCGGCTCTGCGAGCGAAAATCGATCTGGATCGGACAGGGCGAACTCATCGTCGGCGAACGCGGGCCGCGACCCAAGGCGGTCTCCTCATATCCCGAACTCACCTGCCACTCGCTGGACGACTTGCGCGTCCTCGATACCCGCCCGATGACCGGCTATGCCGTGTCCGAAGCGGACCTGTCGGTCTACCGGGATGTCGTCATCCCGTACTGGACGGGACGCAGCATGCGCGAACGCGCCTTCGCCGAGGCACCGGCGGACTGGAAGGCGCTCTACGAAGCCGGACTGTTCACCGAGTTCATGGAGCAGCGCGCCCCGGGCCACACGGCGCTCGACGGGACGATCTACCGGAAGGGCATGCTGGACTTCAAGGCCGATATCGCGCGATCGAGGGCGTCGCTCGACTGGGCTTCCGATCCCGATGCGCTTCGCAAGGACGACGAGCTCGCCGCCATGGACGTCGCCTGCGACGGCGCCATCGTTTTCGCGGAGCGCCACGCCGCGCTCGCGGAAACGATGGCCGCGGGCGAAAGCGATCCGGTCCGCGCCGCCGAGCTCCGCGTCATCGCCGAAACCTGCCGCCGCGTTCCCGCAAGGGCGCCGCGCGACTTCCGGGAAGCCCTCCAGACCTACTGGTTCGTCCACCTCGGCACGATCACCGAGCTCAACGGCTGGGACGCCATGAGCCCCGGCCGCCTCGACCTCCACCTCCGGCCCTTCTATACGCAGGATATCGCGGAAGGCAGGCTCGACCGCGAGAGCGCGAAGGAACTCCTCGCCTGCTTCTGGATCAAGGTGAACAACACGCCGGCGCCCCCGAAGGTGGGCGTCACCGCGGCGGAGAGCGGCACCTACAATGACTTCACGAACATCGACCTCGGCGGCCTCACCCGCGACGGGTCCGACGCGTCCAACGAGGTTTCGTACCTCGTGCTCGAAACCCTCGACGAACTCCGGCTCCTCCAGCCCCAGGCCAACCTCCAGGTTTCGGCGAAGACGCCCGGCCGGCTCCTCGAAGCCGCGTGCCGGGTCATCCGGAAAGGCGCGGGCTACCCCTCGCTCTTCAATGCCGAGGAAGTGATCATGGCCCAGGTCGGCATGGGGAAGGAACTCGGCGACGCCCGGGAAGGCGGCGTGTCTGGCTGCGTGGAGACCGGCTGTTTCGGCAAGGAAGCCTACCTCCTCCACGGCTACCTGAACGTCCCGAAGGTCCTGGAACTCGCGTTGAACGACGGCATCGACCCGGCGACCGGTCTGCGCGTCTCGATCCCCTCGGGCGATCCGGGGCGTTTTTCGTCGTTCGATGAACTGTATGCCGCCTTCGAAACCCAGCTGCGCCACGTCGTCGGGCTCAAGATCCGGTTTTCCGACCGGCTTGACCGGATGTTTGCCCAGTACATGCCCGCTCCCTTCCTCTCGGTCGCGATAGCCGACTGCATCGGGCGGGGGAAGGATTACTACGACGGCGGCGCCCGCTACAACACGGATTACATCCAGTTCTGCGGCCTCGGCACGACGACCGACTCGCTGTCGGCGCTGAAGATGCATGTTTTCGAAGGCGGCCGGCTGACCATGAGGGAGTTTCTCGAGGCGCTGGCTTCCAACTGGAAGGAAAGGGACGCGCTCCGCCTGCTCATTTCGAACAAGACCCCAAAATTCGGCAACGACGACGACCGGGCCGACGCCCTCGCCGTCCGCGTCTTCGGCAGCGTCGCCGGCGCCATCGAGGGGCACGGTTCGCCGCGGGGGGGGAGCTGGCGCATGAACGTCCTCTCGACCACCTGCCACGTCTACTTCGGCCTGCGCACGGGCGCCACACCCGACGGACGCTTCGCGCGGGCGCCTGAATCCGACGGCGCGTCGCCGTCCCAGGGAGCCGACCGCAACGGCCCGACGGCGGTCATGAAATCCCTTTCGAAGCTGGACCACGCGCGCTCGGGCGGCACGCTCCTTAACCAGCGCTTCCTCCCGGCGGCGCTCTCGGGCGAAGAAGGCATCGGCCGGCTGTCCTCCCTCGTGCGCACCTACTTCCGCCTCGGCGGCCACCACGTCCAGTTCAACGTTGTGGATTCTGACACGTTGCGCGATGCACAACGGCGGCCGGAAGCCCACCGGGACCTCCTCGTCCGCGTGGCCGGATATTCGGACTACTTCGTCGACCTCGACGGGAACCACCAGGAGGAGATCATCTCCCGCACGGCGCAAACCGGATTCTGAAACGGCTGCTGTATCGGGCACCGGCCCGGTCCACGGTGGCGCTTGATCTCGCCGGGCGGCGGCGCTTATGCTGTCTGCATGAACACCGATCCCATTCTCGTGGGCCGCGGAGACGGCGGCGACGCGTTCCTCTCCCTCGCCATGGCCAACCGTCACGGCCTGGTCGCCGGGGCCACCGGCACGGGCAAGACCGTCACGCTGCAAGCCCTCGCCGAGCGACTCTCCGAAGCCGGCGTGCCCGTCTTCGCCTCCGACGTGAAGGGCGACCTTTCCGGCCTGGGCGCCCCGGGCGGCGGAAACGAGCGGATCGCGGCGGCGTTCGGGAAACTGGGCCTGCCCGAACCCGCCTGGCGGGCGTCCCCCGTGGCATTCTGGGATATACTCGGGAAAAGGGGCCATCCCGTCCGCGCCACCGTCTCGGACATGGGCCCGCTCCTCATGGGACGGATACTCGGGCTTTCGGAGGTCCAACAGGCGGTGCTCTCCGTCCTTTTCCGCCTGGCTGACGACAGGGGCTTGCTCCTTCTCGACCTGAAGGATCTCCGGGCCCTTCTCGCGTACGCGTCCTCCGACGCGAAGACCCTCCAGGCCGCCTATGGCCTCATGAGCGCCGCGAGCATCGCCGCCGTCCAGCGCTCCCTTCTCGTGCTGGAAGACCAGGGCGGGGCGGGATTCTTCGGCGAGCCGGCACTCGACATCCGCGACCTCATGCGGACCGCCCCCGACGGCAGGGGAGTCGTCAACGTGCTCGCCGCCGACGAGATCGTCGAATCTCCCCTCCTCTACTCCACCTTCCTCCTGTGGCTCCTCTCGGAACTCTTCGAGGAGCTGCCGGAGGCGGGGGACCTCGACAGGCCGAAGCTCGTGTTCTTCTTCGACGAAGCCCATCTGCTCTTCGACGACGCCCCGAAAGCCCTCCTGGAACGCGTGGAGCGCGTCGTCCGGCTCGTGAGGTCCAAGGGCGTCGGCGTGTGGTTCGTCACGCAGCTCCCGACGGACGTCCCCGAGGACGTCCTGGGGCAGCTGGGCAACCGCGTGCAGCACGCGTTGCGCGCCTTCACCCCGAAGGACAGGAAGGCGGTTCAGGCCGTCGCGGAAACTTTCAGGCCCAATCCCCGGGTGGATCCCGCCGCGGCCGTCGTCGAGCTCGGGGTCGGTGAAGCCCTCGTCTCGTTCCTGGACGACGAGGGGCGCCCCTCCCCGGTCGAACGCGTGAGGATAGTCCCGCCCGGGTCGCGAGTCGGCCCCCTCGCTCCCGGCGAGCGCGCGGCGGCCTTGAAGGCGTCGCCCATGGGTTCCAGGTACGATACGCCGGTCGACCGCGTATCGGCGTACGAAACGCTCGGGAAGAAGGCCGCCCCGCGCCCCGCCGGCTCTCCCGCCCCCGCATCTCCAGTCTCCGCGGCGGGCGAGCCGAACATCGAGGAAATCGAAGCGGAACTCCGCGGCGAGCTCCCCGTCCGCCCCGCCCCCGACGCGTATCCGTCTCCCGGGTATGCGACGTCGCCGGAGCATGGGACGCCAGCTCCCCGTGCGACGCCCTCCCGCCGCACATCCGCCCCGGAGCGCAGGCCCCGGAACGCCGCCACCGATGTCGGCGAGGACCTGCTCCGCTTCGCGGGGCGGGAATTGGGCCGCCAGGTCGTTCGGGGCATCCTCGGGAACCTCACCGGGTCATCCCGCAGGCGGCGCTGAAACGCCTGATCCCGTCGGCCTTGGCCTTCGCGGCGACTGCGGTGAATACCATGACGTCCGGGCAGAAATCATCCGCGCTCCCGATGACCCGTTTTTCGAGGCCGGAGAGCTGGCCCATCGACGCCATCGGTTCGGGTACGCAGGCCATGTCGATCTTTCCCTGCCGGATCATCTCGAGCCGGGCCGGGATATCGTTGATGAACACCTTGTCTAACTCGTAGCGTCCGCCGAGCCGTTCGTCGGCGAGCCAGTTCGTGACGCTCGCCTCCATCGCGCCGATGGAAACCCGCTTCCGCGCGAGGAGCATGGGGGCGAAATCCACCGCGGTCATGAGGCCCACGACGAGCCCGTTGGAGGGAGACGGAACCCGGTACACCGCGGTCCACGAGGACGCCGCTGCCGCGGCGAGAAAGATGATCCATCGCACCGGATCCTCCGGTGAAAAATCCGGCCGGTCAGCAGTCCTCGAGGCGCTCGATGCGGGCGCCGAGGATCCTGAGCCGGTCCGAAAGGCCTTCGTAACCCCGTTCGATCTGGTAGACGTTCTTGATGGTGCTCACCCCTTCGGCGCAGAGCGCGGCGATGACCATGGCCATGCCGGCGCGCACGTCCGGGGAGACGAGTTCGGAGCCCGAAAGCCGCGACGGGCCGGAGACGACGGCGCGGTGCGGATCGCAAAGCACGATGCGCGCTCCCATTCCGATGAGCTTGTCCACGAAGAACATCCGCGATTCGAACATCTTCTCGTGGATCAGCACGATGCCCTCCACCTGCGTGGCCACGACGGTCATGATGGACGTGAGGTCGGGCGGAAAACCCGGCCACGGGGCGTCATCGATCTTGGGGATCTGCCCGCCCAGGTCGGCCTGCACCTTCATCGCCTGGCCCGCCGAGACGGTCAGGTTGCCGCCGTCGACGGTCCACCGGATGCCGAGCTTGGCGAAAGCCAGCTTCATCATGCGCAGGTCGTCCGGCTCCACGCCTTCGACCACGAGTTCGCCGCGGGTTACCGCGGCCAGCCCGATGAATGATCCGATCTCCATGAAGTCGGGCCCGATCGAGAAATCGGTGCCCGAGAGCTTGCCGACACCGTCGATCACCAGGATGTTCGACCCTATCCCGGAGATCCGCGCGCCCATCGAGTTGAGCATGCGGCAGAGGTCCTGGACATGGGGCTCGCTCGCGGCGTTCCGCAGGACCGTCCGTCCCTCGGCCATGGAGGCCGCCATGACGGCGTTCTCGGTACCCGTGACCGACGCTTCATCGAGGAATATGTCGGCACCGACGAGCTTGTTGGCGGTGAACCGGAACACGCCGTCGATCTCGATGCGGACGCCGAGTTCCTCGAGCGCGAGGAGGTGGGTATCGATGCGGCGCCGGCCGATGACGTCGCCGCCCGGGGGCGGCAGGGTGACGCGGCCGAAACGGGCCAGCATCGGACCCGCGAAGAGGATGGACGCGCGGACCTTCCCCGCGTGGTCGGAAGATATCTCCGTCCTGTCCGCCTTGGCGGGGTCCACCCGCCACTCGCTGCGCCCCAGGCGCTCGACGCTCGCGCCGAGAGAGCCGATTATCTCGAACATGACGAGAACATCCTCGATTTCGGGGATGTTCCGCAGGGTGACGGGACCTGACGCGAGGAGGCTGGCCGCGATACAGGGGAGCGCGGCGTTCTTGTTGCCGCTGGCTCGGATCCTGCCTTTGAGGGGAAAGCCTCCCTCGATGCGATACTTGTACATGGCGTTACTCTAGCCGGGGCGTTTCCCCCGAGTCAATGCGGCGGGATGTGCCGGAAAGCGGCGTGTTTTCCGTTGTCGCCCCGCGGGATTGGGCTATACTGTCTGGCGGAGGCATCATGGCAGTAACGATCAATGGCCGTTCCACAGGCCGCACGACGGTGGAACTCGTCCATGAATCCGGGGCGACGATACGGACGACCGCGCCGAAGGACAACGGCGGCGACGGATCGGGATTTTCGCCGACCGACCTCTGCGCCGCGTCCCTTGGCGCCTGCGCGGTCACCATCATGAGCATGTTCGCCGCGGACAAGGGCATGCCCGTCGACGGCATCGAATTCGAGGTGATCAAGGAGATGTCCCCTCCGCCGCGGAAGATAGCCAGACTCACCGTCGCGTTCCGGATCCGCGGTTCCTGCTCCGACGCCGATTTCCGGAAGATCATGGCCGCGGGAAAGACATGCCCCGTCAGGCTCACCCTCGGCGATGTCGTCGAGATCGTCGAGAGCTACGAACGGGCGTGAGACAGCGGGAACCCGGGCCGGAAATGCCGGAAAGGAGCTGAAGATGCCGTCTTTCGAATTCGAATCCGTCGGCACGCGCTGCGGTCTCGCCGCGTTCGCGAAACCCTTCCCCATCTGCCTGTTCCTGGTATTCGGGGAAAACCGCACGTACATCGTCGACACCCACCTCGGTCCCGAGACGGCCTCCCGCGTCAGGGACTTCGCGCAGGCGCGGAACCCCGGCAAGCCGCTCGTCGTCGTCAACACTCATGCTCACTGGGACCATGTCTGGGGAAACTGCGCCTTTATCGGCGAGACGATCGTCGCCCACGAGCGCTGCCCCGCCCTCATGCGCACGTGGTGGAGACGATCCACCGCCGAGTACGGCGATTCCCGGCGCGGCGACATCGTCATGACGCCGCCGACCCTCGTATTTTCCGACCGGCTCGCGTTCCTCGACGATGGCGTCGAGCTGTTCCACACGCCCGGCCACACGGAGGATTCCATCTCCGTCTTTTCGCGCCCGGACTCGGTGATGTTCACGGGAGACGCGCTGGAACGCCCCATCCCCTCCGTCGACTCGGTTTCGCCGGACGTGTTCGCGGATTCCCTGGCGCGGATCGCCTCGTACGGGGCGGACATCCTGACGGCCGGCCACGATGGCGTCGTACCGGCCGGACTGCTGGCGCACAATACCGCGTACCTCCGCTTCCTCGAAGCGGACCTCGAGGGGAAGAACCCGGCGGAATACCCGGCCTTCCTCTCCAGCGACCATGCGATCGAAAAGCACGAGGTCAACCGCCGGATGGTCACCATCAACAGGATGGAGTCCAGGGAACGCGAAAAACTCGGCGCGGCCTTCGATCTCCAGCGGCACCAGGTCTTCGCCTCCGAGGTCTTCGAGATGGAGCCTGCCGAGATCCGGGCCGCATTCGAAACCGCTTTCGGCCTCTGACCGGATCCCTTGTGCGCCCTAGCCGCCCGATACGAGGTGGTACAGGTCGACCGAATTCCCGTCCCGGACCGCGGTATCGTCGTAGCGCGCGCGAGCCACAAGGACGCCGTCTATCCTGATGATGATGAGGGGAAAGGAATAGCGTTTCTTTCGAAGCAGGTCACTGACGGTCATCCCGTCCTCCGGGTACGATTCGCTTTCGCCGTTCACCGATATCGTCATCCTCGCCTCCTCCATCCTGCGTCTTCACCGAGCAGGATCTCGAGCGCTTCGTTGGCTTCCATGTTGGCGGCGATCCCGACCCGGGGCGCGACGGGAGGCTGTTCCACGGACACCTCGGATTCGAGGTCGCCGACGACGCGCACGCGGCCCGAACGGAGGACGCGCATAGAGTCCGTCCTGCCGTAGCCCGAGAGTCCGCTCGCCGCGATGATCGGCATGCCCGTCATCCGCCCGAGGACCGTCTCGATGAGCATGGCCTTGGCCTCCGCCGAATCGAAGGCCTCCACGACGACGTCGCAGGCGGCGAAGATCGCAGCCGCGGATTCCGGATCCAGGCGAACGGGATGGATTTCCGTCCGGACGCCGGGGTCGATCCGCTCGAGATTGTCGCGGAGCGCTTCCACCTTGAGCCGGCCCACCTGGTCGGCGAAGTAGAACTGCCGGTCCAGGTTGGATTCCGCGACGCTGTCGAAGTCGGCGATCACGAGCGTCCCGACGCCGGCGCGGACGAGGGCCGCGGCGCAGTTCGAACCCAGCCCCCCCGCTCCCGCGATGCCGACTTTCTTTCCCGCAAGGATCATCCTCATGGTTTCCCTGTCCATGCCCCCACAATACGACGGGGAACGAAACGGGTAAAGCCCGGCGTTTCCCCCTGCATTGGCCTGTGACAGAAACCGGATTTGATCCTATAGTTGGGGAACATGAAGGAAACCGCGACCGGATCGCCCGGAAAGATCGGACAGCTCAAACGCACCATCGTGACGCCGATCTTCATCGTCACCGTGCTCGGCTTTTCCTTTTCCTGGATGCTGTACCTCACCTCGTCGCGGCGCGCGGTGGAAGACGTGGTCCAACGGCTCGTCGCCGTGGTCTCGGAACGCATCGCGGCAAGGACGGAGCACATCCTCGGCACTGCCCGGTCCATGGCCCTCACCGAGGCCGGCTACCTCCGGACCCTTGCCGATCCGGCCGGATCCCTCTCCGCGCTCAGGCGATCCTTCCATCATCAGATAGGTAGCTTCCGCGAAATCGGCATCGTCTCCGCCGGCTTCGAAACCGGCGACTACGCGGAAGCCCAGCGCCTCGAGGACGGTACGATACGTACGGGACTCGCGGGAAAGTCGACGCGCGGCGCGCTCGAGCTCTGGAACGCCGACGCGAACGGGTATCCCCTGACCCCCGCACTGTCACGCCCTGACTACGATCCCAGGAAACGCCCCTGGTACCTGGCGGCCGTCGAACGCGGGGAAGCGGGATGGTCGGCGATCTACTCCTACGTCTCCAACGGGGACCTGGCCATCTCCGCGAGCGTGCCTTTCTACGCGGATGACCGGGCGCTCCAGGGCGTCTGCTCCGTGACCGTGGACCTGGGCGGCCTCGGGGATTCCCTCGCGGCATTTCCCGAAGCCCGCTACGGCGTGATCGGCATCGTGGATGCGGAGGGCCGCCTCATCGCGGCGTCCAACGGCTCCCCCATCTCGAACCCGGCGGACGGAAGCCGCTACGAGGCTTCCACGTCGCCCGACCCGTCCATCGCGCGTTCGGCGAAGCTCCTCCTCGGCGGGACGGCCCGGACGGATTTCATGCAGGTCATGGAAGACGACTGGGTCGGGACGGCGTGGCGGCTCGACACGAAGCTGTATCCCGATTGGCGCGTCTTCATCCTCGTGGACAAGACGGCCTTCCTCCAGACCCTGGCCGCGACGGACAAGGGCACCGCCCTCATCCTCTTCCTGACCCTGGCCGCGACTCTCGCCATCGGATGGGTCACCGTGGACCGGATAACGGCGCCCTTGCGGCGCCTCCGCTCGGCGGTGCGGGCCCTCGAACCGGGCGGGAACGAAGCCGGCTACGCCGACGTCATCGCGGAACTCGCGACGCGGAAGGACGAGATCGGCGGCCTCGCGGAAGCCTTCTCCGACATGGGCAAACGTCTCGACGGGAGCTTCGCGTCGCTCAACGCGTCCATCGCGGAAAAGGAAGTGCTCCTCAGGGAAGTCCACCACCGCGTCAAGAACAACCTCCAGATCATCGCGAGCATCCTGAACCTCCAGGCGTCCGAGATGGAGGACGACAGGGTCATCGCCGCGTTCGAAGTCTGCCAGGAGCGCATCCAGGCCATGGCCTACGTCCACGAGGACATCTACCAGTCGGGATCCTTCTCCGAGATCGAGATGCAGTCGTACTTCGGGAAGATATGCGACTCCGTCCGCTGGGCGAAGTCCTTCGGGACCGAGGGCATCGAGATGGACGTGAACGCCGCGGGGATATCGCTGTCGCTCGACAAGTCCATACCCTGCGGCCTCATCGTCAACGAGCTCGTGATGAACTCGATCAGGCACGCCTTTCCCGGCGGCCGCCGGGGCCGGATTCTGGTCTGCATGGAACGGGACGGCGGGGACCTTGTACTCACGGTGTCTGACGACGGAATCGGCAAGCTCAACGCCCTGGCTGACCGCGGGAACGAGCCCGCGGGGATAGGCTCCCACCTCGTCGAATCCCTCGTCGCCCAGCTCCGGGGCCGGATGCCGGAACCCGACGCGGCCTGCGGCACCGGCACCTGCGTCGTCATCCGTTTCCCGGCCTGATCGTCCCGTTCTCCGTCACGATCAGGTCCATCGGAGCATCGTTGCCGTCATAGGGGACTCCTTCGACAACCTGGAAGGAAAAGCAGAACCCCACCCTCGCGAAGTCCGCAGGCTCCGGCCGTATGCCTGCGATACCAGCGCAAGCTTCCTGCGCGACGGCAATCCGGGCGAGAAAGCGGTCGTAGTAACCCTTGCCCCTGCCGAGCCGCCGGCCCTTCCCGTCGAAGAGCAGTCCAGGGATCAGGGCAAAGGTCGGGCCTGCGGCGATTTCGCGGTCGGCGACCATCGGGAGGTCGACGGGCGGCTCGGGAATACCGAGGCCGTCGAGGGGCCACGAGTTCCAGGTGCGTCCCAATTCCGTGAAAACGAGTTCCCCGCCCGAAATCCGCGGCACGGCCACCGGCCAACCTTGGCTGAATGCCGCGTCGATGAAGGGCGCCGTGTCTATCTCGCGCCGCATGGACAGGAACGCGAGAACCCGCCGCGGACCCATCCGCTCCGCCAGCTTGAAAGCCTCGGCGGACGCGCGCGCGCTCAAGAAGGCCCGTTCGGCCTCCGGCAGCGCCCGGAGCAGGGATCGGGCGGCGGCACGGGCTTCCGCCTTGTCCCCGGGATTCAGGCGCGCGTCCTGGCCGCGGCGGCGTTCGCGTCCTGCTCGTCGATGTCGACCGCGTCCCAGGGATACTTCACCCACCGGTCCTCGATGTCGAGGCCGGTAAAATAGCGCGTCACCTCGGGCGGGAGTGTGCCGCGCTTTTCCTTTCGCTTGTTGTGGAGCACCGCGACGGCGACTTCGGCGGGTTTGTGCGACAGGAGTTCGCGAATGCAATATTCGAGCGTCGTCCGTGAATCGTCGACTTCGTCCACGAGGAGGATGCGTTTACCCGCGAGCTTGCGCTCCACCTCGTCGATCCACTGCATCTTGCGCGGGTTGTCGGTCGGATTGTCGTTTTCGTCGTAATAGGAAATCCCGACGGCCCAGATCGGCTTGTTGATGTAGGTCCGCAGGATCCTCGCGGGGATGTAGCCGCCCGATCCGATCGCCACGATCGCATCGGTTTCGAACCCCGAAGCCTTCACGCGTCCGGCCAGATCCCTGACCGTCCTGTGTATGTCGTCGTACGTGAACCAGTACTTGTCCATGGATCGAGGATATCGGCAAACCCGCCGCGCCACAAGTCCGGCTCAGGTAGCCTTGGGTTCCTTCAGTCCCGGGACTCCCATGCTGCGGATCTGCGCGACGTGGTAGCTGTCGTGCGAGGCGAGCCAGGGGACGATGGCGCGAACGGGAAGCTTCCAGTCGGGGATGAGGGCGTCGAGCGCCTCGGGAGAGGCATTCCGGACGGCCGCACCGCAGACCGCGTGCGCCGTCCTGAGGTAAGCGCGGAATTCAGTCCAGTCGGCTTCGGTCGTGGCCGGCGGCGGGACGAAGTTCCCCTTGGGATAAGGATAGGGTTCGAGGGGACCGGCAGCGCCAAGGGCATCGGCCGCGAAGTACTTGTAGTAGAGGCAGTGGAGGGCGACTTCCCAGGCGCTGTAGCCTTCGAAGGTTTCAGTCGATGCCGCGGCTCGCGCCGGCAGGGCGTCGAGCGTCTTCATGAGGGGTTTTCCGTTGAAGGAGCGGCCGTCGAACTCGGCGTCCGCGAGATCCATCAATGCATCATAGGGCTGGCTCATGATCTACAGGATACGGCTTCCCGGACCGCGGCGCAAGTTTTTTCTCAGGCCCGCGGCAACCGGGAGATGGGGCGGACGGGGTATCGCAACGACCCCGGCCGCCCGGCGCGATCTGGCGCCTATCTTCCGCGCTTGGGTTTCACGTAGACTTGCTTTCCCGAACCCGACCGGTCCGGGCGCTCCTCGATATCGAAGAGGCCGCAGGTGCGGATGAGGTCGCCGAGTTTCCGGAAGCCGAAATTGCGCGGATCGAATTCCGCCTGACGGTTGGCGACGAACTGCCCCACCGCGCCGAGGTAGGCCCATCCGGAATCATCTGCCGCGTCCTCCGCGGAGTTGAGGAGCAGGGCTTTCATCTTGCGGTCGGGCTTGAACTCGGTCGGCTTCCTGTCGCGCGTTTCCTGGCGATCGGAACTGTCCTCCACTTCGCGCAGGATCTCGGTGAACACGAAGCGGTCGCAGGCCGACACGAAAGCCTTGGGCGTCTTCCGCTCGCCGAAGCCGATGACCAGCTTCCCTGCCTCGCGGAGGCGCATCGCGAGCTTCGTGAAATCGCTGTCGCTCGACACGATGCAGAAACCGTCAAGCTTCTCGGTGTAGAGAAGATCCATCGCGTCGATGATGAGCGCGCTGTCGGTGGAATTCTTCCCGCTAGTGTACGCGAACTGCTGGATGGGCTGTATCGCGTAGTCGAGCAGCTTTTCCTTCCAGTGCTTCAGGTTGGTCGTCGTCCAGTCGCCGAAGATGCGCTTGACGCTGGCGATGCCGTAGGCCGCGATTTCGGCGAGGAGGCCGTCCATGATGGCGGCCTGCGTGTTGTCGGCGTCGATGAGCACGGCGAGCTTCCGCTGCCGGCTTTCCACGTTTTCAATGTTGTTCATGTCGTCTGTCTCCGAAAAAGCCTTTTCTCAGGCGTCGTATTTTGGAAACGGCGCTGATCGGGATCTCGATCCCCTTGTCCGTTCCCGATATCCTCGCGACCAGCACGAGGCCCTCGGTTTCCTTCCTGAGCTCGACGGGGACGACGAGAACCCGGATCACGTCGCCGCCCTTCGGCTTGTACTGGATGTCCAGCTCGGCGCCCCCGGACGCGATCGCGTCCTCGGCCACGCGGGCCTTGCCGAGAAAATCCAGCGATCCCGCCTCGAGCCGCCCGACGGAGGGAAAGTCGGCGACCTTCAGCTGGGCTTCGTTCAGTACGATCTTCTTGTTGATCCGCGCTTCGAGTTCGCGTAGCTCCCAATCCTTGCGGTCCAGCTTCTTGAGCGCCCTGTGGAGCGCCGCGATCCGCCTGTCGCCGTCGTTGGGCCGCGCCTTCCCCGGTTTCGCCTCGAGAACCGCTCGGCAGCTCGCCGGGTCCAGCGCCTTCGGGTGCGCGGCCTTCCTGACGCGCACGCGAGAACCGGGAGTCGCGCCCGTGACGCGCGAGGGCAGACGCAGACCGGCCTTGACGAGGGCCGACTCGATGTCGGCGCGGGCGTCGGTGGCGACGAAGTAGATGCCGTCCCCGAGCTTGCGGACATCCAGGCGCTTCATGGCCGGGGAATGCTCCATGGCCATCGCGCTCGGCCCCTTCGCCACGATCGTGAACCCGAAGTAGAGCCGGACCGACTGGTACTCCTTCTCCCACGATTCGAAGGAGAATAGGAGGCTTTGCGGAAGGGGGCCGCCCGACAGCTCCGCGAGCCGCCTGGACAGGGTATCCGCACCGATGCCGGCGTCGAAAGCATCGAAGGCGCTGTCGCGGTCCACGATCGCGGACAGGACCACGTCGCGCCGCTCCGGACGGGCCGCTACCGCGACGAAGCGGCGGGCATCGTCGTCGGCTTCGGGCAGCACCTTAACGACATGCGAACCGTCGACGATGACCGTGGGCGTCGCCCGTGGAGCCGCATCGGCCTTTTTCGCCTTCGGGGTCTTTGCGCTCCGCTTCGCGTCGCTTGCGTCCCCGGAAGGCTTCGAGTAGCCCTGTTTCGTGGCATGCACGAAGCCGAATCTGACGAGAAGGTCGACGATGAAGTCGGTGAGTTGGCCGCAGCCGCACGACGTCGCCACGTACTTCACGTAGCGCCACAAGCCCATCCCGCCGAAGGTGACTTCCGACGGGATCGCCTCGAATACGTTGCGCAGGAGCTTGGCGTCGACGACGAAGGAACGGGACGAGCCGTCCTCCGAAACCTCGCAATGGCGCGCGGCGGCGAACTCGAACACGAGGCCCGTGTCGGCGCGGTCGAAAACGGCGCCGAAGGCGTCCGCGTTGACGGACGGATCTTCGACCCCCTCGATCACGCCGGTGTTCCTGAAGCACTCCATCACGTCGGAGTAGCGAGTCTCGAGCTGGGGCATCTGCGAATGCACGAGTTCGGGCGCCAGGGCCACGAGGGCTTCCTGCGCCTTCTTGGTAAGGAGACCGTTCTTGCGGAACTGTTTCCTGCCGTGGAACAGGAACGAAAAAACCGTGCAAATGAGGTCGCCCGTCAGCCAGGCGGGTTCCGGAGCGGTTTTCGCCGGAACGGTCTCGAAAAAACGCCCGAAATCCACCACGGCCAGCGCCGCATCCCGGAGCGGGGGCGCCACCGCGAGCGCGTAATCGGCCGCAGGGCAGCGGAACAGCACGAGCCGGTCGACGAGGGAGGCCACCACGGCGTCGAGGGTTTCGGGCTTCATCCGGTACGCGAAGAGTTCCACGAGCGCCGTCGGGGCCGACGGCCCGAGCAATTCGACCGCGGCCACGACCGCCAGCTCGTCATCGGAGAGGAATCCGATGATCGCGGCGGCGTTCTCGGGCGCCTGCATGAAAGCTTCGAGCCTGGACACGAGCTCGTGCTTGTTGTACGGCGTCTTGACCGCGCCGAGGTAATTCCGGACGAGGAGGAGGAAGGAGTTGGTATCGCCCGCGACAAGCGCGTCGCGCCAGTCTTCGACCGCTGGCCGTTTCAGTTCCATTCCGCCTCGTCCCACGCCTCGATGGCGTACCGGTATCCCTGCTCGGTGAGGAATCTCCTCCGGTTGGAGGAGAATTCTTCCTCGATGGTGTAGAGGGAAACGAGCGAGTAGAAGTAAGAGTTACGTTTTTTCGGCCTGAGTATGCGTCCCAGTCGCTGGGCTTCCTCCTGACGGGAACCGAAGGTGCCGGAAGTCTGGATGGCCATCGACGCGTCGGGAAGGTCGACCGCGAAATTCGCCACCTTGGAAACCACGATGATCCGTTCCTTCCCGGACTTGAAGTCCGAGTAGATCCGTTCCCGCTCCGGGTTCGGGATCTTTCCCGTGATGAGGGGAGCCTTGAGCGCCTGCGCCAGCGCGCCGAGCTGGTCGAGGTACTGCCCGATGACGAGGATCCGGTCCTCGGGGTGGTTCTCGACGAGTTCGAGGACCGCCTCGACCTTGCGGGAATTTTCCGCCGCTATCCTGATCCGGGCGCGCTGGTCCGCGGCCGCGTACCGGATCTGGTCCCGTTGGGGCAGCGGTATGCGCACTTCGCGGCAGACCGCCGTCGCGATGAAGCCCCGCCGCTCCAGTTCCTTCCAGGGCACGTCGCAGCGCTTGGGTCCGACGAGGCTGAAAACGTCTTCTTCATGGCCGTCCTCGCGCACGAGGGTAGCCGTGAGCCCGAGACGCCGCACCGCCTGTATCTCCGCCACGACGCGGAATACCGGCGCCGGGAGCAGGTGTACTTCGTCGAAGATGACGAGACCCCATTTCTGTTTCCGGAACAGGTCGAAGTGGGGGAATTCCTCGCCCTTCTCCTGCCGCCAGGTCAGGATCTGGTAGGTGGCGACGGTGATGGGTTTCACGATCTTGCGTTCGCCTGAGTATTCCCCGATGTCGTCGTGGGCGACGGCCGTCTTGTCGTGGAGCTCGTCCATCCACTGGTGGGCGGCCGCGATGTTCGTGGTGACGATCAATGTCTTGCGCCCGACTGCCGACATGACCGCCATGCCTACCACCGTCTTTCCCGAGCCGCAGGGTAGGACGATCACGCCGTAGCCGTTGCCGGGAGTGTTCCCTCCCATGAAGGCGGCCACCGCGTCGTCCTGGTACGGCCTGAGGGTGAAGGGCGAACCCGAGGCCGCGGTGTCACGGAGGGATACGGTGAAGGGATCTCCCGGCGAGAGGCGGGCTTCGTCGCGCACCGGCCTGCCCAGGCGGATGAGCTCCTGCTTCACGGTGCCGCGGTCGGCGAGCAGGACGCCGAAGCCGCCGGGACGCGGAACGAGGTACTTGACCAGGCGCCGGGACGCCGCGATCTCCGCCGCCACGGCGGGATCGGCGCATTCGAGAAAGAGTTCCGACGTCGAGTCGGCGTCCGGGTCGTCGTGAAGGACGAGGGTTCCGAACCGGGCGATGAAATCCCTGGCGGCATGGATCACCCCCGACGGCACTTCGTAGCGCGAAAAACGCGCGAGGGCGTTTTCGATCGCGTCGGCGCCGAGTCCCGCGCTCGCCGCGTTCCACAGGGACAGCGGGGTGAGCCGGTAGGTGTGCATGTGCTCGGGGCTCTTCTCCAGCACGGCGAAGGGCGACAGGGCGACGCGAGCCTCCTCGAACAGGGGATCGTGCGCGTCGAGGAGTATCGTCATGTCGCTTTGAACGATGAGAGGTCCGCCCATATCCATTCAAGTGTACCGAATTTTGCCCTCTTCTGCATTCTCCGCAGACCGAAATCGTCGGGGCCCGATGCGTTTTGCCGGTCCGTCCGCCGGGATCGGCGTTACTTCACTGTATCGCGCTTTACGCCCGGCCCCTGGAAGTATAGACTGGCGCCATGGCGTCATCCCGCAACCGCACCCTGAGACTCGGGGATTCCGACCGTGCACGACTGATGCCGCGGCTGCTCGAATCCGGGGTGGGACTGACGCCGGGCGCAGCTGCCGGACGGGTCATCCTCGGCGATCTCCTCGAGATCGCGCCCCGCCTTCCCCGCGCGTCGGTCGACCTCCTCGTCGCCGACCCCCCCTACAACCTGCGCAAGGACTTCGGGGCGGCGAGCGGCCGGAAGGTATCCGACGGGGACTACGCCGCCTACACCGCCGCCTGGCTCGACGCGGTGACGCCACTGCTCTCCCCCGCCGCGACGGTCTACGTCTGCGGCGACTGGCGGAGTTCCGCCGTCCTCCACGCCGAACTTTCGCGGCGCTTCATCGTGCGGAACCGCATCACCTGGGAACGCGAAAAGGGGCGCGGCGCGGCGCGCAACTGGAAGAACGCTTCGGAGGATATCTGGTTCGCGACGGTTTCCGGAACCTACCATTTCGATCCGGGGGCGGTCAAACTCAGGCGCCGCGTCATGGCGCCGTACCGGGAACCCGACGGCTCCCCGAAGGATTGGACCGAAACGACCGACGGGGGATTCCGCGACACCTTCCCTTCGAACCTGTGGACCGACATCACAGTGCCCTATTGGTCGATGCCGGAAAACACCGGCCACCCCGCGCAGAAACCGGAAAAGCTCGTCGCCAAGCTGATCCTGGCCAGCACGCGCCCGGGAGAACTCGTGTTCGATCCCTTCCTCGGGTCGGGTACCACGGCCGTCGTGGCGAAAAAGCTCGGTCGGCGCTGGCTGGGCGTGGAGATCGATCCGGAATGGGCCCTGACAGCCCTCAGGCGGCTCGAACTCGCGGAATCCAACGGACGCATCCAGGGCTTCGCCGACGGGATCTTTCGCGAACGCAACTCGGGCGATGCAGGGATTTCGTCCCTACCCGGGACCTGAACGGGCGCCCGCTCATCGCCGCGACGCGATCACGGCGCTTTCCTCCCCGCAGAGCGTCAGCTCGAGCACGACGGGAAGATGATCGGAGTACCCGCCCCCGGTCCGGTTATCCCATCCCGCCGGGAGGCCGTCGGCGCCGAAAAGGAAATCCGGCGCCACGACGCGGAAGCCGGCATAGGCGAACCCCGCCGGGTCGAACAGGCCGGGGGCCAGGAGCGCGTGATCGATGCGTTCTTCCTTTCCCCTATAGGAATACGACCAGCCCTCCGTTTCGAACCAGGGACTCCAGAGCGCGACGCCGTCCGGCCCCGGCCCGGCATCGTCCCGTTCGGCGGCGATGAAGAGTCCCGGCGCAGGGGCAGCGCCTCCGAACGGCATGAGCGCGACGGGATAGGCGCGGCCGACCTGCTCGTATTCGTCGGGATTTTCGTTGAGGTCGCCCACGACCGCCAGGTCGGCCGCGGGATCGTCATCGAGGATCGCGCGCACCCGCTCCGCGACGACAGCAGCCTGCGCGATACGTTCAGGCTCGGTGGCTGCCGCGCCTTCGACCTTGCTCTTCCAGTGCGAGGCAAGCAGGTACAGTTTCCTGCCGCGCGAGTCGAGCTCGACCTCGAGCACGAGGCGCGGCGCCCTGCCGGATACCGTCGGCCCGGATGCCCGGTGCGCCTTCGCCGACCGTATCGGCAGTTTCGAAACGATCCCGCAGCGGATGGCGGACCCGTCATCCGGGGCGGCAACGGTCCAGCGGTAGCCCTTGCCCTTGAGTCCACCCGAAACGAGGTCGTCGAGCACCCCCGCGTTCTCTATCTCGGCGAGGGCGATGACGTCGGGACCGTCCGAAACGGCCCGCAGCGCGACCTCGGCCAGCCTTCCCAGACGGATCGCGTAACGCTCCGCGTCCCAGGTTCCGGCTTTCACCGAAAATTCCGGGTATTCCCCGCCGTCGTCCTTCGCGTCGAAAAGGGAACCGACGTTGTAGGCCATCACGGTGATCCGCTCCGGCTGCGCCAACCCGCCGGAACAGGCGGCGGCGAGAAAAATCCCGGCCACCGCGAGCGATAGTGCAATTTTCGCCATTGACGCCTCCGACAGGACGCGCCCCGGGAGGCCGGCGACTCGCCCGGAACATGAAACGCGGCCCTTTGCCGGCCGCGCTTCGATGGAGAGGCGAAAATCGCAGGTTCAGCCGGCTCAGAACCCCAGGTCTTCCCGCTTCGTGACGATGCGGGACAGGAGCCCGTAGGAAAGGGCTTCCTCGGCGTTCATCCAGTAGTCCCGGTCCGTATCCTTCACGACGCGCTCCAGGGGTTGGCCCGAAGCTTCCGCGATGATCTTGTTGATGCGTTCCTTGGCCTTTTCGATTTCCCTGGCGTGGATCTCGATCTCGGTGGCCACCCCCCTGATCCCGGAAAGCGGCTGGTGGATCAGGTAGTGGCCGTTGGGCAGGCCGATGCGGCGCTCCTTCGGCGCGGCGAGCAGGATGAGGGCGGCCGCGCTGGCCACGAGGCCCATGCCGATCATGTACACGGGCGCGTTGACGAAACGGGCCATGTCGAAGATCGCGAACCCCGCGTCCACGTCGCCGCCCGGTGAATCGATGAAGACCCTCACGGGTTCCGCCGACTCGCTCTCGAAGAGGATGAGCTGCTTGATGACCCGCTCCGCCAGTTCCTTGTTCACTTCGCCGGAGAGGATGATCGTGCGGGTCTTGAGGAAGCGCTCGGCGAGCGGATCCGGTCCCCTGGTCTCGGGCTTGTCGGGATCGTCCTCTTCCTGCGCGCGGACGTTCCGTATGCTGTCGTCGTTCATGGGAATGACTCCTCGTCGTTCGTTGGTGGTGAGTGTAGTATACCGAAACGGGAAGCCCTTCGGCTAGGAAACGGCTTCAGAGGGCCCTGTAGACCTGTTCGGCCTGCGGTCCCTTCACGACGAGCACCGGGCACTTCGCGGCCGCGATGATCTCGCGGTTCGCCTCGATGACCATGTCCCGGTGCACCGCGTCGCCGCCCCATCCCCCGAGGACGATGCAGTCCGCACCTTCCTCCTCGGCCACCTTGCTGATCTCGTCGGCGACCGAGCCCTTGAGCAGCTTCGTGTCGATGTTGAGGCGTTTCGCCTTGGCCAGGTCGGAGATGAAGGCGAGATAGCGGTTTCCCGTGTCCTCCAGGCTCCGCTCGTATTCCTCGCTCTCGTCCGGCACGAAGATCCGGCTCATCGCGAGGCTCCTGATGGTGGCGGTGTCCACGACGTACACGGCGATGACGCGGCTCCCGTACTGCTTCTTGAGGGCTATCGCGAGCTTGGCGGCGGCGATGGAGGATTCCGCGCCGTTGACGACGGTGACGATGTTCGAAAGAAGTCCTTTCATTCCCTGTCCTCGCCTCTCCGCGCCTTGAGCAGCTTGCCCGTGAATATCGCCTCCCGTTCGCGTTCCTCGAGGGAGGCTTCGATGAATTTCTTCCTGGCCCGCGATTCCGGGATGACCATCTTCTCGAGGGCGTTGACCCTGCGCTGGGTTTTCCGCACTTCTTTCGCAAGGCGCCAGACGATGGACCTGAGACCAGCCATGTCCGCCAGCGACCTGAGGAGCAGGGTGAATTCTACCACGGTCTCGTCCGAGTCGGCAAAGGAATTCACGAACGACGAACCGAGCTTGAGCCCCGGCAGGTTCGCTTCCACGGTCGCGATGGTGATCCCGGCCACCTGGACGTGGCGTTCGCTGACCGTGAAGTCATCGCGGATCGCGGCGATGGATGAAGCGCGTTCGCGCCCGACCGCGAGGAGCATCCTCCGCATCGTCGGATAGGCTGTGGACACCCGCTTTTCGATCTCCCGTTCGAGGATGCGCGCCTCGTCGATCCGCCGCATCAACTCCATGACCAGGATTTCCCGCTTCCGCTCGAGCAGTTCGTATCCTTCGAGGGCCAGGGAAAGCCGTTCCTTCTCGCGCAGGAAGTTCGACTTGGTCGGGGCTACGTTGACGACGCTCATGGGAGTGAACCGCCCGGAAGGTATTTCGCGATGAGCGCTGGGGAAATGCGGAGCAGTTCATCGCGCGGCAGCCAGGAGAGGCATTTCCAGCCGAGTTCGAGGGTCCGGTCTATCCCGCGGTCGTCGAACTCGTCCTGGGTCATGAATTCGGCTTCGAAGCGCTCGCCGAAACGGAGGTACTGCTTGTCGAGCTTCGAGAGTTCCTCTTCCCCGATGATCGCCACCAGGTTGCGGATGCTCTTGACGCGCGCGTAGGCGGCGAAGAGCTGGCTCGAGAGGTCCTTGTGGTCCTCGCGCGTCATCCCCTCGCCGATCCCGTCCTTCATGAGACGCGACAGCGACGGCAGTCCGGCGACGGGCGGGTAGATGCCCTTCTGGAAAAGTTCGCGTTCCAGCACGATCTGGCCTTCCGTGATGTAGCCGGTCAGGTCGGGGATGGGATGCGAAATGTCGTCGTTCGGCATGGAGAGGATCGGGATCTGCGTGATGGAACCATTGGAGCCCTCGATGCGCCCCGCGCGCTCGTAGAGCTCGGCGAGATCCGAGTAGAGGTAGCCCGGATAGCCCTTGCGCGACGGGACTTCCCCGCGGGCGGCGGACACTTCGCGCAAGGCTTCGCAGTAGTTGGTCATGTCGGTCATCACGACGAGAACGTGCATCCCGAGGTCGAAGGCGAGGTACTCGGCGGCGGTGAGCGCCGATCTCGGCGTGAGGAGACGCTCGATCGAGGGGCTGTCGGCGAGTGACAGGAACATGACGACGCGAGCGAGGACGCCGGAACGTTCGAACGAATCCACGAAGAACCTGGCCACGTCGTACTTGATCCCCATGCCGGCGAAGACGACGGCGAACTTGTCCCCCTGGTTGAGCACCCTGGCCTGGCGGACGATCTGCGCGGCGAGCCGGTTGTGCGGGAGCCCGTTCCCCGAGAAGATCGGGAGCTTCTGGCCGCGGATGAGGGTGTTCATCCCGTCGATGGCCGAAACGCCGGTCTGGATGAAATCCCTGGGGTAGACCCGTGCGGCCGGGTTGATCGGCCTGCCGTTCACGTCGCGCAGGTCGGACGAGACGATCTCCGGGTAACCGTCGGTGGGCCTCCCCAGCCCGTCGAAGACCCGCCCGAGGAGGTCAGGCCCGACACGGAGTTCGAGGGGCCTCCCGAGGTACTCGATGCCGACGCCGTCGAGGGAAATGCCCGTGTTGTCGGCGAAGAGCTGGATGGCCACCGCCGTGTCGGAGACGTCGACCACCCGGCCGGTCCTCATGACCCCGCTCCGGTCCCTGACCGAGACCAGTTCGCCGAATCCGGCGGATTCGGTCCTGGCGGCGATGACGATGGGCCCCTCGGCCTTGCGAAGCCCGCGATGCTCGAGTCCCCTCATCGGGCCTCCTCCTTGCGGTACTGACGGGAAAGTTCATCGAACGAGGAGATGATCTCCTTCTCGGCGGCCCGGATCTCGTCGAGATTGTCGTTCGGCACGATGCTCTTCAGGCGCGCGAGACGTTCGCGGATCGGCAGCCCCACGATCCTCGGGAGCGGCGCGCCGGCCTTGATCGCCGCTTCCGCCCTCCGGTGGAATTCCATGATGCAGCGGAGGAGGAGCACCTGCTTGGCGGGAACGCAGAACTTGTCGACTTCGTCGAAGGAATTCTGCTGGAGGAAACCGTTCTTGATCATGTCCGCCGATATGAGCACGAGCCGCTGTTCGTCGGGGAGCGCGTCGGGGCCGATGAGGCGCACGATCTGCTCGAGTCGCTGTTCCCGCTTGAGGAGCTCGAACGCCCGGGTGCGCACGTCGCGCCAGTCGGCGTCGACGCCGTCCCACCAGTCGCGGAGTTCGTCCGAGTATTCCGAGTACGAATCGATCCAGGAGATTGCCGGGTAGTGGCGGGCATTCGCGAGGTCGCGGTCCAAGGCCCAGAAGCAGCGGATGAAGCGTTTGGTATGCTGGGTCACGGGCTCGGAAAAGTCCCCGCCGGGGGGCGATACGGCGCCGATGATCGACACCGAGCCCGGGTTGCCGCGGAGGGTCTGCACGCGGCCGCCCCGCTCGTAGAACTCCGCGAGGCGGGTAGGGAGGTAGGCGGGAAAGCCTTCCTCGGCCGGCATCTCCTCGAGCCTGCCCGAAAGCTCGCGGAGCGCCTCGGCCCAACGCGAGGTCGAGTCGGCCATCACCGCCACATCGTAACCCATGTCGCGGTAGTACTCGGCGACCGTGATGCCGGTATAGATGGACACTTCGCGAGCGGCCACCGGCATGTTGGACGTATTGGCGATGAGGACCGTGCGTTCCATGAGGGATCGCCCCGTCCGGGGATCCACGAGCTTCGGGAAGTCCGTGAGGACGTCGGTCATCTCGTTGCCGCGCTCGCCGCAGCCCACGTACACGATGATGTCGGCGTCGCACCATTTGGCGATCGCGTGCTGCGTCATCGTCTTGCCGGTGCCGAAACCTCCGGGAACGGCCGCGCAGCCTCCCTTCGAGATCGGGAACAGGACGTCGATGACGCGCAAGCCCGTGATGAGCGGCTCGTCCGGCGGAAGCCTCTTCCGGCAGGGCCTCGGACGCCGCACCGGCCAGTCGTGCGAAAGGCCTATCCTGGCGCCTGAATCCGTTTCGGCGACGATTTCGTCCAGGATGTAGTCGCCCTCGGGAGATACGCGCGTCGCCCTGCCGGGCTGCGTCAGGGGAGGAGCCAGAATCCGGTGCTCGACGAGCTCGGTCTCCTTCACGAGTCCGACCAGGGTCCCGGGCTCCACCGGATCGCCGGAGCGGAGCACGGGAACGAAGCGCCACGTCCGGGCGCGGTCGAGGGCCTCGCCCTTCACCCCCGGCGCGAGAAAGGAACCCGACGCGGCTTTCAGCTGGACCAGGGGGCGCTGGATGCCGTCGTAGATCGACCCGAGCAGGCCGGGGCCGAGATCCACCGACAGCGGCCGCCCGAGGGAAACCACCGGCTCCCCGGGACGCATTCCCGTATTTTCCTCGTAGACCTGGATAACCGCACCCACGTGGTCCATGCGGATGATCTCGCCGATCAGGCGGGCTTCGCCCACTTCCACGACGTCGTAGAGCCCGGCGCCGCCGAGACCGCCGGCAGTGACGACGGGGCCCGATACCCGCGTGATGTACCCCGTGATCATATCTCTGTCGCCTTTCCGCAGAGCGCCGCTGCCAGTTCGCCGCGCTTTTCGCGCAGCAGGTCCGAGGCGACGACGTCCATCGTCGCGCGCAGGGTCACGGCACCGTCCCCGGTCTCGGCCACGGCGCCGGACGCCGGAAGCGAAGGATCCTCCGATACCGACACCGACGCGGCCCACGGTATGGAGGCGCCCAACGCGCGCATCGATTCCGCCCCGAGCCCGCGGCACCGCAGGCTGACGGCTTTCGCCTTGAGGAATTCCTTCGCGTCCGACAGGAGTGCCGCCGCGATCTCCGCTATCCGGGAATCCGGGAGCGCGGCGAAGTAGCTCCTGGTCGCGGACCTGAGCGCGTCGTCCAGGTAGGTGGTCCTCAGGCGGGATTTCTCGAGGGGAATGCGCGCCTCCGTCTCGGAACGGTGGCGTTCGATCCTCGCCGTCGATTCTTTCCCGAGCCCTGCCAGCGCGGCTTTCGTCCGTTTCTCGCCGGCCTGGGCGACGCGGCGCGCCTCCTCGTCGGCTGCCTTGAGGAGGGCCGCGGCCTTCTTCCTGGCGTCTTCGAGTATTTCGCGTTCCAGCGCGTCGGTCGTGACGATCTCTTCCATTCGATTCTGCTCCTCGGTGCGCGCTAGACGCTGATTCCCACCGCCTCGCGGACGGCGTCCACGAGGCTTTTCCTGCCCTCGCGTCGTCCGCCCGGGCTCGGCACCTCGACGATGAGCGGGTACTCCCCGCCCATCTGCCATTCCAGTACTTGTTCCTCGATCATGTCGGCGATGTCCTCGGAAAGGATGAGCACCTTGCCGGCGCCCTTCGGGTAGAGCTTGCCGGAGGCGTCCGCGCCCGGCGAAGGTCCGCCCGGCGAAGGTCCGCCTTGGCCGACGTGACGGAGAAAGGATTCCAGCGCCTCGTCGCGGTTGGCTACCGCGCGCCCGTCCACACCGGCAAGGCGGAACGACACGACGAGCTCTTCCTCAGCGATGACGAAAAAGTCGGACACCTTGCTACAGCAGCAGGATGAGGAGCGCCACCAGGAAACCCCAGAGGCAGATGCCCTCGGCCAGGCCGACATACGGCAGGGCTTTCCCGGACAGTTCCGGGTTCTCGGCCATGGCACCCATGGCAGCCGCGCCGATCTTGCCCACGGCAAGCCCGCCTGAAATGCAGCCGATACCGACCGCGACCGCCGCGGCGATGTACTTCCACATGAGTCCGGAGGAAGCTGCCGCCTGTGCGGCGGTTTCCTGGGCTCCGACGGCCACGGCCAGGCCGACGGCGACGGACAGCGCAAGCGCAATGCGTTTTCGCATGAATCACTCCTTGTGGTATTCGAATCGGAACGGTGAAAAGATTGTCCCCGTTTCCGTGAAGAATTTAGAGAAGAATTCGTAATACTGCAGCCTCACCACCTGGATGGTGACGATCATGCCCTCGAGGACGATGATGACCAGGTTGCCGACGACGAGCATGAGCAGCTGCCAGACGACGCCCGCCGGCGCGCGTTCGCGGAGCAGGTCCGCCATCGTGAACACGACGAACGAAAGGACGGCGTGGGAGAGCGCAAAGGCGCCCACGCGCAGGAAGCTCATAGTGTTGGAAATGTAGTACGAAAGGGATTCGATCACTTCCACGAACCCCTTCACGATGAAGGTGAAGGCGCCCTCCTCGCCGTGCATGCGCCCGCCGTCGACGAGGTGCGCGAGCGTCGACTCGAAGAAGATGGCGGCGAGCGGGATGCCGAACCCGGGGATGTCGAACCAGGCGGGTCCGGATCCGAGGATGACGCGGACGCCCAGCCCCACCGCCCACCAGAAGAAGAGCGCGCCCGCGACCCCGGTCTTGGAGAACAGCGCGTCGCCGCGCCTGCCGAGCCGGAGCTTGTTGACGATGTTGACGACGAGTCCTATGGAGTTCATCACGACGCCGACGCCGATGGTGAAGCCGAAGAACGCGAACAGCCGCCCCATGCCTCCCGTCGGCATCATGACGAGGATGTGGTCGACGGGCTTGCCGAACAGGTACCCGGTAAGCGCGCGCGTCGCGGGCACGAACAGGGTATCGATCGTGAAAAACGATCCATCGAGGAAACCCATCACCATCGACCCGGCACCGACGGCCACGAGGATCGGGCCGAACTGCTTCCACGCGGGTGGCGTGCCGAAAGCCCCGCGGCCGAGGACAAGGCCCGCGAGCAGGATGACAAGTCCCTGCCCGGTGTCGCCGAACATGATCGAAAAGAGGAGGACGAAAAAGAAGGCCACGAAGGGAGTCGGGTCCACGGTGCCGTAGAGCGGGGCACCATAGGAAAGAACGAGTCGTTCGAAACTGGACACGAACACGCGACGCTTGAGGAGGACCGGAACCTGTTCCTCGCCGGAACGCACCGATGGCAGTTCCTCGGGCAAGAAAACCCTGACGGCGACCCGGCCGCCCGTAGCCTGCCCGAGATCCGAAGCAAGCGTCTTGACCCTTTCCCTGGGCACCCACCCTTCGAGCAGGTACACGAAATCCGTGGACTCTAGGTCGGCCTTGATCTCGTCGACCGCCTGCGCGACGGCGAACGATGCGGACAGCACGGTCCAAGGCTCGCGCATGACCTTCGCAAGTTCGCCCTTATGGGCCTCCAGCCCGGCCAATTCCCCGTCGAGCTGGGCAAGCTCCTTGTCCAGGGCGGCTGCCAGTTCCGGGGGAATCCCCGTAAATTCTGGCGGGAACTCCTTGGCCCTGAATTTGGAACGGGAAAGTTCCGTGTCCAGGGCGAAACGTCCCTTCCGCGAGGCCGCCGCGACGATTTCCCCAGAATCCCCGAGAGACAGGATCAGGGCGCGTTCCCCGAGATTGCCCTCCAGGTCGGAGATCGAGCCTGGGTCGACATAGCCGACGCGCACCGAGAGGAATGAAAGGTGATCCAGCTCCCGGAACGGCAGGGAAAGCCCGCCGAACGCGCCGGCTTCGTCCCTTGCCTCGCGGACGGCATTCCGCCGGATGACCAGGGCGCCCGCCTTGGAGGCAAGCTCGTCGCACTTCTTCGCAAGCTCCACGAGGCGGCTTTCGTCGTCCGGCCCCGGCATGCGCGTGCCTGCAGGGATCAGATGGGGCTCGGGAAATCCGAGGAAATCCCGGATCAGAGCCAGCCTGTCGAGGGACGCGCCGATGTCGCCGCCCGGGGGCGGTCCGGCTGGCCCATTTCGATCCGCGGCCGTCTTCGGGGATTTCTCGTTTCCCCTCGCGATCTGGAAACAGCGCGAATCGCCGAGGCGTTCGAGCACGACGTTCACATCGCTCTTGAGGACATGGAGCTCCATCTTGCGCATCGTAACCGGACTCATCGCTCGTCCCCCACGACGGCGAACGCGTACGCCGCGATTTCCTCGAATGGCGCTCCCAGATGAATGCCTTCGAAGAGACCGAGGATCACCGCCGTCTCGAATTCCTTGATCTTGAAAAAGCAATACAGGGGCGTATACGTGAACGGATTGAAGTGGAGGGCGTGCCGGACGGCCCGGTAGAGGTACCGCCTCGCGGCAGTCTCGACCTTCCGCACGTCCAGCTTCCATCCGGTATCGACGGGGCCCGAGTCACGAAGGAGCCGCTCCCAGCGCCATCCGCTCCAGTCTCCTCGCGCATCCATCCTGTACGACAGGGTTTGCAGTGCCGGTTTCACGACGTCCGGGCCGCGGACTTTCGCGAGAAGCGGCTCGACCTGCTCGACGTCCATGCCGTAGTAGCGCCTGAGCCTTAGCGCCCATACCACGTTTTCCAGTTCGATTTCCAGCTTGACGAGATCGGCGAGGGCGCCTCGCCTGCGTGCAGGAACCGTCCCGAGGGATTCCCACAGTTCCCCGTAGAACTGCCGGTCCAGCCTGTTTTCCGCGGCCGGAAGGTCGGTGAATGCTTCGCCGTCGATCCACGAGTAGCGCCCCTGCCCGAACATGGCGAGCGGGTCGGGATAGCCCGAATCGTCGATCTCCGGCTTCAGGTCGGTGTCAAAAACCGGCGGCAGTTCCGTGGAACCATCGCGTGCGCACGCGAGTATCCGTTTTACCCTCGAGAATTCGGTCTTCCGCCTGAGCGCCTCGAAGAACGGCTCGCGCGACTCGAGCGCGGATGCCATCACCTGGAATTCCCGGAAGGCGCCCGCGACGGCCTTCCGTTCGGCTTCCTTGAGGAGGGCTCCTTCCGGAAGCGCGGGCGCCGAATTCCCGAAAACCGAACGCCAGAGATCCGCGAGCTTGCCGCTCCTGGCGGCCTGGGCCGCACGCTCACCGACGAATGCCCGTGACAGCGCCCCGCACACCCGCGCGTAGACGTACGCGAGCTCGAAAACGTCGGCCATCTTCAGGTCAGTCCCGAGAGCCAGGCCTCGCAGGCGGCCTTGAACGCGGTTTCGTCGAACGGGACGGACTCCAGGGTCTCACGGTATCCGTCTATCTCGGCCCGAGTTCCCTCGTCGATCGAGGCGAGTGCCGCCTTCCGCCCGGCTTCCAGGCGTTTGGCTTCGTTTTCATAGGCTGACTTGTACCGCGCGTCGGCGATATCCCTCGCCTCGCCGATCCTCCGGTCGGCTTCCGCCCTGGCTTCATCCACGAGAATTTCGGCCCTGCGTTCGACATCGACGAGCCTGTCCAGGATTTCGCGAGAAGGCATTGAACGCTCCCGGCGGCTCCATCGCAGACACGCGTTCCGAGGAGAGCCGTCATGCAACCGAAAATATGCAATAAAGACGCGCGCTGCCGTTCGCGAGCCGGCACCCATGCCGGTTCGGGCAAATATCGATCGGGCGGCGTCAGGTGCTCATGCTCAGCATGTCCTCGAAGCTCTTGATGACCGCGAACGCCCGTTCCGGCGTATCGGCCGCGAGAAGTTCGGTATAGAAATCCGGATCGCCGAGGAGCCGCGCGATGCTCTTGAGGGCCTGCAGGTGGAGTTCGGAATCCTTCGGGGATGAAACCAGCATGCAGACGAGGAAAACCGGTTCGCCATCCATCGCGTCGTAGTCCACGCCGGACCTGGACAATCCGATCGCGCCGACCAGTCCCTGGACGCCCTCCGCCTTCCCGTGCGGAAGGGCGATTCCCTTCTTGATCCCCGTCGTCATCTTGCGTTCCCGGTTGCGCAGGGCGTCGAGCACGGCTGCCCGCGGGAATTGGCGTCCCTCGCTCCGAACGAGCAGGTCGACCATTTCCTCGAAGAGTTCGTCCTTGTCGGAACTTTCAAGATCGGTCTTGATGCGGCTGGAGGTAAAAACTTTCTGGAGAAGCATACGATTCCTTCCGAAACATCGAACGGATCTTCGTCGCGGGAAGGAGACGCCCGGGAGTTGGTCCGGCGGGTGGATGCCCGATTCGAAGGCTGATCCGATTCGCACCATTCTATCCTTCCGATTCCCGAATTGCAAGCTGGCCCAAAATCGAATCGGCAGCTCCGCCGTCCTCTTCGCATTTACAGACCTGCACGCCTCAGGTATCATTGGATTCTTGGGCGGAGCAAACGATGACGCGTCACCGCGCCGCAGTCCGGGCATGTCCCGATCCTCCCCCTGGAGCCGGCAATGTCACGATATGAACGTTACACCGTGGTGTCTCGGGAGATCCTCAGGGCCGCCGGCGTTCTCGCCCGGGCGAACGGCCGGGGTGCGTGTACCCCGGCAGACGTGGCGGGCGCCCTGGTCGTGGCCTGGCCCGCCGGCATGAACGGCATGCTCGCCGTTCCGGGACCGGACGAAGCCGCCGGCGCGAAAATCAGGCAGAAACTTGCGGAAACGGCAGCGGGCGCCAAGTGGGGCAAACTCCCCCTGTCGGCGGAACTCAGGACCCTGCTGGACAACGCGGAAACGCTCGCGGGCTCGGCTCCCGTGGAACCGTCGCACCTGCTTTCCGCTGGATGGAACGAGCTGCGCTCCACGCTGTCGGACATACTGTCGCGCGAACTTCCTGCGGAACCGTGTTCCTTTCCGGACAGTGCGGACGCGGCATTGCCCCCCAAGGAACCTTTGTCCAAGGAAGATCTCGAGTTCCTGCTTCAATTCGGCAGGGAGCTTGGCGTCGGGCCGGGACTCGGCGAGGTCGTGGGCCGCGACGAGGAGATCGAGTCGGTGTCGGCCATACTCCTCAAGCTGTTCAAGCCGAATCCCCTCCTTCTCGGCGAACCGGTCGTCGGGAAGACCGCAGTCGTGGAGGGTTTCGCGCGGCGGGTCGCCGCGGGGCGCGTTCCCGACAAGCTCAAGGGCAAGCGCGTTTTCGAGCTGCGGATCGGCGACCTAAACGCGGGAACCCAGTTCAAGGGGTCTTTCGAGGAGAGGATCAAGAAGCTCGTGGAGATCGTGGAGAAGGCCCGCGACATCATCGTCTTCATCGACGAATTCCACCTGATCGGGGACGAAAAGTACAGCCAGCAGCTCGGCAACCTCCTCAAACCCTCGCTGGCGCGCGGGACCTTCCCATGCATCGGGGCGACCACCCCCGAGGATTACTTCAGGTACCTCGGCCGAGACGAAGCCCTCACGCGCCGGTTCCAGACCGTGCGGGTGCGCGAGCCCACGAGGGACGAGACGGCCGCGATACTCGAATCCATCCGTCTCAGGGAGGAGCGCCACCACGGGCTCGCGGTGGATCCCCCCCTTGTCGGCGAGATCGTCGGGCTCTCCGACGCATTCATCCGCGGCCGCTTTTTCCCGGACAAGGCCATCGACCTCTTCGACCGCGCCTGCGCCCTTTCGGCGGTCCGTGGCGAGAAAATCCTGCGGAGGGAACGGATCTTCGAAGCGTTGAGCGACATCGTCGGGTCCCCCGTGGCGGAAGGCGCCGCGTCGCTCGACGAGGCATACTCGCGGCTCGAATCGGTCATCAGGGCAAGCGTCAAGGGCCAGGACCTGGCCATCGACTCGGTCTGCGCGATCATACGCCTGTGCAAGCGGAGGCTCGACCTGCGGACCGAGCGGCCGGATGGCGTGTTCCTTTTCGTGGGACCGAGCGGCTGCGGGAAGACGGTGCTGGCAGAATCACTCGCGAAGGCGGTTTCGGGGGGAACGGACGCGTTCTACCGGATCGACTTCTCCGAATACTCGGAGGAAATTTCCGTCTCGCGGCTCACGGGCAGCTCCCCCGGCTACGTCGGGTACGACGACATGCCCGCGCTCGCCGAGGCGGCCGAGCGCGCGGGTGGCGGCGTCATCCTCCTCGACGAATTCGAAAAGGGGCACCCACGGGTGCGCAAGCTGTTCCTGCAATTATTCGACTCCGGCCGCTCGACCCTGGCCAACGGGAAGACGCTGGATTTCAGCCGTGCCACGTTCGTAGCCGCCACCAATATCGGATCCTCGGCGCGGAAACCCATCGGTTTTGCCGACGGTGCGGCCGACGGGGGGCCGGGACTCCCCATGGACGCACTCAGGGCCGAGTATACTTCCGAACTCCTCAATCGCTTCGACGAGATCGTACCGTTCCGCGCGCTCGACCGCTCCGATTGCGTCGCGATCCTGTCCGACATCATCGTGCCGGACGCCCGCGGACGCATCGCACGGGAGTACGCGGCCATCCTGTCCGTTTCGGCCGCCGCGATCGGGCTTATCGCCGATCGCGGCTATTCGCCTGAATTCGGCGCGCGGAACCTCCACCGGACCTTCCAGGAACTCGTACTCCTGCCGGTGACGGAAAAATCCGGTGACATCAGGAACAAGCGAATCGAAGTCGGAACTGACGACGGCAACCTGAGCATAGGCGTTTCTATCTGACGAACGGGACCAAACGGGGGAACCATGGCTGTTACCTACGAAGAGATCAAGAAATACCTTGGCGAGGAAGGCATCAAGTACTCGTGGGACGAAGACCGCTCGATCATCCTCACCGGAAGCGCTACCGCCAACTACGCGAAGGGGGACGGCGGCAAGGCGTTGACCCTCATCGTGCGGCTCGAGGAGGACGGCGAATATTTCAAGCTCATGGCGCCGAACCTCTACTCGTACAAGGACGGCCCGAACAAGCTCGCGCTCATGCAGACGCTTCTCATGGTGTGCTGGAAAACCAAGCTCATCGAGTACGAATACGACGATTCCGACGGCGAAGTCCGGTGCATCATTGAGTTCCCGCTCGAGGACGGTACCGTGACCAAGCGACAATTCCTCCGCTGCTTCCGGGGAATCGTCCAGCTCGTGGACGAGTACGACGCGGAGATCCGTACCGCCATGGCCACAGGCCGTCCCGACCTGTCTGATCCAAAGGTCCCGGCGCCCATGAACGCCATGTTTTCCGAATTCATGCGGCTCCTCGCCGAAGCCACAAGGGAATCCGGGAACGCGGCGGCCGGCGCCGATGTGGGACTCGAAGAATGAGGCGCCGCGGGGGCATTCCGGCGCTGTCATACTCGATGGAACCGATGACTGCGGCGATCACCCTGGCATCCTCGTCAAGAAAGAAGGTCGTCGGGATTCCGCGGGAAATGCAGTTGACCGACACGGCGCCGCTCTCGTCCAGGTAGACGGGAAAGGTATATGGGGTTTTACCCGGGAAATCCTCCACCGCGGCCCGCTTTTCCTGCACGCTGATCGACACGACATCGAATCGCTCATCCTGCAGTTTCTTGTGCAGGGTTTCGATCGAGGGCGGCTCTTTCTTGCAGGGGGGACACCAGGTAGCCCAGAAATTGAGCAGGATTTCCCTGCCTCCCAATGTCGAGGAATCCAAGCCCCTGCCCTTGAGCGCGGGTATGTCCGGATCCGGAGGCCCGACTGTGACCGCTGGCTCCGATCCTGAGTCCGCCTTGGGGTCAAAGGCCGTTCCATCCGTGGTTGCTGCACGGGGGAACATGACAGGACCGATATCGACAGGACCACTGCGAATATGGGAAAGCGGTTCAGTTGATCCGTTTGTGGCCCTTGAATACCCCGCGAAGAACGTCGGTAAACGCCGCTTTGGGGATGGAGACTTCGATGCCCGTGAAGGCCGTGATATCTCCCTCCTTACCGGCCACCAATACTACGTCGTCGGACTGCAGGCGGTAATCCGGCTGGAAATAACGGTACTCGTCGTTGTTTTCCTTCCGTATCGCGACGATATTGATGCCGTAACGCTGCCGGAAATTCGCCTCGATCAGTGTCTTTCCGACGAAACCCTCGAGAATCTTGATCTCCGCCAGCGCGAGGGTGGAGCTGATGGGCATGAAGCTGAAGAGGTTGGGCGACACGAGCATGGGGACGATCTGGGAAGCGGCTTCCCGGTCCGGGTAGACGACGCGGGTGGCGCCGACGAGTTCCAGGATTTCCCCGCGGACATCGGAATCGGTCTTGACGATGATGTTCCGTATGCCGACTTTCTTGAGATTGTTCGTCACGAGGATGGAAGCCTCGATGGACCCGCCGACGTCCACGATGGCTGCGTCGATGCCTTCGGGTATGATCCGCCGGATCACCTGCTCGTCCACCGCATCCGCCACGTACGCGTTGCGCACGAGGTCTTTGCATTTTTCGATGAGCATCTCGTCCTTGTCGACGACGATGATCTCGTCAGTAACCTCGGCGAGCTTTTCCAATACCCGCACGCCGAACCGGCCCAATCCGAGTATCGCGAACTGACGTTTCATCGTATTGATCCTCCGCTGTCTATCCGATCAAGAGATTTTCCCTGGGGAAATCCGCGAAACGCTCGATCTCCCGGTTTCGACTCGGGAGCACCATGGTGAAGAGTCCCACACGTCCCGCGAACATCGTGAGGATGAGGACTATCTTGGAGCCTGCCGTGAGCGTGAACGTGACGCCGAGAGACAAGCCGACGGTACCGAATGCGGAGATCGTTTCGAAAATCAGCTGGACGAAACGGGCTGCGTCCGCGGCAATCAGGTTCCCTTCGAACAGCAACACCGAGAAGGCTGATATACCGATGATCGTCAGTGCCTTTCCGATGATGGAAAAGCTCTTGAGGACGATGGCCGTGGGGATGGCGCGGTTTACGACGTTGATGTTGTTCTTCTCGTCAGGCTGGCGGAACGCCGTCAACACGCCCACGAGGAAGGTCGTCGTCTTGATGCCGCCGGCCGTCGATCCGGGGGATCCCCCGATGAACATGAGAACCATGACGAACATGACGCTGGCGGGCGAAAGGTAGAACTGGGGCACCGTGTCGAAACCCGCAGTCCTCGGCGTGACCGCCTGGAAAAAGGCTGCCAGGAACTTCTGGGGTATCGTCAAGCTCCGGTATGCGTCACGGTATTCCACGACGTAAAAAAACGCGGTTCCCACGATGATGAGCGCGAAGGTGGTCATCAATACCAGCCTTGTGTGGTACGCGAGATGCCTGCGTCGACCGAGGACCAACCTGGCGACATCCTGGAATACCATGAATCCGATTCCGCCTGCGATTATCAGGGTCGATATCGTGAGGGTGATGACCGGATCCGTCACGAAATCCTCGAGATTCGAGGAAAACGTGGAAAAACCGGCGTTGCAGAAGGCGCTTATGGCGTGGAATGCCGAAACGAACAACGCCCGATTCCCGGCGACCCTCCGGAACCGCGCGTAGAGCAACAATGCCCCGGTTCCCTCGAACGCGAAGGTAGCGACCAGGATGGTCCTGATTATCTTCTTGGGGTTTGTCTCGACGTCGTCGAGGTAGAGATCCTTGATCATCCCCCTCCCGACGAGGGATATCTTCCGCCTCGGCGACGTGACATAGATGGTGGCGAAAACCACGATGCCGAGCCCGCCCAGCTGGATGAGCGCCATGATGACCGTCAACCCGAAATCGGAATACTGCGAAGTATCCACGACGGCGAGGCCGGTGACGCACACCGCGCTCGTGGCGGTGAACAGTGCATCCAGGAAAGCGAGTGGTTTCTCGCCGTTCCAGGAAAAGGGCAAGGACAGGAGCAGGGCACCCGCAAGGATGATGCCGATAAAATATGAAAATATTATTACTTTGTCCCTCGATAGGCGCATCTTCATATATTTACGTCCAGAGTAGCACGTTCGCCCATGGTAGGCAATGACCCGCCCTCCCCCGGCGCCGGAATCAGGGCAAAGAAACGCGCCCCGTTCGGGGGCGCGCATGGTTTGGAAAGAAAAAGCCTGGCGACGACCTACTCTCCCACCCGAAGGCAGTACCATCGGCGTTGAAGGGCTTAACTTCCGTGTTCG
>JAPLSN010000007.1 GCA_026398615.1 Spirochaetota bacterium | reverse complement strand
CCGCGATCGCCGTGGCGCTTCTCGTCGGCACATTGCCGGGGGCCGTGCTGTCGGCGGTCACGGGACCCGCGTTGACGCCGGTGGCTTCCACGTTCCCCGCGTTGTCCTGGGTCTTGACGGTGAACGTGTACGAACCTCCGTTCGTAAGCGCCACCGTGTCGTAGGTTGCCGTGCCCTTGAGCACCGTGGCGGAGCCGCTCGTGGCGCCGGTCCAGGTGATGTTGGCCTGCTTGTAGTCGGTATCGGCCGGTTCGGTCCAGTCGAGACGTACCTTGCCGGCCGCGATCGCCGTGGCGGTCAGGTCCGTCACGCTGGCGGGCGCGGCGGTGTCCCTGGTGAAATCGCGCGTCGCGGTGCCGGTGTTGCCCGCGGCGTCGGTGTTGCTGAGGGTGACGGTGACGGTCCCGTCGACGGTGCCGGCCCAGCCGTTCAGCGTGTTGAGGAAGCTGCCTGAGGTGAAGGCGGTGAGGGTGCCGATGCCGATCCTGGCGGTGGTCGTGGCGGTGCCGCCCGTGACCGTGAAGGTCAGCGCCTGGGTGCCGTTGACGACGGCGTCCGCCGCGGGCGCCGTGATGGTCACGGTCGGGGGGACGTTGTCAGCTGTCGCGGAGGCCGTGACGCCGGTGGCTTCGTTCCCGGCGTTGTCCTGGGTCTTGAAGGTGAACGTGTACGACGTGCCGTTCGTGAGCGCGCCGGTGGTAAAGGTCGTGGTGCCCTTCTCGACGGACTGGGAGCCGCCGCCGGTCCAGGTGATATTGACCTGCTTGAAGTCGGCGTCGGCCGGTTCGGTCCAGTCGAGACGTACCTTGCCGGCCGCGATCGCCGTGGCGCTCCTCGTCGGCACATTGCCGGGGGCCGTGCTGTCGGCGGTCACGGGACCCGCGGTCACGCCGGTGGCTTCCACGTTCCCCGCGTTGTCCTGGGTCTTGAAGGTAAATGTGTACGACGAGCCGTTCGTGAGCGCCCCGGTGGTGAAGGTCGTGGTGCCCTTGGCGACCGACTGCGATCCGCCGGTCCAGGTGATGTTGACCTGCTTGTAGTCGACGTCGGCCGGTTCGGTCCAGTCGAGACGTACCTTGCCGGCCACGATCGCCGTGGCGGTCAGGTCCGTCACGCTGGCGGGAGGTGCTTTATCGTAGGTGAAAGAGACGATGAAGGGTACGCTCCAGTTTTCCAGGGCGTCCATCAGTTTCACGGATATCGTCTTGGTACCTTCCAGGTCCGCGATGGTACATGTCGTCATGGCCGGAGGCGTCGCGAACGCATCGTGATACAGCGGCGTTCCGGGGAAGGCGGTATCCGTCACGTCTATGAGGGTAATGTCGGATGCGTCGGTCGCATTGACTTCCACATAGAAAACCGTGCTGTTGGAAGAGCTGTCCGTGATCAGAGTGCTCCTGCCGCTGTCCTTGTAAAGCTCTACGGAGCTGATGGAAGGCGCTTCACTATCGACCGCCGCGGTACTGGTGTAGAAGGAAAAGGTATAGGGTGATTGCATCGAATTGCCGTACAAGTCCGTGATCGATGAGTTGATCGTCACGGAGATCGTGTGTATGTACGAATTGTCTCCGAGAAATTCGCCGCTTTTAAGCTTGAGCTTGATGTGACTCGCCGTATCCAGCGTGGGTTCCTCGAATTTGTCCTTGATCGAAAGCGGTTCGTCCGTCCCGGTCTTCTTTTTCCGCTTGATTTCCATATTTGCGAGGGTGACTGTGTCCTCGTCGAGCGGCTTGTTGAACTGGATGCCGATGATCTTCGCGATGGACACGTCGGGCTGGTAGGGGTAGGGATCGCTTTCGGTGACGATCGGCAATGGCGTGAACTGGGCCATGATCGCGATGCCGGAGACGTTCGAGACGACAGTCGCGGTCGTGGAGGCGGAGTCCGGGTCGGCGACGGTCACGGCGCTGGCGGGCGACCAGGTCCAGCTGGAGAAGCCGTAGGCCGTGAACGGCGACGCGGTCAGCGTGAACGGAACACCGACCTTCTGCTGGACCGAGCTCCCGTTCGGCGTGGGCGCGCCGCCGGGGGCCGCGGGATCGGTTCTGACCGCGATCGTCACGCTCTCCGCGTTGGCGACCTCGACATCGGACTGGATGTCGCTCTTCAGGTCGTCGCCCGTGAACAGGGCGGGGCAGGACGACAGCATCAGTACGAACAGCGCGGCGAGCGTTGCGGCGATCGTCCGGGACTGGCGCGGGGTCGGGGTGGCGGATTCGGTGCGGTGTTTCATGCGGCTGCCTCTCGTCAGATTCTCAACGGCGTTCTTCGACTGAAAAATCGCCGAATTCGGCGGTATCTATCGAGCGGAAGACGGCGGCGAGTCCGCCGCCCAGGTTACCGAGCTTATCCGTGCGCAGCCGTTCCCGGCCATCGAGCGATACGACGAGCGATCCGTCCGAGGGATCGACGTCGATCGTGACGGTGGTGCGCGCGAAGATCGATTTCGGGACGACGACGCTCGCCGTCATCTCCATGTCGACGTCGCTCGTCGAGCGGTAGAGCTGGAGTCTCGTCGCGCGATCACCGTTGTGGTATGGGTCGCGCGTGAGCCACACGAGGAAGGAATCGCCCTGCCCGTAGCCAAAGTCCGTGGCCGAGCCGTGGACGTAGACATGGAGGCCCACGCCGACCCAGCCGGTTCCCGTGGATTTCGCGGAGAACGAATAGCGCACGGGCGAGAGGCCCTGCACGAGCGGCAGTCCGAGCTTGGCGAAATACTGGGTCGGATCGGTCTGTTTCGCCGAATTCCGGGAGACGGTCCAGGAGCCCATGAGCGGACGGGTCGCGGCAAAGCCTCTGGCGATCGTTTCGTACGTCGCGATCGGGGCTGCCGGCCTGGTTTCGACGGGCGCCTCGGGGACCGCTGCCGGCTCCGCGACGGCCGGCTGTTCGACGGGTTCGATCCCGGCGGCCGGCGGTTCCACGACGGGTTCGATCCCGGCGACCGACGGTTCCATGACGGGTTCCATCGCCGTCGCCGGCGGTTCCACGACGGGAAGCGCGATGGTCGGTTGCGGCTCCGGTTCGACGGTCGGACCGACGCTTTCAGGAGCCGGCGACGCTACAGGTGCTGGAATCGTCGCTGCAGGAGTCCGTTCCACGGGCGCTGGCGCCGGGGGAAGATCCCTGTCGTTCGGGAGGGCTTGCGAGATGGCAGGAGATGCCGCCGGTTCGATGGGGGCAGGCGCCTGTGCCGGGGGAAGGTCCTTGTCCTCCGGCACCTCTTGCGCGATGGCTGGCGGTGCCGCCGGTTCGGGTTCGGCTTTCGCGACGGGTAACGGCTCGGGTGCTGACGGGGGAGTCTCGGCCACCGGGGCCGGTTCCGGCGCGGCGGCGGGAGTTGCCGCCACGGCTTCGGCCGGCGCCGGCTCGGGAGAGGCGGGGGGCTCGGCTGTCGGTGCTTCCGGAACGACGGCGGGTGCTGCCCCAGGGATCGGTTCTTCGGGTACGGCGGCGACACTCGCCGAAGTCGGCGCTGCCGGTACCGGTACTTCCCGAGCCGCGGGTTTGGGTTCCTCTTTCACGACAACCGGGACTGGTCTTGGCGCGGGTGCCCAGACGGTCCTGGAGAGCCGGTCCGCGAACGACCATGCCCTGCCTTCGCCACCCAGCATCGACGCCAGGTATCCGTACTCGCCCGCGAGCTCCGGATCGAGTGCCATGAGCGAGGCGTAGGACGCGCCGGATGCGTCGAAACGCTCGAGCTCGAAATCGCAGCGCGCCGCGCCGAGCCAGGCCGCCGAATCCCCTGGATCCAGCTTGATCGCCCAGCGGTAGTAGCCGAGCGCGAGTTCGTAGTCCTTGCGCAGGAATGCGACGTTGGCGAGATTGGTCCACGCGGGTTCGTAATCGGCCTTGGCCGCTTCCGAGAAGCTGTCCCATGCGTCCTTGAGCATGGCGAAGCGGGCGTACGCGATGCCGATGCGGTTCGCGAGTTCGGGCGCCGGAAGGCCAGCTCCAGCCGCACGGACTTTCTTGATCTCCGGGTCGATCTCGCGGGCGACATGGCGATTGAGGGCGGAGTCGAAGGCCAGGATCGTCTCGGCCTCGTCGGGGAGGTCGAACCGGGCCTTGACGTCGGGAACGCCGACCGAAGGATAGGTCTTCCAGGCGGTTTCGACGGGATAGAACGCGGCCCTGCCGTTCCTGTCGTTATCGTACCATTCCTTGGCGCCGACCCGCCATGCCTTGACGAATCCGTCTTTCACCATGGTGATTTCCACCGGGGCCCACGCGATGCCGTCCCTGACGACATAGGAACCGGGATCCGCGAACGTGGCCGCGGCCTCCTTTTCGCCGATGCCGAGGGAGAAGGCCATGTAGATGTGGCCGGGAACCGTTATCAGCGCGGTCTGGATGCCAGCCGATTCCATGAGGGAGCAGAAGAGTATCGAAAGGTCGTCGCAGTCGCCGCCTCGGTAGGAGAGTGTCTGGTAGGGGTATTGCAGGTAGTCGACCGTCTCCGCGTTGGCGGCCTTTTCGACGTAGGAACTCGCGGGATCGACGACGTAGTTGATGCCGAAGAGCCGGACGGTCTCGAACGCGCCGAGTGCGTACTGGAGGTTCCTGTTGACGCCCGTCCTGAACCGGTCGCGGACGATCGCGCCCGAGAACCTGGACATCCACAGCACGGCCGGATCCTTGGGGGAGACGAACGCCGCCGCGCTGCGGTCGTCCTGCCAGGTCATCGCGTTCCTGTGGTGCATCCGCAGGACGACGGGCTCGGAACGGCTGCGCTTCGAACCGAGGAGGCGATATTCGATGATGATTTCCGCTTCCGCCGCGACGCCCTCGGTCAGGTAGAGGACCTGGTCATTGAAGATCGCGTAGAGTCTCGCCTCGGTCGAGCCGCCTTTCGGGATGGACGCGAACTCGGCGCAGGGTTTCGGACGGCCCATGAAGCGGGGAAGGTAGAAAGAAACCTTCACGTCGGTGATCTCCGTCTCCTCCAGGTTGGTGAACGAGACCGAGCCGAAGGAATTCCTGTCGTAGTAGGAGTAGAACACCGGGAAGACCGCGCTGACGTCGACCGCGTCGATGCGGATGCGCGTGGCGTCGCTGCGGAACCCGTCCAGGTCGAAGGAGACCGACGCGCCCAGCGTGGCCGCGTCGAGGAGCGGCTGGGCCGAACCGGCATACCGGCCAAACCCGGCGTTGAGCGACAGCGTGATCGCCGGGGAGAGCCTGAAGCCGGTTTCGGCGAACGCCCCGAACGAATATCCCGAGTACGCGGTTTCCTGCCAGCGCGTGTTCCAGATGCCCGCCATGCCGGCGAGTCCGAGCCTCAGCCTGGGCACGGGATCGTACGACAGGCCGAGCCCGGCGCCGCCTTCCAGGAGGGTCAGGTTCGCGACGCCGCTGGCGGGCGCGATCGACGTTCCCGCGTAGACAAAGGGCGCCAGGCCGGAGAAGAGCGGGTTTTCGAGGAATGCGAGGCCGCGGAAGCCGGTGTCGAAAAACGCCTCGTCGCCGAGCACGGGCACGAGGGCCGATCCGACGAGGCGGACGGAAGGATCCCACGCCAGCTGGGCGGCCGCGGGAGCTGCGGCCAGGAGGACGAGCGCGAGCGACGCTGCCGCGAAGGGCGAAGCTCCCCCCAGGAAGCCGTGCCTGTGGGGTTCGGATGCCTGCGCGCGGGAATCAGTCGGCATTATTCCCCGTCGTCCCATGCCATGGTCCCCGATCGGTCTGCCGCTGCCGCCGATGCCCTGGACGCGGAGGAATCCACGCTCGAGGAGAGGTACGAATAGCGGTCGGCGAGCGCGGGGTCCTTTTCCCTGACCTTCAGGAAGTACGCGTCGGCTTCGGCATACTCGTCGAGTTCGTACAGGGTGCGCGCGAGCCCGATGAGGGCGGCCTTGTTGTCGGTCTGGAGCTCGAGCGCCTTGCGGAACCATTTTTCCGCCGTCGTCCAATCCTTCTTCATGAAGGCGATGTTGGCCAGGTTCGTGACGGCGGACGCGTTTCCGAGCTTCTCGGCCTTTCCGAATTCGGACATCGCCTCGTCGTAGTACCCGTACTTGGCGTACATGACGCCCAGGTTGTTGAGCTGCCTGGCGGATCCCTGGGGACCCATCTGGGCGCGCATCGCGTCGATCTTCGGCCCGATCTCGCGGCCGATGAAAAGCGCCACCGCGTTGTCGAAGGCGAGGATGACCTGAGCATCACGGGGTTTCGGCGTCTTCGTGTCCTCGGCAGCGATGCCGACGGCCGGGAAGGACCGCCACGCTTCGTCGAGGATGACTAGTTTCGGTGCCTGGCCCGAGGCCACGGCCTTCCGCCACAGCTCGGCGCCGGATACCCAGGCTCGGAGGAAACCCTCGCGGACGAGGGAAACCCGCACCGGCAGCCAGACAGCGCCGTCCGCGACGATGAGGTCGCCCTTGTTCGTGAAGGACGAGTCCAGGGCTCCCGGCTTGACCGCGAGGGGGATGGCCGCGATCATCTCGTCGCCGAGGACCGCGTAGGCCGACGGCACGCCCACGGACGCGAGCATGGCGGCATACAGCACCGCGAGGTCGTCGCTGTCGCCGGATTTGTAGCCGAGGGTCTGGTAGGGATACTGGATGTAATCGACGAGGGCGGGGTCGCGGTGGTAGGTCGCGTAGGGCGTCGAGGGATCGGGCGTCCCGACGAGGCCCGCGAGCCGGAGGCTTTCGAAGACGCCCAGGCCGTACTGCAGGTTCTTGTCGACCTCGGGGCGGATCTTGTCGCGGACGAGCCCGGCGACGAATTTGGAAAAGTCGAGAACCGCGGGGTCGTTGGGCGAAACGAAGGACGCGACCATCCTGTCGTCGGTCCAGCGCAGCGCGTTGCGGTGGGTGAATGCGATGGTCTCGGATTTATGGACCTCGCGCGGGGCGTCCAGGAGCTCGTAGCTCACGACGACATCGCACTGGATCTTGGAATTCTCGGTCAGCGTGAGGATCTTTTCATCGAGGGCGGCGTAGAGCGGCACCTTGACGGTCTTTCCCCTGGCGATGACGGGAAACTTCGCACAGGCCATAGGTTCCGCGGAGTAGGCGCCGGCGGAAAAGGTGACCGTCACGTTCCTGATTTCCGCCTGCTCCCGGTTGGTCAGTTCGAGCACCGAAACCGGGGTCGTCATGTAGGCGCGGTACCTGATGGGGAAGACCTGGTCTTCCTGGGCGTTGTCGACCTGTATGCCTCCGGAACCCGCGCCGAGCGACCCGAGGGCCAGGTTCGCGGTCACGCCGAAGGTCAGCCCGGAATAGACGGGGCCGGTCATCCAGAGGTAACGGTCGAAGCCTGCCGAGCCGAGCAGGGTGAAGGTCGGCGAAAAACGGTAGCCGGCCGCGCCGCCCGCTTTCCAGTACATGCCGGTCTGGGATTTGTCGTAGGTCGCGGAATAGGCGCCGCCCGAAGCGCCTGCCGTCAGCTTGAGGCGGGGGGTCGGGTAGAAGAAGGCCCCCAACCCGGCGCCTCCTCGGGCGACGACGAAATTCTTGCCGACATTCCTGGCGGGCAGGGCGCCGAAGCCGACTTCCACCGAGGGCGACAGGAAGCCGAAAAGTTCGAGTTCGATGGACGCATCGAGGGCTCCGCCGATCGAATAGAGCGTGCCGGATTCGCCTACGGGGATGGAAAGCAGCGGCGTGGTTTTGAGCGAAAAGTCCTGTCCGCACACGGATACGGGTATCATGACGGCAAAAAAGGCGGATATGAAGACCGATGCGGGCGAATTGCGAATCATGCCGTTGACCTCGATATCGGAGAGCGGGATGTGTCTATACATTCATTATATTGTAAGAAAGTACCGTTTGCATATGAGGCAGGCGGAAAATGCGACTTTGTTCTTGCCTTGCGTGGCTTGAATCACGAGCAGGGTCGGGCCGCCCTCGAACGGTACGCCCGGAAACTGTCGAAGTTCGTCGCCATGACGCGCGACAGGGAGGCATGAAGCACCTGAGCCAATTTAGTAGTCTGTCACCTTTGGATTGGCTTTGCGGTTTTTCGCTTTTCTTGCCAATAGCAGGAAAAGCTACGAAATCCGCGCATGGTCAGGGTACCGGTAAAGGAGCGTTCGCCCTTGCCGGCGCCCTTTTCAGTTTCCCATTTTCTCCACGAGCTTCCTGACGATGAACGTGGCCACGTGGTCCGCGTAGGATCCCTTCCCGAAACCGACGTCGTAGCCGAGCTCGACGGCGAGCTTGTTCCCGATGCGCGGGCCGCCGGCGATGCAGATGAAGCGGTTCCGGATGCCCTTGGCCTCGAGGAGCTCCACGAACTGTGTCATGTTCGAAACGTGGACTTCCTTCTGTGTGACCACCTGGGAGACGAGAATGGCGTCGGCGTTCACCTTCTGCGCGAACTCGATGAGCTTTTCGTTGGGCACCTGGGCGCCCAGGTTGTACGTTTCCAGCTCCGTGTAGCGTTCGAGCCCGAAGTGGTGGTTGTAGCCCTTCATGTTCATGATGGCGTCGATGCCGACGGTGTGGGCGTCGAAGCCCGTGCACGCGCCGACGACGACGACTTTCCGCCCGATCTTGGCCTTGATGAACTCGTTGACTTCGTCCATCGACAGGTACGCGGCTTCGGTGGCTTCGTCGGCTACCACGGATTCGTAGTCGATGGAGGCTTCGGACTTGCCATAGGCTATGTAAAACGAGAATTCGTCCGCCAGGGGGTTCGAATGCACGACTTCACAGTCCTTGAATCCCCATGAGAGGACGAGCTTGCGCGCCGCTTCCCGGCCCTTGGCCCCGTCGGGCACGGGCAGGGTGAAGGAAAGCTGGACCTTGCCGTCGTCCAGGGTATCCCCGTAGGGTCTGACAATATTCGACATATGCTACCTCAGTCCCGCCTCATTCTTGAGACGGGTTTCCAGCGGGTTGTAGTACGCCGGGCCCTTCTTCACGAGGCCGTCGAGGCCCTTCCCCCCGTCCTTGGGGCGCTTGACGTCCGCGAACATCCCCTTTTCGATGGAGTCGAAGAGGCTCACCCCCGCGATCTCCTTCATGAACCCGATCGTCTCCTCGAGCACGTCCCGGGCGCGCCGCACGATGATGCCGTCCTTGCGGAATTCCACCTCGTCATGGAAGTCCGCGATGCTGTTCATGACGTATTTCGCGTTGTCCACGGCGATGAAGCGATCCATCATGAAGGGCGTGTGGATGGCTTCGGTGAGCATCCCGAGGAGGTGGATGCCCTGGTTCGTCGCCTTGGAGACGAAGTTGAACATCGAGTCCATGACCAGTCCCCTGAAGATGTCGCCCGACATGAACTTGGTGGGCGGCATGTACTTGAGGGGATGATCGGGGAAGATTTCGCGCGCCATCTGCGCCTGGGCGAGCTCGTAGAGGAAGCCGTTCCGCATGGTCGGGTCCAGCTCGAATGCGTGGCCGAGGCCGAGGAGCCCGGCAGGCAGACCCGCGGCGAAGCCGAAGCGCTCGTTCAGGAACTGGCTCGCCAGGACGGTATGGGCCTTTTCGTACGCGTCGCTCGTGGTGAGGTAATTGTCCTCGCCCGTGTTGATGATGATGCCGGCGACCGCGTTGATCATGCGGCTGAACTTCTGGTCCACGAAGGTGCGGTACATGTTGATGTCGCGGAAGAGGATCCCGTACATCGAGTCGTTGAGCATCATGTCGAGGCGTTCGAGGGCTCCCATCGCGGCGATCTCCGGCATGCAGAGGCCCGACGCGTAGTTGGTGAGCAGGATGTAGCGCTGCTGCCTCTCCGCTTCCCCGTCGAGGGCGGCGCGCATGATGCGGAAATTTTCCTGCGTGGCGTAGGTGCCGCCGAAGCCTTCCGTGGTGGCGCCGTAGGGCACGTAGTCGAGGAGGCTCTGCGCCGTGGTGCGGATGACGGCGATGACGTCGGCGCCCTGCGCGGCCGCGGCCTTCGCCTGCTTCACGTCCTCGTGGATGTTGCCGGTGGCCACGATGAGGTAGAGGAGGGGGTCGTTGTTGCGTCCCTTCCACTCGGCCCGCATCGCGTCGCGTCGTTCCCGGGCAGCCCTGATGCGGGCGAACCCCCTGTCCACGAGCTCGTCGGCCCTGGCACGCACGGCTTTTTCGTCCCCCAGGGGGACGGACGAGACGTCCAAGCCTTCGGCTATTTTCCGGTTGAGGCTTTCGACCGTGCCGCCCTGCCTGAGGAGCGCGTTCACGTACCACTTGAGCGCGCCATCCTCGAGGCGGTCGCGGAGCCTGTCCACGACGAGGTTCGGCACGGGCACGCCGTCGGCGTTGGCGTCGTCAGCGCCGGCCAGGCGCAACGTGGCGCGTTCCACGGTCACCGAGCTGTGCGCCTCGACGAAGTCCATCACGGGCGCGCAGATGCGTTCGGCGAGTTCCCTCGCCTCGGCTATCCGGTCCCTGGATAATCCGAGTTTCTCTTTCATGCGTTCTCCACGGTCAGCCCGAGACCTCGGCCCCGGGCGCGAATCCCTTCCGGACCGCCGGTCCCGCGGGGCGCCGTGCGCGTGGGCTCAGGCGAGAAACCGGGAAAGCGGACGGATTTCCTACTATCCTTCCTGAATCGGGTCCTGTCAATGCGAAACGAAACGTCATCGCCGGGGAACCGTGCATCCGGCCGGGCGGCGTCGTATACTGGTTATGAAACGTCGGCGCGGGCAGACTGCGCACGGCAATCGGGTGCTCTTTATGGAGGGAATGGATGACTTCATTGAGTAAACGCGCGGCGCCGAGGGCCGCCTGCCTCGTCCTGTTCGCGCTGGCCCTTTCGCCGGCCTTTGCGGAGCGCGAACCCGCCAAGGTCTTCGCGGCGGACGGCTTCGCCAGGGTCACCAGTTCGTCCATCGAACCGATAAGGAGCGCCGACCTGGCCGCGGCGGGGCTTTCCGCGGACGCGCTGTCCGGCATGCCGCTTCTCGTTTTCGTCTACGGGGCTTCGAATCCGTCGACGATCGATGCCCTCGGTGCCCTGGACGGGGCGGGCCGTCCGGGCGTCGGCATCATCGCGCTGGCCGGTACGGGCAAGCCGGGAACGGAACTCGGCACGAAATACCGGAACGTCATCGTGGCGCCCGTGCCTTCCGGGCTGACGCGCAGGCTCGGCAACAACCGCGGTCCCGCGTGGTTCGTGGCGGACGCGAAGGGCGCCGTGGTCCTCGTCAAGATCGGCGCCCTCGACCATCGGAAGGTTTCCTTCGGGGAGCTCCTCGGGGCCGTCGCGTCGGCGTATCCCGTCTCGCCCGTCGCGGCGGCGGCTCCGGGGAAGCCTGAGCCGGCATCCGCTCCCCCCCCGTCGGTGGCCCCGATTCCACCCGCCGGGCCTTCGTCGCCGCTGGCGCCATTGCCGGCCGGTCCGACCGCGCCGACCGTCCCGACGCCGGGTGCGCCCGCAAGCTCCGCGGACGGTTCCCGCGAGGGAGTCCTCCCGAACAAGGGCGTCGCGGACCTTTCGTTCATGTCCCAGGTGGAAATCGAGGTGATCGCCGAGCTCAACTTCGCTCGGATGAATCCCCAGGCCTACGTCGAACGCCTGCGCGAGTACCGCTCGTTCATAAGAAACGGCGTGTACGAAAAACCGGGCGAGATCGGGATTTCCCTGAACGAGGGAGTCAAGGCGGTGGACGAGGCGATCAAGGTCCTTTCGTCCCAGAAGCCCTTGTCGCCTTTCTCCGCGTCCAGGGGCCTGTGGCAAGCCTGCCGTGATCACGTGAAGGACCAGGGGCCGAAGGGGACCGTCGGCCACGACGGCTCCGACAGGAGTTCCCCCTTCGACAGGATGCAGCGCTACGGTTCGTGGAAGAGCACGGCCGGCGAGAACATCGCGTACGGCGGGAAGGCCGCGCGCGACATCGTCATCCAGCTCATCGTGGACGACGGGGTGCCGTCCCGCGGCCACCGCGCGAACATCTTCAACGCGCAGTTCCTGGTCGTGGGGGTGGGCGTGGGCCAGCACAAGGTCTACGGCGCCATGTCCGTCATGGACTTCGCCGGCGGCTACGCCGAAAAGCCATGAGCGCGGCCATGGATATGCGCGGCGCGCGGTTCGGGCGGCGCGCGAAGTCGGTCGCGGCCATCCTCGGTGGCTTCGTCCTGGCGGCGTCGTGCACGACCTTCAGCTACCGGCTGACCGTCAACAACAACACGGAGCTGCCCTGCACCATCGTGATCGAACCCGCCGCCTTCGATGAAGCGGATTCCAATTCGAGCGACGGCCGCCGCATCGAGCTGGCTCCGTATTCGACCATGCAGACCTACTCGCGGACCTTCATGTTCGTGAGCTACTCGCGGGACATCGAACTCCGCACGATCCTCGTGTACGACGCCGACGGGAAATACGTCGAGACCGACCGCCTCTCCTCGGAATACCTCCGGAGCAAGGATTACATCGTCGAGTTCCCCCTGTCGAGGCTGGACTTCAACGTGTCCAGGCGCTATGCCGGCAAGGACAAGGAGCTCAACTTCGCCAAGTCGCTGCAGCCCTACGTCCGCGCACAATACTTCTATAACAAGGGCGATTACGCCGACTGCGCGGCCCTCGTCGATGGGCTCACGGACGAAGCCCTGCGGGCCGAGATAGCGGAATCGATCGGCGGCAAGGTCGGCGAAAAATGGGTGTCGGACTACTGGCGGGGATATTGCCTGCTCGGCCTGCTCTCGCACTACAAGCTGGGAGACCGGGACGGGGCGAGGGTCTGGCTGGATCGCCTCGAAAAGGAGTTCGGGCCGTACCATGACCACCTCGTCGCCAAGGACGAGGAAACCATGTACATAGCCGCGGTTCTGCGGGGGAAATGACGGGGGAGGGGAGCGCCGCCCCGCGGAAATCCCGTCGCCCGACGTTCAGATGGTAAAGCGGCCCGTCTCCCGGGCCACAGATTCGATCGCCACCGCGTTGCGTATCCCGTCCTCGATTTCGTGAATCCGTCCGATGAGCCCCGCCACCTCGTCGAAACAACGCCCCGCCTCGCGTGGTTCCTCACCTTTTCCCTGAGGACGCCGTCGCGGGATTCCGGGAAGGAATAGAGCGGTACGGGCAGGATCCCCGGGACGGCGATGACCTCCGACCGAACGGTACGGCTTTTGGGTTCGTTCTCCATCGGCATACTCCGATCCGGGACGCTGCGTTTTTATATACCGTTCCATGCCAGCGCAGGCCGCTCACCGGGTCCAGAGTTCCGCGAGTTTTATGAGTACGCGGGTAGCCAGCACCATCTCGGACGCGCTCGCCCATTCATGCCGCGAGTGGAAGTTGTGCATGCCGGCGAACAGGTTCGGGGTGGGTATGCCGAGTTCCGTGAGGCGGGCGCCGTCGGTACCGCCGCGGATAGGCTTGGAGTAGGGTTCGGCGCCGACGTCCCGGGCCGCCTCGAAGAGCCTTTCGAGCACGATGGGGTTGTCGTCGAGCTTCCTTCGCATGTTCATGTACTGGAACTTGGACTGGATCTCGGCCTTGCCGCCGGGGAAGCGCGCTTCCACGGCTTTCGCGAAGGCTTCGCAGGCTTCCAGACGCCGGGTCATGCCCTCATGGGTGAAGTCGCGGACGATCAGGTGGACTCCGGCCGATTCGACGCCGCCTGAAATCTCCATCGCGGCCCAGTAGCCGTACCAGCCATCGGTACCTTCGGGGCTTTCCGCCTGCGGGAGCATGGTAACATAGGATGCGGCCATGGAGACGGCGTTCACCATCTTTCCCCTGGCATAGCCGGGGTGTATGGACTTGCCCGTGAACCTCACGTTGACCTCGTACGCGTTGAAGCACTCCGTCTCGATCTCGCCGCGTCGGCCCCCGTCGAGGGTGTAGCAGGCCTTCGATGCGATTTTCGACGCGGGGAAAAGGTTCATGCCCTTGCCGGTCTCCTCGTCGGGAGTGAACATGATCTCGACCAGGCCGTGTTTCGCCTCCGGATGGGACAGGAAGTGCCGGACCGCGGCCATGATCTCGGCGATGCCGGCCTTGTCGTCCGCACCGAGGAGGGTGGTGCCGTCCGTGACCACGATCGTGTCGCCCGAGTAATCGGCCAGTTCCTCGTACTCCGCGGGATCCAGGACGCGGCCTTCGGAGAGCTTCACGGGTCTGCCGTCCCAGCGTTCGACCACGCGGGGCTTCACGTCCTTGCCGGAGACTTCGCCCGAGGTGTCCATGTGGGCCATGAAGCCAATGGGGGTCGCGTTTTCGCAACCGGGGGATGCCGGGATGCGGGCGATGAGATAGCAGTGCTCGTCCAGGCTCACGTCCTCGACGCCGATTTCCGCGAGTTCGTCGACGAGGAGCCTGGCGAGGTCCCACTGGGTCGCGGTCGAAGGGATCGCCTCGACGTGGGCATCGCTCGTCGTCTCGATCTTCGCGTAGCGTACGAGGCGCTCGATCAATTCTCCGGCCATCGGGTCGGAGAGCAACTGTCCAAGGTTCTTCATGGCCTGCGAGTATGCACTGCCGGACCCGGATTGTAAATGGAGGAAGCGCGGTCAAAAAGCCCGCACGGCGCGCACGTGACCGGAGTGGACGCCGTAATCGCCGCTCTGGGTGCCGTCGTCGAAGTACTGCAGCCACGCGTTGCCGACGCCCTTCTCCGAGGAGCTCCAGTACCAGGCCGCGAACCCGCCTGACCCGGCTTTCTTGAGGTTCCAGTACATCAGGTTGAGCTCATCTTTCGACGGGAGGAACCAGTCGTCGCGGCCGCCCAGGACCAGGTCCGAGCAGGTTTTCGCCGCATAGCTTCCCGTCCCCAGCGCTTTCACGATCGCCTCGGTGTTCGCCTTGCCCGTCCCGACGGCCGTCCCGGTCGCGCCGGTCCGGATTTCCTCGTCCCACCACTGCATCCCGGTGGATTGGTCGCTCGGGGCCGCCTCCAGGTATCGCCACCCGTCGGTGAACTTGCCCTTGTCGTGGAACACCAGGCCGCCGGCGGGCCCGGTGTCGCCGAGCGCGTACGGTTTCGTCCACTTCGCGTAGACCGTGATGTTCGCCGCGAACTCGGTATCCCCGGTGAACTGCGCGCCACCGCCCTTCGGGGCCGTGAACCAACCGTCGAAATTGTAGCCTTCGCGCACGGGCATGGAGGGCAGCTTGCCGACGGTCGTCTCCGGGCCGGTGATGGTCAGTTTCGCGGGACGTGCCGCCGTGGTGGCCCCCTGGCCGTCGAAAATGACCGTGCAGACGACGGGCGTCCATTTCGCGTGGACGGTGAGGTTGGCCGTCACCGGCGTGGTTGCCGTGAATTTCGTTCCCGCGCCTTTCGGGGCCGTGTACCAGCCCCCGAAGGCATGGCCCTTCCGCGTCGGGGCGACGGGCAGGGCGCCGACGGTCGTCGCGGGCCCCGAGACGGTCTTGTTCTCCGGATTCGCCTGCGTTGTCGCGGACTGTCCGTCGAAGATCACCTTGTACGACCAGGTTTTGGGCAGCTGGGTCCTGTCGAATATCCATTTCGCGTACAGCGTCACGTCCGCATCGGGCATCCTGTACTTGGCACCGGCGGCGATATCCTTGCCGCTACCGTCGCGCGCCGTGTTCCATCCGCCGAACCGGTACCCGGTCCGCGCCAGCTTTCCCGTGTTGTCCAGGATGACGGCGAGCTTTCCCGACACGTACTTTCCCTTGTCCACGGGGACGCTGCCCGAGGTCTTGCCGTTGCCGTCGTACGCGACCGAATGCGCCGTCTGGGCAAAGAGACAGGCGCATGAAAGAAAAAGGAATCCGGTGATCGCAAGGGTCCATCTCGTTCCGGGCCGCTCCATCATGTGCACCTCGAATCCGATTCTGGCTGAGGCTCCTTGAAAAGTCAGACGACTTCTGAAAGAGCCTCAGCTGACAGGGCGTACCGGCACGAGGCACGAAGCGATCCCGTGTCGCTGTGTGCGGTCGCCTGCCGCTTTCCCGGCGCCGGCGGGGATATGCGGCCCGGGGCCGTCAGCCCCGGGCCGCCCGTCATGGGACAAGCGTGAACTTCACGACCGTGTTGTTGAATTCCAGCGGCAAGTCGAAGCTTGCGGGCTTGAAGGTCAGCGTGATGTCCTTCCAGGTGCTGTTCAGGGTGAAGACGCAGCTCGCTGCATTGTTGCCCCAGCTTGCAAGGGTCACGTTTCCGCTGCTCGTGGGCGTCGTGGCCGTCATGCTGTTGTAATACTTCCATGTCCCGGCGGACGAGAACACGAACCGCACCTTGACCCCCGCGACCGTTCCCGTCCATGTCGCCTGGCTCCCGAAGTTGCCCATGACCTCCGCGATGGTCGGGTTGGCATACGTGACGGTCGCCGTCTGGCCGAACGACAGGGTGGCGCTCCCGGACTTCTGGAACAGAACCGTCTTCACGTTCCCCGAGTACATGCCGGCCCCGAGGACGTAGTTGACCGTGCCGGTGGGCGTGATGGTGAAGTCGCGCGACTGGCCCGTCGGGATCGCGGTCGCCTGGGTGAGCTTCTGCTGGCCGTTCACCGCCAGGTCGACGATGGCGTACTTCGTGTTGTTGACGATTTTCAGCGTGGCCTCGTCCCTGGCAGTGGTGGCGTTGGCCGTGTTCGACCAGGCCGAGGATCCCGTGTCGTTCTGGGCCAGCACCCTGAACCAGTATGCGGTGTCCGGCGCGAGGTTGGTCGATGTGAACGTCCTGACGTTGGCGTCGACGTGGCCGACGTTCAAGAATCCCGAGTTTGCCTGCGTGCTGCGTTCGATCTGGAACGTCTTCTCGTTGTTGGAATTGTCCACCCAGTCGAGAAGGATCGTGTTGGTCGTCGGATTGAGGGCGCGGAAGTTCGATGGCGCGGCGGGAGGGGCGGTGTTCGTGGTGGCGCGGACCGTGTTGGAGTCGGCTGACACCTGGTTCTCGGAATTCTTGGCTGTTACCTTGAACCAGTACGTGGTTCCCGGGACAAGGTTCCTCGCCGCGCAGGACTTGACTGACGCGTCCACCTGGTCGATGCTCCTGAAGCCCGAATCCTGCTGGTTGCTCTGCAAGATGATGAAATACCGCGTCGACGCCGCATCGTGCGTCCATGATAGCTGGACCGAGTCTGTCGTGATCGCGCCGACCTGCAGATTCGAAGGCGGCGCGGGTATCGGAACGCCTTCGGTGGTCGCCGAAACGATATTCGTGTACCCGGATTTATCATTCCCGAGGTAGGCGCAGACCCTGAACCAGCAGGTCGTGCCCGGGTTCAGGTTGCTCACGCTGTATTGGAAGCTGTTTGCGCCGGCGAGTCCGACCGTCGCGGCGTCCGTGAAGGGGCCGGAGGCGGACGTGGCCTTCTCGACCTTGAACCCCTGCTCGTAGCCTGACCGGTTGTCGATCCAGGACAGCTGGACCGATGTTCTCGTGCTTCCCGTCACGCCCAGCGAGGTCGGAGCCGGCAGGAAGAATGGCGTCCTGACCGAGGCGACGTTCGAGTATTGCGATTCGCCGTTCGCGTTCTGCGCCTTGACCCGGTACCAGTAGGTCGTGCTCGGGGCGCAGCCGCCGTTGAGGCGGCTGTTGGCATCGACGACCGTGGCGTTGATCTGCGTGAAGTCGGCGCCAGGGCCGCTCGTGCTCCGTTCCACCTTGAAAAAGGTTCCGATGGACGCAACGTACGTCCACCGCAGCCTCACCGTGTCCCACGCGTCGGCGGTGGCGACCAGGCTTGTTGGGGCCGGAACCTCGACCGTCAGCGGGACCGCGATCTGCCCTACCGGCGAAGGCTGGGAGAACTGGCTCTCGTCGGAGGTCTTCAGTTGGTAGTAATACGTCTTGCCGGGGGTCACCCAGCGATCGTCGAACGTCACCGCCGTGCCGGCCACGCCGTTGCCGACGGGCGCGAAGGTGACATTGTCGGTGCTTCGATCGACGCGCACGGTCATGTTGGGATACGCCGACCTGTCGACCGCGGGCCATGTGAGCCGCACCAGGCTCGGCGAGAGAGCCTGCGCCGTCGGGGCCTGGGGCACCGGCAGCGTCTTTGTCGTGACAGAAACCGGCGCGGTCCAGGCGGAAGGAGCCGAAGGATCGCTATCGTTCACGGCCCGGACCCGGAACCAGTAGGTCGTCCCGTGCCTGAGGAGTGTCGACCCGTTGTTGACGGCGACGACGTTGTAGGCTACGGCATTGGCGGCGGTCCAGACGCAGCGCGAGTAGGTGCCGCCCTGGGCGTCAGAGCTCTCGATCTCGAAGCGGTGCTCGTTGAAGGAATTGTCCCGCCACGTCAGCTTGAGCGAGCGCGTGTCGAGGGCCGAGCCGGCCAGTCCGGTCGGGGCGACGACCGTCGTGGCCGCTGGAGTGGCGCAGGTCGCGATGTCCGAGTATCCGCTGGTCCCGGTGGCGTTGTATGCGCCGACCCTGAAATCCCAGGACCTGCCGACCTGGAGGTTCCTCGCATCGAGCGTGACGACATTCGGTCCCGTGGTCCATGGCGTCATGTAGCCGGTGAAGTTGTTCGTCCCCGAAGGACAGTATTCGACCCTGAAGCCGGTCTCGTTCGATGCGTTGTCGCGCCAGGTCAGAACGATCTCGTTGGCTGCCCAAGCCTTGGCCGCCAGGCCGGTCGGCGCCTTGAGCCCGGTCGCCTTGATGTCGGTCGTCTCGACAACGGCGGTCCATTTATTGGAAGCGTTGATCCAGTTGACGAACTTGAAGCGCGTGTAGTTCCTGTCGCCTTCCACGGGGATGCTCGTGTCCAGACCACCCTTGGGCGGCGTCCAGTAGACCACGGCGCCCGCGAAGTACCACTCCGGTTCCTTCCCCGAGCCGTCGCTCCTGACGACGATGCCCTTGATCGGGCCGAGGTCGGTGTCGAGCCTGACCGTGAACTTGTCGAGCTGGTTCGGGCCGAAGGGCGTCTTGAACGTCGTGCTGAATTTGAGCGGGACGACCGGGGATGCCTTGCCGGCGGCGTTGACCAGCGTGATGGAGATGGCGGAGACCGTCCCGGCCCCGGCGACGTTGCCGGTCTGGATCCATATCTCGTAGAATCCCGGCAGGGCCGCCGCGTTCGCCGCGCACAGGGCCGCCAACGACATCGCAATCAAGGTTTTCTTCATGGCACTTCCGTCCTTTCGTATCGAATTCCGGCATGGACGCCGGCCGCTCGCGGTCGATCGGAACCGAGTCCCGGCCTGGTACTCCGCGCCGCATGGTCTTGGTCGGCGACCGGTGCTGGTCAAGCTGCTTTCATTATAGCTCCACGGCGTCGGGAAAACGCGGTTGCCGCCGCGCTTCCGGATTGCGACAAGGCATCAGTTCCCCACGGTGACCGCAAGGGATTTCCCGTTGTTGGTCTCGTCCAGCTCGTTGATCCTCCCGTTCGGGTCGGCATTGACCCGCCAGGTGAAGGAGCCGGCTTGCACGTTGCCCTTGACCAGCCGGTAGGTCCGGCTCTCGCCCGGCTGGAAGCTCGTCCCGCCCTGGTCCGCGTACTGGTAGTATAGGTCCGGACCACCCAGGATGAGGCTTCCGTTCGGGAAG
>JAPLSN010000010.1 GCA_026398615.1 Spirochaetota bacterium | reverse complement strand
GGCATTCAGGAACATACCGAAGAAGTACAGGAAGACATATACAGTCGACAACGGCAAGGAATTTGCCAAGCATAAGGAACTCGCAAAACGCCTTGGCGGCAAGGTCTACTTTGCCCACCCATATCACTCTTGGGAACGGGGGCTAAACGAAAACACGAACGGACTGCTCCGGCAATATTTGCCAAAGAGCAGATCCTTTGCGGACCTAACGGAAAAAGAGCTTGCCAGGATTGTCGATAAGCTCAATAATCGCCCTAGGAAGTTGCTAGGCTACCGGACACCGCGAGAGGCCTTTTGGGGTCTTCCTCTCGCACTTCAAACTTGATTCCGGGACGTTTATAATCTGAAGAACAGGTTCGACGAGGCAACGCTCGAGCATCTCAGGACGGACGCGTTGTTGGAACCATATCCGTTTCCGTACGGTTTCATCCTCGGTACGAGGGGGGAGGACGGGGACGGTATCGACTGTTTCGTCATCACGGAGAACGAGCTGCATTCCGGGGATATCGTGGAATGCCGGGCGATCGGCATCCTCGAGTTCTCCGAAGGCGGGGAGACGGATCTCAAGGCGATCGTGAAGCCGGAGGACGAGATCGTCGAGTTCGGGTCGGTGGAGCTCGATCGCATCAGGGCATTCATCACGGTCATTTTCTCGAGATTCCCGGAAATCAGGATCGGTTTCGGAAGGTTCGTGGGAAGACGCGAGGCGGAAGCGATGCTGGAGAAATGCAAGGACGATGGAGCGGTGCAGCTGAACTGAACCCGGAGGAAATCATGGACGGAACCACGGTCAGGGAATGTGTTCCCGGGGATGAATCCGACTATTGCAGGCTGAATATTCGCTTCATCGAAGAAGTCAAGGAACAATACCAATACTGGGACAGCATGAATTTCCCGGACGAGTCGGGGATGAGGTCGATTTACAGGGAAATACTCGGGATGCCCGCGATCATGAGGGTGTTCGTGGCCAAATACGGAGCTGCGATCGTCGGGTTCGCCAATGTCCAGCTCGTGTACAGCGTCTGGTCGGAAGGTATGGCATGGAACGTGGACGATCTGTATGTCGAACCGGGGTACCGGGGCAGGGGAGTCGCCGAAACGATCATGCGGACCATCGAACGATGCGCCCGGAAAGAAGATTGCCGCAGGATCCAGCTGCATACGGAATTGGATAACGAACGCGCGAACAACCTGTATGGAAAGCTTGGGTTCCGGCGGGAACGGATGCTCTTTCACATGAAGACGATACGGTAGGGCCTTGCGCGCAAAGCGGGAGCCTCGCGAGCGGGAACGTGCCGGAACCCGCCTGGCGACGAGCCATTGCGGCAGGACCGGGAGTGGAAATGGCCGAGTCGAAGGCATGGCAGGGTCCGTCCCGGAGGATGGCGCACGACGATGGACAGCGCTGCCAGGTCGGCCGGGGTGATGCGATGAAGATAGCCATCGACCTGGACAATACCCTCGTCGACGAGTTGGGAGCGTCCCTACGGCCCGGCATCGTCGGGTTCCTCGAGACCCTCTCGAAAAACCATGAACTTGTATTGTGGACCAATTCGAAAAAATCCAGGGCATACGGGATCCTCATGCATCATGGCATCAGGAAATATTTTCGTGCATTGATCTGCAGGGAGGATTACGATCCGCATGATCTGGGGGCAAGGAAGGACCTGAGGGACATGGGTGGCGATATCCTGATCGATGATGATCCCGTGGAGGTAGACTTCAACGCGAAGAACGGGAAAAGGGCGTTCCTGGTCAAAAGCTTCCGCCGGAACGCACGGATTGACGGAGCGGAATTGGATGACATCCTGAAGAAGATCGGTCGAACGTGAGGACCTTTCATCCCGAGCCCGACGACGGTTCATGCGGTTTTTCCCTGTATTGCTCGATCGATTACCATACTGTAAAAAACCGGCCCCCCTGCAGCATCGCCGATGCGGCAGGGGGGCCGGTTTGCATTCGCCAATTGGCGGCGTGCGTTTATTTCCTCAGGGAGTAAAAAGCTTTGCTTCCCGGATACTCGGCGATGCCTTCCATGGCGTCTTCGATCCGCATGAGCTGGTTGTACTTGCAGATGCGGTCGGTGCGGCTCATGGAGCCGGTCTTGATCTGGCCGGTCCCGAGCGCAACGACGAGGTCCGCGATGAAAGTGTCCTCGGTTTCCCCGGAGCGGTGCGACACGACGGCGGTGTAGCCGGCCCGCTTGGCAGTATCGATGCACTCGATGGTTTCGGTAATGGTGCCGATCTGGTTCACCTTGATGAGGATCGAGTTGCAGGCACCCATGGCGATGCCTTTTTCGAGCCGCTTGGTGTTGGTGACGAAGAAGTCGTCGCCCACGATCTGGAGCCTGTCTCCGAGCGCCTTCGTGAACTTGACGTAGCCATCCCAGTCGTTCTGGTCGAGGCCGTCCTCGATGGAGACGATGGGGTACTTGTTCACCCACTTCGTGTAAAGCTCGATCATCTCATCGGTGCTGAACAGCTTCCCGGGGTTGGACTTCCAGAATTTGTAGCCCTTTCGTTCGCCTTCCTCGAAGAGTTCGCTCGCCGCCGGGTCGAGAGCGATGCCGATCTGCTCGCCGGGCTTGTAGCCGGCCTTCTCGATGGCTTTCATGATGTAGTCGAGCGCTTCGTCGTTGCCGATGTTCGGGGCGAACCCGCCCTCGTCACCGACGGATGTGCTGTTGCCGGCGGCCTTGAGGATGCCCTTGAGGGAGTGGAATACCTCCGCGGTCATCCGGACCGCTTCCCGGAAGCTCTGGGCGCCGACAGGCATGACCATGAACTCCTGGAAATCGATCTTGTTGTCGGCATGCTTGCCGCCGTTGATGATGTTGGCCATGGGGACGGGGAGGAGCGTCGTGTGGGCACCGCCCAAGTACTTGTAGAGCGGAACTCCGAGGAACTCGGCCGCGGCGCGGGCACAGGCCATGGAGACGCCGAGGATGGCGTTGGCGCCGAGCTTGCCCTTGTTTTCGGTTCCGTCGAGGTCGATCATCGTACGGTCGATATCCACCTGTTCGAGACAATCGAGGCCGATGAGCTCGCCGGCGATCACGTTGTTGACGTTCTCGACCGCTTTGAGGACGCCCTTGCCGAGGTAGCGGGTCTTGTCGCCGTCGCGGAGTTCGACGGCCTCGTGTTCGCCGGTGCTGGCGCCCGAGGGGACGGCTGCACGGCCGACGGTGCCGTCTTCGAGGACGACATCGACTTCGACGGTTGGGTTTCCGCGGGAATCGAGTATTTCCCTCGCCTCGACATATTCGATCGTACTCATTGGGATCTCCTTGTTCGTATGGGGATGAGAGTACCGGGAATCTTGATCCCGAGTACGTCCGAATCCGCTTTTATGATGTCGATTCCGCCGTTCCGCGTCAAGGGCGAAGGCTTTCGCCGTCAGCCGGGAATCGTCCCTGGCGGTTCATGGCGACCTCGCGATTCATGCCCGGTTGTTCGTCATGAGCTCGATGACGCGTTCCAGATCATCGAGCGAGAAGTATTCGATCGTGATGGCGCCTTTCCTGGAGTCGCCTTTGAGCGTCACTTTCGTGCCGAGGTAGCCGATCAGCCGCTGTTCGAGTTCCGCGATTTCCGGCTGAAGGGGGCGCGGCGCTTTCCTCGCGTGTACCGCGGAGGATGCGCGGCCGCCATTGTTGAGTTCGGCGGCGAGTGCTTCGGCCTGCCGGACGGAAAGTTCCTGTTCGGCGATCCGCCTGCACAGGACGACCTGGTCGGATGGATTGAGCACCGAGAGGACGGCACGTGCATGACCGGCAGACAGCGTTCCTGACCGTACCGAGGACATGGCTTCCGGCAGAAGCTTGAGCAGCCTGAGCGCGTTCGCGACGGCCGACCGGCTCTTGCCGACCTTTTCGGAGATTTCTTCCTGGGATGAGCCGGTGAGATCCATGAGGGATCGATAGGCTTCGGCTTCCTCGATCGGGTTGAGGTCTTCCCTCTGGACGTTCTCGACGAGGGCGATCTCGAGTTTCTTCTCGTGGGAGAAGGATCTGACGATCACCGGAATCTCGCGGAGCCCTGCTTTTTCGGCGGCCCGGTACCTGCGTTCGCCCGCGATGATGACGAATCCGCCCGAGCCGTCGTCCTCGGCCACGATCGGCTGGATGACGCCGTGGCGCGCTATCGAGTCGGCAAGCTCCCGCAGGGTTTCCTCGTTGAAGGCCTTACGCGGTTGATCGGGGCTCGTGCGGATTCGACCGAGGGGTACCATCCGGATCCCGTGGGATGCCTCGGCCTCGGCCCGAACCGGTTCGTCGACCGTGGCGTTGCGCCCCGACGCCGGGGACACGGTGATTTCCAGTTCGCTTTCCGGGATGAGCGCTCCGAGTCCCCTGCCCAATCCGTGCTTAGCCACGTTCGATCACCTCCGCGGCAAGTTTTTCGTAGCTCCTGGCGCCGATGCAGTCCGCGTCGTACAGGCAGACCGGCAGTCCATGCGACGGGGCTTCCGACAGTCGCACGTTGCGCGGCACGATTGTCCGGAAAACCCTGTCCTTGAAGTACTGCGTCACCTGCTGGACGACGTCCTGGGCGAGCCGGGTGCGCGAATCGTACATGGTAAACAGGATGCCTCCGACTTTCAGGTGCGGGTTGATGCTTCTCTGGACGAGGCTGATGGTCTTCAGGATGAGCGACAGGCCCTCGAGTGCGAAGTATTCGCATTGGAGGGGGATGAGCACTTCGTCGGCAGCCGAGAGGCCGTTGAGCGTGAGGATGCCGAGCGAGGGTGGGCAGTCGACGAGGATGAAGTCGTACCGGTCGAGGACCGAGGCCAGCGCCCGCTTGAGGAAATTGTTCCTGTCGTCCCGGTCGATCAGCTCGACGGTCGCGCCGGACAGGTCGATGGAAGAAGGGGCGAGGTCAAGGCGGTCGACCTTGGTCCGGACGAGTATCTCCTCGAGGGATGCCGTGCCGGAGATGACTTCGTAGATGCCCTTCGACCCGTTTTTCCCGCCGACGCCGCTCGTGAGGTTGGATTGCGGATCGAAGTCCACGAGGAGAACTTTGTTGCCCGCGAGCGCCAGGTAGGCGCCCAGGTTGATGGCGCTTGTCGTCTTGCCGACGCCGCCTTTCTGGTTGACGAATACTATCGTTCTGGCCATGAACGTTCCTCGACGGGCAATGGTTGCCGAGCGTCAGCGTCGCCATTTCTCCCGGCGACGCCGTCCCTGAGGAGTCTTTCCCCTGGACGATCCGGCGTCCGACACCGGGATAAAGGGATTTCGCGAACGAATCCGAAGATGGAATTCAGCTGGTAATCATAGCATGGAACACGGGAACAGGGCTATCGACGTCGATCCGGCTTGCCCTGCCGGCCTCGGGGCGCCATACTCGACAGTGCATCCCGGCCAGGGGATTCCAATGGAGACATACCGTACCAATGCATCGGAATACATGGTTTGGCGCCCTGATTGCACTCTCGCTCGTCGTCCGCGTGACACCCGGGGCGGCGGAGGAACGCGTTTCCCTGCCGGTCAGGCCCGAATCGGGGGAGGTCATCGTCGAAGCGTACGGGGTTTTCCCGGGCTCGTATTCGGTGCTTGCCCAGGCTGCAGGCGAAAGTTCGCGGTGGATCGTGTTCCAGGATGGTTCTCGCTTGGGGCCGTACGCGGAAATTCTGGAGGTTTCCACGGCGCCGGGAGGGAAACGAACCGCCCTGGTGGCTCGTGACGCCGATGGTGCGATTGAAGTCGTCACGGGCGGGGCGGCTTCGGGTCCCTACCGTTCCGCCCGTCTCCTGGGGTGGAGCCCCGACGGGAAACGCCTTGCCTTCTCGGCGGAAAACGCCGATGGAGTCCCCGTCACCGTCGTCGATGGCGCTGAATTCCCGTTCGCGATCGACGGAACGACGGTCGCCTTCCTCGGGCCTCAGGCGGAATTCCTGTGCCGGGTCACGGACTCAGGCGGCATGCGCTACGCGGTTGAAGGGCGCCTCCTCGGCGACTGGGCGGAGCTTGAACCTTTCGTCCTGTCGCCTGACGGTTCATCGTTCGCATACGCGGCGCTCGACCATCGCGGCAGGGCGTTTTTTTGCCACAACGATATCGCATACGGTCCCTTCGCCGCCGTCCGGTTTGCCGGGTGGGCCTCCGATGGCCGTACGCCCGGATACGCGTCCGCCCGTTCCGGTCCCGATGGATGGATGTGGTTCATCATGGAGGCCGGCAGGAAGATCGCCGGTCCCTTCGGTCCGTATCCGCCGGCGGCCGCGGGCGACAAATCAGGGTCCGATGGGCGACCGGTGGCGGTCGTCGATCCGACCGGTCGCCGCGCCGCCTTCGTCGAGGCGGACGGAAAGTTTTCGTATGTCGTCGAGACGAAAACGCGCTTCGGACCTTTCCTTGGCGTTCGCGGCCTGCGGTACTCGGCCGACGGATCGCGCTTCGCGGCGATCGTCGACGACCTGAAGGGCGGTGCCTGGGTCACCGGGGACGGCTTCCAGACGAGGATCGACGGCGATCTCCGCAGTTTTGGCATCCTCAGGGACGGTTCCCGGATGATCCTGGATGTGGTGTCCGAAGGAGGCGGGGAAGCCCTGCTTTCGGACGGGAAACGCTCGGTTCTTGCGACGGAACTCGACTGGTGGACGGCCGATGGCTCGCTCGACGGCGGTTTCCCGTCCGTCGTCGCGACGAGAGACGGGGACGATGGCTGGTACGTTTCCTTTTCGGGCACCCGGATGGGTCCCTTCACTGAACTCCGGTTCCTGGATTTTCCGGGGAATTCCGCCGCCTTCGAGGTCAAGGATGCGGGCGGGGAATCGCTGTACTCGGGCAAGATTCGCCATGGTCCTTACGACGAAGCGGAGGGACTCGGCATCGACGCTTCCGGCAGGCTCCTGTACGCGGCGCGCTCGGGCGGCGCGTGGACGATACGACTGGGAGGGAAAGCGCTCGGGACTTCCATCAAGGCGGCCGACGGAACAAGCGATCCGGTCAGGCGTAGCGGGCGCGAAATCCTGCCCGCCGACGGTTCTTCGGTCGTTTTCCAGCTCTTCGATGCCGATCGCGGCTGGTCCGGGGCCATCGTGGTGAGCGGTGGCCGCTATCTCGGGCGCTTCGAGCCGGGACGCGACGGCACCCTGGCGTTCGTGAAGCCATGATGGAGCGCGCCATGCACCCTGAGACCAGCCCGAACCGCCGACCTTCCGTTCTCCTCCATCGTATCGCCGCATGTGCGGCGGTGTTGTGCGTTGCCGCGTCATGCGCCACCGCACCCGGGGCACCCGTTCGCGGCGAATCGATTCCCATCGGCACGGAAGGCTTGCGTTTCGTGGATCCGCTTCCGGACTACCTGCCTGAAGGCGGACCGGCCCCGGAACCGTCCAGGTTGATCGATCCGCCTTCGTGGACCGAGCGGAGCGACGCCCCGCTCTCCTTCATCGACGCGAGCGGGTACCGGGTGGCGGGGAAAGTTGACGGCATCCGCGCCCGTGTCCTGCTCCGCGGATTCTTCGGGATCGCACGGGACGTCGTCGTCGTCGGCGATTCGGTGACGATCGGCCATTTCGAACTGGAGCCTCCGCCCGGCGGAAGGTATACCGAGCCGCCCGCGGAGGGCGATCCCGGCCAACCGCCGGACGTTTCGTTCCCCGGGTTCGCGAAGCTGCGGATCGAGGCCGGCGGCATTGTCGGCAGGCCCGTCTCCGACTGCGGACGAGGCACCTTCACCGATATCGCAGGCAATGTCGTCGAACGGGGCGGCGTGGCGCTCAGGTTCGATGGCATTCGCCTCACCGCGACGGGGATGGCGTTCCCCGATTCCGGGCTCGTTTTCACGGGCGGCGCCGTCGGACCCGATACGCCCTCGGGCGCCGTGTCGGCCGCGATCGCGTACGAGAACATGGTCGTCATGCCCGGATGGAGCCTGGATCCGGGATCGGGGTCCCTCGCCGCCGGAACGGCTGACCTGCCGGGCATCGGACGCGTGGCGGTCTCCTCGGCGGTGATCGAACGCATCGGACCTGGAGTTTTTATGCTTAGGGCTTCGGTTTCCGGCGATGCCAAGCTGGCCGGACAGGGAAGCGTCCCGCTTGCGTCATTCGCCATGAGGACGGGCGGCGAACTGTCCGGGGTCATTTCGCGCGGATTCCTCGAATTCGGATCCGCCCCCGGTTGGGTACTGGATTTCCGGTTGACGGGATTCAGGAACGGGGCGGCGGAAGGCGAAGGTCATCTCGTGCTGCCCGAGGCCTTCGGCGGGGCGGAGCTGGAACTTCCTGCGGGCACGGTCAGCACGAACTCGCTTCGAAGCGGCGTTTTTTACGCGAGTTCCGTGGAGGGACCCGTTTCGCTGGCAATCATGGGCTGGGACGCCCAGGCACGGGGGCTTTCCGTTGAATTGGGACCGGATGGATTCGCGGCGCTGGAATCGCGTTCGGCCTTCGTCGAGTTCGGCTCCATGGGATTCCCGGTCGGCACCGTATCCGGCAATACCGCTACGGATCTGTCCTTCCCCGATTCGGTGTTCGAACCGGAATCCGAGACCGGGCTGCCGCTCTACGAAGGGAAGTCGCGTCTGCTGTCCATGAAAGCGGAGCAAGGCATCATCGAAGCCAGGGTAGCCGTGAATCTGCCAGCCTGGCTCGGCGGGGAAAACCTCGAATTCGACCGCGTGAAGTTCCGGCCCGACCATTCTTTCGAGTGCGAAGCCATCCCCGAAGGTTTGGTCGTCGGGACCTCCACGGCGACGTTCACGTTCGGCGCGTTGCGGCTCGGGATGGATGGGATCCTGGCGGCGGGCATGAGCGCGGAACTGCGGTCCACGGTCAGCACCGGCACCGTGCGAGCCGGGGAAACATCGATCCGGCTGGACGGCTCGATCGATGTCGCCGCGTTCGAACCCTTCGAATTCGCCGAAGCCGTGGTTTTCCCGAGCCGGATCCTGTTCCGCGATGATTCGGTAAGGTTCCTCGGGGAGATCGAGCTTCCTTCCCATCTTCCGGAAAGCGTCGCGGGAACCAGGATGGAACTGTCCAGGCTGCGGTTTCCCGGCGACGGGGGAGTTCCCGAATTCAGGACAAGGCGGGAAACGGGTCCCTTCCTGCTGCGTTCGGGCGACGCGCCGCTCTCCGCGGCGACCATGACGGCGTTCCTGGACGAGGGGAGAATCGGAATTTCGTTCAACGGCTGTTCATTCGCCGTCATGCCGGATTCCCCGGCCGCGGCGGCGGTCTTCGATGGCATCCGTACATCGGCGGACGGATCGCTCTCATGGGATTCCGCCAGGCTCAGGTCGGCTCTGTCGTTCGAGCTGGGCGGGGCCATCTTCCGGCTGGACGGAATAGTCGAACTATCCGGAAACCGCATCGTATTGTCCGGCATCGCAGCCGTGCTCGATCCTTCCTCGGTGAAGGGAACGATCCGGGATTTCGACGTGACGGAATTCGCATTTTCGGCGACGGACGGGAGCATGCTGGGCGCGTCGGGGATCATCCGCGGCGTGACCGTGGACCTGCTCGAGCTGTTCGGCGAGTAGGTTCCGGTCGGGTCCCCGCGCGACAGGGCGAACTTGACCCGTCGCCCACCGCTTCAGTATGGTATCGGCAAGGAGATCGCATGAATATCGAGTCGATCAAGAAGGCCATCGAGGATGTCCGCCCGTCGCTCCAGGCGGACGGCGGCGATATACAATTCGTGTCCGTTTCCGACGACGGACGGGTGATGGTCAGGCTGACGGGCGCGTGCGGGTCCTGCCCCATGTCGACCATGACGCTCAAGATGAGCGTCGAGAGCTATCTCAAGAAGATGGTGCCCGAGGTGCGGGAAGTCGTCCAGGCTTGAAGCCAGGCGCCATCCGTACAGCGGCCGGCCCGAGGGGTAATTCGCCCCCTCAGGCCGGCTTTTTTTTACGATCCCGGCACGCTTCGCCTCAACGGAGCTGCCCCGCGACCTCGCGGATCCTGGCGGCCATGCCTTCCAGTCCTACCTGCTCCATGACGTACCCGTACTCGTGGGCTACCTTCGGCATCCCGTAGACGACGCAGGACGCTTCATCCTGGCCGATGGTGTAACCGCCCTCGCGATAGATCGATCCGAGTTCCCTTGCGCCGTCCCGGCCCATGCCCGTCATGATGACGCCGAGCGCGTGGTTGCCGAATTCCTTCGCGACAGACCTGAACAACACGTCGGCGCTTGGCCTGTGTCCGTTTTCCGGCGGGCCTTCGGTAACGCGCACGATCGTAGCGAGGGTTTTCTTTTCCACCTCGATATGACGGTCTCCCGGAGCGATGAGTATCCGTCCCGGTTTCACGAGGTCTCCGTCCGCGGCTTCCCTCACTTCGAGTGGGCAGACCCGGCTCAGGCTTTTCGCGAATTCCTCGGTGAATCCGGCGGGCATGTGCTGGACGACGAGGATCGGCTGGGTCAGCGATAGGTCCAGGTTCGAGAAGACGGTGCGAAGGGCGTTCGGTCCTCCCGTCGAGATCCCGATGGCGATGATCTCGATCCGTCCGGTCTGCCGCAGCGGCGTGATCTTTTCGGGCGCCTTCCGGGCTTCGACGAGGGGTGTTTCGTCGGGGAAGGCTTCGATGATCCGTTCGCGGAGTTCCGAGCGGAGGGCTGGAGGCGCCTCCTTCCTGTTCTGCTTGTACTGGGATCCATACGCAAGGAGCAGCTTCGAAAGGTCGCCGGCGACCGTGTGGATATCCGATGAGACCGAGCCGGAAGGCTTGGTGACGAAGTCGGATGCGCCGAGGGCCAGGGCTTCCATGGTGATCTCGGCGCCCTTCCGGGCGACCGAGGACAGGATGATGACCGGGATGTCAATCCCCAGGCGCTTGCGTTCCTTGAGGAACTCGATGCCGTTCATTTCGGGCATCTCGATGTCCAGGACGATGACGTCGGGATTGCAGCGCGGGATCTTGTGGAGCGCGAAAATCCCGTTCATGGCCTTGTCGGCCACCACCAGCCCGGACGTGGATTCGATCATCTTGGACACGAGGTTTCTCATGAGGGCGGAGTCGTCGACGACGAGGACGGAAACTGGATCCTTCAAGGGCACGGGAACCTCCGGGGCATTGTCAGAGCCATTTCCTGTAGAAGCAGGCCCAATCGGTCTTCACGAATTCGAACTTCGTGTTCATGCCGAACAGCGATTCGCTGTGTCCGATGAAAAGGAACGATTTTTGCGCCATGGCTTCCCAGAAACGCTCGATCGAGGCTTTCTGGGCGACTTCGTCGAAATAGATGAGAACATTCCGGCAGAACACGACGTCCATGTTCCTGAGGCCGGAATCGTTTTTCAGGTTATGGTAATCGAAACGTATTGATTTCTTGATGTCTTCCCGTATCTGGTATCCGGTGGGTTTCTTCTCGAAGTACTTGGCGAGGTAGTTGTCGGGGATGCCCTGGACGCGGACGTCGTTGTAGAAGCCTTCCTTTCCCACCATGAGGGACTTGAGGCTGATGTCGCTCGCCACGATCTCGAATTTCCAGGAGGGCGGCAGGGTCTCCCTGAGCAGCATGGCAATGGTAAAGGGCTCTTCACCCGTGGAACATCCGGCGCTCCAGATCCGAAGGGTATGCCCGGCGTCGGCCTGCTTGACCTTGAGGAGTTCCGGTACGACGTGCTTCTCCATCGCGTCGAAATGCGCCTGGTTGCGGAAGAAGCGCGTCAGGTTCGTCGTCACCGAGTCGAGGAGGGTCTTGAGCTCTTCGCGGTTGCTGGTGATGAGCGAAAAATAGTCGCGGAGACTGTCGAGTTTCTTGTCCCGCAGGCGTTCGCGCAGGCGGCTTTCGAGGATGGACCTGTTGGTTTCGGAGAAATGGATTCCGCTTTCGTCGTAGATGAGCTTGCGATAGAGTTCAAAATCAGCGTCCGTCAGGAAATCGGACATGCGGCGACCTTTCTCGAGCAGGGTTGAAGACGTTTTCCGGACGGGGACCGATCGTCACCCATCCCGCCGCTCCGGGATCTCCGACTCGACGATACGGCGATCAATGGAAAGTGTAGCGGTCGCTTTCAGGCGCTGTCAATGACGGGCTGCCCGGGTCCGCCACGCTGCGGAGGGTTCGGCCTTCGGTCCGGCATTTCCGCCTCGAATGCGCAGGCTGGAAGGGGAAATACGGCATCTGGGAGTTTCTCGCCGGGAAATACGATCCGTCGGAATGAAATATCATTCGTCCAGCACTATATTCTAGAACATGCGCGCGAAAATGATTGAACTGCGGGTTCGCGGAATCGCAATCATCAGGGATGGAGCCGCTTCGCTCGTCGTTCTCGAGGATTTCACCACGGGACGCAAGGTGGGTGTGCCGGTCGGCCCCTCGGAAGCCGGAACGGTCATCCTCGAACTCGAGGGCGTGTCACCGTCGAAACCCCGGACGCATGATATCCTGGTTTCGATGTTCCGCGACCACGGATTTCGTTTCGATCGCGCGGAGCTTCGCGACGATGGACCCCTTGGAATACCCGGCATTGATGACAACGGCGGCCGCTATCTGGCGAGGATCGTATATCGCCAGGGATTGCGGACGTGGAAACGCGACGTCCGCCCGTCCGACGCCATTGCGCTGGCGCTCAAACTGAAAGCCCCGATCGTGGCCCCCGAAGCCTTGGTCGAAAAATCTCCCTGGCCGGCGGAAAGCGGGCGGAGCGTCGGCCGGGATGCCGTTTGGTATTACCTGGAAAGCCGGGAGTCGCCGCGGGTGATGGCTTGAGACTTCCGTTGCCCATGCGCGCTTGCGCCGGACGACGCGGAGCGGTACAATTCCCGCATGTCTTTATGGACGATCATCACAGACTACTGGAAGCGCCTTCTCGGTGGGTCGTCCCATGACACGATCAGGAAAGCCGAGATCAGGAAGCTCCAGAAGCGGCTGGAGCAGCTCAAGCCGCCATATTACCGGATCAGGGGCAGCCTGGTTCTTCCAGGCTTCGCGCAGGCCGTGTACTCGTTCGCCCTGGCGCTCCGGCCACTCGTCGAGCTCGTTCACAAGACCGTCGCAAATGCCGACTTGAGGGTATCCCAAAAATATTACGATTACCTCATCGACTGCAACCTGCCGCCCGAGGAGCAGGACCGGAAGAAGTACTTCAGCTATGACGATCTTCGCGGCCGCGTCGAACGGGCCATCCGCACCGACGAGGAATTCGACGCCATTTCCGCCGAATTCAAGCGCTTTGCCGACCTGCTGTCCAGCCTCAACTCGGCCTCCGGCATCAACGGGGAGCTCGTCGAGATGGATCGGTTCATCGAAATCTGCAAGTACGACTGGGAGCGCGTCCTGGGTTTTTTCGATCCGGGGATCAACATGGACGACTCCCGGCGGAAACCGGATTTCCAGCCTTCGGAGGGCGGACAGCTCCTCGCGGAACTCATGGACGTGTACTATCTTCTCGCCGATTTTTCCTTCGACCCGCCACTCGGGGGCAACGTACTCCGGATACTCGAACGGCACTCATCCAATTCCGCGGGCGAGGACCAGCGAAGGAAAATCGACAAGATCTTCGCCGCGCTCAACAAGGTCCTGGCCTACCGACTCGACCGGGAAATACTGCTCAGCCTCATCCGCATCCTCAAGGACGATCCGCTCTACGAGCCGGTCGTGACCCGGGAACGGCGCGATTTCGTGGATCTCTACCGGAAACGGCTGTCGGTCCGTTTCGACCAGGATCGGGAGCGCGTTCGCCGCGAGCTTCACGAGAACGCCATCGCCTCCGATATCGTGGGTCTGTTCGGCGACATGGAAATCCTCCAGGCGGACAGCTATGACGAGGAAACCGACGCGTTCCTGAGGAAGGAGACGCCCTACGGCTTCACCCACGTAAAACCCCTGCGCATCCTCAAGACCTTCGTCTTCAGTATTTTCGAGCCGAAACTCAAGGAGCCGATCAAGAAGATCCTCGTCGAGGGATATTTCGACGACAAGGTTTTCCAGAACAACCTGGCGAACATCCTGTTCCAGTGCGAGCGGACGGTTCCCCGGATCGTGGACTTCGAGGACCAGTTTTCCGGCACGGGGCGCATGACTGCATCCGCACTCAGGCGCTACGTCGAGGAACTCAGGCACGGGAAGGACGTGCTCCAGATCCTGCAGCGCCTGGTGGACGGCACGAACGAGCGCGTACGCGATATCTGCGAGGACGAAGCCGGGCTCTACAAGATGCTCAGCGACGCGATCGCCGACCTCGTCAAGGATTACCGGCGGTCCAGCCCGGACCTCGTCACGAACATCCGTTCCATGGGCGGAGCGCGGAACAAGGAAATCATGGGACAGGTCATCGAAGGCAAGCGTCTCATGGACCTGCTCGTACACGTCATGAAAAACTTCATGGATGTCAACCCCCCGGGTGAAGCACCCGTGGCCACGGTGGATGAATTGCCGTAACAGGCGTATTGCTCGCATGCGAAAGGCTCGGGACGGCGATTCCGAGCCCTTTTTTTAACGGCGTCGGAGCAAGCGCCTTCATGCCCGGGTCAGACTGCTCCTCCTGCCAGGAAGGGCAGTGCGATGAAGTTGCCGATCGCGCCGCCGAGCGACGAGAGGAAGAAGACGAGGAGGATGTGGGTTACCCGGTTCCGGTAAAATCCGCGGACGGTCCCTATATCCTCGTTGAGCCGTTCGAAGTCCCGCACCATGGGTTTCCGCATGACGGCTTCCACGAGCCCTGAAAACAGCCCGACGCCGACGAAGGGGTTCAGGGTGGCTATAGGCGCTCCGAGGAAGGCGACGAGGATGGAGAGAGGGTGGGCCAGGCACAGCGCCGCGCCGAAAGCGGCGAGCGAGCCGTTGAGGAGCACCCACCTGAGGATGAGGGCGAGGCTTACCTCGGCTCCCGAACGGGCGAATCCCAGTCCGATAAGACCGACGATGAGCGCCGGTACGAGCCAGCCTGCGACCTTGGACAGGACCGAAGGGGGAGGCACGAAATCGATCGTGGAGGTGTCGGTCGTCGCTTCCCCGGACTCGAAACGGGCGAGCCACGCCGCGATTCCCTCGACATGGCCGGCGCCGACGACGGCGACGACCATCGGTTCCCTGCTTTCCCATATCCGCGCGGCAAGGTAGCGGTCGCGTTCGTCGATGAGGACTTCCTTGACCTTCGGCAGGTAATCCGAGAGTTCCCGCATCATGTCGTCGAGCTCGCTGCCTTGCTTGAGCCGCTCGATCTCCTCGGCGGACAGTTTTTCGTTCGTCACGGCGCCGGAGACGAGGCTCGCGAGGAGTTTTGCCTTGCTCCATACCCCGCAGCGGGTCCACGCCCGGCGCAGGGTGATCTGCACGTCGCGATCGCAGAACGAGTACGGAATGCCCAGGCCCTCCGCTGCCCTGACGGCCGCGATCATGTCCTCGCCCGGTTTCACGTCGACGCCGGCGCCGAGCCTCCGCTGGAAGGATGCCAGCGCGAGGTTGGCGAGCAGGAAGAAACCCTTGCCTTCCTTGATGATGCGCGCGACGTCAAGGCTCTCCCAATCCGAGCCGCCCGTCATGCTCCGGAAGCGCGCTTCGTCAATTTCCACGCAGACGCGGCCGGGTTTTTCGGTTTCGATGATCGAGGTGACTTCCTCGACGCTTTCCCTGGAAATATGCGCCGTTCCGACTACGAGAACGACGCGGCTGCCGATCTCGACCCGGCGAACCGTCTTGGCCATGGTCGCTCCTTGAAGGGTAATTCACAGAATATCGCCATGCGGGCGCGGTTGGAGACAATAATCCGCTTCGGGATCCCTGGCAAGCAATATCATTCGCCGAGGAAACACGGCAACGAGGTCGCATCGCGGGGGCCGTTCCCTGTTTTCTCAGTTCCCTTTCACGTGCAGTTCCAGCGAATCGATGACGGCGAAAAAGCGCGCCATGAGGCGGCGTTCTCCGGGAAACGTGGCGGCCGGGATGAATCCGCCCGCACCGCGGAAATGTCCGCCTCCCGACCCGATGCCTTCGAGCGTGGCGCGGACGATCGCGGCGGCGGGGAGGGCCGGGTCTCGGGATCTGACGGAAATCCTGCAGCCTTCCTCGTCGACGACGGCGACGATGGCGATCCTGACGTCGCTCGCGCGCAGGGCGAAATCGGCGAGGACTGACGGCACTTCCTGGCGGCAGGGTTCCGGGAGGGCCGCGAAGAAGCGGTCGTGTTCCACGACCGACCATGCGAGCGCGCTCGAGATGAGCGAAAGGTCGTCCGAGTCGATGGCGATCTTGACGATGCCGGTCGCGGCATCACGGTCGGCAAGGGGCGAAAGGGAAGCGAAGGACTCGAGGTCCAGGTCGTGGGCTTCCCGCGAAAGGAAATCGGTGTCCGACTGGATGCCCGCCATCAGCGCCGTCGCGATGGCTTTCCCGGGGATCCTGCCGGCCTGCTTCCAGTATTCCGCGATGATGGAACAGCAGGCGCCCACGGTCGGCCGGATGTCCGTGAACTCGGCGAGGGAGCTGGCCGAGGATTCGTGGTGGTCGATCGCCGCGACGAGTTTTCCGGGTACGAGCGAGACGTTGCCGTTTTCCGGGATCCCGTCGACGATGACCAGTGAGGCTTCCGGGGTACCGGGCCACGGGATGTCGGGAACTTGGAGGTACTGGATCAGGTTTGCGAGGCTGCGGCTCCTGATGGGACCGCGCCACGTCCATTTCGCGTCGAAACCGTCGAGCTGGAGAAGCCGCGAAAGGGAATACGCGGCGGCGAAGGCATCGATGTCGGGCCTGTCGTGGGTCTGCACCGCGACCGGTCTGTCGCGCGGGAGCAGCGCGACCAGGCGCCCGAATGCCGGGTCTTCCATACTAGTTGACGCTCCGGGTCCCGAGGCGCTCCAGTTCCCCGGCAGCGAGCCGCATCGTGAAAGTTCCTTCCCTTCGCATGTCACGGACCAGCGACAGGTACGCCCAGGCGATTTCGTCCTTGCCTCTGATCAGCCAATATTCCGCGAGGCAGAAAAGGACCTCTGACTTGGTGTCCAGCTTTCTCTCGGCATTGAGCCTGAGTTCGAGTTCGGAACTCTGGTCGTTGCGGTCGTACAGGAGACGGACGAGGAGCCACCAGGTCGGGTGCTTTTCCCGGTCGATGCGGGGGAGCAGGTCCGCGGCGAGGGCGCGTGCGGCGGCGTCCGCGCCGGAACGGTAGGCTGCGATGACCGCCATGACCGCGTAGTCGAAACGTTCCGGTTCCCGCTCGAAGACCTTTTCAAAGCCCGTGCGCGACCTGGCGAAATCGCCCGTCCTGAAGGCAGCGATGCCGATCGATTCCCAGGAGTACCAGTACTCTGGGTTGAGCGTGACTGCCTTTTCGTGGTCGGCAAGCGCCTCGGCGTCGCGGTTCAATTCTTCGTAGATGCCGGCGCGGTAGATATAGGGGAGGAAGTAGCCGGGTTCGAGTTCGATCGCTCGGCTGAAACTGTCGAGCGCCTTGTCGAACTCCCTCGTTTCGAGAAGGAGGGTTCCGCGATCGAGGTGGTGCCAGGGTACTCCAGGTTCCAGCGCTATGGCTTCGTCAATATCGCGTTCCGCTTCCTTGTACAGCCCGAGATGGTAGCGGGTCCGCGAGCGTTCCGACCACGCCGTCGCGGAGCGCGGGTCGGACTCGATGGCTTTGGTCAGGAACTTGTCGGCCTTCTCGTACTTCGCAGCCCTGTAGAGGACCCTGGCCATCCCCACGAGGGCGGCCGGATGGGTCGGGGCGGTTTCCAGCGCCTTGGTATAGTGCATGGAGGCGCCTGCGTCGTTCTTTTCCTCGAACAGGGCGTCACCGTAGGCTACCAGCGCCCGCGGATCGGTCGGGGCCATGGCGAGCAATTCTTCAAGCGCCTTCTTGCGGCCAGCCATGTTGCCCGCGAAGTGTTCTATCTCGGCAAGGAGGTACGTCGGTCCGGTTCCTGCCGGATCCAGCCTCGCTGCTTCCCGTGCGGCGGCGCGAGCGCCATCGAAGTCGCTTTCCGAGACGAGGATGGAAGCGAGCATGATACGGTACTCGGCCTTGCCGGGATTTTTTTCGATCAGGCCGGCCAGGATGTCCCTGGCTCCTTTCGTGTCGCCGGCCTTCAGTTTCGCGCTGATCGCCTCAAGGGCCGCGCGTTCCCGTTCGCGGTCGAGCGCGGCCGGGTCGCGGGCCGGAATGGTGGCGGCCGCGCGCACGGCCGCGGGTTGCGCGGCTTTCGCTGATGTCGCGCAGGCGCCGAGCGCCGTCGTCAACAGCGTTGCGAGCGCGATGGCCGCAAGGCAGGTTTTTAAGCTCGGACGTTCATGGTGATTCATGCGGGCCATCGTGTTTCTCCGTTGTTGCCGGGCTTGCCATCGGGGGTCTATGGCTTTCGCCCGACCGGAACTCCGGTGTTCATGGTATCGTTTTGGCTCAGCGTAGGCAAGGATGGCCGCCGCTGGCGATGCTCTGCCGTGATCAGGGTCGCCAAGGTTGCCTTTGGCCTGGAAACCTGATAAAGTCCATGACCACAATGAAAACCCCTGCTTTCTGGCGAGCCATCGGCATTCTCCTCCTGTATATCGGAATATTCGGCCTCATTGTCGTCATCCAATTTCCCGTACACGGCGACCTTCGCGCCGTGTACGGTTCCCTATCCCTGCGAGGGGGCGTGGAATCCGTCGGCGGGTCCCTGGGCTCCGTCGTCGCGGATCTCTCGGGCCTGCGTTTCGAATTTTCCGCGAGGCGCCCGCTCCAGGCCGTCGCCGCGAATGGCGAACGACGTCCCGGCGTTCCCGTCGCCAGGACCGATATCCCGTTCGGCTGGAGGATCGCGTTCGACAACGGGGTTTCCCTTTCGTTCTCTTCCTCCGACGAGACCGGCGCCCGCCTGAGCGTCGAGCCATCATTCAAGGATCAGGCAGTTTCGGTCGAGCTGGCCTACGCCCTCGTCCGCGGAACCCGGATGGAGCGGGGCAAAGGCGGCATCCGCCTCGTCACGCGCGAGGGAGGATACGCGATCGAGCTTCCGTCAGACGCCATCGACGAGAAGCGCAGGACGATCACGCTCGATGCCGCCGGAGGACGGACCCGTCCCTTCGTCGTCAGGCTGGAACGCGAAGGCGCCCCCGCGATTTCGCCGCAGGTGATGGCCCAGGCGCCTATGGATCCCGCCGCCTACCGCCGCGCGATCGATGCCTTCGTGGCCAAGACCTGGACCGGCCTTTCGACGGCGCGTTTCGACGAGGGAGCGTTCGCATGGAAATCGCCCGGAGGGAATGCGGTATTTTCCGAGAAGGCCCTCACGGCGTACGTTGCGGAAGCCTTCAGGCGCGGCGCGGGACCCGCCGCCCTCGAGCGGATGAAACCGGCGAAGACGAAGTACGTCGCTTCCTTGAGCTATCTCAGCTCGCCGTATCTGGGAGGGATCCTTCCGCGGACCAAGGCGATGGAGGAGGCGGCGCTTGCCGAGGTCAAGCGGTTCGAAAAAGCCATCCAGGACAAGTCGCCCGAACTCTTTGACCGGACGTCGATAGCTCTCTTCCTCCTCGACCGCGCGCCGTATTCCCTGGCCCAGGGCGCGTTCCAGGCGATACAGTCCATCGATCCGGCCCAGCTGACGGTCCGCCAGGCGGTCAATGCGCTTGCGGCTTCGAACGATGCCCGAGACTTCATGAAGGCCGGCGAAAACCCGTTTTCGAGGTTCGAGGCCGCGGCCGAGCGGAACCTGCTTCCAGCCATCAAACGATACAACAACGGCTTTTTCCTGCAAGCCTCGTCCGACGGGGACTGCGACCTTCTCCTGTCCGTCGTCGCGGGACGCGAACTGATACGCTTCGGCACGGCTTCAGGCCGCGAAGTATTCGTCGGTGTCGGGCAGAGCCTCGTCACCGGTGTTCTCGCCTTGGCGGACGCGAACGGTTTCGTTCCCGGGAACCAGGATCTCACGGGGAAAGTCCCGGTTTCCGCATACCTGCCGCCCGAAGATCTCTACCCGCTCGTTGCCGACAATCCGTACTATCCGCACGAAGTGCCGTTCTACCGCGAGCTCGGCCCCGGCGTCTGGGCGTGGACCTGTTCCCCATCCATCCAGGTTTCGACGGAGCAGTCCAAGATCGTGTTCCGGACCGAATTTCCCCCGCTCGCGGCGCACCATCTCGTTCTCTACGGCTTGAAACCTTTCGTGAACATCCAGCTCTACGGCATCAACTACCGCCCCGATGAATCCTTCGAGATCTACGACGCATCGGGTTATTTTTTCAACAGGGCATCCAATTCGATGTTCCTGAAAATGCGTCACAAGGCGAAGATCGAAGAAATCCGGCTATTCTATTGAAAAATGGCGACAGTGGAGCCATGACGTACGTCGCGGCCGGTCGTCGGTGTCGCGAAGGAAACCCGGGTTGCGGTGGACGGCATTTTCGCGGGCTCATGAGATGCGCGGATCGGCACGTGTTTCCGGTGTCTCCCCAATGAGCGATGAAGCTCCGTCCGGGCTCTCCGGCCTGCTCGGATTTCCGGATGCCGAAATATCGGATAGCCTTGACCGGTTTTTTGAACGAGGGCGGGCCCTTCCCCGGGCCGGGGTCGTGACGGCTCCGCGGGGAGAAGGCAACGCCGGCATCGTCATCGGCGCGGCGACCCTTTCCGGGGTCGTGTATGACGGAGCATGCGTTTCCCAGGCGACCACACAGGAAGCCGCAAGGGCAACCGACGAAGCCTACCGGGTTATTCTGGCCGCAGGCGGTGATCCCCGCCGCTGCGCCATCATGCACGTTCGCGCGAAAACAGCCACCCCGCTCCGGTCTTCAGCGCCATGGCCGGAGGCGATGTTGGCGCGTATCGTTGCCGAGGTTCCGACGGCAGGCGGCATGATTCCAGTTCCTTTCTTCCCCGCGAGCCCGGAAATCGCCGTCGTGGGGGAACCCGCGATGGCCGCGATCGGGAGGATTTTCGACGTCCGCAAGGCCGTCAGCGCTTACTTTGCGGATTCCGGCCGGCTCGTCTATGTAGTGTCGGACGGAGGGAATCCCGCGAAAGCCCGCGATGTCCTCGTCCGCATCGTGTCCGGGTTGATCGCGCCGTTCGCGCGGGCGGTCCGGGGCGGGCTTGCAGCCACCCTCGAGGAAGCATGCGCAGGGACCGGGATCGCGCTTCGCCCTTTCCGGCCCGGGACCCTGTCGGGCAGGCCGGACGATCGTTTTATCGTCGCCATACGGCCAGAGGATCGCGAGCGCCTCGAGACGACGATTCGGGAAGCTTCGTACCGCCTCGTCGGACGCACCTTCGAGGGCTCCGGCCCATGACATGCTATGGCATTTTGCCGGGTGCTCCGCTATACTGACGACGTGACCTTCCCCAAGGCGCCCGATGGGGCTTTCGCAGGCGGTAGCGTCGAACTCGATGCGCTCCGGGACGAATATGAAAAACAGATATTTGATCTCAAGCAACTGCTCGAAGTGTCGAAAAGCCTCAATTCGACCCTCGATTACAAAAACCTGATAGATTCGATACTCTTCACGATCATGGGCCAGATGAAGGTGCTCAAGGCAGGGCTCTTCGCCAAGAAAGGTCTCGACACTTCCGTATTCAGCTTCCACCGCAATTTCCAGGGTTTCGGACTCGAGGACGGCATCGACTATTCGATCCGTGAAGATCACGAGCTCATCAAACTTTTCCAGATCGGGTACCGGAGCTACACCCTGGCGGAAATAAGCGAACGGCTCGGCGGTTTCAACGGCATCAGGTGCCTCGAATCCCTGGATCCCAGCCTCGTCGTTCCACTCAAGGCCAAGGGGATGGTCAACGGCATCATTCTGCTCGGCGACCAGATCGAGGGCGCCGAGTTCACCGAAGCCGAACGGGAGTACGTCCTCAACATCGCCATATTCGCCGCGATCGCCATCAACAACTCCTTCCTTTTCGAGATGACGACCACCGACATGATGACGAAGCTCAAGATGAAGCACTATTTCTACACCGTACTCTTCGAAAGGATGGAAAGCGCGGCCAAGACCGGGCAGCCGCTCAGCGTCATCATGTGCGACATAGACCACTTCAAGAAGTTCAACGACACCTATGGCCATTCCTGCGGCGACGTGGTCCTCCAGCACGTCGCACGGCTCATCCACGGGAGCATCCGGACGATCGACCTGGCCGCCAGGTACGGCGGTGAGGAATTCTGCGTCCTCCTCCCGGATACCGACGCGCCGTATACGCGCCTCATCGCGGAACGCATCCGCAAGTCCGTGTGCGATTCCGTCACGGAGTACGAGGGGCTCAAGCTCCAGGTGACCATCTCGCTCGGCGTGGCCCAGTACGATCCGCCGCGCGATATTTCCGCCAAGTCCATCATCGACCGCGCCGACAAGGCCCTCTATCGCTCCAAGCAGGAAGGGCGGGACAGGGTCACCGTCTCGGACTGATAGCCGTGGGCACGCTCGTCATCAGGCGCGAAAGCGGTCCCTCGCGGATCGTGCATGCGGCGCCGCTCTCTTCCGTACTCAACGCACTGTCGCTCGAAGGGCTGCCAATCAGGCACGCGTGCGGCGGGAAGGCCGAATGCGGTACGTGCAGGATCCGCGTCGTATCCGCGAAGGGGCTCCTGTCGGCGGTCGGCGGGCGGGAAGCTGCGCGCCTGGCCGCGGTCGGAGCCGCCCCCGACGAGCGCCTGGCCTGCCAAACCTACGTGGCCGGCGAACTGGAACTGGAAATCGTCTTGCCTGTCGTGAAGGATACGCCGTGACCCGATTTTTTTTCAGCAGCGTGCCAACGGTACGGGACCCTTCCGAACCATGGCTCCGTAGACGAACAGTTCGAGGAGCACGCGTTCGTTGGCGGCGCCCATCGACCTGAGGCTCATGTCGATGTCCACGCCGAAGGCGACGAGCGAGCGGCAGGTTCCGGCGGTCCAGCGTTTCCGCGCCGCGTCGTAGGTCGACAGAAGCTTCCGGCTCGTGACGCGCTGCGATCGGGCGGCTTCCTCGTACTGGCGGCCACAGGTCATGAGCTCGTGGATGGCAGCAAGGCGCCTGAAGGACCAGAGCAGGCCGCCGAGTATCCCGACGCCGTTCCCGTCGCGGCCGGCGAGGATGGCGTCCAGAACCTCGAGCGCGTCTTCGAAATTTCCGGCGCACATCCTGTCGAACAGGCTGAAAGCGTCCTCTTCGCGGTTGTGCGCGATGTAGCTTTCGACGTCGGATTCGGTGATGATCCCGCCGCGCTTCGCGAACAGGGCAAGTCGCGAGCACTCGGTCCTGAGCGCGTCGGTGTTGTTTTCCACGAGTTCGAGAATGGCTTCGCAGGCCTCGGCCTCGAGGCCAACGCCTTCACGCCTGAAGAAATCGACGATCCACCGTTCCTTTTCGTCTTCGAAAAGTTCCCAGAATATCTGCTTGCCGTTCTTGCCGACCGCGTCTTCGATCGCCTTGTCGATGCCGAAAGCCTCCGTGACGAGGAGGAGGACGGTCCGCTCGGCAGGTTTCCGCGCGTAAGCGGCGAGCGCCTGCGTTTCCGCCTTGACCTTGATCGCGTCGGCGCCGAGGCAGAACACGAGCTTCCCCGCGGAAAAGAGGCTGCCGTTCATGAGCAGGGAGAGGAGATCGTTGACCCCGGTTTCACCCGCGTAATGACGGTGTTCTTCGGGCGCCTCTCCCCATTCCCTCGAGAGCTGCGCCTTGAGACGGTCGACGGCCTCGTTGCGGCGGCCGATCTCGGGACCCGCGAAAATCTGGACGGGAGCAACCGGCACGTCAGTAGGTCCGGATGATGCCCCGCAAGCGGCCGAGAATGCGGACGTCCTGCGAATAGATCGGGGAGTAGCCGGGATTCTCGGCCATGAGCCTGACCCTTCCCGGTTCCTTGAAGAAGCGTTTAAGGGTCACGGCGTCTTCGAGCATGGCCACGACGATGTCGCCGTTGTCGGCGACCTGACGTTCCTCGATGACCGCGACGTCGCCGTCGAAGATGCCCGCGTCCTTCATGCTGTCGCCCTTGACCCGCAAGGCGAAGCAGTTGCGGGACTTCGTCATTTCGCAGGGAACGCGGACGGTGCCCTCGTAGTTTTCGACCGCAAACACGGGTTTCCCCGCGGCCACGGTGCCGATAAGCGGCACTTCCTCGATTTCCCGTCGGGCGCGATCGACGATTTCGATCGACCTGGAACGGTTTTCGCCGAGCTTGATGACGCCCTTCTTTTCCAGCGCCTTGATGTGGTCGTACGCGCCCTTCACGGATACCGCGAAGGATTCGGCGATTTCCCTGATCGTGGGCGGATAGGCATGCTCGTCGATATAGACGGAGATGAAGCCAAGGACTTCTTTTTGCCTCGAGGTGAGGGTTTTCATGCGACACCCCCGATACCGTACTTCTTGATCTTGGAATGGAGGTTGCTCGGGTAGAGCCCGAGCGCTTCCGCCGTTCTCGCGACATTATACCCGTTTTCGCGGAGTTTTTGAAGGATCATCGATTTTTCGAAAAAATCTTTCGCCGCTGAAAGCTTGAGAGAGGAAAATTCTTCCGGGACGAGCGGCCGTTCGCGGCCGGCTTTCGGCTTGGAACGGCCGCTCTTGCCGAGGAAATGCGTGACGGTGCCGGCGGAGATCGTGTCCTCGTCGCTCATGACACAGAGGCGCTCGATGAAGTTCTTGAGTTCCCTGACATTTCCGGGCCAAGGGTACGCACGGAGCGCTTCCATGGCTTCCGGCGAGATGGTTCTCGGCGCGCCCTCGGTCTGGGCAAGCTTCTGGAGGAAGTAGCTGCAGAGGACGGGGACATCCTCCGGGCGCTCGCTGAGCGGCGGCATCCGGATGGGAACGACGTTGAGGCGGAAGTAGAGATCCTCGCGGAAACGGCCCGCGGCGATTTCCGCGGAAATGTCCTTGTTGGTGGCCGCGATGACGCGGACGTCGACTTCGATCGATTCCTCGCCGCCCAGGCGTTCGAAGCGCATCTCCTGGAGGACGCGAAGCAGCTTGGCTTGCGCGGCTGGGGTGAGGTCCGCCGCTTCGTCGAGGAAGAGCGTGCCGCCGTGCGCCGCCTCGAACCGCCCCCGCCTCCGCGACACGGCGTCCGTGAACGCGCCCTTTTCGTGGCCGAAGAGTTCGCTTTCGATCAGGGTATCGGGTATGGCCGCGCAATTGACTTCGACGAAGGGGCCTTCCGCCCTGCGTCCCAGCGCGTGGATGCGCCTGGCCGCGAGTTCCTTGCCGGTTCCGTTGGGTCCCGTGATGAGGACGCGGGCATCCGAACGCGCGGCCTGTTCGATCAGGGTCCGGATTTCCCTGATGGGCGCTGATTCACCGATGATTGCGTCGTCCTCCCGGACGACGCGCTTCAGGCGCCGGTTCTCGGCGCGGAGGCTCCCCAGGGCGGTGGCGTTCCGGACGGAGGTGAGGAGCCGGTCTATGGAAAGGGGTTTTTCGAGGAAGTCGAAGGCGCCGAGCTTGACCGCCTGGACGGCCATGTCGATCGTGCCGTGGCCGGAGATGACTATGATCTCGATGTCGGGGCGGAGTTTCTTCATCTCGCCGAGGACTTCCATGCCGCCCATTCGGGGCAGGCGCACGTCGAGGACGATCAGGTCCGGACGTTCGGTCCTGAAGGCTTCGAGACCGACGATGCCGTCCTCCGCGGTAACGACCTTGTAGCGTTCATCTTCGAGAATATCGCGAACCGTGGTCCTGATTCCGGGCTCGTCGTCGATGACGAGGATCGTGCTCATTGTTCCGCCTAACGGTCTACGGGGAATTCGATGATGAATACCGTTCCGGCCCCGGGTTCGGATTCGAATCGGATCCTTCCGCCGTGGTCGTGTACGATATGCCGGACTATGGCCAATCCCAGGCCGGTTCCGTTCGGTTTTGTCGTAAAATAAGGTGTGAAGACACGGTCGCGGTTCTCGCGGGCTATTCCGCGGCCGGAGTCCCGCACCTGAAACCTACAATAGCGGGATTCCTCGTTCTTGACAAGGTCGGCCCGGAACGACACGGCGCCCGAGCCGTCCATCGCGTCGATGGCGTTGGCGATGAGGTTGCCCAGGCTCTGCCGCATCTGGGCCCGGTCGACCCGGATCACGAAGTCGTCGGGGACGGCGTCGGCGTCGAAGTTCACATCCGGGTAGCCCGTCTTGTAGGGCGCGACCGCTTCCGACACGAGGGTGCGGAGGTTGACCCAGTCGAGCTGGGGCTCGGGAAGGCGCGCGAAGGTGCGGAATTCCTGGAGGAGGGCGTTCATGCCGTCCGCTTCCTGGATGATGGCGAGCATCGAGCTTTCGAGTATCTCGCCGACAGCCGTCGGATCGTTCGCCCAGCGCCTGAGGACGCGCTCAGCGGTCAGCTTGATGGGTGTGAGGGGGTTCTTGAGTTCGTGCGCGAGGCGCTGGGCGATATCCTGCCACGCCGAGATTTTCTCCGCGGTGACCGCTTCGTCCCGCGAGCGCTCCAGCTCCCGCAGCATGCGGTTGAACGACGAAAGGACGATGCCGAGTTCGTTGTCGGGTTTGACGAAGGGGCGGGCGCTTTCGGAGCCGTCCGCCACCCTGTTCACCACCTCGTTGACGGCGGCGAGCGGGCGGACGACGGCGTCAGCCGCCTCCAGCCCGAACAGGACTGCCAGGGTGAGCGCTGGCAGGACGAAGACGAGGTACAGGTAGCAGATCAGGGGTCCGAACCACGAGGCGAAGCCTCGAATCCGCGCCACCTCGGCGGTCGCTTCGCTCATGGTTTCGGCCACGGACACGACGGATTCGGGGATGAACCCGGTGACGACCACGGAAGAGAACGCTCCGGCCGCCAGCCCCTGCCGGCACCGCACGAGGCTGCCGTCGTCGAACACCCTCCTGTCGAGTATGCCGTCCGGGGCGTCCCGGGCCGTGGCGGGATCCGTTCTCGCGCGTTCGTCTCCCGCGAACGACGAGGATCCTCCGGCAGAAAAAACCTCGACAGCCGCTATGAGGGGGTCGCGACGGCCAAGCAGCGAAAGGACGCGGCCCGCATTGCCGCCCGAGCGTTCGACGAAGAGCGGCGCATCATTACGCGTCTCGAAGCCGAGGCGACCGATGATGCCGTCATAGCCGTCGAGCGCGAGCTTGAGGCCGGAGTCGACGGCCGCGCCGACCTTCTTCGACGCGGGGGCTTCGACCGCCTTGAGCGCGAGTCCCCCGAGGAAGGCCGCCTGCGGGATGGACGCCATGACCATGACCACGCAGCACGCGATAACCACGCGGATGCGGAGCCTACTGCCGAAAACCCGTTTGTCGCGGTCGGCCGCGAGGAGGTGGATGCGCCAGGCGGTAACCCCGACGAGGGCGACGGGAACGATGGCCAGGAGAAGCAGGACTACGAGGTTCCGGAAGCCGGGAGCGGGAGAGCCCTCGAAGACGAGGGAAGACGCAAGCGCCCAGGAACCCGCGAGCACGACGACGTAGATGATCGCGATGGCGATGATGTCGGTCCGGCGGTTCGCGCCGATCCGGAATCCGGTCATTCTTCCTCGAATTTCTTGTCGAACAGGGTCGCGAGCGCGCTCGCCGCCTCGTTCTCGTCGTCTCCGTCGGTGATCAGCTTGAGCACGGTGCCGAAGCCCGCGCCGAGCGTGATGATTCCCATGATCGACTTGGCGTTGATGCGGCTGCCGGCCCTCTCGAGCATGATCTTGGACTTGAACCTGGCCGCGGTCTGGACTATGAGCGCCGCGGGCCTGGCGTGGATGCCCGCGCGGTTGCATATCGTTATCTCGCGCTCGATCATGGCAGTCTCCCTGGTCGTCGGATCCATCGAGGTGTCGAGGCGACCGAGAGCGGCCGTTACGGCACAACGCAATTGTCGCAATTCCACTGCAAGCGGCATCAAGAGCGGGGGCCCGAGCTAGATCGTCTCGTCGCGGCTGAAGTACACGGCGCGGGCGCTTTCGCTTTCGAGCCACCTCAATATGTTCTGGTTGAATTCCTGGGCGGAGTGGTATCCCATCTTCTTGAGGCGCTCGTTCATGGCGGCCGTCTCGATGATGATGGGGATGTTGCGTCCGGGTTTCACGGGGATGTCGAGCTGGGGCACGCGTACGCCCAGGATGTCCGTCGTGTTCTCGTCTGTGCCGATGCGGTCATAGACCTTGGCGGCGTCCCATTCCTCGAGGCCACAGACCAGCTGGATCTGTTTCTTGTCGCGGATAGCGCCGACGCCGAACAGGTGCGTGACGTTGATGATGCCCAGGCCCCGGATCTCCATGTGGTGCCCGATCATCTTGTTGGCGCCCTGGCCCATCAGGATGTTCCCCGCGATGCAGTGTATTTCCACGACATCGTCAGCCACGAGCCGGTGGCCGCGCTCGATGAGCTCGAGCGCCGTTTCGCTTTTCCCGACGCCGGAATCGCCGGTCAGCAGGATGCCGATGCCGAAGACCTCGACGAGTACGCCGTGGATGGTGGCTCTTGGAGCGAAGATGTCGGAGAGCACGCGGATGATGCGTGCCGTGAACTCGCTCGACGAAAGGCTGGTCTGGAGTACCGGGCAGTCGGCTGTTTCCGCGATGGCCATGAAGGCCGCGTCGGGCGTGAGGCTTTGCGTGAAGATGCAGCAGGGGATGGGGAAGCGGAACATGGCCTCGACGGTATCAGTGCGCCCCGCGGCGGCGAGCGTCGAGAGATACGCCGATTCGCCCCTCCCAAAGATCTGGATGCGCTCGTTGGCGAAGGATTCGAAGAAGCCTGACAGGGCGAGTCCCGGCCGGTTCAGGTCGGGGACGGAAAGTTCGCGCACGAGGCCCTTGCGCCCGCCCAGACAACGCAGGTCAAGGGCGTCGTGTTCCTTGAGGTCGAGGTCGAGGAGATCGAGGATCGTGAAATGTTGCTGTTCCATCGGGTCTTGAAGTCTACTATACAAGTGCCGCGATGGCAAACGGGAATGAAGGTACTCAGGCTCGCTTTCCCGGTACCCGGAATCCCGCCTTTGTCATTTCGGGGAACGGCCGTTCGGGGCGCTGAAGATCGGTGCCGGATGCAAAAAAGCGGCCGCCCTTCTCGGCGGCCGCTTTTCCCGGTGCGCCCGTCAGGGCGCACCGGGGATCACTTGTGCTCCTTCATCCGTTCCTTGTCCTTGGCTATCTTGATCTCCATCTTGTCCACGAGCTTGTCGATGCCCGGATCGATGTCAAAGTCATGCTCGACGATATGCGCCCGCTCTCCCCACTTGAAATGTATCGTCGCCTCGCACTTGAACTCCTTCTCTTTCGTGAAGGAAAAGGAGAGGTCCTGGATCGCATCCTTCGCGAAGTTCAGCCGCTCCAATTTCTTGTCGAGGTATGCCCGCGATATCTCGTTCATCTCGAAGTGGTTGGAACGTACGTCGATGTTCATCAAGTCCCTCCTTGAAGAATAGTGATGGAATCGGCCAACTCGGCATTCGCCTTTGGCTCTTGCCTTCGGCTCAAGCCCGGGGCTTGCCGTGCTTCCTGCCGAATGAAGAATCCATATTGAGCTCGAGACGGTATTTGGAAACCGTCCTCCGAGCGAGATTGATCCCGCGGCGCGCGAGGATTTCCGCGATGTCCCTGTCCGACATCGCCAACTCCTCGTTCTCGATGATCTCCTTGATGACCTGCTTGACTCCTTCCTTGGAAAATCGCGACCCCGACGAACCCGCGCCGGAGATCGAGTTCGTGAAGAAATACCGCAGTTCGAAGATGCCCCAGTCGGTCTGGACGTATTTCCGGTTGGCGATGCGGGACACCGTGGTTTCGTGGACGCCTACCTCGTTCGCGACGTCCTTGAGCGTGAGCGGGGCGAGATGCTTCGGCCCCCTGCCGAAGAACGCGCGCTGGAATTCCACGACGACGCGCACGACGTTGAGCAGGGTCTTGTTGCGCTGGTGGATGCTGTGGATGAAGAAACGCGCTTTCCTCACGTTGTCCTTGACGAACGAGTCCGTGGCCCTGTCGTGCTTTTCGGATGACAGCCGGTCGAAGAAGGGATTGATTCCGAGGATCGGTATCTCTTCGTCGTTGAGGACAATGACGAATTCCCCTTCGCGGAGCCTGACGAGGACGTCCGGGGTGACGAAGCGGGCGTCCTGAGCCGAGTAGAGCCTGCCCGGGAAGGGATTCAGCTTCTTCATGAACGCGATGATGGCGTCGAGAGTCGTGTCGTCCAGCCTGAGCCGCTTCTGTATCTCCGTATGCCTGCCCTTTTCGAGGAGGTCGAGGTGGTCGCGAACCACCTCGACCGTGCGGGGCGGCGCGTCGGGAAGAAGCTCGGTCTGCACGACGAGGGACTCGCGGTAACCCTTCACGCAGACGCCGACCGGCTCGAATCCGCGCACGAGGCGAATGGCCTCGTTCACGAGTTCCGGGGGGCTATCCTTGCAGACAACATAGGGATCTTCCTTGTGGAACCCGTCAGCGTCCAGGTTGTGGATGAGGTTTTCCGCGACCGAGCGCTTGCGTTCCGAGATGGGTTGGAGCCTGAGCTGCCAGACCAGGTGGTCCTGGAGGGTCTCGGGGATGGAGATGGCTCCCTCGAGAAACATGCGTTTGGAATCGTTGCCGTCGTCCCAGGTGCGTCCGAATCCCGGATCGGAGACGTTTTCGAAGAGACGGGCCTGGTCGGTCTCGGATTCACGCTCTTCCGGTATGCTTTCGAGGGAGACGGTGGAACGATCCTCCATCACTTCCAGTGCGGGATTGGCTTCGAGTTCGTGTTGAATCTCTTCCTTGAGTTCGATGAGAGGCAGGGCCATCAGCTTGATCGACTGGATCATCTGCGGGCTGAGTTTCTGGCGCTGTTCCTGGATCAAGGACGGCCTTTGGACCTGCAAAACGCATCGCTCCTGCCCGGATGGGGAACCGGTGATTCCGGTAACCTTGCAGCCCCCGGTGCCTTAAATTTAAGGCATTGCGGGGTATTGTCAAGGCGGGACAGCCAGGGGATTGGCTCATCCGTTTGCGCTTCCTCCTTGACGATAAAAAAGATATTTTATTACTTTAGCGTAGATTGATGAGAATCCGCCGTCGCCGGAGGATCGTTCGAAACGGTCGAAACCCGAGGAATTCGCGCGGACGGGGATGTTTCCCTGAAATATTGAAAGAAAACGGATGGAACCATGTCCAAACATCATGCCGACGGTGAGCGAAAATCCCATCCCGAGGCCGGAACCGACCAGGCTGCAGGTACGTCGCCGCCGGACAAGCCACCGATGACCGCTGGAGTAGTGACGGAGCCGGGTCTCGACACGAAAGCCGAGGCCGAAGCGCGGATTGCCGTCCTCGACGCCAAGGTCGCCGAATTGAGCGCGGAGAATTCCTATCTCAAGGACCAGTATCTCAGGAAACTCGCGGATTACGAGAATTTCAGGAAGCGCATGTTCCGCGAGAAGGAGGATTCGGCACTCTACGCCAATTCCGCGCTCCTCGTCGACCTCGTCGGAGTCATGGACAATTTCGACCGGGCCGTGCAGAGCGCCGACGCGTCCCGGGACTTCAACGTCCTGCACGACGGAGTCGTGATGATCAGGCAGTCGCTTCTATCGCTCATGGAATCCAAGTACGGACTCAGGCGTTTCGATTCCACCGGCATGGAATTCGATCCGAACGTGCACGAAGCCGTCCTCTCCGAGCAGGGCGAGTGCGGCGCGCCCGTGGTGGTCGAGGAATTCATGAAGGGGTACCGGCTCCATGACCGCATCCTCCGCACCGCCAAGGTCAAGGTCCGGCTGCCGAAACCGGCCGCGGCCGGATCGGGAACCGCAGGGGCCGAAGCGGCGGGAAATGGCGCGGATGAAGGCGCGATCGGGGCGCCGGTCGGCTGAGCGCTGAAACCGCGGGTTCGGCATGAATACGAACTGGGGCGTCGCTTCGTCGAGCGCCGCGTCGAATGGCAGAATATGACCGCCGCGTCTCGCGACAGCGAACGCCGTGACGGTTTTTCCAGGCTTAAGGAGAAGATATGGGCAGGATAATCGGAATCGATCTCGGAACCACGAACTCGTGCGTGGCAGTCATGGAAGGCGGCGAGCCCCTCGTCATCGCGAACACCGAGGGACAGCGGACCACGCCGTCCATCGTCGGCTTCACGTCCAAGGGCGAGCGCGTCGTCGGCCAGCCGGCCAAGAACCAGATGATCACCAACCCGGAGAACACGGTCTATTCGATCAAGCGCTTCATGGGGCGCCGGATGGCCGAGGTGGGCGAGGAGACGAAACTCGTCCCCTACAGGGTGGCGGACAACGGCGGCGACGTCCGCATCGACATCTCGGGCAAGATGTACTCCCCGCAGGAAGTCAGCGCCTTCATCCTCCAGAAGATGAAGAAGACCGCGGAGGACTACCTGGGCGAACCGGTCACCGAAGCCGTCATCACGGTTCCCGCGTACTTCAACGACGCCCAGCGCCAGGCCACCAAGGATGCCGGCAGGATAGCCGGCCTCGAGGTGAAGCGCATCATCAACGAACCCACAGCGGCGTCGCTCGCGTACGGCTTCAACAAGGACCAGAAGAAGGAGAAGGTCATCGCCGTATACGATCTCGGCGGCGGCACCTTCGACATTTCCATTCTCGAACTCGGCGAGGGCGTCTTCGAAGTCAAGTCCACGAACGGCGACACGCACCTGGGCGGCGACGATTTCGACCGACGTATCATGCAGTGGTTGATCGACGAATTCAGGAAGGATTCCGGGATCGACCTCTCCAAGGATCGCATGGCCCTCCAGCGCCTCAAGGAGACCGCCGAGAAAGCCAAGATCGAGCTCGCGAACGTCCAGCAGGCGGAGATCAACCAGCCCTGCATCACCGCCGACGCCTCGGGACCCAAGCACCTGCAGAAGTCCATCACGCGCGCAACCTTTGAACGCATGATCGAAGATCTCCTCGAGCGCTCCAAGGATCCGTGCCGCAAGGCGATGACCGACGCAGGCGTGACGGCCGCGCAGATCGACGAGGTGATACTCGTCGGCGGCTCGACGCGCATCCCCAAGGTCCAGCAGATCGTGAAGGACCTCTTCAGCAAGGAGCCGTCCAAGGGCGTGAATCCCGACGAGGCCGTGGCCGTCGGCGCCGCAATCCAGGGCGGCATCCTCGGCGGCGACGTCAAGGACGTGCTCCTTCTCGACGTCACCCCGCTTTCGCTCGGCATCGAAACCCTCGGTAGCGTCTTTACCCGGCTGATCACCCGCAACACGACGATTCCCACGCGCAAGAGCCAGATCTTTTCCACGGCGGCGGATGGACAGACGGCGGTTTCCATCCACGTGCTCCAGGGCGAGCGCGAGATGGCCGGACAGAACCGTACCCTCGGCCGCTTCGATCTTGTGGGCATCCCGCCCGCGCCCCGAGGCGTCCCGCAGATCGAGGTAACCTTCGACATCGACGCCAATGGCATTGTCCACGTGTCCGCCAAGGACTTGGGGACGGGCAAGGAGCAGAAGATCCGGATCGAGGCGTCGAGCGGGCTCAACGATTCCGAGATCGACCGCATGGTCAAGGAAGCGGAGGCGCACGCGGCCGAGGACAAGGCGGAACGGGAGCGCGCGGAAGTCCGCAACGAAGCCGACACCCTCGTCTACTCCACGGAAAAGAGCCTCAAGGATTACGCCGAGAAGGTGAATCCCGCAGACAAGGAAAAGATCGACGCGGCCGTGGCAGATCTGAAAAAGGCTCTCGAATCCGGCGACATCGAGCAGATGAAACAGAAGATCGAAGCCCTCAAACAGGCTTCGTACAAGCTGGCGGAGGAGATCTACAAGAACGTCGGCAGTCAAGCGGGCGCGCAAGGCCAGCAGGGCCCGGACGGCGGGGGCTCCCAGGGAGACGCCGGCGCCGACGGGCAGGCCGGCCAGAAGGGTCCGAAGAACGCCGAAGACGTCGACTACAAGGTCGTCGATGACGACGACAAGAAGTAGATCGTGAAGTCCAGCCACAGAGGCACAGAGACACGGAGACGAAGGGGAATGATCGTATGCGAATTCCCCCCACCCATGTCGCGATCTGCAGTCATGGATAATTCGGGCGGAGAAGGATTGTCTCCCATGTCCTTTTCCCCGATTTCACCTCCGTGCATCTGTGTCTCTGTGGCGAATCTTCTCTAAGGAAGTCCCGTGGCCAAGCGCGATTACTACGAAGTCCTCGGCGTCGAAAAAGGCGCCTCGAAGGACGATATCAAAAAGGCGTACCGGCGTCTCGCCATCCAGTTCCATCCGGACAAGAATCCCGGCGACAAGAAATCGGAAGAGAGTTTCAAGGAAGCTACCGAGGCCTACGAGATCCTCGGGGACGACCAGAGGCGCTCAGCCTACGACCAGTTCGGCTTCGCGGGCGTCGAAGGCATGAACGCCCCCGGGCAGCAGGATTTTTCCGGTGTGTTCCGGGATTTCGAGGATATTTTCGGGAGCTTCGGGGATTTTTCCAACATCTTCGAGGGATTCTTCGGCGGCACGCGGGGTGCGAAGAGCCGAAACGGCGCTGTTCCCAAGGGGGACGACCTCAGGTACGATCTGGAAATCAGCTTCGAGCAGGCCGTGTTCGGCATGGCCGTGGAGATATCCTACCTCCGGAACGAACCGTGCAAGACCTGTTCCGGCACCGGTGCATCCACGGGCGGCGGCCGAAAGGTCTGCCCGACCTGCCAGGGTTCGGGACAGGTCAGGCGCAGTTCGGGATTCTTTTCCATCGCCCAGACCTGTCCGCAGTGCCGCGGAGAAGGCCATATCATCGAGAATCCCTGCCGCGAGTGCAGCGGGACCGGACTCGGCAAGAAGCGCCAGAAGATCAAGGTCACCATCCCCGCGGGCGTGGACGACGGGAAACGGGTGCAGATTCCCGGCCAGGGCGACGCCGGGCACAATGGCGGAGAACCAGGCGACCTCTACGTGTTCATCCACGTGAAGCCGCACGAATTCTACGAGCGCGACGGGTATGACCTATATTGCGCCGTGCCCGTGTCGATAGCCCAGGCCGCGCTCGGCTCCGAGCTGACCGTCCCGACGATCGACAGCAGGAAGATCAAGGTGGCCATCCCGGCGGGCATCCAGCACGGCAAGATGCTCCGCGTCCGCGAGGAGGGCGTTCCCCACGGCGCGAAACGCGGCGACCTATACATCAAGATCATCGTCCGCGTACCGGAAAAACTTTCGCGCAAGGGCAGGGAACTTCTGGAGGAACTGTCCCGGGCGGAAGGCGATTCCCCGGAACTCAAGCCGATCAAGCGCTCGGAACTCGGAAAATAATGCCGCAGAGACGGCAATGCCGTGTCGCAAAGGCCGTCCCGGAAGCGGAAAGCGCTTCCGGGACGGCCTTTATTCATCGTTGAGCCATACCCCAGGCCCGGCGATCCGGTAGCGCCTCGGCTGCTCATGCCCTGGCCGTTATCCGCCCGATCCGTTCGCGGCCCGCGGCTTTCGCGGCGCCGTCCCGCGCGTTGTAGTAGAGATGCCACCTGTCCTCGGAGGGACGGAAGCGGCAATCGCAGGCGTAGACATGCGAACTCCGCCATCCCGGGGATGGCTCCAGGAGGGGCGGCCGATCGGCCAGTCGCCAGGACGCTCCGTCGTTCGAGACGAGGACGCGGAGGGTGGAGCGCGATGTTCCCGCCCCGTCCGCGGCAATCACGTTCTGGAGCCCTATCCACCCATCGGAGAGACGGAGGACTTTCATGGAACCGGCGCCAAGCGCACCAGCGATGCCGATGGTATCGGCAGCGTCCGGAATACCGGCGGCGGACCCGGCCGTGAGCGGTTCGGCGGGATCGATGACGGGGCGCAAACCGGGCGTGAACGGGCCTTCATGGGAAGTTCCCGACGCGAAGCCGATATACTTCGGCTCGTCGAAGCCGCAATCCGGAACGTAGACGAGCGACGCCGAGTAGTACAATCGCCATGTAACCCCGTCCCGGACGAGGCAGGGATTGGAGAGGGACCTGCCGAGCCGGGAATCCTCGTGCCAGGGGAGGGAGGGGGCCAGGACGGTCCGTGGCGTACCCCAGCTCGAGAGTTCGGACGATGTCCGGCATTCGATGCGGCTCGACCAGCTCGGGCGGCACGGCAGTATCTGCATCGGCAGTGCCAGGGGCGGGTAGCGTTCGTAGAACAGGACGAAGCGCTCCCCGATACGACGGACGAAGGCGCGCATCGCGTTTCGCACGACGATGCCGAGATCCTCCCAGGACGATCCGTCGGCGGAACGGTAGCGGTGGATCCCCCACGCGGAATGCGCGAAGAGCGCCCAGCATCCGTCCGGCGTCTCCTCGGGAAAGAGGAAGCTCGGATCCGCGATGAGGGGCGAGAACGCCGGGGGCTGGATGAGGGGTATGCCGTCGTCTTTCCATGTCAGTTCGAGAAAGGAGCGAATGGTCGCGTCGGATTCTTCCATGCTCCGAGTATACTGCGAGGTCGACCCACGTGAAAACGGACGCGGCATCGGACCTTCCTGCGGGCTGGCCGAGTTGATCATGATGCGCTATGGTATTCACATTCAGGTCTGCCAGAAAGGCGCCATCCATGACTCGATGCGGATGCCTCCGTGGTCCCTCCTTCTCCCTGATGATGTGACGCCCCGGGCGTCCACGAAAACCGGGCCGCGAAGCGACCCGGTACAAGGTCTTCGGGCCGGAAGGAGTACGGCATGGGCGTTCTGGAATCCATCGCGCAAGGAAAACGCTTTTCGATCGAAGTGGTGCCGCCTTCGAGGGGCGCGGGACTCGACGACCTGTTCCGCGTACTCGAAGGCATCATGCCCTTCGGCCCCGCCTTCGCGAGCGTCACGGACCATCCCGGCGGCGCGGCCTACGGCGATGGCGCGGCAGGGCCGGTCCTCATGCCGCTCCGGGCCAAGCCCGGAACCCTCGGGACCTGCCTGGCCATCCGCGGCGAATTCGACGTGGAAACCGTCCCACACGTCGTCGCGGCGGGAACCGACCGTTTTACCGTGGAGGATGTCCTCATTGATCTCCACTACGCGGGCTTCCGCGACCTGTTCGCCATCCGGGGCGACGAGCGCTTTTCCGCCCTGCGTACCGCCCGCGCGCTTCATTCCGGGGAGGGCTACGGCTGCGCGGCAGAGCTCGTAGCCCACATCTCGGCGCTGAACCGCGGCGAGTATTCGCCGCCTGCCGCCCATGGCCATCCGACCGCGTTCCGCGTCGGCGTGGCGGGTTATCCGGGAAAACACTATGCGGCCCCGAACCCGGAAGCGGACTTGCGCCGTCTCAAGGAAAAGGTAGACGCCGGCGCGTCGTACGTGATCACGCAGATGGTCTTCGAAGCCCGGCAATACTTCGATTTCACCCGGCGCCTCCGCGCTCTCGGCGCGGACGTCCCGGTCATTCCCGGGCTCAAGCCCCTGACCAGGGCAGCCCAGGCTTCGTCGATCCCGAGCAACTTTTTCGTCGACGTCCCGGAAGCCCTGCTTCGCGCCCTCGAAGACGCGCGGAGCCCGGGACAAGAGCGCGCGGTCGGGCTCATCTGGACCGCCAATCTCGCCGCGGAACTCCTCGAAGGCGGGGCGCCGTCCCTCCACTTCTTTACCATGGGGAAGGGCGGGGTTACGCGCGACGCCCTCGCCGCGATTTTCGGACAACCCGGCGGAGGGGCACCCGGTTCCGGGAAGCGGGGCGAAGCATGAGCAGGATACCCGCCGCCGCGGGCTGGATCGAGGAAGCCTTCGGACTCGCCGCGGTTTGCGTGGCGACCCTGCAGGCGGCATCCGGATCAGCGCCGCCTGCAGGGTCGCGGTTCTCGACGGACACCTGCTTCGAATCTCGTTGAAGACCTCGCACCCGGCATCGGTGCGGAAGATCCTCGAAGCCCGGTCGACCTGGAAAGGCGACCAAGCGGCCCGCGGCCTTCCATCATGTGACGAATCCCGGCGGCCCGCACCGGGCGGCCGTTCAACCCCGCGCCGCTTCGATGGCTGCCGCCGACTTGTCGAAGGCCGGACCAAGGGTCCTGCCGCCGACGGCGGTCACGAGCCGGTTGACTTCGTTGCGCACGCCGCCGACGCCGGCGTAGCGGTCGACCGCGGCGTAGTCGATGTACGTTTCGAACTTCCGTTCGGACTTCCAGCGCGCGATCAGCTCGGGTATAAAGTAGATTCCCGGCTCCACGGTGTGGACCATGCCCGGCTTGAGCGCCTTCCCGAGACGGAGGGCCGAAAGGCCGAACTGCTCGCTCCGCCCGGCGCCGTCGTAGCCGACGTGACGCTCGCCGAGGTTCTCCATGTCGTGGACGTCGAGACCCAGCTGGTGCCCGAGGCCATGGGGGAAGAAGAGGGCGTGGGCCCCCGCGGCGACCGCATCATCCGGGTCCCCGCGCATGATGCCGAGGGACGCAAGGCCGACGGCGATGGCCCTGGCGGCCGCGAGGTGCGCTTCCAGGAAGGGACGCCCGGGTTTGGCTGCCGCGCAGCCCGCTTCGCCGGCCGAGAGCACGATATCGTAGATCTCCCTCTGCCGGGAATCGAAGCGCCGCCCGATCGGGAAGGTCGTCGTGAGGTCGCCTGCGTATCCCGAAACCGTTTCTGCCCCGGCGTCGAGGAGGAAGAGGCCGCCTTCGGCGAGGACCCGCGAATGGTCATGGTTGTGGAGGATGGCGCCCCTTGTCGTCGCGATGACGGGGAAGGAAAGCCCCCCACCGCCTGAGATTGCCTCGCGGGTGACGATGGCGGCGACGGCCGCCTCGGTCATGCCCGGTTTCGCAGCGGCCAGCGCGGCCTTGTGCATCGCGACAGTGATGCCGACTGCCTTCTCGAGCTCCGCCACCTCCGCGTCGTCCTTGATCTCGCGCATGCCCACGATCGCCTTCACGAGCGGGAGCGATGCGCTGGAGTTCACGGCGTCCGGCGCCATGCCGAGCGCCGCGGCCAGCTCGTGCAGCGTGTCCGCGCGGTACGGCGGCAGCCAATGCGCCGTTCCCGCCTTCCCGAGGTCCGGGGCGAACGCCGCGCGCGGCTTCACGGTCCCGATGCCCGCGGCTTCGGCCGCGGACGCGAGGCTCGGCAGCGGGCCGGTCCAGATGATGTCGTCCAGGTCCCCTTCGTCGCCGTAAACCGCGGAATGCCCGGATTCGAGCTCGATAGCCGCGGCGAGGTCAGGTCGGGAGAGGCCGAAAAAATACAGGAAGCTGGAATCCTGCCGGAACGGGTAGGCATTGTCACGGTAATTCATGGGGCTTTCGCCATTGCCGGGGAAGGCGACGGTGCCGCGGTCGACGCCGAGGGCGGCAAGGCGGGCGCGGAGCGTGGCGCGGCGGGCGGTCAGGATGCTGGCGTCTGTCATGGAGGGAATCGTAGATCGGTCGTCCCGCCCCGTCAAGCGCGAAGCGGGGTCGCGTCCCGGCAACCTGGGGTGAATGAGCAAACCTGTTCCCGCGCATGTTTCGTAGCGCTTCGCCTGAAAGAAAATAAGCGCGAGCGATCCCAAAGCCAATTCCAGAAGCAACCGACCCTGAATTGGCCCGGATATCCGGGCTTTCCTGCGCCCGTCAGTAGTCGCGGACGAGCAGGCGTTCGGCGATGCTCCAAAGCTCGATCCGGGCGGGCTTGTCGGGAAGCATGCCGATTTCCCGGAGGGCCCGCGCGGTATGAAGCCCTGCGCTTTCACGCGCGCGCGAAAGGCCCGACGAAGCCCTGACGATCGCGACGACCTTCGCCACCGTCGGTTCGGCGAGCGGCCGTTCCGCGAGGAGGGAACGGAGCTCGTCGCCCCGCTCTGAGAGGGCGTAGACGAGGGGGAGGGTACACAGGCCCTCGGCGACGTCGCGGCCGACCGGCTTGCCCATGACGCCCTCGGCTCCCTCGAAGTCCAGGATGTCGTCGATTACCTGGAACGCCATGCCGATGTCGTAGCCGGCACGCCTGAGACGTTGCGCGACGTCCGGCTTGCAGCCCGACTCGACCGCGCCCGCGTGGCAGGCCAGCGAAAACAGCGCTGCCGTCTTCCCCGCAATGGTCCTGAAGTAGAGGCGCGGGCTGGCGGAGTACGAATGCCTGCGCATGTCCTGTCCGATCTCCGCGAGGCAGACGGCTTCCACGAGCGCGGCCAGCGCTTTCGCGTTGGCCGGTGTGGTGGATTCGGCCGCCAGCCTGAAGCATCGGGACAGCAGGAAGTCGCCGGCGAGCACCGCTTCCAAGGCGTTGAAGCGGGCGTGGAGCGTGCGGACTCCGCGCCGGAGCCGCGCGCCGTCGATGAGGTCGTCGTGGATGAGCGTGGCGGTGTGGAGGATTTCCACCGCAGCAGCGAGCGGATGCAGTCGCGCCGGATCCGGCGTGCCGAAGCCGGCGCATACGAGAATGAGGGCCGGCCGCAGCATCTTCCCGTTGGCGCGCACCAGCTCGATGATGGCGTCCGAGACGGGGAACCCCTCAACCCTCACCGTCGACTCGATGAGGGCCGTGACTTCGGCGAGTTCCGAGCGGATTCGCGGCTGGTCGTTCCAGAACCCGTTCATGGATGCCTCGAGAAAGATCCGGCGCCGATCGCGGGAGGCCGCGAAACCGCGAAGCCGCCCGCGAATGAAAGCGTCACTTGCTGGGATCGTCCAGGTAGAGCCTGGACCTGCGCGCGAATTTCGTGCCGTTCCAGGCTCTCTTGAAGAATGGTACCGACCAGTAGTCCATGCCGAAGGCCCTTCCCAGGCCGCCCAGGCAGAGAATGGCTGCAAAGAGGAACCAGAGCTGGTTCCACGCGAACATTCCGGAGAGCGTGAAGACGATGCACATGACAATGCTCGCGGCGGCCGCGGGCCAGGTGAAGAAACCGCCGAAGAGCGCGAGCCCGATGGCCAGCTCCGTGGACACGATCATGGCCTGGAACAGGCCGTACGGGACGAGGGCGAAAATTCCGTCCATGAAGGTCGTGCGGAACCAGGTCACGAGCCCCGAATCGGGATCGAGGATGGTCCTGGCCGTGTCGAACCAGGGGCCGACGGTCTTCGCGACGGTCTGCGTCACGGTATCGACGGCGGTTGAGCCTGAGTCGCCGGAGGCCGCGGTGACGGCTTGGGCGGCGGCTTCGATTACCGGCGCGGCGGCGTCGGAGGCGGCGGACACGGCTTCGGCGAGCCTGACGCCGGCCTGGGTTACTCCCTTAGAAAACATCCACCAGGTCCTGCTCTGGCCGTCCGAGAAGTCCAGCCAGCCTTCCGCGATCTTGTTGGTCGCCTCGACCACCCACATGAAGCCGAGCCACATGCGGAGGAGGAGCGGCCAGTAGCCGCGGATCTTGTACGAGGCGAGGCCCCCGATCACCGAGCGGCGCTCGCGTATGTCGAGGAATTCGTGCTTGAGGTATTCCCAGACCTGGTTCACGCCGGCGATGTTAAAGAGGTAGTACATGTTGATCAGATGCTTCATGGCCATGGCGACGAGGCCGGAGGTCTTCATGCCGCCCGCGTTGGCGACGCCATAGCGCCCGCCCAGGGAGATCATGAAGCCGTGGAAGGCGGACTTGAAGGTCTTCCGCCTGCCGCCGTCGATGTCGGCGATGATGTTGTGGGCGGCCACCTCGGCGGTCTGGTGGGCGGCCTCGACGATCTGCGGGAGCGGCTTCCCGTTCTCTAGGAAGAACTGGCAATCCCCGACGATGTAGACGTTCGGGTACTCCGCGGATTTCATCTCAGGGTCGACGACGATGCGGCCCCGGCCGCGCTCGGCCTTGGCCAGCGGGAGCCCCGCGCCGAAGGATCCGCCCTTCACGCCGCAGGTCCAGATGAACGTGTCGGTTTCCACCGCGGAACCGTCCTTGAGCAGGACCCTGCCTTTTTCGGCGCCGACGATGCCGGCGTTGAGCATGAGTTCGCAGCCCTTGCGCTTGAGGTACTTTTCGGCTTTTTCGCGGAGCGGCGCCTCCAGGATCGGGAGGATGGCGGGAAGGGCTTCGATGTTGACGACACGCACGTCGTTCGGGTCGATAAAGTGCCTGCGGCACATGGTGTCCCGGTATTCCAGGAGTTCGCCGATCATCTCGATGCCGGTGAAGCCGGCGCCCGCGACGATGAAGGTCAGCATGCGCTTTCGCCTGGCGGGATCGGTTTCACCGGCGGCGCGCGCGAAGGTTTCCTCGAGGTGATGCCGGATCCGCATCGCGTCATCGAAGGCCCAGAGGCTGTAACTGTTTTCCCTGACCCCGGGGATGCCGAAGTATTCGGGTTCGGCGCCCGTGCCGAGCACCATGTAGTCGAACTTGTAGTTTGCGCCCTTGCCAGTCGCCGTTTTCGCGGCGAAGTCGATGTTCGTGATGTCGTCCGTCACGCATTCGATCCGGCGCGCGCCGAAAATCTTGCGGAAGCTGACCTGCACGGACTCGGGATCGGTGCGCCAGCCCGCGACTTCGTGGAGCTCGGTCATGAGAGTGTGGCAGGTGTGCCGGTCGACCAGGGTAATCACGACGTCGTCGCGCTTGCGGAAATGTCGTTCGAGCTGGAGGCCGGCCCAGACGCCGCCGTAGCCGCCTCCAACGATAAGTATGCGTTTCGGTTCGCTCATGAGGCCGTCCTCCGGATAGGTTGAATGCCCTTATTTTCTTGGCTTTCCGTGATTTAGTCAAGCATCATGCAGGAATGATATATTACAGATATTATATATAAGATCCGTTTTGTTGGAATTTCATGAAACCCCGAAGGAAATATTCATATATACAGCCTTACCTGAACCATGCTAGGATATTGACGAGAGCAGATGACGCGATGGATGGAGCGGCTCCGTGAACGACCGCTTTCCCGACTCTCTTTAACCCGTCACGCTTTCCCGGATCGCCTGAGACGCGATCCTGTTCCGTTCCGACCGGATAACGGAGCGGAATCCCGGTTTCGGCCCGGTTCCGAAAGAGTTTACGCACCGATAAGCCTTCGATGGCGATCGGGCCGCGCGGATTTCCCTTGATCGCCCACGCGAAGCGGACGGGCGGAAGGGTCGGACACGCCGCGCCCGAAACGGACGCGCCCGAAGAACGGCGCGCGAACCGCGGACCCCGGACGCGACTACGGCGTATGCCCGTCGGACGGCTCCGGAAAGTGTACCGCGCTATCGCAACGGACGGCCGCCCGCGAATCGATGACGGGCCGCCAATCGCAACCTGGACCGGACGCGACGGAGTGTACCGCGCCCGCGAGGCCTCGGCGCAGGCCTCTTCCGACGGAACAACGAACGATCCCGCATCCATGCCGCGCGCGGATCCGGCTTCCGTAACGGGCCGTCGGGAAATCTCTGTTTTATGCACCCTGTATGACAGGCAGAATGACATGCGAAATCGCCGCCCGGCAGCCTTGATGACTGCCTGCGTGCAGGGCGATTCGCACCTGCGGACTTTTTCGTCCGCACGGATCTCAGCGAAAGCGAGAGAAGAGATGGATCTCCACGAATTGGGTTTGCACGAAAATCTCGTGCGCGGCGCCGGCGAGGCCGGGTTATCGGCTTACGCGCCTTTTATCGAAATGACCATCGGGCGCCTCATCGGCGCGCGTGAAAACGTCAGCGCCCAGGTCAAGTTGGGCGAAGGAAGGCCGGCCGCTTTCCTCGTACCCGCCATGCAATGGCTCCTGGACGAGGGGGCCGGTCGCCGCGCGCTCGTCATCGTGCCCGCGGACAAGGATATAGCGTCCGTCGAACGCGCCGCCGCCCCGCTCGCCGCGGCCTGCGGCATTACCATGCGGACGGTCGGCAGGGAGCCCGACACCGCGGACGGCTCGGCGTCCCTCGTCATAGGCTCGCTCGATTCCCTGCTCCTCCGCCACGAGTCGGACACCTTTTCGCTTGGCGATTTCGGCTTCGTCGCCATCGACGGCGTCGACCGAATGACCGAGCCCGCCCTCATGCCCAGCGCGCAGGTCCTTCGCGGCTTCCTCCCGCCCCCCGCGGAACGGCGGACGGTGCTGTTCTCGTCCCTGCTGGGTCCCAAGGAACGGAGCTTCGCCTTCGAGATCGCAGACAATCCGTCCGAGATCTTCCTCGAAGCCGAGTCGGAACGGGCCCGCCAGGTTCCCCAGACCACCTGGTATGTCTCGAGCGACGCGAAGCTCAGGCTCGCCCTCGGGATCATGACCCGGGAGAACCTGAGACCCGTCTGCGTCTTCTGCAACCTCAAGGATTCCGCCGACGAGACGGCCAAACGCTTCGAGATGAACGGACTCAGGAGCGAGTACATCATCGGGAACATGCCGGGACAGAGGAAGTCGGTGATCGTCGACCGGCTGAAGCGCGGGGAACTCGATGTACTGGTCCTGACCGACGAGGGCGCCGAGGGCATCGAAGCGGGTTTCTGCGCCCTTCTCATCAACTACGACATTCCCCTCGAGGGAGAAAACTACCTCACCCGGATCGAACTCGTGGACAAGGATTCGGGGAGGATCGTCAACTTCGCCTGCGACCGTTACGTGTACGGCATTCCCGCGATCGAGCAGATCATGGGGACATCCATGGACGCGGTCCAGGTGGACGAGGCGCTGTTCGCTCCCGTCGACAAGAGCTCGGGCATGGTGTTCGAGCGGAAACGCCCGGTAGTCCAGGGCGGACGGCCTCAGCGCGACGGGCGTCCCCGGGACGGACGCGAGGGAAGACCGATCCGCGATGTTCGAGGCGGCAGGAACGATCGGCCCGGACGTCCCGGCGAACGGACCGGGCTCAGGCCAGAAATCCGCGGCAGCCTGAAACCCCGCGATTCCGAAGGCGACGTGGACGGCAACCGCATCGACGCGAACGACAGGAATCGCCAGCAGCGCGACGTGTCGAGGCCGGAGGGTCCGGGCCGGCAGCGCCGGGAGCACGGCGGCCGGAACGACTATCACCGCGACGCGGTTGCCGACGCACAACGACTGGACCGTATCCGCAACGGGATCGCCGAAGCCACGGGCGGCAGCATCGACATGGTAGCGGGCGCCTTTTCAAACCCGAAGCGGGAACGACCCGAAACGCCCTCAGGCAGGCAGGAAAAATCCGAGCGCGGCGACCGGAGCGACCGCGGGGAACGGAAGCGGAAAAGCCCCAAGCAGGCGCGCGGCGTCTCCGACCGCGATACCAAGCCCCTTTCCGACCCATACGCCGTCTCAATGGAAGAGCGGATGAAGCTCTACCGGGAAAAGTACGGCAAGAAGATGGTCCAGGAAGAGGACAAGAGGGAAGAGGACAAGAAGCGGCGGAAACGCGGTCGCCGCGGCCGTCGGGACGAAGGCGGAACCAGGACGGATACGCCGGTCCAAAACGGCAAACCCGCCGTCCGGCAGCAGGAAGCACGGCAACCCGAGCGGAAGCAGGAACGGCGTTCCGAAGCCAGGTTCGACAGTCGTCCGGAAGCCGGTTCCGAGCCCAGGCCGGCAGGCACATCGGGCAACCGCAGGGGCGGCCGCCGCCGGCGCGGAGGCGGGAAACCCCAGGATGGCGCGAAGCAGGACAACGGCGGCAGGAACGAGGGAGCGCAGCGGCAGCAACGGCCGCCGGTCCGGAAGGAAAATCCTCCCGCCCGCGAAGGGAAGAAAGGCGGAATCATGGGCCGGATTCTCGGAATGTTCGGTAAAAAAAAATAACGCACGCGTCATGTGAAGGAGCCTCCCGGGGATTTTTACCCGGGAGGCATTTTATGTGCCGTCCTCCGCGGAGCGCGTCGCTTCAAAATCAGTCTTCGGGATGCGCCCGGTCGTTGCGGCCGCGCTTGATCGCGGACTTCGACCTCTTCTCGGCGAGCCTTCGCTCCTTTGAGGCGCGTGAAGGCTTGGTAGCCTTCCGGCGTTTCGGGATGCGGGCCGCCGCGATGACCAGGGTCTCGATCCGGTCCACCGCCCGGCGGCGGTTGGCTTCCTGGGTGCGCTCCTCGGAGACCGACACCGCGATCCGCCCGGCGGCGATGCGGGACTCAAGTTTTTCGGCGACACGCGCGCGCTCGGCGTCCGAAAGGCCGTCCAGATCCTGAAGCGATACGCGGATGGTGACCCTGGTGTTCACCTTGTTGACGTTCTGTCCCCCGGGTCCTCCGGAGCGCGAAAATTCGAAATCGGCTTTCGCCTCCACGGAGGTTCGCACCAAGGTTTCGTCCACGATAGCAACCTCCACGCCGTTTCAACCCGATCCGGATTTCGTTTGCCCAAGCGGACCTTTGCCCAAGCGGACCCTCGCCTGAGCGGACCCTCGCAAGGATACAACCTTGCCGACTTCCGAGGCAAGACGGAATTTCCATCCATCCCGGGCGCCTGTTTGTCTTTCTGCCGCGTTCTCCTTATTATTGCGGGATGAAGCATTTACGATCGCTCCATACGGTTGTTTCGATATTGGCGCTCCTGTCGACGGGCGCTCCGCTTTCCTGTTCGCGGCCGGACAGGTCGCTCGAAGCTGCGCTTCCCGCGACGCCGATAGCCGTGGCGCCCGCACCCCACCCGTACTCCATCGAAGCCCTTTCAAAACGGGCGTACGGTTCCGGCAAGGCTCCCGAAACGCTGCGGGACCTGGGACTCGTCAGGGGAGCCAGGACGAAGGTGATCGCGTACGACAGCGAAGGTTTGCGCCTCCGCGCCCTCGTCCAGTCTCCGGACCGCGATCCCCAGCCCGGCGGCTTCCCGGTCGTCATCGTCGCGCACGGCCACATCCCCCCGAATGCCTATTCGACCGAGGAGTCGTACATCCGCGTCAGCTCCAGGTTCGCGCGGAACGGCTACCTCGTCGTCAAGCCCGACTACCGGGGCCACGGAACATCGGAAGGAGCCGCCGTAGGATCGTTCAGGACGATCGACTACACGATCGATGTCCTCAACCTCGTCGCGGACCTGTCCCTGCTGACCGGCGCGGACATGTCGCGCGTGTTCCTGTTCGGCCACAGCATGGGGGGCGAGCTGGCGTTGCGCGTCCTGGAGACGTCGAAGGTGATCAAGGCCGCTTCGATCTGGGCGGGCGTCACGGCGCAGTTCCCGGAAAACACCCTGCACTACATGAGAAAGCGCGATCCCGAGGGGGCGAAAAACCAGGAGCAGGCTCTCGCGCTTGAGATAGGGCCGGAAACGTACCCTTCGCTGTCACCCATCGACAACCTGGCCCGGATCACCGTGCCGCTCGTGATCCGCCACGGGACTGCCGACGATTCCGTTCCTTTCGAGTGGAGCGGACCGTTCACGGAAAAACTCGCGGAGGCGGGAGTCGTGTTCCGCTTCGAACGCTACGAGGGGGAAGATCACAACCTGTCGAAAAGTTTCCTGAAGGCCCTGGACGACGACGCGGCGTTCTTCGCCGGCGTGAAGACTGCCGGCCCGTTAGACCGGGCGTCAGGAAGGCCGCGACGGGTGCGGGCACGGGATGGACTCCCGCGACGATCATGGACGACGCCATGGCCACCCCGAAGGGAAAGGATCCTCCGGGGGTGAGGTCGGGGGAATCGAGGACCCTGAAGGAGACGAATATGCCGAGGGCCATGAGTCCGTAGACCAGGCCCTCGACGAGCACCGATTCGAACATCGGCTATTTCCTGCGGATCGCGCCGTTTTCCACGAGGATGGCCGCGCGGTCGGCGAGTTCCTTCGGGATCGCGATCCCGATCTTCGCGGCGACGTCGAGGTTGAGCACGAGGAGCATTTCCTTCGGATCGCTCGGGATATAGGCGGGGATATCCGTGGTTTTCGCGCCATCCAGGATTTTCACGACGATTTTCCCGGTCGCCAGCCCCATCGCGTAGTAGTCGTAGCCCAGCGCTCCCAGCACGGGGACGGTTTCGGCCGAACTCGGGTCGGCGGTGATGACCGGCAGTTTCCTTTCGAGCGCGACTTCGGCGACGGCATCGATGGCCGAAAAGACCGTGTTGTCCGTGGAAAGGTAGATGCCGTCGACGCGATCGGCTATGGAAAGCGCCGCCTGCTTCACTTCCGAGGAGTTGGCCACGGTGGCACCCACGAATTCGATGCCCTTCACCGCGCAGTATTCCTTCACGAGTTCCGCGATCCGGGAGGAATTGGCCTCGCCCGCGTTGTACACGTGGCCGAGGCGCTTGATCGGCTTGAGCCTGATGAGGAGGTCGAGCTGCTCGTTGAGCGGGGTCATGTCCGAGCTGCCCGTGATGTTGGGTCCGCCCTTGTCGAGGGAGGCGACGAGGCCTGCGGCCACGGGATCGGTCACGGCGCAGTAGACGACGGGGATGGTCTTGATGGCGTTGGCCAGGGCCTGCGCCGTCGGCGTGGCGATACCCACGGCGACGGCCACTTTTTCGTCGGCGAAGCGGCGCGCGATCTGCGCGGCTGTGCCCATGTCGGCGTTGGAGTTCTGGAGATCCAGGGCGATACCCGGCTTGGCGGCCTTGATCGACTCGATGACGCCCTTTTCGAGGGCGTCGAGGGCTGGATGGGACACGAATTTCGCCACGCCGACGATGACGACGGGAGCGGGCTTGGCGCAGCCCGCTGCGAAAATGGAAAAAGCCAGCACGATGGCGCCTGTGGCGAAGGCGATTGGGATACGTTTCATGCGGACCTCCGGTATTCCCCAGGGTGTATCCACATCCGCCACCCGCGAATGTGGGATATGAAGCTGGTTGTACTTACTGAAAGAAACAACAAACAGGGTACTAACATACACAGAAACGTTCCGTAAAGTTAAAATCCACTTTTCCATGATATTGCCAGTAGCCTCTGTTCAATGGAAACGATATTATGTTACTGATGAAAGATACGGAGATCGATCAGGAAATCGTAACTCGGAATTTTACCGAGATGTCGACGGTCATCGCCAAGGTGGACGATCCCCTGCTGATTGAGAATTTCCTCTACAGCATTTTTACCAAGTCGGAAGCGGACGAAATCGCCAAGCGCTGGGCCCTGGTCAAGGACCTGGCCAGCGGCTTGCCCCAGCGGGAGATCGCGAGGCGTCTCAGGTTGAGCCTCTGCAAGATCACGCGGGGTAGCCGCGAGCTCAAGAAACCAGGTTCGGCCTTCAAGCGCATGCTCGTGCTGGCGGGTGTTACCGTGGTCGAAAAACGCAAGCATTGACAGGGTGCCGAAAAGGCGAACGCGCTTTTTCAGGAACCTTCAGGGATCTTGCCCGGTTTCACTCCACGAACGACGCTTTTTTCAGCAGAACATCCTCAAGGGGCACGTTCTGGTGGGGATGCCTGTCACCCGTGCTCAGCTTTGCCATGGCGTCGACCGTCTCCATCCCTTCCACCACCTTCCCGAAAACGCAATACCCGTAGCCCCGGGGCGTCGGCGAGCCGTGATCCAGGGCCTTGTTGTCGGCCAGATTGATGAAGAACTGGCTCGACGCGCTGTCCGGATCGGAAGTCCTGGCCATGGACAGGGTCCCGCGCTTGTTGGGTTCCCGATTGGCCGCTTCGTTCCGCACGGGGGGCCTCGTATCCTTTTCGACCAGCCCGGGGAGCATCCCGCCGCCCTGGACCACGAAGCCGGGAATGATCCGGTGGAAAACGGTGCCATCGTAAAAACCGTCCCGTACGTACCGGACGAAATTGGCCACGGTCAGCGGGCTGGCCTCATCGAGCATTTCAATAAGGATATCCCCCATACTCGTCTCGAATTTCACCTTGGTTGACGTCATCGCGCATCCTTTCTGCCGTTCGTCGCGTCCTGCGCGACAAACGGGTAGACAGAGCCAATTTCAAAAGTCGTCTGACTTTTGAAAAACCCTCGACAGACTATACGATATCGGGACGCGCCGGAGCAATGCTCGCGCACTATCCACGGAAGCCGGGCCAAAAACGCGCCAGTCGGCGCCTTGATGGCCGGAAGCCTTGACGCCGCGCGCCGGCGCGATGATACTTTCAACCGGACAGGAAATCGAAGGCAGAAAAAAAGTGAACGCGAAACGGGAGCGGACGGGGGGTTCCGGACCCGGGACCTGGCCGGAACGACAATGTTCCGGTCCGGGCGCGCGAAAGGAATCGCGGCATGAAGATCAAACCGTCGTTCGCCCAGCTCGTGGAACATAGTCTCTGCGAATCTTTCAGCGGCGACATGCTCCTGCGCCTGGCCAGGGACTTTTTCCCCGGGTACGACATCCACGAACGGACTGGCTTTTCGCCCCAGCTTGCCGTCCAGCCCCTCGATGCGGCGCACCGCATCCTGGAGGACATCCTCGACGACAACCGCTTCATCGACCTGGTCGAGCGGCTCATCGAAATCGAACGTAACGGCTTCATGGGCAAACCCTACCCGATCGTCCGCCTCGTCGAGCTCGTCCGCGCGGTGATCGCCGAGGGCTACGACTTCGACTCCAACACGGGTTCCTTTTTCGAAAACCAGAACATACGGACGACCCCGACCTGGGGCCGCCTACGGCCGGGGGAAGAGCGCAGCCTCGCCGTGTACCGGATGGACATAGCCGGCAACTCCGTCATCGTCCGTGAAAAAGGCGAAAAAGCAGCCGCCAAGGCTTTCGAGTCGCTGGCGCGGATCGTGTCGTCCGAGATCGAAAAGCGCCGCGGCCGCATCTGGCTCAGGGAGGGTGACGGGATCGTCGCGGCGTTCATGTTCGGCCATCCCGTGACCATGGCCGTGCTCGCCGGCATAGCGATCCTCAACGACCTCGTCGTGTTCAACCGCTTCGAAAACGACCTCGGTCTTCCCATCCGCATCCGCTCGGCTGTTCATGTCGGACCCTTGGCCTACTACGAGACGAGGGACCTCGTGCTCAAGCAGGAGACGGTCCGGGAAGCCATCGAACTGGAGATGAGGATGACGCCGGTCGGTTCCCTTTCGATCTCGCCGGCAGCCTTGCCCACGATCGACAGGGTGCTCGCGGAACTGTTCGTCGCGGGTAGCGGTCCTGACATCGGAACCCTCAGCCACTACAAACCCGACGGGGAGACGCGATGAAGTTCACCATCTACAGCGACGCCGGTTCCCTGCAGATCCGGAAGTTCGTAGCCCGACTCGGGAGTGACGTCGATCTTCTGCCCTCCCGTTCCCTCGGGCGCACCATCAAGCGCGTTTCGGGGGAATCATTCCCCTACATTGACGCCGCCGGCTTCGGGGAGTGCGCGCTCCGCAGGAAGGTATCGGAATTTTCCGATCGCGACATCTCGGTCGGCATCATCGACCCGGGCGGCGACATCACCGATCCGGCATCCCTCTTTTTCGCGGGCGCCATGGATTACATCGGGCCGGCTCTCCTCAAGGCTGGAGTGGACATCGCCAGGCTCGAAGATGCCGCCGTCAGGGCGGGCGCTGCCACCGACGATGAGGAGACGGGTTTCCCCGGATGGAAGAAGCTCGTCGAGGGGCGGGAATACCGGTTCATGTTCTGCTACGCGGCCATCTGCGACCAGAGCGGCCTACGGGAACGGATCGGCGAAAAACGGCTCGCGGCGCTCAAGGATGCCTACGCGTCGTACATGGCGAACGTGTTCATGGAGGCAAACGGGCTCCTCTGGATGAAGGACCAGACCGGGATCCTCCTCATCTTCCCCGAGGACGTCGCGGGCGAACCGCCCATCAAGCTCGCCTTCGAACTGCTCATGAACCGCGCGATCGTCGGCTACGAGGTTTTCCATCTCGAAGTGCCCGTCGGCTTCAAGTTCGTCTTCCATACGGGTTCGACCGTCTGGCGCCATCCGGGTTCCACGGGGTCGATCGTTTCCGAGGACGTCAACTTCATCCATCATCTGGCCCTGCGCCACGCGGGTGACAACCGGATTACCGTGTCCAGCGAATGCGAAGACGCCATCCCGGCCCCGATCGACGACCTTTTTTCGCCCGGCGCCAAGTTCGAGGGACACCGCTCCTTCTCGTCGATCGTTTTTATCTGAGGTTCGCCCGGCGAAATTCCGCCTTGGAGACGGTCAGCCGACGATCTCGATGGTCGAACCGGTCCTGCCCTTGCGGACTTCTATCCGGGAGGGAATCCGGCTCCGGAGTTCCGCGACATGCGACACGATCCCGACCATGCGTCCCGCCCGAACGCGGTCGAGGACTTCGATCGCCCGGTCCAGCGCGTCCTCGTCGAGGGAGCCGAAGCCTTCGTCGATGAATACCGATTCCACGGGCGATCCGGCGGCGCGGCCGGAGACGACGTCCGCGAGGCCGAGGGCGAGAGCGATGGACGCCATGAACTTTTCCCCCCCGGAGAGCGAGGCCGCCGCGCGATCCCTGCCCGTGAAGGAATCGGATACCAGTATTTCGAGCCCGATTTTCGCGTTGCCGCGGCTGGCTTCGCGGTCCAGGGCAAGGCGGTACCGGCCGTCGGACATTTCATGGAGCCGCACCGCGGCGCAGGCCACGACCGATTCGAACCAGCGGCCGAGCGCAAAGGCCTGGAAACTCAGGCGCTTGCCCTGGATATCGCCGTTGAGAACCATGAAGAGCTTCTTGAGCAGGGCACTGTCGGCTGCAAGCTTCGAGCGTCCCTCGAGGAGTCGCCTGCATCTGGCGGCCTGGTCGGCGAAGGCGGCAGCCGTCCCGGTAACGTCCGAGAGCCGCTTGTCCAGCTCCGTCACCGCGGCCGCGGCCTGGCCCAGTGCCGTTTCCGTCGCGGCCAGGTCGGGACGCTCCCGGCCTTCGACGGCGCGTGAACAGCGCGCGTCGCCGTCCCTGGCCGCCGCGAGGCGTTCGCGGTACTCCGACAACCCGGAGCGCTCCGCCGCCATGCGACCGTCGGGCCATGCGGCCGCTCTCGCTTCGTCCGCATCGCGGAACCCGCGTTGACACAGTTCCCGATCGACGAGGGACCGGGTCGCGTCGAAACTCCGTTCGGCTTCCTCCATCCCGCGACGAACTTCCGAACGCTCGGCGCCTGCCGCGGCCACGTCCCTGCCGTACCCGGCCACGCGCCTCTCCAGCGCTCCGTGCTCCTCGGTCGCCACCGCGGCTGCCGTTTCCTCCTCGGCGAGGAGGGGATGGGGATCCGAAGGACCGGCAGCTTCGCGTGCGGCGTTCACGGAGCTGTCCGCCGCGGCGAGGGTTGCCGCGCGGCCCGCGGCTTCGGCGGACAGCTTCCCGGATTCCGCGACCAGGTCGGACAGGATGGTGTCGAGCCCGGCGGCCCGCCGTTTGCGTGCCTCGAGCCCGGCGTGTGCCGTCGTTGCCGCCGCCAGTTCCGTTTCGGCGGCCGCGCGCGCCGCTTCCGCGATATCCAGCCCAGGCAGATCCGCGGGGGACTTCGCGAGTTCCTCATCCAGCATCCGGAGGGCGGTCGACGCGCCGCCCCTGTCGGCGGACAGGCGCTCCAGTTCGATGGAGGCCGCGTCGCGGCCGGATTTCGCCGCGGTCAGGGCGGACCGCAGCTCCTCGGAATCACCGGAAGCCACCGCGGGCTTCGGATGGTGGACGGAGCCGCAGACCGGGCAGGGGCTTCCCTCGACGAGGGAAGCGGCCAGGAAAGCGGCGGAAGCCCCATCGCGCTCCTTCTCTATCCGGGCAACGTCGCGCGAGGCGTTTTCAGCCCTGTCCCTCGCCGCATCGATCCGGACATTGGCGTCAACGAGCTCCCTTTCCCTTGCCTCGCGCGCTGCGCCCAGGTGGGCCCGTCTGACGGACAGCTCCACGATCCTGGCAGCGTCGTTCAACGCGGTCCTGGCGACATCGAGCCGTTCCCGCGTGCGGCTTTCTTCCTCCGTTCCGGGGCGGTTCCGGTCCGCTTCGGCCCGGGTATTCCCGAGCCGTTCGTCCACAGCGGCCGACGCCGCGGACGCGCGCCCGGCTTCCGCAGCCGCGTCGTCCCGGGCGGTCATGGAGTCGAGGAAGCGGCTCCAGGCCTGGACCGCGGATCGAAGCCCGCCGATCCGCGCGTGGGATGCCCGGATCTTTTCGGCGAGCCCGGCCAGGTCGCGCTCCGCGGCTTCGATCGCGGATTTTCCGGCTTCGAGTTCGACGAAGCGGCGTTCGGCGTCCGAAGCCCGTTTCCCCGCCGATTCCAGGGCGAGCGCCTTTTCATGGAGGGCGTCCAGGAGGGGCGAAAGTTCCCTGGCACGGGATGCCGCGGCCAGGGCGGCTTCCCTCGTTTCCACGAGGGGGCCCTGGGATTCCAGAACCGAGAGTATCCGCGCGGCTTCGCCGGCCGCGTCGAAGGCCCTGGCCGAGTCGGCGGCCCGGTCGAAGGACTGCTTGGCGGAGGATTCGGCTGCCCGCGCCGCGTCGAGTTCGGTCTTGGCGGCGGCGACCGCCCGGCCGTTCCGTTCCAGCGACGCATCCGCGGCGTCCGGGGCGGCGTCCGGGCCGAGGGCGGCGATGTCCCCGTCGAGCCTCTTGACCGCTTCTTCGGCCCGCAGGAGCTTCGCCTTGGCCAGCTCCGTCACGGCACCGTGGATTTCCACAGGGAAGAGTTTTTCCAGGATCTCCCCGCGTTCCTTGGAATTCATCTCGAGGAAGCGCTGGAACTCCCCCTGCGGCAGGAGGACGATCTTCCAGAATTCTTCCTTGGTGAACCCGAGGACGCGCTGGATTTCGGCGTCCACCTCGCCGGTTTTCGCGGCGAGCACCCGCCAAGCGCCCTCCCCGTGTTTCCGGAACACGGCTTCGGCGGGAGCGTCGGTCGTGCCCGTCCCCCTCGCCTTGGCGCGTTCCCTCGCCGGCTTCCTGGCGACATGGTAGCGTTCGCCGCCAGATTCGAACTCGAACTCGACGGCGGCTTCCTCGTACCGTTCGGCCCAGTGTGACTTCATGTCGCGTTCGCGTCCTCCCCGCGTGCCCGGAGCCGACCCGTAGAGCGCGTAGGCCATGCAGTCGAGGATGGTCGTCTTTCCGGCGCCCGTGTCGCCGCAGACGAGGAAGACTTCGTCCAGCGTGGAAAAGTCGATGGAGACGGTGCCGACGAAGGGACCAATATTTGTAATGGAAAGTTTACGCGGTTTCACGGCCGGCCTCCTCGCAGAGCACGTCGAACATGGCCTGGAGCCCGGGGTCGGGGTCGCCGCCGAG
>JAPLSN010000043.1 GCA_026398615.1 Spirochaetota bacterium | reverse complement strand
AACCACCTTCCACGAACTGACCGCCGAAGACGCGCGCATTTCCTTGGCGTCGATTCCCATCGACTGACGGTCGCCCGGTCAAGCGCGAGGATGTCCACCGCCCTGGGCGGTGCGGTGGGTGTGCGAGAATTGACTCTTACTCTTGATCCGCTCGATGGGAGTTTGTATTTGTTCCTGGGGAAAGATCGAAGAAGACTCAAAGTGCTCTACTGGGAACGGAATGGATTTTGCATGTGGCAGAAACGCCTGGAACGCGATCGGTTCCCATGGCCGAAAGACGAAGGCTCGGTTCGCGAACTTGATGAGGAGCGCCTGACGATGCTCCTTTCCGGCATTGATTTCTGGAACGCGCATCAGACGCTTTTGTTCACGAAAGCCGGCTGAATCGTCTTTACAAATAATCAATCCAGTGATAGAATATTCTCATGGACGTTGCCGAGCTTACAAAAGAAAATGAATGCCTGAAAGCGGCAAACACAAAACTATGTGCGAAAATCACCTTTCTTGAAGAACAGCTTGCTCTGGCCTTTTATAAGCGATTCGGAAGGTCAAGCGAGAGCATCAAGGGACAATCAGACCTGCCCTTCGCCAGCGAGCTTGGATCCGAAGCTCCACAGGCCGAACAGCTTCAGAAAGAAACCATTACCTACGAACGCGCAAAGCGGGGCCGCAAACCTTTGTCCCCGGACCTTCCGCGCGAACATCTGTATCACGATATTCCTGAATCCGAACGCATATGCGCCTGCGGACATGAACTCGAGAAGATCGGCGAAGATGTGAGCGAGCGGCTCAATGTAATTCCTCCCAAGCTCTGGGTTGAGGCGCATCATTACGCAAAGTATGCCTGCCCCCAATGCGATGGCATCAACGACGATGATGCACCCGCAGTGAAGACGGCTGAAGGCAGTCCCGCGCTCATCCCGGGCAGCATTGTGACGCCGGGACTCGTCGCGTTCGTCTGGACGAACAAGTTCTGCAATCATCAGCCGTTCTATAGGCAGGAAACGGGATTCGAACGCATCGGCACGTTTGTGTCCCGCCAGGATATGTCTAATTGGACCATACGGCTTGCGGAAGATCTTGAGCCACTGATCTCACTCATCGAAGAGCATATTCGCGCAGGGCCGGTGATCCAGATGGATGAGACGCCGGTGAAAGTCCTCAAGCTTGACCATACCGGGAAGGACGGACAGGGCTATATGTGGCTCGCCACTGGCGGCATTCCCGATCATCGCGCGGTGCGGTACCGTTTCGCGCCGGGACGGGGAAGCGTCCATGCCTCATCGTTTCTGGGTGATTACTCAGGCTTTGTCCAGAGCGATGGCTACAAGGCCTATGACGCCGTGTCCAGGGTATCGGCGTGGACGCATGTCGGCTGCTGGGCGCATGTGCGCAGGAAATTCTACGAGGCCGAGAAGATCGCTCATTCTGCGCTTACAACTGATGCCTTGGGACGCATACGAAAGCTTTATGACCTTGAGCGGGAAGCTCGTGAGCGAGCTCTTGAACCGGAAGAGTTTCTTGAGTATCGCAAGCAACGAATTGTGCCATATCTTCGTGACTTCAAGACATGGATTGAAACGACGATGTCCCGCGTCCTGCCATCGGGTAAAACCGGGGAGGCTTTCTCCTACGCCATGGGCCAATGGGAAAAGCTTGAACGCTTCCTCGATCACGCATACCTGACGCCTGACAACAACCGCGCAGAGAACGCAATCCGCCCTTTCGTGATCGGACGGAAGAACTGGCTGTTCAGTGGCAACGATACAGGTGCCGAGGCCTCGTGCAGGGTATTCAGCCTCATTGAAACGGCCAAGCTGAATGGCAAGGAACCGTATGCTTTTCTGCTTTCGATTCTCTCGCTTCTACCTGCGGTCAGGAAATCGGGGGTATGGGATTCGTTGTTGCCCTGGAACCTTGGCTAAAGACACTGGGAGAAATTGACGGATACCGACCTCGTTCAGATAGTCCGCAAGCGTGCATTGCTGTGCAAATTGCTCGAACTTTACCTCTCGCTTGATCCATTCGAGGTACTGATTCGTCCACGCCCGCATCTTCTCTGGCGGCCGCCGCCCATGACGAAGAAGAAACTTGCCCAACCTATGCCGTGAGCGAAGCTCATCTTGTTTCGCTGCCTCCCGCGCTCGTACGAGATCCCGGAGCGCCTCGTGCGCCGCGTCCGGCACCCACACTGCGGTCAAATCCCCTGCGCGGAAGCTCCGCGCCAAGCGTTCGGCGTCGCGACGGTCGGTCTTTACCCGATCCCCCGCCTTGGTAGGCACCAGCGTCGGCGCGATGACCTCACACTCGACCCCCAACTTCTCTAACTGCCAGTACAGGGCGTAGCCGGTCGGGCCCGCTTCATAGCATGCCTTCCAAGGCCCTTCGACCTTCAGTTTCTTCACCAGGCGCTTCACTGATTCCGGACGATTGGCTATCGTCCCCAACGACCGTACTTCTCCCTTCGGTTCGGCGACCGCAACCGCAATCGTGTCCGCATGAACATCCAGCCCTACAAAACGAGTCGATCCTGCGCTATTCTTCTTCATGACCGCCCCCTTCGCATATAGCTCTACGCTACGCATCACCCGATCGTAGCGCAACCTACGCATCTACGATCGGGGCGGTCACTTCATTATGACTAGACGCCGAAGAGCAGCGACGCAATCGCCGGCAGGGTGACGAGGGATGCGGCGGTGGACAGGAACACGAGGCTGCCGGCAGTCTCCGCGTCACCGCCGTAGACGTTCGCGAGTATGGTGGTGTTGGCGGCCACGGGCATGGCCGCGATCATGACGGGAACGACCAGCGGGAAGCCCTTTAATCCCGCCTGGGCGAGCACTCCAAAGAGCGCGAGCGGAAAGAGAATCGTCCTGTATGCACTCGTGGCGTAGACCCTCCAGTCCCCGACTACCCGCCTCGGATCGGCGCGGGACAGGATGGCCCCGATGACCGCCATGGAGAGCGGCGTCGTCGTGTCGCCCAGGATGCGGAGCGCCGACATGAGTGGCTCGGGTATCCGGACTGACATGAGGAAGAACGCGAAACCGGCTACGGCCGCGAGTACGGCGGGATTCATGAAAGATCCGGCGCTGATACGCTCCTTGCGCCCGCCGCCGGCGATCATGACGACGCCGACGGAAAAGGCGAGTATCTGGAACGGGATGTTGTAGACGGAGACGGCGAAAAGCGCGTCCTTGCCGAACAGAGCTTCCATGACCGGGAATCCCATGAAACCCACGTTGGAAAAGCACGCGGCGAAGCGATGGACGCCGCGACGATCGAGCGGCACCCGGAGCATCCCGGTCAGGAGGAACGCGAGCGGTATCGCCGCGGCGTAGACCGCGACGGATATCCCGAGAATCGTCAAGGCTTCATCCCTAGTCTCTGCCGAGTAAGGCTTTTGCATGGAAACGATGACGAGGGCCGGCAGGGTAAAATCGACGAGGAATTTCGACAAGCCCTGCGTGGCCTCGTGCGTCAGGATCCGGAACTTCCCCGCGGCGAATCCCGCGGCGAGCAGGATGACCAGAATGAGGCTCGGGAATAATGTCTGGTTCACGCAATGCCTCCGTCAGGATCGTGGGGTGACGCGTCTCTGAGTCTGGAAAAAATTCCGGAAAGGGGGAGGATGGCCCCGAGGGATGCTTCGAAAGCCGCGTATGCCGTGTCGTACACGTCGCTCCGGCTCGGATCTGGTTCGAACCTGGCGGCCGTCTTGGACAAGGCGCGGGACGCGGCGGGAAGGTCGGCAAACAGGCCGAGCGCCACGGCGCAGGCACATGCATTGCCCAGGAGTTCGCAATCGGCGACCGCGAGGGTTTCAACGGGCAGGCCCAGGATGTCCGCCTTGAGCCCCGTGATGAATTCCGACCGGGCGGGTGCGCCGCTTACGCGTACGAGTTCGGGCGCGAATCCTGCCGAGACCATCCGGGTGGCGACGAAACGCAGGCCGAATCCGATCGATTCCGCGATGGCGCGGGCGAGATGCCGGCGATCATGGTCGACGCCGAGCCCGAGGAAAGCCCCCCGCAAGCCCGGGGACCGTAACGGAGCGCGCTCGCCTGACAGGTAGGGCAGGAACACGACGCCGCCGGAACCGGGCGGAGCCCGGGCGGCTTTTACCATCATATCTTCGACGGATCCTCCCGCCTCGTCGAAGATGCCGTCGAGCCATTCCAGCGCCTTGCCCGAGGTGGTGACGCCGCCCGAGACGTTCCAGAGCCCCCGGATAGCGTGGGGCAGGCTGAACAGCGACGGATCCGTCGCCGGACGGTCAGTGCACAGGTTGAACGCTTCGCTCGTTCCCGACCTGTCGCAGACCATGCCCTTAGAAGTCGCGCCGGAGCCTATGACGGCCGACAGGAAATCCGGGAATGCTGAAACGACCGGAAGTTCCCCGGGGAGCCCGAACATGGCGGCGGCCGACGGGCGGACGATGCCCATGACCTTCGCCGGTTCGACGTAGGGCGGAAATCGGGACAGGTCGACCCCGAGGGCCGATGCCGTCTTCATGTCCCAGATGTAGCGTTCGTAGAAAGGATCCGGCAGATAGGATACAGCCTCTCCGCAGAGGACGAAGGCCACGTATTCCGGACACGAGAAAAACCGCCGTGCGCTGCCGCGGCCCGAAGGTTCGCGGTCGAGTGCCCGCAGGACCTTGGCAAGGTAGAAGCTCGGGTCGGCCGGAATCCCGCCTTTCCGCTGGATAGCCTCGGCTTCCATAGCGGCGCTCCGGTCCATCCACGAAACGGCGTAGCCGATGGGATCGCCGGAGCCGTCGACGAAGGCGAGGGTGGGACCGTTCCCGCTCACCGCGACGGCCAGCGCTTCGACGGGAGAAGCCGCGGTCAGCGCCCGCCTCGTCGCGGAGGCCGCCGCCGATATCCATTCCCGAGGATCCGCCTCGTATTCGAAGGTGCCTGAAGCCGAAAAAAGCCCGACGGGAGAACGGCATTCCGAGAGCAGGTCGCCCTCCGTTCCGATCAGCGCGCACTTGACGAAGGAGGTCCCGATATCCAGGGTGACGAAAGCTTGGCGATTCATCGTCGTTCCGATCCGGGCTCTGGCGAATCCAGCCGGTCTTCGCGCGAGACGACGAGGCGGACATCGCAGCGTTCGAACCAGCGGCAGGACTCGCATGCGGCACCCGGGCAACCGAAGAAGTCGGTAACCTTTTCCAGCTGTTCGATGTGCCAGGAAAGGTCGTCCATGTAGCGGTCGAGGGCTTCGCGTTTCCGCGCGGCTTCGGCGAGGCGCTCCCGATACTTGGCCGCCAGCTGATTTCGCACCGATTCGCCCGAGCGGTCCAGCTTGGCCATTTCGAACAATTCCGCAATTTCGGACAGCGCAAGCCCGTAGTCCTTGAGTTGTTGGATGCGCTTGAGCCTGACGACAACCCGCTCCGGGTAGCGCCGGTGCTCGCCGTCGTTGCGATCCTGCGAATAGAGCAAACCGAGTTCCTCGTAGTACCGGATCGCGCGTGGCGTGATGCCGAAAAGCCTGGCGAGGTCGCCTATCCTGTAGGACGGTCGTTTCGTCACGTAAAATTGCCCTTTACGTCAGATTCTCCCGGCGGGAGTTTCCGCGAGGAGCCATTGCCCTGCGCGGACAGTATACTCAGGCCGTTATCGCGTGAAAAGAAGGAGGAATCATGAAAACAATGACAATGCGCCTCGTACTCATCGCGGCTCTCGCGGCTTTCCAGGGTTCCTGCACCAGAAACGGGAAAGTCCCGACAGGCATAGCCGTGTTCGTGCCCGGTGTCGTTTCGGGCAGTCCCGTCTACGAGATGCTCGTCGAAGGGACGAAACGGGCGGCGGCGTCCCGGGAAAGTCTCGAGCTCAAGATCATCGAAGCAGGGTTCAATCAGGCCGAGTGGTACGGCAAGCTGAACGATCTTGCGGCGAGCGGGAGCTTCGATCTCATCGTAACTTCCAACCCGGCGATGCCCGAACTGTGCGCGAAGGTGTCGGTCGACTATCCGGCAGTGCGTTTCATCGTCGCCGACGCGTACCTGAAAGACAATACCGCGATCCATACCGTGCTGTACAACCAGCTCGAGCAGGGCTACCTCGTGGGCTACCTGGCCGGTCTCCTGACCGTGCAGAATGTCACGGCATCGAAACAGGCCAAAAGGGCCGGCATCGTCATCGCCCAGACCTATCCCACCCTGGACCGGATGATCCTTCCGGGTTTCGAAGCGGGGCTCAAGGCCGTCGATCCCGGGATTTCCCTGGAGACGAGGCTGATCGGCAACTGGTTTGACGCGAACCGAGCGGCGGAACTGGCCCGTGCCCTGTACGAGTCCGGTGTCAGCGTGATACTTCCCATCGCAGGAGGCGCCGGCCAGGGAGTCATCGCGGCGGCCAGGGAACGCGGCGGATCCGTCGTATGGTTCGACGGGGCGGGCTACATCCATGGTCCCGATGTCGTCGTGGGCTGCGCCATCATCCGGCAGGATATGCTCGTGGAAGCGAGGGTGAAGTCAGCCCTGTCGGGAGATGCTTCGATCTATGGCCGTGCCGATATCGTCGCTGCCAAGGACGGTTTCGTGGATTTCGATTTCGAAGGAGAGGGGTACAAGGCCCTGCCGGAAGCGATAAGGTCGAAATTCGAGGTCGCCGTCGCGGAGCTCAAGAAAGGCAGCCCGGACTTTACGATGACTACCTTCTGAGTATAAGCTTCGCGGCGCAATGGAATCCCCTTCAGCCCCGCGTCCAGCCGTCGAGCTCCGCGGCATCGTAAAGTACTTCCCATCGACAGCGACGCTCGCGCTCGACCGGGCCGATTTCTCCGTCGCCGCGGGCGAGATACACGCCCTCGTCGGCGACAACGGCGCAGGCAAGTCCACGCTTGCGCGGATACTCGCGGGGTTCGAGTTCCCGGACTCCGGCGGCATTGTCGTCGGCGGCGCGCAGGCGAGCTTCAGCAGCGTCCGTGACTCCGAGAGTTCGGGAATTTCCATGGTCCAGCAGCACGAAGTCCTGGCTCACGACCTGACGGTGGCCGAGAACGTGGTTCTCGGGTTCGAGCCGAAACTGGCGGGTGTTTTTTTCGACCGCGCGAAAGCCGAGCGGGCCGTCGAAAGCCTGGCTGCCGACATGGGCATAACGCTCGAACCGCGGGCGAGGGTCGGATCGCTCGGTCCGGCGCAACGGCGTTTCGTGGAACTGGCGAGGGCGCTCGCCCGGGGACGGACCGTCCTCGTCCTCGACGAACCGACGAGCCTGCTCTCGGAGGCGGAAGCGCGCAATTTCTTCGGCTGCGTGCGATCCTTGAGGGATCGCGGAACATCGGTGATCCTCGTGTCACACCGCGTCACCGAAGTGCTCGACGTGGCCGACCGCGTGACGGTGCTGAAAAACGGACGCAATGAGGGCACCTTCGACGCATCGGCCCCGGAATGCCGCGCCTGGGCCTTTCCCCACGGCCTTGAGCGGGACGCACGGACGGATGTGACCTTCCCATCCGGTTCTTCGTCAACGCCGAAGGACGGGAGGCGCGTAGTATCCTATGCCTTCCGCAACGTCTCGTGCGAGAGCCGGTACGGCGGCTGCGGACTGGACGGCGTCAGCTTCGAAGCGGCTTCCGGAGAAATCCTCGGCATCGGCGCCCATGCAGGGAACGGCCTCGATGAGCTCGAGAGCATCGCGTCGGGGGACAACGGGGCCTTCGAGGGCAGGGTCGAAGCCCTGGGGAAACCGATCGGTTCGTTCAGGCGGGATCGACTGCGCGCCGAAGTGCTTTCCTACATTCCGACCGAGCGCGAACGGCTCGGCCTGAGCGTCGCTCAAACCGTGGCCGACAACATGGACGCCCGTCCCCGGACGCGCCGCGACGGCAGGATCGCCGATGACCGTGCTGGCGCAACTGCGCGCGCCACGGCCGTGCTGGCGCGCCTCGGGTACGATATCGACCCGCTGGGGAGCAGCCGCGCCCTCTCGGGCGGGAATCGACAACGCGTCGTCGTTTCCAGGGAGCTCGGAACCCCGGCGCCGGTCATAATAGCGGCGAATCCGACGCAGGGGCTCGACCCGAGGACACGGGACGAGGTTCGAGCGGCGATCAAGGCCGCTGCCCGGGCCGGAAGCTCCATCGTCCTCCTTGCATCGAGTATCGAGGAATTCGCATCGCTTGCGGACCGCTCATTCGCCCTGTACCGCGGCCGGCTGTACCCGGCGGCGATGGGCTCGACGACTGAATCGCTCGCGTCGCTCATGGCGGGAACCGTACCGTGAGAAACATGCGCCCCGGGACGGGCATCGCGTCTTTTGCGAAGCGGTTCGCGCTGTCGGTGGCCACCGTGGTCGCGTTTTTCGCGCTGTACGGTACGCTCGCGTCGGGCGAACCGGCTGCCGCCCTTGTCGCCTTCGTAAGGGGACCGTTCAGCAGCGTCTCCAGCGCCCTTACCGCCCTGGAGCGTTGCGCGACGCTCTCGATCTGCGCCGTCGGCGTCGCATGGGCTTTCAGGTCGGGGCAGTACAATCTCGGCGGAGAGGGACAGGTATACGCGGGTGCCTTCTCGGCCGCGCTCGCAGCTCTTTCCTTTCCGTCCATGCCGGCCCCGTTCGCGTCCGTGCTGGCCCTCGCCGCCGGAGCTTCGGGAGGCATTCTCGTCGCCGGACCCGCCGCGCTCGCCGCGACACGCCGGGGTACGGACGTACTCCTCGTGACTTTCCTGTCGTCCCAAGCGGTGATTCCCCTGATCGATTGGGGCATCGCCTCCCCGTTCCGGGATGTCGAGAGCTATCTCGTCGCGACTCCAGCGATCGCATCCGCGTTCCGTTTCGCGAGGCTGGCGCCTCCCGCCGCCCTGACCGCCACCGTCGGCATCGCGCTCGCGGTCGTGGCAGCGGTCTCCTTCAGGATGCTTTGTACGCGGAGGGGATTCGCCGAAACGACCTTTGGGCGGAACCCGGCTTTTGCCAGGTCCGTCGGGCTGGCCGGGCCGCTGCTGCCCGCGCGGGTCCTCGTCATGAGCGGTTCGCTCCACGGACTCGCGGGCGCCTGCCTCGTCCTGGCATCCGAGGGGCGGGCGATACGCGGGATGAGCGGCGGCCTGGGATGGAACGCCATCGGCGCCGCCATGCTCGCGGGGCTGGACCCGGCAATGTGCCTGCCTTCGTCACTCTTCTTCGTCTGGCTCGACATGGGGGCGCGCAACGCGTCCATGGTTTCGGATCTGTCGTACGACGCGGGCACCTTCCTCAAGGCCCTCGTCATCCTGTTCGCGACGATCCGGGTCTGGCCATCCGTTCCAGCCATCGTTTTCGGCCGCAGGAAAGCGGTCCCGGGCGACGGCATCGATCGCGGGGGGGCATGATGGGAACCGTGTTCGCCGCCATGCTGCCCGTGCTGGCGACCGCCCTGGGCGGCCTGTTTACCGAAGCATCCGGCATCCTCAACATCGCCCTCGAAGGTCTTTTGACCGTCGGAGCCTTCGCGTCGGTCGCCGCCGGCACGGGGTACACGAGCGCGTTCGCCGCCGCTGCGGCCGCAGGTCTCCTCTTCGCTTCCCTGCTTGCCTTCGTGACCTTCCGAATGAAGGCTGATCCCTTCGTGGCGGCATTGGCCTTCAACCTGGCCGTCCAGGGTGGATGTTCGGTCCTGTCCGAGCACCTTTTCGGGACCAAGGGCGTGGTTCCCGCTTTTTTTGCCGCCGGAGCTTCATCCGTTGCCCGCCCGACAGGCTTTTCGCAGGGTTTCCTCGACGGCTTCAAGCCGGGAGTCCCCGTCCTCGTCGTGCTTTCGGCTCTCCTGGTCGTCGTTTTCACCCGCACCGTCTTCGGCCTGCGCGTGCGCGCCGCCGGAGGCAACGAGGATGCCCTCGCCGCGGGCGGCATCGATCCAGTCCACGTGCGTTTCGCCGCCTATGCCGTCTCGGGCGTGGCCGCGGGTTTGGCGGGGGCATACCTGGTCTCCGACATCGGTGCCTGGGTGCCGGGCATTGCCGCAGGCCGCGGGTGGACTGCCCTCGTCGCCGTCTACCTCGGGCGCAAGTCCGTGGCGGGCACGGTCGCCGCTTCCATCGGGTTCGGCCTGGCATTCGCGCTGGCCGACGCGGCGCAGGGCTTCGCGGTCATACCAGGCGAGTTTTCCATCGCCCTGCCATACGCGCTGGCCGTCATCGTGGCAGCCACCGGCCGCGCCTCGGACCGACTCGGGCGCGACGGAAGGAACGAACGTGGCGCGTAACGCGTTCGACAAGGCCGCGGACGCCCTTCGCGAGCGCCTGACCTCGGTCTGGGTGCTCCTCTCCCAGACGACGGATTTCGCGTCAAGAACCAGGCTGTTCCCGCAGTACGAAGACGAGTTCCGCGCGATGAGGCAAACGCTCCAGTCGCGGTCCAGGGACCCAGCGGCTGCGGCCGGGATCCGGACCCGGCTCGTGGAGATCAGGCATGCGTTCCGGCTTTCGGGATACGACCTCTCCGTGGGAAGATGCGACCTTTCAATCCAGGGGTTCCGGAACGACGACGCTGAGTCGCTGGGGTTCCGCCGCATCGTCGTGTTCATCGGGGAACGGGGATTATGGTTCGAAGCTGGCCAGGCGAACCATAACGATCTCTTCACGATCCTCGAACGTCGCCTTTCCCTCGGGCCTCCGGTCGTGATCATCGCGAAGCATTACCTCTGGTACCGATGGGACCGTGACCTCCTCCTCCTGTCGGGATCCGCGACGGAAACCCGTCGCGACCTGGAAATGCTGACTGCATGGTGCGAGGACCAGGAAAACAGGAACAGGATCCTTTCGCGCATGAATTCACTCCGCTGACCGGGGTCGACCCTGTCGGGAGCCGCCGGGCCGAAACCCGCTGCACGGACTGACTTGACGATAATGGAAACCCGATATATATTCCTATTAAGCCGATAGGAATTATGGAGTTCAGATGTTTCCGGTTTCCTCGCGATCGCAATACGGCATCCGGGCCTTGGTGTACCTTGCCCGTAAGCAGGGTCATGTGGCGACGGCATCCGAGATTTCCAGCAGAGAAGGCATTTCGGCGAAGTATCTCGAGGGCATCCTGACGACATTGAGTTCGGCCGGATTGGTCCTGGGCGAACGGGGCAAGAACGGCGGCATGCGCCTGGCCCGCGACACCTCTGAAATAACCATGCGCGACATCGTCCAGGCGCTCGACGGCCAGGTGAGGCCGGTCGCCTGCGTGGACGCCGCGGGCGACTGCTCACAGGGCGGCGCCTGCCTTCCGCGGCGTTTCTGGCTGGGACTCAAATCGGTCATCGACGAGTATCTCGAATCCCACACCTTGAAGGACGTTTCGGAATCCTGACGGAGGACAGCACGATGGACAAGAGGACCGTGTACCTGGATTACAACGCCACCACGCCGCTCCGAGCCGAGGTGAAAGACGCGATGATCACCGACCTGGGGGTATTCGCCAACGCGTCCAGCATGCACGACGCCGGGCGGCGGGCGCGAAGCCGGATCGAGGAAGCCCGCTCCGCAGTCGCCGCCCTCGTGGGAGCGCCCGATCCGCAGTCGATCGTATTCACCTCCGGCGGGTCGGAGTCGAACAATACGGTATTCGCCACCATGTTCCACGCCGGGCGCTCCGGTGCCAGGCGGAAGATCGTGACGACGGCGATCGAACATCCCTGCGTCCTCAACGCAGCGAAGTGGCTTGAATCCGAAGGCTTCCCCGTCATTTTTCTCGGCGTCGACGGACAAGGGAAGATCGACATGGATGCCCTCGTGCGGGAGGTCGACGATACAACCCTCCTCGTTTCCGTCATGGCAGCCAACAACGAGATAGGGACCATCCAGGACATCGCGAGGATATCGAAACTGGCCCATGCGCGGGGGGCATTCATCCACACTGACGCCACCCAGGCTGCCGGGAAGATTCCCGTCGACGTCGAAGCCTGGGGGGTGGATTACCTGACCCTCTCCTGCCACAAGATCTACGGCCCGAAGGGCGTCGGTGCCCTTTTCATCCGGAAAGGCGTTCCCGTGGAGCCGCTCATCAGGGGCGGACACCAGGAACACGGGGTACGCGCCGGAACCTACAACAACATCGGGATACTCGGCTTCGGCGTAGCAGCCCGGCTGGCCCTGTCGGATCTGGACCGTTACGTGCGCGAAATGTCGACCCTCCGCGCGAAGCTGCACGACGGCATCGTCGAGGCCATCCCCAAGGTGAGGGTCAACGGACATCCGTACGACGTCCTTCCGAATACGCTCAACGTGTCCTTCCCGGGTGCGGAGGGCGAATCCATACTCCTCTACCTCGACCTGGAAGGCATCGAGGTTTCCACCGGCAGCGCCTGCGCGTCGGGAAGCCTCGAACCCAGCCACGTCCTGCTCGCCACCGGGATCGGGCCGGCGCTCGCCCACGGGTCGATCCGTTTCAGCCTGGGCAGGGATACCACCGGCGGGGACGTCGCGTACGTCCTCGAGAAACTCCCGCCGATCATCGCGCGCCTGCGCAAGATGTCGACGGTGCAGGCTTGAGCGGAAACCGGCCCGGATAAGGAGAGTATCGATGGACGCTTTTCAGTGGCTCTATTCGGACGTCGTCAAGGATCACTTCATGAATCCCCGCAACGTCTTCGACCCGGACGAAGCCTTTGTCCCCGACGCGGAAGGGATCGTGGGAAACGTCAAGTGCGGCGACCAGATGATGTTCATGCTCCGGCTCGAAGGCGACGTCATCAGTGATGTCCGCTGGAAGACATACGGGTGCGCGAGCGCCATCGCGAGCACGTCCATGCTGAGCGAGGTGGTCAAGGGCATGGACATCCGCTTGGCCTACAACATCAAGCCGGAAGACATCGCGTCCAGGCTGGGCGGCCTTCCCGACAACAAGATCCATTGCTCGGTGCTCGGCGACAAGGCCCTCCGCGCGGCCATCGATTCCTGGCTCGACAAGACGGGGCGGCCCGGGCTTTTCAAGAACGAGGGAGCTAAGGTCATCTGCACCTGCCTCGGCATCAACGACCGCGATATCGAAGAAGCCGTCAGGGGCGGCGCGCGCGATTGGGAAGGGCTCCAGGAACGCACCAAGGTCGGTACGGTCTGCGGCGGCTGCCGGAAGGTTGCGGAAGAGCTCCTGCACGAGTATGTCCATATTTTTGCCTGAGCGGTCGACGGAGCCTCATGCGGCCTGAATGAATCGCGGTTCGCCGCGGCCGCCGGCCCTTGTGAAAGGCCGGCGGCTGTTTTATTGTAGAACGGTACGAATGGAGTATCGGATGAAACGACACGCTGTTCCCCTGTTCGCTCTCTTTTGCCTGGCTGCCGTCGCTGCACTCCATGCCGCTCCCGGTAACGAGCCCGGCGTCTCGTCCGGAAGCGCGCCTGATGGGCAGGGACCGCGCCTGATGATGGCGGCGGACGACGGGTGGGTCTTTTCGGTCGGCGACGATCCCGCCCGCAGTTCCCCGGGATTCGACGATTCGTCATGGATCGCCGCCGGAATCCCCTCGAGGATCGCACTCGGGATGCCGGAAGGGTACTGGTGGCTCAGGGCCAAGCTGGTCGTACCTCCCGAACTCCGCGGCAAACCCGTCTGGTTCAACACGGGCAAGGCGTGGGCAGCCATGGAAATCTACGTGAACGGCGTGCTGATCGGCCTTCGCGGCGGCATGCCTCCGGGATATTTCATGCGGCCGGGCCTGACCAATACCGCGCTCATTCCCTCCAGCCTCGTCGACGGGGATGGGACCGTCAGCCTGGCCCTGCGCTGCTATACCAAGGGCACCGCCACTTTCCTGCCGGGTTTCCAGCTTGTGAACCTGGAAGGCGCCGACTTCCTCGAGAACGTCCAGAACCTCTTCAACGGGGAACTCTACGTCGTGCTGGCGGCGATCTGCCTGTTCATCGGGATATACTTCATCGCTCAGTTCGTCGCGAATCCCGGAGAACACGCGTTCCTCTTTTTCTCCTTTTCGCTCATCTTCATAGCCCTCTACTTCTACGATCTCGGGGCAGCGAGGTTCGTCACCACCGGACTCCTGCTCAGGGCGATCGCGCGAGCGGCGCTGACCCTTTCCATGGGATTCCTCATCCTGTTCTTCATGCGTTTTTTCGGCATCTGCGACAACAGGATCTTGCGTGGCGGCATCATGGCGGAGATGGCGGTCGTATTCATCGCCTTCATCCTCAACGCCAAGGGCGAAGCCGAGCTCAACGTGGTTTTCAACCTGAGCCTGCTCCCCGTTTTCGCGGGCATCCTTTTCGGGACGTTCATCGTGGCCAGGGCCGCGATGAAAGGCGTCCCTGACGCCCTTCCGATCATCGTCGGCCTCGTCGTCGGCATCGGTTTCGGCATACACGACATCATATACCAGATGATCGGCGTCGATCCCTTCGCCTGGCTCCAGGGCATGTCCTTTTTCACGCTCAATCTCTCCGTCTTCGTGGCCATGTCCTGGAGGACCGCCCGTTTCCAGAAGGATCTCAACCGGAATACCGTCGAGATCCAGCGGCAGCGCGACCGCCTCGAAAGCCTGTTCGGCGAAATCGGAAGGGCGGTGGACGAGACGAGCGAAGTCGCGGGAAAACTCGAATCCTCGGTGGCCGACGTGTCGAACGCCGCCGGCAGGTCCGCCAATGCGGGCACGTCGATCGGAGCGAGCGTCAAACGACAGAACGAAGCCCTCGCCGAAGCCCGCGAGGCGGTGACGGGCCTCCTCGGGTCGATCGAGAAAGTCGACGCCGAACTCGAATCCGAGACGGTGAATCTCGAAAACGGCCTCGAGATCGTTACAGGTCTTCTCGAAGGCGTGGGACGGATGGCCGGCGAGATCGAGAAGACCGCGGCGCTCTCCGACGCGCTCTCGCTCGTCGGTTCGCAGGGCGAACGCGAAGTCGTCGAACTTTCGAGCGCGATCGAGAAGGTTCGCAGGGGATCCAGCGAAATCCGGGGCATCGTCGACGCCGTGAACGATTTCGCCGAGCAGACCAATCTGCTCGCGATGAACGCATCCATAGAAGCCGCGCATGCAGGGCAGTTCGGCCGAGGTTTCGCCGTCATCGCACAGGAGATCAAGAAGCTCGCGGCGGCTTCGGCGAACCGCGCTTGCAAGATAGGCGAGATCATGGACTCGATAGATGGCCTCGTCGGGGAAGCGACCCAGGCATCGGTCCGCGCGGCCGAGGCTCTTAACCACATGGCCGGCGAGACGGCCGGGGCGGCCCTCAACATACGGACGATCGTCCGGGACGCGGAGAGCAGCCGGAAACAGGGCGCACAAGCCCAAGCCGCGTTGAACGATATAGGTTCCTCGGCGTCGAGGGTCAAGTCCGAGTCAGCAAGGCAGGGGACATATTCATCGCAGGTGCGGGGTTCGATGTCGACGCTTTTCGATTGCACGGGCGAGGTCAGCGGCGCTTCGGACGACATCATGAAGCACGACCGGAACCTGGTGGAACAGTCGTCCGCGCTTCAGAACCTGGCGGCGGCCAGCCGCTCGATCGCGGGCGACCTGTCGGCGCTCATGAAACGGGAATGACCGGCGGACATCCGGACTCAAGCCGTTCCGGTCCAGGAACCTTGTCCGGGTTGCGCGAACTCCAGGAAGCCGTCCACGCCTACTACGAGGAAACGCCGCGGGACTTTCCGTGGCGGCGCACGAGGGATCCCTGGTCCATCCTTGTTTCCGAAGTCATGCTCCAGCAGACGCAAGTGTCGCGCGTCATTCCGAAGTACCTGTCCTGGATGGAGCGTTTCCCGGACCCGGGCGTGCTCGCGGCAGCGGGACTCGCGGAAGTGCTGGCCCTCTGGAGCGGTCTCGGGTACAACCGGAGGGCGGTAGCGTTGCGCGATGCCGCCCGTGCGATAGTCGGCGAATTCGGCGGGCGCGTCCCGCGGGGCGAAGCGGGCTTGAGGAAGCTGCCTGGCGTAGGTCCCTATACGGCGCGCGCAATCATGGCTTTCGCGTTCGGGACACGCGTCGCTTTCATCGAAACCAACATCAGGGCGGTGTTCATCCATTTCTGCTTCGCTGGCCTGCGGAACATCCATGACCGGGATATCCTTCCCCTCGCCGAAGCGGCCCTCGCGGGGGAAGACCCGAGGGAGTGGCAGTATGCGCTCATGGACTACGGGGCGGCCCTCAAGAAAATCGCGCCCAATCCCAATACGCGGAGCGCAGGCTACGTCAGGCAGGCCAGGTTCACGGGATCCCTCAGGCAGGCCAGGGGAGCGATCGTGGCAGGCCTCGCGAAGGGGAGGCTGGGACGTGATGTCCTCTATGAAAGTGTCGGCATGGAACGGGAGCGTTTCGAAAAGGCCCTGGAAGCGCTCGTGTCGGAGCGCATCGTCGCGTGCGAGGGAGGGATCGTCAGGATCCGCGACTGAACAGTTTCAGGAAAAACAGCGCGATGGAATGAAGGATCCTGACAAGCAGTCCGGCCTTTCCGACGGCCCTTTCGGCGACGAGCCGGATCTTGCGGACGATGGAACCGTCCGCGGTCACGGTTATCGTTCCGAGAATGTCGCCCTTCGCGACGGGGCCGATTTTTTCAGCATCGGTTTCGACGCGAACAGCCAGTTTCCCCGCCTTGTCCTTGGGAACCGTGACCGCCAGGTCCTCGGCCGGAACCGGGCGGATCGATCCCTGCGCGCACTTCCAGAGGCGGACGGACGGGATTTCCGGGAGCGGCAGGCTGGCCGTGACGTAACCACCGAATCCCCAGTCGAGGAGGCGCTTCGCGTCGCGGACGCGGTTTTCGCCGCCTTCGGTAGAATCCCTGCCCGAACCGCCGAGCGTGACGACGATCAGGCGCGTCGAACCCCGTTTCGCCGTCACGGCGAAATTGTATCCCGACTGGTCGATATAGCCCGTCTTGAGGCCGTCACAGCCTTCGTAGCCGCCCAAGAGCGCGTTCCGCGACGAAAGGTATGTACTATCGGGGGAGGGCTTGACGCCGGGAGGCATGTTGGACGCGCGGGGAAATTCGAAGGACGTGAGCGAGTGGAGTTCGCCGAGCGCCTCCGGATGGCGCTCGAGGTACGCGCGTGCGAAAAGCGCCAGCTCACGCGCCGTCACCATGTTCAGCTCGGACAGTCCGGAGGGTTCGACGAAGTGCATGGACGAAAGGCCGAGCGAGGCGACGGCGCGGTTCATGCGTTCCGCGAATGCTTCGGTCGATCCGGCCACCGCGCGGGCGAGCACCAGCGCGGCATCGTTGCCCGAAGCCACGGCGAGTCCGCGCATGAGGTCGAGTACGGTGACGCGCATCCCGGGACGAAGGTACATCAGGGACGAGCGATACGGCAGGTTCGGCTCGCATTCCGACTCGAGCGGGACGATGACGCTGTCCTTGCCGATCTCGCCCGCCGCGATGGCTTCGTAGGCTACGTAGAGCGTCACGAGCTTCGCCACGCTCGCGGGCGGTATGGGAGCGTCGGGATTCTTGGACCAGAGCACGAGACCGTCCCGGAAGGACAGCACGACCGCGCTCCGCGCGTTGATCCCGGACAAACCCGAGTCCGGACGTACTTCGGCGCCGAGGGACGGACCGGTTGCGGCGAGCGCTGCCGCCAGGACGATCGGGGCGAGGGTCATGGAAGGCCTTTTCACGCCACTGCTGGCATGTACGCGGCTTGGAAGTAACCCTGCAGTCCGCGCCGTCCGGAGGCAAGCCGTTTGCCCATACCCGGCAGCGTCAGAACTCGGCCTGCTTGACGGCGCGCGGGAAGGGGATCACGTCGCGGATGTTCTCGATGCCCGTCACGTAGCGCATGAGGCGTTCAAAACCCAAGCCGAACCCGGCATGGGGAGCCGTGCCGAAGCGGCGGAGATCCAGGTACCACCAGTAGGCTTTTTCGTCGAGTCCAAGCTCGCGTATGCGCGCCAAGAGCACGTCGTAGCGGTACTCGCGTTCCGAGCCGCCGATGATCTCGCCGATTATCGGCACGAGCACGTCCATGGCGCGGACCGTCTTCCCGTCGTCGTTGAGGCGCATGTAGAACGCCTTGATCTCCTTGGGATAATCCGTGACGATTACTGGTCCCTTGACGATGGTTTCGGAGAGGTAGCGCTCGTGCTCGGTCTGCAGGTCGCAGCCCCAATACGGTTTAAATTCGAAAATTTCCTCATGCGCCACGAGTTCCTTCACCGCGTCGGTATAGGTCATGTGGGCGAAGCGGGAGGAACGGACGCTTTCCAGCATCGCGATGAGGCCGGGCTGGACGCGCTTGTCGAAGAACTCGATGTCCTCCCGGCACCGGTCGAGGGCCCAGGAGAGGAGATATTTCACGAATTCCTCGGCCAGTGCCATGTTGTCTGGCAGCTCGGCAAAGGCGATCTCGGGCTCGATCATCCAGAATTCCGCGAGGTGCCGGGTCGTGTTGGAATTTTCCGCACGGAAGGTAGGACCGAAAGTATACACCTTGCCGAGGGCCATGCAGTACGTTTCGACGTTGAGCTGGCCGGATACCGAGAGGTAGGACTTCTTGCCGAAAAAGTCCTTCGAATAGTCGACAGGGCCGCCGTTCTTCGCCAAGGCGTCCAGGTCGAGGGTCGTTGCCTGGAACATTTCCCCGGCGCCCTCGCAGTCGCTGGCGGTGATGATGGGGGTATGCACGTAGTTGAACCCGCGTTCCTGGAAGAAGCTGTGCACGGCAAAGGCCATCTGGTTGCGCATCCGCGCGATGGCTCCGAAGGTGTTCGTGCGGGGTCGCAGGTGGGCGATACCGCGAAGGAATTCCAGCGAGTGCGCTTTCTTCTGGAGGGGATAGGAATCGACCGGCGCAACACCGATCACTTCGAGCGAATCGGCTTTCAGCTCCACGGGCTGCCCTGCAGCCGGCGATTCCACGAGCGTTCCGCCGACTGCGACCGATGCGCCGGTGGTCGCCTTTTCCATCGCCGTTGCGATGCCGGCTCCGGCATCGCCGTCGAACACGCACTGGAGGTTGGAGAAGCATGAACCGTCGTTGATCTCGAGGAAGGTCGCGTTCTTGGTTTCGCGCTTGGTGCGCACCCATGCCTTGATGACGACGCGGCGGCCGTCCGCCCGCGATCCGATGAGTTCCCTGACGCTCGTCATGGCCTGCTCCTGAGGGGGATTCCTCGCGAACGGCGCAGGTGCGCCGTTCGCGTCGTTCATTGATAGCACTTTTCGGGAGCCCTCGTCAAAGGGCTGGTCGACCCGGTTTCCGCGTGGTAAAGTATATGCGGGCCTTGCCCGATGCCGGGCATCCGTCACCTTCGCGGAGGTTCTTCATGAAATACAATGCCACCAAGGCATACTTGCTGTGGCTCATCGGCGGGTTCGGGGCGTTCGGGCTCCACCGTTTCTACCTCGGCAAATTCGGAAGCGGCGTGGTATGGTTCTGCACGGGCGGACTCGGGATGATGGGTTCCATCTACGATTTTTTCACCCTTCGGAGGCAGGTGGAAGACGCCAACATTCGCGACAGCCTCAAGAACGCCATGGAATCCGGCACCTTCGACGAACTGCGGCGCTCCGTCGCGGCTACGCAGGACAGCATCGAAAAGGCGATCCTGCGAGCCGCTAAACGCAACGAGGGCCTCGTCACTCCCGGAGAAGTCGCGCTCGACAGCAACTACAGCGTCGACCAGGTCCGCGCGGCTCTCGAGAAGATGGCGACCGAGGGCAACGCGGAAATGATGATCCGGCAATCGGGCATCATCGTGTTCAGGTTCCCCGAGTTCGTGAAGGAATTGCGGGATGATTTCATCAGCTGATGATTTTTTCGCGGGGGGTGCCGATCGGCGACGCGTCGGCGATCGGTTATCCTTCGTCGGAGGCATGAAGGCATGGAAGACAAGGGAATCAGATTCGAAATCAAGCAACAGCTCGCGGTGCTCGGCGAGGGCGGACGCGGTTGGAAGACCGAGCTCAACCTCGTGTCGTGGAACGATCGCGAACCCAAGCTCGACATCAGGGCATGGGATCCGGGCCACCTGCGCATGGGCAAGGGCGTCACGCTGACCCGGGATGAAGCCGCGAAGCTCGTGGAAGCCCTCGGTCCCTTCCTGCGGGAACCGTCATGAGCTCCCCGGCGACGAAAGTCGTCGCAGCTTTCGTCGAGCGCGGAGGACGGATCCTGCTGGCCAGGCGCGGCCCCGGGCAGAACGACTCGGGGCTCTGGGAACTGCCGGGAGGGAAGCTGGAGCCCGGCGAAGATGCCCGGACTGCCCTGGCCCGGGAACTCTTCGAGGAATTCGGGATCGTTGCGGAAATCGAAGAGGGCGAGCTTGCCAGGAACGAGTCGACGCTCCGGGGGAGACGCTTCGACTTCATCGTCCTGCGCGCCGAATTCGATCCTGAGGCCGCGGAGTTGCGGGTCCACGATGCGCTCGAGTTCATTGCGCCTGAAGAACTCCATCGATTTCCCGCGGCTCCGCTCGACGGCCCCGTCCTCGAAGTATGGATCGCGGAACGAACTGCCACCAATCAGGGAGTTTCGAACAGGATGTAGTCCCGGGAACCCCCATCCATGCGGGGCAGGAAATCCCTGTATTCGCCGGGTGGGTCGTCGTATATATCACCGTAGAGTTCGTTCCATTCACGTTTCACCCGCTCGCGTGCGTAGTTGAAGGCTTCCGACGTCGTCACGAATCCGTCCCCGTCCTTGTCGCCCCTGGTTCTCGACGCGAGGAGCCCGGCCGTGAAGATGCCGTGCGTACCGTCCTCCCAGGACGATTCGCCGGAGCCGGCGGCGCTCAGGACGATGACGGACCGGTCGCCGCTTCCGAAGGATCCGATCGCGATGCGCGCCATCGTTTCGAAGGAGAGTATCCCGTAGCCGGGATAGTCGTAGGGCGGGCCTGACGCCGGATCGAAGCGCTCCGGCGCGAAATCGACGCCGCCGGAACCGTCGGGGATGAAGCCGCCTGAAAAACACGAATCGAGAATCAGGATACGGTGCCGGCTCTGTATGCTTTCGAGGGCGTCGAGCAGTTCCTCCGAGGAGATGAGGGTCGCGATGTCGACGCTCGGCGAAACCACCGTATCCCAAGGCGCGATGTATTCCATATCGTCACCGGAGGCTGTTTCCGCGCGAAAGCCGTGACCCGAAAAGTACACGAGTACCATGGCTTCTTCGGGAAGCGAATCCCAGGCTGCAATTGCAGCGAGGATGCCGTCCTTCGTAGCGGCCGCGTCGATCTGCGTCACAACGGTATAGCCATCTTCAGTGAAACATGCGGCCATCGAATTGGCATCGTCGTCTGGCACCATCAGGTCGTTGATGTCCGGATCCTCGTAGTTCGCGACTCCCACGACGAGGGCATGTCGTTCCGGCAGGGGAGGGGGCGCACACGCGAACACGCCCATCCATGCCAGGAGGATGACGACCGCCCCGAGCTTCGCGCGCCGTGTCCGGCTCATCGGTCCAGCCGTTCCGGATCGGCACTGTATCGCCGGGCCGGGTCCACGGTTTGCCGTCGGAAGCCGGTCGAAAGGCCGAATCCGATCGTTGTGGTTTCACCGAAATGCTGGAAGCCGACCGGGAGCGACACGATGAGAGCGTCGTGGGTCCCCAGGGGGATGGAGAGTTCAGCCTTCACCGAGAGTTCCATCACGAAATACAGGTAGTCGGAATCTTCCCGTCCGGTCAACAGGGAGCCTGCGTCGGCTTCAAGCGAAAAGCCCACGTCCCGCTCCGGTGAAAGCGCGCTGAAATCGTAACATATTCCCGTTGCGATGCCGAACGAACGGCGGTCCCGGTAGCGGTATCCCGATAATCCGAAGGCCGTCGGCGACCAGGCTTCGAATCCGGCGGAAGCGGCCATGGACCATGAACCCGGCAAGCCGAAAATCCAGACGGCATCTACCGACGTTCCTGTCCCGGGAAGCGCTTCGTAACCCCGTTCTCCCGTCCAGGCCACCGTCATGCCCGCCTCGATGCCAGTCCAGAATCCGTCCTCGGCGAAAACCGGAAGGGGAGAGGCACCAACGACTACGATGGCGAAAACGGTTTGGAGTAAAAGCAGCTTCAGGTGCAAATGCACCTGAAGCTGCTTGAGAAGCGTTGTCACCCCTTTAATCTGTCGTTTTTTTCTGATAAAATCAACCGTTGAACCAGCAGGCCAGCCCATCCGTCATCGCGAAGCGGCTGGCCCGACGCTTTGCGTTCCGAGAGGATCATCCATTGTCCGTTCACCATTGCCGGTCTTTCCCGTTTCAAGCCATCACGATCCTGCTTGTCATCGCCTCGTCGTTCTCCCTGGTTTCCTGCGGGCGGTACGGGGCAGCCCCCCGAGTTTCGATGATGCCTACCTATCCGCTATCCAGGATGGCTCTGTATGCGGTCGTCATACGGGCGTATGTGCCGGCGAAATCGGCGTCTTCCGAAGACTCGGCCACCGTGTTCAACCTCAAGGGCGGTGATATCCACGAGGTCGTCGGAAGCGAATACGGAAAACGGGTGGATGGAGCGGCCATTCCCGTTTGGTACCGGATCAAGTCGGATTCGGGTGAATGCTGGGTGCGCGGCGGCGACGTGGTGATCTGCGAGACGAAGGAACGCGCCGAAAAGACCGCGGAACTCTACAGGTGATGAACACCGATTTCCTCGTCGTCTGGGTGATCCCGCCGCTGGTCGGCGGGATCATCGGCTATATCACGAACTGGCTCGCCGTCAAGATGCTGTTCCGTCCGTTGAAGGAATGGAGGTTTCTGGGCATCCACATACCCTTCACCCCCGGTGTTCTGCCGAGGGAGCGGGGCCGGTTGGCTGAAAATCTCGGCAACACGGTAGCCCGTGAGCTCCTGACGCCCGATGTGATGGTCAAGCGCCTCGCCGATCCGGAATTCCGGAATTCGCTGGCACGTACGATCAGGGAACTCGCCGGTTCGCTGCTGTCGACTCCCATTGCGTCGCTTCGTCTGCCCGAGGATGCCGGCGGAAGCGGCATTCTCAGGGAAGGTTTCGGTCATGCGGTCGAAACCGTCGCAAGGGGGAAGGCTTTCAGGGCTGCGCTTTCGGCTTCCGTCGACCGCGCCGTGGACCTGCTCCTGGGCGCGGATTCCAGGTCCATTTTCGGTTCGGATGATCTCCGGGATTTTCTCGCAGGTACCGGTGCCGAGACCAGTGCCGAGGCCAGTGCCGAGGCCAGTGCCGAGGCAAGGGATCGTCCAAGGCTCATCGCGCATCGAATCGCCGACCGTCTGCGGATCAGGTTTGCGGCACTGACGGATGCCGGGGAATCCTTCGCCACGGTCATCCCTTCGGAAGCGGTGGAACGTTTCATCGCTCCCCTGTTCGACATCGCGTACCCGGCATTTGCCGATGGTACGTCGTCATATCTCGCGAAATCTGAAGTACGCGCCTCCCTCGAACGATCCGCTTACTCGATCGCCGGGAAAGCCCTGGACAGGATCACGGGTTTCAAGCGACTCGTCATAAAGATCGGCCGCTTCGACGAAGCGGTGATGGAAGCGGTTCCCACGGTCGTGGAGGATCTTTCCCGCACTGTCAACGCGTTCGCTGCCGACCAATCCAATGCCCGCGGTCTCAAAACCCATTTCATCGGAAAGATTCGCGAACTCATGATCGTTCCTTTTCGCGATCTGGCCACCCGCGGCGATTTTGACATGGAGCGGATGATCGCGATCATCGAGTCGTCGCTCGGGGAAATCCTGGACGCTTTCGCGCACGGGAAGGGCGAAGGGGAAAAACGGGGTGAAGATAAGCCTCAGGCAGGCGGCATCGACAAATCCGGAATTTCAGCCGAAGCATCCGCGTCGGTCACATCCGGTATTCCAGAAACCGGATTGCGGACAGCGGAATCCACCTCGACCATCGGTGGCCTGCTTTCCGTGTTCGGGGATGATGTCCGGGTCAGGCTTGTAAGCCTGGTGATGGAACGCATCGAGCGCGTCATCCTCGGCGAATTCCCCGGAGACCAGGTCGGTTCGGTCCTGGGCGCCTTTTCATCCGCATTCAGGAAAACTTCCGAAGGGGAATCGCTCGGGAGCATCCTCGGCATCGGGGATGATTTCATCGGGAGCGTGAGTGCGACGCTCGCCGATGTCACCGCGTCGTTCCTCGCCAGGCGGATCACCCTGATTCTCTCGAGCATCGATATAAGGAAAATCGTCGTTGAAAAAGTCAACGCTCTCGATATGCTTGAAGTCGAGGGAATCGTGCTCGGTGTCATGGAAAAGGAACTGGGGTGGATAACCGCGATCGGAGGCCTGCTCGGCGCGGCCTTGGGGCTCGTTCAAAGCGTTTTCATGATGATGAACAGGTGAGGCCGGAAAGAAATGGCGAACGACGCAATGACCATACTCGCGGTGGACGACAATGCGACGTTCCTCGATGCGCTCGTTGCGATGATCCCGAAGGAATACCGGGTTATAACGGCCGGCTGCGTGGCAGACGCCATTGACGCCGCGGACGGACGGACGGTCGACATCGCATTTCTGGATATCGTGCTGCCCGACGGCGAGGGCTTCGACCTCTGCCGGAAAATCAGGTGCGGATACGCATCCAGGCCGATTCAGCTCATCCTCATGTCCGGTATGTTCGATCAGACGACGCTTGAAAATGCCATTACTGCGGGAGCCGATGATTTCATCAAGAAACCCTTTGACGACCTGGAATTGGGGCTGAGGCTCAAGGCAGCCATGATCCGGCTGGAAAACCAGAAAAGGCTGTTCGAAGAACGGGAGTTCTACCGGAAAGCCGTTCGCCAGGAAGAGAATCTTTCGAGCCAGTTGCTCGACGAGTACATGACTCTCAAGGCCACCCTTCATACCGTCTCCGAAATCAGGCGATCCCTGGAGGAGACGAACCGGAAGCTCGAGAAGATCGCGCGATACGACTCCCTTTCGGGCTTGCTCAACAGGGCAAGCCTGTTCGACAGGATCGAGTTCGAGATCCAGAAGGCGTCTTCGGAAGAGATTCCGCTCGTCGGGCTCATGCTTGACATCGACAAATTCAAGAGCATCAACGATTCATACGGGCACCTGGTCGGCGACTGCGTCATCAGGGAAATAGGCCTGCGGCTCAGGAACCACCTCAGGAAGAATGATTTTGCGGGGAGATACGGCGGCGAGGAATTCTTCATGATATTCCCCGATTCCACCCTCGAGCAGTGCCTTCTGATCGCGGAGCGCATCCGCGCGGGTCTCGCCGACGAGCCGGTCAGGTTCGAACGCGGGAAACTGGATATCACGGCTTCCATCGGCGTCGCCCAGTACCGCTACGGCGACACGGTCACGGGCTTGATCAACAGGGCGGACCTTTCGATGTACAAGGCCAAGCAGCTGGGCAGGAACCGCATCGAAACCGGTGATTGAGCAGGGAGCCTTGCTCAAAAGCGGCTCTCCGGTTTTTCCCGGCATCGGGTGGAGATGGAAAAACGGGATGCATGTTCGCCCGCTTCCATGATCATGCCCGAAGCTTCATGATCTCCGAGCAAAGATAGAAGCTGCCCGTGACGAGTAGGGGTGATCCGGTGCTTGTTGCCCGAAGAATCGCCACCGAATACGCTGCAGCCGTATCGGGCTCCAGCGTGACCGCGAATCCCGCGGAAGCGAAGCTGCCGGCCACGGCTGCCGGATCACTTGGCTTGAAGCTGCCCGGCTTCGTGACGATGACCGATGCGAAGCAGCGTTTCAACATGCCAGCCATTTCAGCGTGATGCTTGTCGATGGCGCACGCGAACAGCAACACTCCGCCCGAAGGGAAGAGCGAAGACCATGTGCCGATGGCGTTCCGGATCGAGCCGGGCGTATGCGCGCCGTCGAGGACGACGGTAGGATCGCGCGAAATCACCTCGAAGCGGGCCGGGAGCGACGCGCGTGCGATTCCCCGGACGCAGGACCCGACGGAGGGCCTGAAGGTCGAAAGACGCGAGGCGAGCATGGCGAGGGCCGCGTTTTCCGCCTGGACCCGTCCGATCATCGGTGTGGAGAGTTCAAGCGGTCCTGAGTGCACGGCAGGATCGCGGAATTCCACGGTGGCGCTCGTGCCGCCGAGCCCGACGGAAATGTCCGATAACCCGGCTTCCTCGGAGAGGACGCGCAGCCGGGCGGAACGGGCCACGGCGGTCGCGCGGAAGACTTCGAGGGCATCCGGATGGACCGCGCTCGTGAATACCGGTACCCCGTCCTTGATGATGCCCGCCTTTTCGCCCGCGATCTCGCGTATCGTCCGACCCAACCATTCCGTATGCTCGAGCTCGATCGGCGTGATGACGCTCGCCTCCGGCAGGACCACGTTCGTGGAATCGAGGCGCCCTCCGAGGCCAACCTCATAGACGGCCGCGCCGAAGCCGGAATCCCTGAAGCAGAGGAAGGCCAGGACGGTGGACAGCTCGAAAAAGCTCGGAAGCTCGCCGCCCGCGAACGCGGAAGGATCCCTGGCTTCCAGGATAGGGGCAAGGGCGGAAAAGGCGTGCAGATAGGTTCCATCGGGCAGGAAGGTTCCCGCCCGCGTTATGCGCTCCCTATAGTCGAGGATGTGCGGCGACGTGTACAGGCCGGTCGCGAGACCTTCGGCCTCGAGGATTGAAGCGAGCATCGCCGATACGGAACCCTTGCCCTTCGAGCCCGCCACATGGAAGCAGGGCACGGACAGCTCGGGCGATCCGAGGGCAGACAGCATCCCGAGGATGCGGTCCAGCCTGAAATCCACCTTGTGTCCCTGCTCCATGTTGACGAAGGTCAGGAAGTACGAAAAGATGTCCCGGACTGCGGTGACGGCGGGCATGGGGCGAATTATCCGATCCGGGTCCGGTGCTGTCAAGCGCGGGGATCGGTCCCGGGCGCGCGGAAAAGGACGTACGTGAAAGTGGATTTCCAGGTGACGGGGCGACGCGCGGCTTCGATGCAGGCCGTCAGAAGGGTATCGGCGGCTTCGGCGCCGAAATGCCCGACCAGCGCCCTGCCGTAGGAATTCCCGTCCGAAAACCACGAGCGCAATTCCATTTCGGAAATCCGGCGCTCGGTCGTCCTGGTTTCCTTCATGAAGCGGAGATCCTCGGGCGCATGCGAGCTGCCGCAGGCTTTGTCGTGCGGATCGGGCCGGTCCGGCGAAGCGTCAAGGAAAAACCCCCGTTCGAAGGCGCGAAAGCGCTCCGCCATTGTCCTGTCCGCGAACGCGGGCGACAGGACTTCGGAAAGGGTGCTGCCTTCGGAGGGAGCGCGTTCGGCCAGTACGAACCGGGCGCCGGGAAACGAAGCGGCAAGGGCCGACACGGCGGTATGCGTGTCGCCTGAACGGGGAAGGACATCCATGCCCAGCACGAGGTCGAAAACGGCGAATCCGGCCGCGGCCTTGACCGATTCGGCGACGGCGGGCACGGCATCCCCGGAACCGATGCGGACGCTGACCGGCCGTTCGATCTCGGGAAGGGAGTCGGAATAACGGTCAATCAGGGCCGCTTCCCCGTCCGAGGCCACGGTCGCGACGACGGTGCCGTCGGGGCAGCGGCGCAAGGCTTCCCAGGCAAAGAGGCTCGTGAATCGGCCGAGTACGAGCACCCGGTCATGCCGGGCCGGCGCTGCCTTTTCGAAGAGCGAAACCCTGACGGCGAGCAACGCGTTCGCACGTTCCCCCTCGGCGCGTTCGAGCCATTCGCGCGAACGGTTCGCGCTCGCGGACCAGGTCCATGCGGCCGGGGCGGAATCGTCGTCGGGCGCCAGAAGCTGGGCTTCCCTGCGGACCAGCACCGCGTCGCGCACGTGTCCTTCGTGTCCCATGCTTCCCGGGCGGTAGAAGACCCGCCCTTTCAGGTTTTCCGGAAGGTAGGCCTGCGCCACCCAGTGGTCGCGATACGCGTGCGGATACTTGTATCCCTCCCCATGGCCGAAGCCGGCAGCGTCCCTGGAGCCGTCCTTGAGGCGGTCGGACACGTCCGCACGTTCTTCACCCACCGAGGCCAGCGCGTCGAAAAACCCGAGCGAGCTGTTGGATTTCGGGGCGGTGGCCAGGTACAGCGCGGCTTGTGCCAGGTGGAACTGGCCTTCCGGCATCCCGATCCGTTCAAAGGCGCGGGCGCAGGAATCCACGACCGCCACGGCCTGGGGATCGGCAAGGCCGACGTCCTCCGCGGCGGAGACGAGCATCCTCCGGATGATTAAGGAAGGATCCTCGCCCGAATAGACCATGCGCGCGAGCCAGTACAGCGCGGCGTCGGGATCGCTTCCGCGAAGCGACTTGATGAAGGCGCTGATGCAGTCGTAGTGATAATCCCCGTCCTTGTCGTAGAGGACGGCCCTTCGCTGTATGCTCTCCTCGCAGGCGTGTTTCGACACCCGGATTTCCGCGCCCTCGGGCGGCGGCCAGGCTTCAGTCTCGGTTTCCACCGCGAGCTCGAGGGCATTGAGCAGGTTGCGCGCGTCGCCGTCGGCGATGGCGACGAGGTGTTCGAGCGCCCCGTCTTCGAACAGGACTTTCCATGCCCCGTAGCCCCGTTCGCGGTCTCCGAGGGTCTGGTTGGCCACTTTCACGAGGTCGGCCTCGCCGAGCGCCTGCAACAGGAATACCCGGGATCTCGACACGAGGGCGCGGTTGACTTCGAAGAAGGGGTTTTCCGTCGTCGCGCCGATGAGCACGATCGTGCCGTTTTCCACCCAGGGCAGCAGGGCGTCCTGCTGCGACTTGTTCCAGCGATGGACTTCGTCGACGAAGAGTATGGTCCGGCGACCGTAAAGCTCCAGGTTGGAGCGGGCGTCCTCGACGGCATTGCGGACCGCCTGGACCCCGTCGAGCACCGCGTTGAGCGTGACGAAGCGCCTGGCCGTGGAACCCGCGATGACCCGTGCCAGGGTGGTCTTGCCGCTGCCCGGGGGGCCGGAGAGTATCAGGGAAGACAGAGCGTCTTTCTGGATGGCGCGCCTGAGGAGCCGGCCGGGGCCGACGATATGCTCCTGGCCGATGAACTCTTCGAGGGTGCGGGGACGCATCCTGGCGGCCAGAGGCACGCCGGAAGCCGGTGCATCGCCCGGGAGCGCCCCGGACTGGAAGAGGGGATTGTCGGACACGGATCACCCCGCAAACGAAAGGGCCGCCCCCGGAGAGGCGACCCGCTGCCGGAGAAAACGACCGCTCACTCGCGGATCCACGTGCTCCAGCTTGATCCGTCGAAGGAATTGGACCAGAGCCCGTCTCCGCCTGCGAGCGCGAAAATCCGGGTCGTGCCGCCTACTTCAACGAAGCTCGCAAAACCCGTGATGTACTTTTCGAACAGCGTCGTCTGGTAATTCACCGAATCCGTGGTCGTCAGGGGATCGTTGGGTGACTTGCCCGCGACCCAAGCCGATACATCCAGTTCGTGGTAGCCCGTCTCCGGGTGGGCGACGAGGAGCAGGTCGTCCGAATCGGTCAGGGCGATGGCGCCGATGCCGGATTCGAGGGAGGCAGATTTCGTCCAGACCGGGCCGACTGCTCTACTGTACACGTACCCGTCGTCACTGGAGACGAAAACGATCGTTCCGTCGGATGCAATGCCGCCAAGTTTTGCTCCTGCAGGCTGGCCAATTTCAGTTGATTCGACAAGTGAGTTTTCAGCTCCGGTATACAATTTTTGTCCTGCTGCTATCCAGTAGAAAGTGCCATCATATGCCGCGCCAGTCATTGGACCGCCCGCGGCAGTCACGCCGGTGGCCGTGAATACTCCGACGTTCAGGTAGTAGACATCGGAGACGATGGTCGATGCGAACAGGGTTCCGTTCGCGACCGCCAGGGATACGACCTGCTTGTCATCGATGTCACCGCCGATGTCCACGTGAGTCCACGTCCCAGCGGTGTACGACCACACGCCTAGCCCGTTCCCCCCGGAATCGCAGAATGCGACGTACAGGGTAGCACCGTCAACGACACCTGCGGTGACGATGCCCGAAACCGGCAAGTCCATCTTGGACCAGGCAGAAGAGCTGGTTTCGCCTTCGGGGCGGCGGTACAGGGCGTTGGTGGCGGCGTAGTAGGAAGTGCCAGCCTGCGCGATGAACTTGGGAGATGCATCAGTGAAAAATTTCGAAGCCTTGTCGTCCGTCGGGCTCTCTTGGGCCAACCCGGCAAAGATGCCGATCGAGTCGTCGGTGCAGCACACGAACATGAATGCCGCGAACGCGGCCAGGGCAAGGTAGCGGTATCGTCTCATGTGGCGCTCCATCAGAAATGGTAGACGGCCGAAAGCGTGGCTTCGCCGAAGAACCCGATGCGGTTTTGCTTCGGATCGGAATAGAACTGGCCCAGTGTCCAGAGATCGGTGTTGAGCCCGAAGCTCCAGTCGATGGTGGCCCGCCAGAACCAGCTGCAGCCCAGTTTGAGAATCGGGTCGATATGGCTGGAATCCTGAAGCTTGGTGAAGGTGAACCCCGCGCCGATCGTCGGCATGAACTCGAAGGGTAAAGCGACGAAAATCCAGGAAGTCTTGAACAGGAAGGGCGCCATGAACAGGGTCCTGAGCGCCACGCTTCCCGCTATCGAACCGCCGATCTCACCGCCGATCGCGAAGCCGGTGGTGACGGTCCTCAGGTAGGAGATGGAAAACGCGGCCCCGGGAATCTTGAGGTTCGTGTCCTCGAAGGCTCCATCGGTCGGCGCGTAGAAACTCATCGGAAAGAAGCAACCCAGGTTGAAGGCGAGGAGGTTTTCGCCGACTTCGTAGGGATTGTCGTTGTATTGATCGCTTGACGGTATGGAAGGTTGTTCGGACGGCGCGCCTTCCTGGGCGGTCAGCGTGGCGGGAACGGCAAGAGCGAGAACGAGCGACACCAAGAATGCGGATGTGTTTCGCATGAGCCCTCCGAGAAAAAAACTATAGCACGAAGCGCGGTGGCATGAAAAGCCGGAGCCGGAGTCCCTGGCGCCGCCGGATCCGAGCCACGCAATAAAAGGCTTTTGGGAGCCGGATTGTTACAAGAGGATTTTTCCAAAGTAACGGATTTTTGAAATTGGTTCACAAGACCGCCTGACGCGCTTTCAGGCGGCGAAGCGGATGGATGCTCCACCTTGATGTCCGTCCGCGGTCCCGGAGCTCGAGACGCAATACGGCGAGCGTCCAGGAGCGGACCGTCTTCCCAGATATGCCCGACATCGCCGCGAACCCTGCCGCGCCCCCGAAACCGTCCGGCGTTTCGCCTAGAAGGAAACCATACCCCGGCGGGAAAGGTCCTTCCGCCGGTCCGGAAGGGGGCAGGGGCGATGCTCCCAGGAACAGGAATCCATCGCGGTGGATGAAATCTCCGAGCGATACGGATGGAAACCGTCCGGCAGGGAAGGGGTAGTTGTCCGCAGAGTCCGTTCCGGGCAGCCAGGTCAGGACGATGAGCTCCGGGAAGCGGCGGAAACTCGTATCGAGCGTTCGCCTGAACAGGGATGTTCGAAGCTCCGCTATCTCTTTCGCGATATTGCCGGGAGGAACGAGCGCAAGCCCGAGCGCGATGTCATTAAACACGGTTTCCATACCTGGTTGTCCATGATACAATTCCGCAAGACCCTGTGTAAAGGTGATGAGTCATGCAAAGGAAAGTGGAAGACTTGGCCAAGGGCCTCGCGGAATCCATCGCGCTTGGAAATGACGTGAGGGCCATTCTCCTGTGCGAAGCATCCGAAACCGATGTACTCGATCCGTATTTCAGCGTGGTACTCGACGTATACATCGATTCGGAACCGCGAACGCCGGAAAAACGCAAGGCGATGTACGGCGCGATCGACGCCTTCGAGCCGTCAATCCATCATGACAAGGATCGTTTCCTCATTGACGGGTTGCCGGTCCATGTCGAATACAAGAAGACGGCGTTCGTGGAATCGGCGGTCGCGGTCGCTTCCGGAGGCCGGAGCGTCGGCAAGGATTCAGGCACATATATTTTCCACAGGATCGCGAGGAGCCGCGTGCTCTTCGACCGTTCCGGCTGGATCGCCGGCATCCGCGATTCGATCTCGCTGCTTCCCGATTCGTTCTGGAACGTCATGCGGTCGATCTACCAGCCAAAAATGGAACATTACGTCAGTGACCTCGTCGCGGCCGCCATGACGGGCGACGGATTTTTCTATTACATTTCCCTGGGCGGCTTCCTCCGTTGCGCTGCCCTGGCGATACTGATGGTCAATCGGCGTTTCGAGCCTTCGATGCGCGCGATTTCGGAGGTGTTGAACGGGCTGGAATCCCTTCCAGAAGGTTTCAGGGGGCGATGGGATACCCTCGTGCGCATTGACGATACCGCGATCGCGCACCAGTACGAAGTCGCGCAGCTCCTCGCCACGAGCATCGTGGCAATGACCGTCTGATCCGGCCTATCCGGGGGAAATCGCCGAATCCAGGATTTCCAGCGTCCATCGCCTCGTCTCTTCGACCAGCTCGGACCAGGTTTCCGCCCTGCGCGGCGTCGAGCGCTTGATTGCGGACGCTGCCGGCAGCAAGGTCGTGAGGATATCCCGTTCCATCGGCGCAAGGCGGCGCAGGTAGTCCGACTGCCCCCCGGAAGGGGACGGGAACGCAGCGACCATGTCGCGGTATCCCGCGAGGAACCTTTCGGACGTGCTCGATGTCCGCCCCGAGCTGAACAGGCGCATGTCGCGCCGCGCGCCGTTTTTTTCATCGGGCCGAGCTGGACCGCATGAGCGGCCGTCATGCCTCGGTATCGACACGATTTCCATCGGAGATTTCCGCTCGAAACGCTCGAGGGCCACACGGTACCGGGATAAGGGCTCGGTTTCATACCTGAAGCGGCCGTCTGGCTCGGGAATCCGTTCCAGTAGCTGGTTGCGGAACATGAACGACTGGAAGAGCGATTCCACGGGTTTCAGTCGATCCGACCTGTATTCGAAATATGGGTATATGTACGTTCCCCGCGCATAGCTTTTCCCCATGGGGTAGGAAAAATCGGCTCCGTAGATCGTGGCGCGAACGGCTCCGAGGGTTTCTGCGAACGAGGCAGCCGCGTAGGACACGTTGCCGCCCGAGGTGTCCAGCAGGGGGAAGGGCTTCCAATGCTCCGCGATGAAGCGGCAGAAGGGATGGCCCGAGGAAAAAAACATGAGCGAATCCGCGCGTTTCGTCAGGACATGCGGAGACGCCAAATCGAGGACCAAAGGCGCGGAACAGGGCAGGCGCCCGAAGAAATGATAGTAGCTGATGTGCTGACAGTCGATGGACACGACCGCATCCGGAAGGATGCCGGAACGGCGAAGGACCGGCCAGCTCGTGTCAGTCGCGATGAGGAAGGTATCCCGGCCGCGAGCGGCGATAGCCGCAAGTCCGGCTTCGAGCGAAGGGCCGGCAGCGGTGATGATCGCTTCCCGGATGGGCGGGAGGGGACGAACCGGGCGTTCGGCCACGGGAAGATTGCGGACTATGTTGAGGAACCAGCGCTTGCCGAAGAAAGCCTGAACGCTGTAGTCCGCCGAAATCTGCGACACGGTATCCTTGAGCACGTCGGCGGCCCTCCCGAAGTCGCCGTCACGGAGTTCGACGCAGGGTCGGTGGATGACCGTCGAAAGATCGCCGAACAGCACGGGTACGTACTTGCCTTTGAGGAACGAGGAGAGTTCTTCGTCTTCCGGATCGACCAGGAGCGAAACCCTCCGGTCGGCAAGCACGTTCGCCATATCCACCGATTCCAGAAGCGTCCGGATCGTCGAAATGCCGAAATCGACCACGAGCGCGGCGGAGCAGCGCTCACCCTTGAGGAAGGATTGTATGTGGTAACCCGCTCCCAGGCCGAAGAAAACGATGAAACCCCTGGCCGCGGAATTCTCGGACATCCTGGTGGCTTCCCTTGCGGGATCGAACGCCGAATGGAGCCAGAAGCGAGCGCCGCCTGAGCGGCTGACGACGGGAACGGGCAAGCCGGATCTGGTCATCTCGATGCTGACCGACGGATCTGGATCAGCCGCGGAGATCCTGTCCGCAAGGGATGGGGTGTTCGACGAAAGCGCGAGCAGGTTCCTGTCGAGGATTCGGTTCACCGTTCCAAGCCCCCGGTTATCAATTCCGCGTTTCGACGGGTTGCGAGGAGAGCCTCCTGCAGGAACGCTCCGCCCGTTCCGCCGCGAGCGATATCGGCCATGAAACCGGCGCATGCCCGGCCTCCGAAGGCCTCGGCCATCGAAAGTCCGTCCCGGTCGAGACTGCCGTTGCCGCAGGATTCCAGTGCGCAGATGGCGCGCTCGCGCCAGGACAGCACGATGCCGCGAACCCGTTCCGCCCGTTCCCCCGAGCCGGGAGCGTCGTGCCGCCCGACGAGAACCTTCACCCCTCCCCTGCAGGCTTCCGCACGGAGGGTTTTCATGAACCCCTCCGCTTCGAGCTCGATCATGGAATCCAGCCGGACTGGAGATCCGGCGATCCTTGTTACGGACCGCGTGAAGCCCATGCGTCCGATTTCGGAGGAATACACCGAATACGGGCGACCGATCCGGAAGCGTCCGGAGCGGACGGGGAATTGGGAAATCCCGCGTTCCCAGCGCTTCGAGTAAGAAGGCTTGAGGCGATCGGAAAATCCGTCGACGTAGGGGTCGAACGCACTGGGAGACGCGTGGGATACGATGTCCGAGGAAGCAAGATCGAGGCCGCATACGAACACCGGACCCGTCGTTGCCGTCAGGGCGAGGGAAAGGGCCGTTCCGGAAACCGTACCCGAGGGACGGCAGCGGAGCGCGACGCAGTCAAGGGCGCCCAGGAAACCGGCTTCGTACGGCAGCGCGGTATCCAGGGGCAGGACGAGGGATCGTGCGGCGGCGGGGAGGGAAGCGGTCAACGGAGCGGCGATGATGGGGTGCTGGTCGTCGTCACACGGGAAGGCTCGATCCAGGTGCCGGGCACCCCAGAAACCCGGATCCGTGGCGACGACGAAATCCGGAACGACGGATCTCCAGACGCAGGCCGCCAGCGCCGAGGATACGCAGACGATCATCGGCCTGCTGGCTGACGGGATTTCGCGGATCCCGTTCAGGACTTCTTCGGCGCTCGGTCCCGAGCATACGACGAGAGCCGCCTGCGTTCCCGGCGATTCCAGGAAAGCCGTCTTCCCGATGGCGAGGGTGTTGGCCGCGGCGTTGGTGAACCAGCGTCGTCCCCAGTACCTGATGGTGGCGCGTTCCGATGCACAGCGATCCAGCGCCCGCTTTACGTCATCGAGTGCGGCCTTCGACATTTCCGGAAAACGGGAGGTACACGGTCGCCATTCAAGGATCGCCACGCCGCCGTCGAAACTCCCGAAAAGGCGGTCGAAAAGGAAATCCTCGAGACTCATGGTGGAATCGGGGTACCAGCGAAAATCCGATCCTTGACATTCCATACCCCTGAATTCGGACGAGAGTTGGACGGCGAGGACAAGCGAATGGGGCAAACGCCTCTTCAAGGATTCTCCGAGGTAATCGTATGCCGGTCCGATCGTGACGATGGCGGAAGGCTTCTTTGCCCCGATGGACGAGGCTGCAAAGCGTTCAGCTTCGGCTACCGGGTCGTAGCGGGAATGGAAAGGGGAACGTGGGGATAAAATGACGGGAGATAATGGATAGGTCATCGGTTGAAATGCGCCGTCCGGCGCTAGGCTCCGACCGGTTCGACGCTCGAGGTGACGGAGTTGAGGAAACGCTCGATCTCCCGGGTGCATCCAGGATCGTCGACGGAGCGGGGCAGGGTCCGGGTGATGGTTGGAGAAGGAGCGCCGGATCCATAGGTCTTGTCGAACGCGAGCATCAATTGCCGCAAGAGCAGTTCCGGATCAGGATCCGATTTCAGGTACAGGACGCCGAGCCCCTTCGGAGGGATAGTCCTGAAAACATCGCCTGAAAAGCCGAGGATGCGTGAAAATACCGAAAGCGCGTCGCCGTGCACCACATCCTGCGGGACGCACGGATATGCGCCCGTCGTTTCCTTGATGAGGTCGAGGCAATCGAGCTCGACTACAAAGATATACCCCGCTCCATAGCGGATGGCCCGTTCGATGATCTCGCCGGGAAGGTTTTCATGGGGGACCCGCACGATCTCACGTTCGGTATGCACCAGGGAAAACGAAGCATTCAGCCAGTCGGTCGAATCTGCCGCGATTTTTTCCAGGGCTTCCCCGGTCGACACGGCGAAGGCCGAGGCGACGAGAACAAGAAAATCCGGTCCGAACCGGATGACAGTCGTGTACTCGAGCTTGATGAAATCCAGCGGGGAAAAAAAGGGCTTGAGTGAGGAAAGCCTGTCGCCGGAGAGCACGACGCTCGGCCGTTCATCGGTAAGCCTGTTCAGCAGGTCGGCAGGGACGACCTGGCGTTCCGCGGTTTCCTGGTCGAATCCATGAACCGCCACCGATTCGTAAAGCGACTTGTCCGCGTCGATGCGCAGGAGCGTCGATGCAGGTGAACCCAACCCTTCGAGCAATGAGGAGAATAGGGCGAAAGGAAAGGAATATGCCGGAGTTGAGCCGAGAAGCAATCGGCGGGTTGCGGCCAGCCTGTCGTGGTCGATGGCTTCAGGTTCTTTTTTTTTTACTGGCAACACGGAAAGCGCATCCGCCCGCAGGATCGAGGCTTTGCCGAACAGTCCCGAACCGACCTTGCGTTTCTCGGAACGGCCCACGAGGGCCTTGCTGAACAAGCCCATGATCAGACCAAGCCGAGTTCTTCGAAGAGCTTTTTGTAGGTGTCGAAGTACTTCGAGTTCGCGAACTCCTCGATCTTGTTCTCCGGAAGGGACTCCAGAAGGGTATCCAGATAGGAAAGCACCGATTTGATCTCGCTCTTCAGACGATCGGGGCTTTCACCTCCCACTTTCGAAACGGATCGTTCGGGAGCCGCGACGACCGCGGTCGGCGATTCCGGTTTCTCCGATCCGGGAACGAAAAACTCGTCGGAAAGGTTCAAGGGAATGTCGTCGGGATGCAGCGCGACGGGTTCCGAGGGCTTGATCGCACGTTCAGCGGTCTCTTCGGATTCCTCAAGGAGAAGCTCTTCCACATCGGTCGGCTCTTCCAGGTCTGCGTTCATTTCCTGAATCGGGCTGGCACCGGTCTCTTCCCGGTGGAGGACGATCTCCGAGGACGGTTCTTCCTCGATGTCCACGAAGGCGAGTTCCTCGAGTTCCTCGGGAGCTGATTTGGCGGAAGGAATCGGCGGGATGGAGATGTCTCCGGGGCGCTCGAATTCGATTTCGGGGACGGCGTCCGTCACATCCTGCAAGTCAATTTCCTCGGGAGAATCGATGTGCTCGAGGTCGAGCGTGATATCCCCCGCATCTTCGGCAGCCGGCAATTCCTCGGAATCCTCGGCACCGGGTAACTGCTCGATCTCCATGGCGGAGAGGTCGGGTTCCACGAGCGGGATCTCGTCGGAAATATCGAGGTGGAACTCATCCTGTTCCTTCTGGTCGAGGAAGGACGTATCTTCGGGCGGCAAGCTCATCGGGGAAACGCCTTCTTCAACGAGACGGGAAAGATGCCCTGTATCGGCAGCCGCGGAATCCTCGAGTCCGGATCGGTTCTCGGGTTCGAAAACGATCTCTTCGATCGCCGGGGATGAGGACCCGGGCGCAGACCGGTAGACACCGTCCTCGGGGAGCAACTCGATGTCGGACAACGCGTCGGGAGGGATGCCCTCGGGTGGAAGGTTTTCGGCCTCGATGGTCTCTTCGGTAAAATTCGCGGTATTGAGGATGTTGTCCAGTTCATCGCCCGTGAGCGCGATCGTCTCGTCCTCCTCCTCATCGAAGAAACCGGCTGGATTGGCAGCGGCAGCTTCGTCGCGTTCGGTCTTTTCCTCGAGCCCGGAGGCAGACTGCCCCTGGATGGACGAGAGCTGGGACTTGAGCGACACCAGTTCCCTCTTTATGGAAGAGAGTTCGTTCACGATGGTTAGGAGCAAATCGGAGGAAACGGCCGAAGCTGCAGGCGAATCGGTTTTCACCGAGGCAGGTTCCGGTCTTGCCGGCATTTTTGCTTTTCCATCCATGGGCGCAAAGGAGTCGATGCTGACGGGAGCTTCGGCCATGGTCTTCCGCGTTTCCGCCGAAGCTGACGCTTCACGATCCCCGTCTTCAGACGGGGTTTCGATATCGCTCAGGATATCGTCGAAGTCCGTGACCGTCTCGAATCCCTCGGAAGACGAGGATGGCTCAGCCGTGATGCCGGCGGCGCTGGTAAGTTCCGGAAGGGAGTCGTCGAAATCGAGGTCGATATCGATTGGTTCGAAATCGTCGAGCTGCTGCTGGTCCGCAGGCAGTTCGGAATCATCGCCGAGGCCGAAATCCGCGAGATCGACATTTTCGGTTTTCAAAGCGTTCGAAGGGGTCGACAGGGTGGCGGGGGCACCGCTGATATCGTCCATGTCCAGTCCGAAGTCGGCGGGGGAGAATTCTTCGGTATGATCCGTGGATGGAGAACTTCCCTTGACGTCGGACACGACCGTTCTCGGGCTGTCCGTGCGCCGAATGGGTACGTGATCTTCGAAATCGTCGAGAGGAAGATCGATGACCGACGAATTTTCCATCAAGGGCTCGAGTTCCTCGACAGAAGATTCGACGGAGCGGGATTCCATATCACCGACGACAATGTCGAATTCATCGCGTGAGCCTGAGTCCCGGTCGTCGATCGTCAGCATGGGCTCATGGTGCAACGTCAGGTCATCGATAAGATCGATGGATTCCGCTTCGCCGGAGACCGGTATCGATTTTTCCCCGATCGAAGAGTCGAACGCTTCCTCCGGGACGCTGTCCAGGGTGCCCGGTTCATCGAGGCTTCCGAGCAGCTTCTCTTCTTCCTCGGAGAGGAACAGGTCGTTCGTCTCGAGGCTTTCCGAGGGTTCGGCGTCATTGCCGATTTCGGGAAGGTGTTCGATCTCGGGCTCTTCGAGGATATCCTGAGGCTCAGCTTTGACCCAGACCCCGTACCGTTCGAGTTCGGAATCGATCGATTTTGGGGACTCGATACCGTCGAAAGACTTGCTTTGAGAGGTCGACATGGCAACTCCGTCGAAAAGGTCGTTAACACGATTATCGGCAATTAATGAAAGGAATAAACGACCTAAAGGCTAGTCTAAACCATGCATTTTGTCATTGTCAATGATTCGGGGTTCTCCGGAGCGTTCTGATCGCAAATCCATCTTGGACTCAAGCTGCGCCCCGGCAATTCCGTTAATCGTAAGGATGAAACTGCGTTTTCTCACCGCCTTTTACGCGGGCTTTTTTACCTATTGCATACTCGCGATGGTATTCGGCCCATCCGGGGTTTCGGTCGTCAGGGATTTGGAGCGACAAACCACGGTCATGGGCAATAATATGGAGAAATTGGAGATAAAATCCAAGAGGCTGTCGCGAAGACTGGAATCGATACGAAACGATCCAGAAACCCTGCGCATAGAAGCCAGGTCGCTGGGATATGTGACGGCAGACGAGGGTATCATCAGGTTGATTCCCGCGCTGGACATGAAGGATCATGACGAAACGGTCGAAACGATGTTTACTGTCGAACCCCCGTCCTTGCCCGACTCTTCAGCCAAGGCCATAGCCGGCTCGTTCACAGCCCTCGTTTTCCTGCTGTCAATGATCTTGGGAAAACGACCGAAGGGCCATGCTTCATCCGGAGCGAGCGCCTTTTCCCGACGATAGCTCCACCGCGACCCTGCTTCCGGAAGCGTCAGATGCATAGTATACTGGAGCGATGCAGATGCGGAAGGCCGCCGCGCTCCTGTCCTGTCTCCTTGTTTCTCTCGTCCTTCTTTCGGGACAGGAAGCACTCGCGGTCGATGACCGACCTGAAGGGCGGGGTCCGGAGCCTCCCTACGGAGCCCTCCTGCTGGCAGGCTTTTTCGTTCCCGGGATCGGAGAAATCGCGCTCGGAAACGGAACCGAGGGTTATGCCTGCCTGGCATCGGCCCTGCCCCTGACGGCCATCGGAGCCGGGCTCCTTTTCTATGATCTCATGGATCCTGCCTCGGGCATGCTGGTCCCCTCGGACGATCCATCGGCCCTGCCCGATGGCCGCGCACCCGAAACCCTGGTTCGCCAGTACGTCGGAAGCGCGCTCCTGGCCGCCGGGCTGGGAATCAATTTCTATTCGGCGTACGCGTTTCACCGGGACTGGCAGTCGGCGTACGGGAATCCCGCGAACGCGAAACGCGACAGTTTCACGGACATCGTCGCTGCTCCGTTCCTGCCGCGGAATTTTTTTTCGTATGAAACGGCGCTGCCCCTCCTGATTGTAGGCGCGGCGGCACTCGGGTCCGGGCGGGAAAGTTCGATCGCGGATTATTTCGCATCGGAGCGCCAGCCATTCATGGGGTACTGGATGAGCCCGGCGGGCGCCCTGGCCGCCCGCATCGGAACGGCAGGATTCCTGGCGCTTGCCGAAGCGGTCGCCACGGAGACCATGTTCAGGGGGCTCGTGCTGGAACGGGACGGACCCGTCGCGGCCATCAGCCTGGATGCCGCGCGGCATCTTCCGGATCTTGTCATGCCGGGGAGTTCCGCAGGGGAAACCTGGTCCGACACCCTCGCGGGTGCGGTGTGGGGACTCTACGCCACGGTCAATATCGGCCGTGATGGGGGACGACTCGGGAAGGCGATCTCAGCCCGTTTCTGGTATTCCCTGACGTCGGCAGTTCTCGACTATGTCGAGAATCCATGGAACGCACGGTTGGCTTCGGTTTCCGTCACCTTCCGCTGGTAATCATGCTCTATTGCATTCGTTCCAATATGGATTCGCGGACGAAGCCGTTGTCTACCGAGACGGCATCCCCCGACACCGAAATCGTGATTGTTTCTTTCCTTCCGAAAAGGATATTGCCGGATTCATCAAGGCTCAATATCCACCGCATCGGCCTCGCCTGGGAAGCCGCCTTGCGGGCGGTGTCGAACGAGATGCCGGGAGCCTGGTAGAAGGATGCTGAATTCGGCTGGTCCTGGACGATGATGATGATGTCGTTTTCCACGAGGATCCTGATCTTCATCGTCACGCGATTGGACAGGAATGCCAAACCGGTACCGTTCCGGAAAATGCGGAACCTGTCCACGCTCCTGTCGCCCTTCCATTGTCCTTCGACCATGTCGAGGGTCGGATTGCGAACCGCCTCGTAAGAGGGCGATGCAGTCGGGAGCGCAGTGCCTGGAACAGACGGGGATGCCGACCCAGGCGCAGTTTTCGCTCCGGGGGGAGTTGTCCCCGGGGAGGACGATGCATCGGCCACGGCCCTGTCGAACAGCGAGTAGGTCAGCGACCGGGACTTGATGACGAGATCGTTGATGCCCTGTCCCGTTTTCGAACTCGATCGCGTCTCCCCGGAGGATACTTTAGTGATTTCCAGGATCAACGAGTAGATTTCGGCGATCTTGCCGACCTTGCCGGTGAGTATGAAATCCGCCGCCAATGGCTCAATCGCCTTGTCCGAGCCCATGAGCAGGGCGGCTTCGGCCTCGCGAATGGCCATTTCCTGCCCGCCCGAGTCGATCACGCGGAATGTCTTCAGTTCGCCAATATAGGATACGATGAGCCGTTCGAAGGTGCGGAGCTCGGATTCGGGAAGCGCGTCCCCCGTGAAAGGTTCGATGCGGACAACCGGCAGTTTCGGTTGGGCGGCGAGCGCCGCGAGCACGTACGCGAATAGCAGGCCAAGGATCATTATCCGCTTGAATCTACGCATCGTTCCACCTTCAGCGCAGGGGAAGTGGACGCTCGACATCCGTCGGGCAGCCCGTGTACATCCGATCCTGAAAATCCCGGGTAATCAGCGACTGAACCGCTCATCCGTTCCGCCTGCTCCCTGAATATACGTCCGCGCCTGTCCCTATTCAAGAAGTTCGGTGGGCGTACCTTCGTTTCCGGCTGCTTCGGCCTGCTTGAGCATCTCTTCAAGTTCGGAATCGATACTGAGTCCCGAATCCGCCGCGCCTGAATATGCCGAAGCCCGGTCTTCGAGCTGCGACTGGAGCTCTGAGTCGATGGCCGACTTGGATTGATGCAGGTCGCAGTACGATGTGGGAGCGGTTCCCTCGAGGAACAGGAGGCTGTCCACGCCCTCATTGCAGAATTCGGTCGGGATCAACCCGGATTTCTTGCAGACATTGACGGAAACGATCCCCGCCTGTGGCCTGGAGAAATCCCTCGGCTCAAGCCCCTTGTGGATCTCGTACATGTAACTCGCCCAGAGAACGCCTGCCGTGGCTTCACCGTATTGGCTGATGCCGAGTGAATTGCCGGCGCGATCAAACCCGAACCAGATGGCTGTCGTCATGTAGGGGGTGAATCCGACGGTCCACGCATCCGCCCAGTTTTGCGTCGTTCCGGTCTTGCCGCAGGACGGGAGCGTGAAATCCTTGCCGTCCTTGGTCTTGTAGGTGAAAAGCTTGCCTCCCTGGGTGAGCCGGAACAGGGTTCCCGCGGAAATGACCCGCTTCAGCATGTCGACCATCAGGTACGCGGTCTGGGGACTGATGACCTGGATGGCCGTACCCTTCCGCTTCTGCTCGACCCGGAGGGACTTTTCTGGCTCAAGCAGGATTCGTCCGTTCCGGTCTTCGATCGATATGATAGAGATCGGCGTGACCTCCTTGCCGGAATTGGAAAAGATCGAAAATGCGCGGGCGAGCTGCATGGGGCTGATGCTGATGACGCCGAGCGCGAGCGGGTAGTAACGGGGAAAGGTGGCCCGGATCTGCGCGGGGTCCGTGATGCCGAGAAGCGAGGCGGACCGGGTGATGGTGGCGTCGAAGCCGATCGCGTCGAGGATCTTGATGGACGGTATGTTCAGGGAGAGCGCGAGGGCCTTCCACATGAGCAATTGCCCGTTCCATTTACCGCTGTAGTTGAGCGGGACGTACGTGGTGCCGTCTTCGTTCGGGAAAACCACGGGGCCGTCCACGATCATCGTGCCTTCGGTGAATTTCCGCGTGTCGAGGGCGGCGGAATACATGAGCGGCTTGAAGGCGGAACCCGGCATGAGCTTGGCCTGCGTCGCCCTGATGAGCTGGTTGGAAGCGTCGTACCTGGAACCGCCGATCATCGAGACGATGCGGCCGGTGTCGTTTTCGATCGTGATGAGGGCGCATTCGACCGTCGCCTTTTCGATTTCGGTCTTTTCCGCGTCGTAGCCGGCTTTTGTCGTGACCTTCAGGTCGGGGATGTCGAAAAGCAGGGACATGGCGTCCACGGTCGGGTTGATCCTGCCGCGGAATGCGCTCATGGCCTTGCTGCGCACCTTGGATTGCGATACGAACAGTTCGTTCAGGTTGAAGGAGAGCCCGATCAATTCCACGAGCGGCACCCAGGTCCTGTCGGCCTCGGCGAAGCGGAGCGAGCTGGATGCCTGGAATTCCTTGTTGACACGGTCGAGGGTTTGGGCCATCAGGCGGTCAGCGACGTTCTGCTTGTCCAGGTCGAGCGTGGTATAAACGGTAAAACCGTCCTTGTAGAGGTCGAGCGAACCGTACAGCATGCCCTCGAGTTCACGTCGGACATGCTCGCTGAACCATGGGGACTTGTCTTCGCGGGAGAAGAAGGCTCCGGTGGCGACCCGCGTGTAATCATAGTTGTCCCAGTACGCGTCGAAGGATTCATCAGCCTGCTTCCGGGTGCAATATCCCAGTTTGATCATCTGGTCGAGAACTTCGTGGCTGCGTGCACGGGCATTGTTGGGGTTTCTGAAGGGGTTGTACTTCGTCGGGCTCGAGAGCTGGATGACGAGGATGACCGATTCCGCGAGCGTGATTTCCCTGGCGGAATGGCCGAAATAGAACTTGCTCGCGGCTTCGACGCCGTATACGCCCGGACCCATGATCATGCGGTTCAGGTACATTTCGAGAATTTCCTGCTTCGTAAACCGCCGCTCCAGCTGGAGGGCCCACCAGAGCTCCACGACCTTCCTTCTGAGACTGATCTCCTTCCGATCGGCGTACAGGTCCCCGGCGAGTTGCTGGGTGATCGTCGAGCCGCCGCCCAGGGACTTATGCGTGATGACGCCCCACGCGGCACGGAAGATGCCCAAGATGCTGAAACCCCGGTGTTTCCAGAAATCCTGGTCCTCGCGTGTGATGATCGCGTCCACGAGGTGCTGGGGCAGCTCCTTGAGCGCGACCATCTCGCGTTTCTCGTCGGCGAAGAACTCGGTGATGAGCCGGCCCTTTATGTCGAGGATCTTGGTCGGCAGGGCAGGGTTGAATTCCGAGAAATTCTCGACGCTGGCGATATTGCGGGTGACGGCGATGCCGACGCCCACGGAAATCCCGAGGACGAGGGCGGCGATGACGGCCAGTATAGCGAGAACGCGCGTCAGCGCGTGAAGTTTGCCTGGTTGGGACATGCGCACAGGGTACGCGAATCGACGTATCCAGGTCAAGTCGAGGGATCGCGGGAGAGGTGGCGGGGGAAAAAAGAGGCCGGTTTTTCAACCGGCCCGCCCTTTCGGGTGTCGGCAGGAATCATAGTGAACTGGGAGGGGAACTATGATCGTCTCCGACACTAACAATATCGTCAGGGCTTGGATATAATTTAACACTATTCCGCGGTGAACGGGGTCCAATTCCACCGGAAATGCAGGTTGAACGCTTCATGATTGACGAGTGCTTTGCCTTCGGCTATCATTTCAATATAATTATAGACTCGTGTCGAGTAGCGATACCAGCGACAGCGACATCGCTGCAGGATCTGAAGCGCCGCCGGGTTCACAACGTTTTCCGGCTGCAGATATACTGGAAGGCCGTTTTCCGCAAGAACGGGATCGGCTCTGAAATTCCCCCAGGAGGAAAACTATGAAGGTAGCCATCAACGGTTTCGGCCGGATTGGCCGGCTCGTGTTGCAGTCCATCGTCGACCAGAAGCTGCTGGGCAAAGAAAAAATCGACGTCATCGCGGTCGTCGACATTTCAACGGATGCTGAGTATTTCGCGTACCAGCTCAAGTACGATTCCGTTCATGGCAGGATGAAAGCTGACATCGGTTCCAGGAAGAGCGATCCGGCACTGCCTGAGAACGACCTCCTGGTGGTCAACGGACATGAAATCAAGTGCGTCATGGCTCAAAAGGAACTCAAGAACCTTCCATGGAAAAAGCTGGGCGTCGAATACGTCATTGAATCCACCGGTCTCTTCTCCGACGAAAAGGCCTACGATCACCTCGAAGCCGGCGCTTCCAAGGTCATCATCACTGCCCCCGCGAAGAGCAAGTCGGACGAAAAGAAGATCACGACCTTTGTCATGGGAGTCAACGAAAAGGATTACGACGGCTCCAGGCACCATGTTGTCTCCAACGCGAGCTGCACGACGAATTGTCTCGCACCGCTGGTTCATGTCCTTCTCAAGGAAGGCATCGGGATCGAAAGCGGTCTCATGACCACGATCCACAGCTACACGGCCACCCAGAAGACGGTCGACGGCGTATCAAAGAAGGACTGGCGTGGTGGCCGCGCGGCGGCCATGAATATCATCCCGTCCACCACCGGCGCCGCGAAAGCGGTCGGCGAAGTCCTTCCGCAGACCAAGGGCAAGCTTACGGGCATGGCTTTCCGCGTTCCGACCCCGGACGTTTCCGTCGTCGATCTCACCTTCCGCTCTGAAAAAGACACGTCGATCGAGCAAATCGACCAGCTCCTGAAGAAGGCCAGCGAGACCTACCTCAAGGGGATCCTCGGATATTCCAACGAAGAACTTGTTTCAAGCGATTTTATCCGCGACCCGCGTTCCTCCATCTACGACAGTTTGGCCACGGTGCAGAACAACCTGCCCGGAGAAAAGCGTTTCTTCAAGCTGGTGAGCTGGTACGACAATGAGTGGGGTTACTCGATGCGGATCATTGACTTTCTCTGCCATATGGCCGGGATCAGGAAATAACGTACGACACCGACCGACCCGCCCATGGAATAGGGGCTTTTCCTCAAAAACCGGGCAATCACGGAGGATTTCATGATCAAGACCGTCAGTGACATAGAGCTGAAGGGAAAACGCGTCATCATGCGCGTGGATTTCAACGTTCCGATGAAAGATGGGAAGATCCAGGACGATACCCGCATCATGGCGGCGATCCCGACGGTGCGCTACATCCTCGAGCATGGCGCCAGGAGCCTCGTGCTCATGTCGCATCTCGGCGATCCGGACAAGGATGCTGAAAAGGTCAGGGAGAAGGCTGCCAGGGACGGGAAGCCCTTCGACATGGAAAAGTACCTCGACGGGAAGCACAGGATGAAACCCGTCTCCGAGTACCTGGGCGCGAAACTCGGCAGGGACGTAGTTTTCCTTCCGTCATGCATGGGGCAGAAGGCCGCTGTCGATGCCTTGCCGGACGGCGGGGTAGCCATGCTCGAGAATACGCGCTTCCACAGGGAAGAGACGTCCAAGGACCCGGCGAAGCAGGACGTCCTGGCCCGGGAGCTGGCGGGTTACGGCGACATTTTCGTGAACGACGCGTTCGGAACCGCCCATCGCGCCCACGCTTCCACGGCTACCATCGCCGCTCACTGCGCGACAAGGGTCGGTGGCTTCCTGATGGAGAAGGAAGTGGCTCACCTCGCACCCATGCTGCAGAACCCTCCCAAACCCCAGGTCGCCATCATCGGCGGCGCCAAGGTCAGTTCCAAGATCGCGGTTCTCGAAAGTCTCCTTGGGAACGCGTCGACGCTCGTCATCGGTGGGGGCATGGCGTTCACCTTCATCAAGTCCGCGGGAGGCTCGATCGGAACGAGCCTCGTCGAGGACGATTACCTCGAGACGGCGTCGAAGCTGGTGGCAATCGCGAAAGCGAAGGGTGTCAGGATCCTGCTCCCGGTCGATCACATCGCTGCCGACAAATTCTCGGCCGACGCGAAGCCGGTTGCGGTCGACGACGTGAACCTGCCCGCAGGGCTCATGGGGCTCGACGTGGGGCCGAAGACCATCGCCTTGTACAAGGAAGCCCTCCAGTCGGCGAAAAGCGTCGTCTGGAACGGGCCGGTCGGCGTTTTCGAATTCGAAGCATTCTCGAAAGGCACTGAAGCTGTCGCGCGTTTCATCGCCGAGGCCACGGCACGCGGGGCAATGACGGTGGTGGGCGGCGGTGATTCGGTCGCCGCGGTCAACAAGTTCGGTCTCGCGGACAAGATGACCCACGTCTCGACGGGCGGGGGCGCCAGCCTCGAATTCCTCGAAGGCAAGATTCTCCCGGGCATCGCCTGCCTGGAAACGAAATAGGAGATGACGATGCGCAAGTACTTCATCGCCGGCAACTGGAAAATGCACAAGACCGTCGCGGAGTCGGTCACCCTCGCGAAAGACCTGGCTTCCGGGCTCAAGGATTGCGGCGAGAAAATCATGATTGCGCCCGCTTTTACCGCCCTGTCCGCGGTGGCCGACGCGATCAAGGGCGGTTCCATCCTCCTTGGCGCACAGAACATGGGTCCGGAGGAACAGGGAGCCCATACCGGCGAGGTATCCGTACTCATGCTCAAGGATCTCGGAGTCAAGGTCGTCATCCTGGGGCATTCCGAACGCCGGCATGCGTACGGGGAAGATGACGCCCTCGTGAACCGAAAGGTCAGGCTGGCACTCTCACACGGCCTCGAGACGATTCTGTGCGTCGGCGAAACGCTGGAGGAGCGCGAGGGCGGCAGGCTCGAAGCCATCGTCGGCACGCAGATCAGGGAAGGGCTGGCGGGCGTCGCGCCCGGGCTCCTGGACAGGGTTACCATCGCGTACGAACCCGTCTGGGCCATCGGAACGGGGAAGACGGCGACGCCCGAAGATGCCGACGCGGTTCATGCGTTCATCCGGACGGTCATCGCCGGACTCTATGGCCCGGAATCCGCGAAGAAGCTCTGCATCCAGTACGGCGGATCGGTCAAGCCTGACAATGTCGCACAGCTCATGGCCAAGGACAACATCGATGGCGCGCTGGTCGGTGGGGCGAGCCTCAAGCCGGAGACCTTCGTCCCGATCGCGAAATTCAGGTAGCAGGCGGGGAAGGGACGCCCGCCTTCCCGTTCGGGCGTCCCCTTGTCTCTGCCTGTTTTTTTCGGTATTATTCGCGAACCTCGAACAGGTAATAAAGGGCGTCGCTTGCATGCCCGGCATCCAACGGAGTCATCGTATGGGTCTTTTAGGAATCATTCTTCTCGTTCTGTTCGTACTGGTCGCCCTTCTTCTCGTGTTCATGGTCGTCATCCAGAACGAGAGCGGCGATACGATCGGCGGAGTGTTTTCCGGTTCCGGTTCTTCCGCCTTCGGTTCCCGTTCCAGCAGTATTGTCGTCAGGATAACCTACGTCCTGGGCGCGCTGTTCTTCGTGATCGCCTTCGGGCTCGCCCTTGTCAATCGCAGCGATCTGGGCCAGGTTGAAGCCGCTGCGAGGGCCAGGCAGGGTACGACCCGGAACAACTGGTTCCAGGCCGAAGCCCAATCAGAAGCGCCCCTCCCCGACGCGGCTCCCACCGTTGCCGCTCCCGAGGCGCAACCGCTCCCGGTCCCGGCCACGGGGAATCCCTGACGCTCGGTTTAAAAACGGCCACGGAGCCTTTTTTGACAAACTGCAGAGCGAAAAGGGGAGAGATCCGTTCCTCGGCAAACGCCAATGCGTACGGGTCGACGCCTGAGATCGCGGATCGATCGCGATACAGGATACCGTTTCCTGCGAAACGCCGAATGCACGCCGCTTTGAAAACCCATGGTTTTGAAGGCGGCTCCACTTTTTTCATGGCACCGGGCGGAATCGAGCAGGATGAGAACCGATTCACACGGAACGCCACGCGTTTTCGCGGGGCGGTAGATGTTCGACCTGTTGAAAGGATCATGGCATGAGGATCGCGATCATCGTGGACGGGCGGGGGAAAAGCGGGCGCCTTGCGGACGTCGTATCGAAAGCGAGCGCGGCGTTCGTGTCGGGAAATCATGAGGTTGAGACGATCGAAGCGTCAGACTCGTCCAGCGTTTCCCTGGCTGCATATGAGTACGTGATCGTCGGCGCGGAACAGCAGGGTTTCGAACGGCGCATCTCCGACCGTCTCGCCACCTTCATGAAGGGAGCGCGATCGGCCGCGGGGCGGCGTTCGGCGGCCTTCGTACTCGGATCCGGACTTTTTCCGTCGAAATTCCTGTCGACCCTCATGAAGTCGATGGAAGCCGAGGGCATGATCGTCAACGATTTTTCCGTCGTGACGCTCGCGACGATCGGGACATTCATCCGCGGGCTTCCCCTGCAACGACGCATCTGATGAAGGATTACTACGCGATCCTCGGCGTCAAACGGGAAGCCGGCACCAGGGAGATCAAGAGCGCTTTCCGGAGGAAAGCCAAGGATCTTCATCCCGACCTGGCTCCGGAACCCGCGGGAGAGAAAAAACCCGGGGATGCCATGCTGCTTCTCCTCGAAGCCTACCGGGTGCTCGCCGATCCCGAACGAAGGCATTCCTACGATGACGAAATGAAACGGAGGGGCCGGACGCCCGATACGCGTTCGACCTTCGATTACCGGGCATGGCTCAAGGAGCGGCAGGATGACATCGAATACCAGGCCAAGCTCGTTTTCTACGACCTGCTCCACGACCTGGACGACGAAGCGCTCGAAACCTACGAAAAACTCCGGTCGCGGGAAGATGGCCGGCTGGAGCGCTTCTTCGAGCGGGCCGAAGCGGTCGATGCCGAATTCTGCATCGCCGAGTTGTATGAACGGAATGAAGCCTACGGAACGGCGTTCGCCATCTACCTGCGGCTCATGAAAATGGAACGTGAGAAGCCGGTATTCGGTTATTTCTTCGAAGTCGTGCTCGGATACTTCAAGCGCCTGGTGCTCGAAAAGTTCGCCGCGGACATCGATGAAGACGAATACCTGGCCGTCCTCGACGAAGCCGCGGACGCGGTGCCCCTCGATTCACTCAAGGCCGCGTTCATGAAACGCAAAGCCGAGCTGCTCTGGAAGCGCGGCGACCGTTTCGGCGCCGAGCACGCAATTTCCGAAGCCGTCCGGAGAAACGCGCGGACCCCCGGTCTCGCAACCCTCCGCAACAGGATTTTTTCGACCTAGCCCTCGGACCGGGTATCCCATTGCATAAAATCCGCCTTTCTATTACTTTTCCCCGTCTTGTTTGTTTGCACTACGACGGTCTCAATTCCGTCATACACCGTTTCCGAAGAGAAGGTTGACAATGAAACGCATATGCTCGGCGGGCGTACTCGCCATCGCGATCACCGTAAGCCTGGCTGCCCAGACGATCGACACTCCCGTGGCCACCGTCAAGCTGACCAAGGTCGAGGTCATCTCGTCGAGGCAGTTCAGGAACGATGTCGACCGCATAGAAAAGGCCAACGGCAAACCCATGACGCCCGCGGAGAAGCGCGAACTCCTGGAAGCCCGCATCAATGACGTGCTCTTTTTCCAGATGTGCGAGCGCGAACGCATCACCGTGTCCGAAGGCGAGATAACGAGCCAGATCAACACGATGAAAGCCCAACTCGGGCAGAACGCCACGGACGCCCAGTTCGAAGCCGCGCTGAAAGCCCAGGGCATCCAGGTTTCCGACGTGCGCACCTACGTCAAGCAGATCATGCTCCTCAACCGCTACCTGGAAGCCAAGAAGAGCGACGAGATCAAGTCGCTCAAGGAACCGAGCGCGGAGGAGATCCTCCAGACCTACGAACTCTACAAGTCGAAGCTGATCAGGCCGGATACGGTGCGCATGAGCATCATCTTCCTCGACGCGAGGAACCAGTCCGCGGACGAACGTTCCAAGTCGTCCGAGTTGATGACAGGCATTGCCAGGCAAGTGCGGTCGGACCCGTCCAGGTTCGACGAATACCTCCTCAAGGGTGCACAGGCTGGAGCCGCGTACAAATCCACGCCGAGCATGATGATCGGCAAGACGCCGGAGACCCTCAAGACCTATGGCCAGCAGTTCATGGACATCGCGTTCCGCCTCAAGGCGGGAGAAATCAGCGAACTCACCGAAAACCCGCTCGGCTATCAGATAATGCGTGTCAACGAGATTTTCCCCCAGAAACAGCTCACCCTGACGGACACGATACAGCCGGGCCAGAGCGCGACGGTCCAGGACTATATCCGCCAGCAACTGCTCGAGTCCAAGAAGAACGCGCTGTTCGAGCGCCTCATGCAGGAACTCTTCACCGCGCTCCGCAAGGAAGCAACCATCAAGATTTTCGAAGAAAACCTGAAGAGCTGAGCCATGGCATCGCGTCGAAAGGGAAGGATCCTGGCCTTTCAGGCACTGTACGCATGGGATGCTTCACGCATACCCGTCGGTGAGCTTCTCGATTTCGCGTGGCTCGATGAAGAAAAACGCCTGGGGCTCGACGACGAGATACGGGTTTTTTCGAGTCTTCTGGTATCGGGGACGATAGAGAAAATCGAAGCGGTGGACGAGGTGATCCGCAAGCATGTCGAACACTGGAGTTTCGAACGGCTCAAGCGGGTCGACCTCGCGATCCTCAGGGTGTCGGCATATTCCATCCTGTTCCAGTCCGATATGCCTGCCCAGATCACGATCGATGAAGCCATCGAGATCGCCAAGGAATACGGGTCTGAGGATTCGTACAAATTCGTGAACGGAGTGCTCGATGCCGTCTGGAAGACGGAAACGGTACGCTGATTCCAATATCCTGTTTTTCGCGGCGGCCATGACGGTCGCCGCGTTGCCGTTTTCCGCGTCCTGTCGTTCCCAGGCGGGTTTTGCGGCCGTGCTGGCGGCGATGGACCAGGCCCCTCCCGGGGGAAACCAGGACGCCCGCTTCGAACCGGCCGCATCCAAAGCATCCACCTCAGGGGAATGGCTCCGGTTGCTCAAGCGCGCGTGGATCGTCGCCAGGTCGGCGCCCGATGGTTCCGACGCGTGGATACGGCTCGCCCACCTGGCAGACCGCGCCATCGTCCGTCATCCCGAGAGCGTTCCCCTGGCGAAAATCGCCGCAAGGGCTTTCATGTCGGCGGGGGACCCAGGACGGGCCGCGAATCTTTTTCCGGCGAGCTTGACTCCCGCCGACAATCGGGATCTCTTCGCCGAATGCCTCGTCGCCGCCGCTAAAGCCTGGCCCGACCCCGTCGCCGGAGCGGGCATCGGCGATCTCCTCGTCGCGCATTCGGCCTCGGGCGATCCGGGCTTTCTCGTCGACGCGGCGCTCCTGGCGCTATTGGATTCGGACTTGCCGGCAGCCAAAACGTATGGCGCCGCCGCGGTGAAAGCGGGGTTCCCGATGGACCCGGAAATGGCCTGGGACCTGGGTTTGACCGACGCGATACTTGGAGCACCGGACGCCGACAGTCTTTCACGTATCATCCGGAAAGCAGACTCGTACAGGATGACCGGCGATCGCCGGAATGCCATAGCCGCTTACAAGCGTGCCATCGCACTGTTTCCGGCTGCCTCGTGGATACCGTACGCCGCACTCGGGGCCCTGGAGGACGACGCGTCAGCCGCGGCCGCGTGGATCGGGCGGATGATCCCTGCCTTCCGCGGCGACAGGCAAGCCGTTCGTGCCGCCATCGCGATCTACGCATCCCGGAACATGATGGCGGAAGCGGAAGCCTTGACCGGTTTCCTTGATCCCCGTACACCGGAGGACGCGGCCGTGCTGCTGGCCATCGCCGATCGCTCGCAAAGCAGGGAACGTGTCGGTTCGGAAGCGCTCCGGTTCGCCGAGCGATTCCCGTCGGAGCCGGCATCCATCGATTATGCCTGCGCCATGCTCGAGCGCCTCGGACGTTTCGAAGACGCTGTCGAGCGCTTCCGCGTGGCATCGAAGGCGGGTGCCAGACCAGCGCGCGGGTACTTCCACGAAAGCATCGCGGACATTCTCTCGGGCGAGATCCAGGCAGCCATTGAAGCCATGGAGCGTGGCGGTGCCGCCGACGGCGGATTCACGCCGGTTTATGACCTGGGTCTGCTGTACCTCGAGTCGGGGGACAGTGCGAAGGCCGCGGAACGATTCCGGATCGCAGTCACATACGCGGGAACCCAGCGTTCGAGGGCGGTGGCTTTCGTGGCTCTCGGAAAGGCGGAACGGCAACGCGGGAAAAGCGGCGATGCCCGTGCCGCGTTCAAGGCCGCCCTGCAGGCCGATCCGGACTTCGCGGAGGCATCGTTCCTGCTCGCCGAATAGGACGCGCGAATACGCGAACCCCCGGCCGGGACGGTATCGATTTCAAGTTCAGGGATGACAGCGGCCCGTTCGACGGCGGGCGGGTCGAGAAAAAGGATAGACACGACATGTTACGTTTGAAAAACGATCGGCAGCTCGAGGGAATCAGGAAATCCTGCGCCATGCTTTCCGAAATGCTCGGGGCATTGCGACCGCTCGTCGTGGAAGGCAGCACCACGGCGGAGCTCGACGATTTCGCGCATTCGTTCATCGTCGACCGCGGAGGGAAACCTGCGTTCCTCGGATACCTGGACTATCCCGCCTCGCTCTGCGTTTCCGTGAATGAGGAGGTCATCCACGGCATTCCCGGGAAACGGAAGCTCGTACGCGGGGATCTCGTGGGACTCGATTGCGGGATCGACCTGGAAGGGTCTTTCTCCGACGCGGCCATGACGATACCGGTCGGGGAGCCTTCCGCCGAAGCCGTGAAGCTCCTCCGGGTCACGCGGGAATGCCTGGATCGCGCCATCGCGGCGGCCAAACCGGGTGGTCGGGTACACGATATTTCCAGGGCGGTTTTTTCGCACGCTACGGCGAACGGGTTCGGGGTAGTGCACCAATACTGCGGGCACGGTGTCGGTTTTTCACCACACGAGGATCCCCAGGTTCCCAACTACGTGGGTTCCGGACCCAATCCGCGTCTCGTACCCGGCATGGTGCTCGCCATCGAACCCATGATCAATACCGGGACCGGCGACGTCAGGGAGCTCGAGGACGGCTGGACGGTCGTGACCCTGGACGGCGGGCTTTCCGCTCACTTCGAGCATACCATCGCCGTCCTCTCCGACCGGGTGGAAATTTTGACGTACTGGTAGGCGATCGTGACATGTAACGTTCCGGAGCCATCGGGCATTTGATATCGTGGCGTCGCTTGCAGTATTTTGGGATGGACGGGCGACCGGCACGCACGCCGAGGGAACCGGACGTGCAACAAGGAGCTACAATGACTCTCATGAAGAGGATGTATTCGAAGACGTTTTTCCTGATCAACCTCGTGTTGATCGGGGTGATCGCCGGGTTCGGCATCGCATTTTTCTCCCTTTCCGGGAAAGGCCCGTCCGGGACTCGATCGATCGTCGAGGCAGAGGGGCCCGGGAAACCCGCCGCGTCGGTCGAGGCGGCCCTGGCCCAGGCGCTGAGCCTCCAGACCGCCTTCAATTACGTTTCGGAAACCGTGCTTCCGAGCGTCGTCGAGGTCGACGTCGTCGAGACGGGCAAGCCTTCGGAAGGGAACGGACAGGATCAGCTCCCGTGGAAGTTCTTCTTCGGGCCCGAGGACCAGCAGGGCGATGCGCCGCCGGCCCCCAACCTCGAACGCGGACTGGGTTCGGGCGTCATCGTCAAGCGGGACGGCAAGACCGTCTACATCCTGACCAACAACCACGTGGCTGGAAACGCCGACGAGATCACGGTGAAGCTGAACGATGAACGCGAGTTCAAGGCGTCGCTCGTCGGACGCGACGAACGCCGGGATATCGCCCTCGTCAAGTTCGAAACCGACAGCCCTGACATTAAGGTCGCCTCGCTCGGGGATTCCGACGCGGTCAAGGTGGGAGACTGGGCAATAGCGATCGGGAGCCCGCTCGGGCTGTTCCAGTCGGTGACCGCGGGCATCGTGAGCGCGCTCGGACGGGAGGGCGGCCCCGACAACAACCTGAATGACTTCATCCAGACCGATGCAGCGATCAACCGCGGGAATTCGGGCGGCGCCCTCGTCAACGTCAAGGGCGAGATCATCGGCATCAATACCTGGATCGCCACCCCCACCGGCGGGAATATCGGACTCGGTTTCGCCATCCCGATCAACAACGTGAAGAAGGCGATCAACGATTTCATCACGAAGGGTACGGTGCAATACGGCTGGCTCGGCGTCAGGCTCCTCGACCTGGACAAGGCTACCGCGATCGAGATCGGCGCGCCCGACCGGAAAGGCGCTTTCATCGAAGCCCTGTTCTCGGGAAGTCCCGCCTTCAAGGCCGGTGTCCTGCCCGGCGACTTGATCATCGCGGTCAACGGCAAGAACATCGCCTCGAAGGAAGAACTCACGCGCATCGTCGGGGATCTCAGGGCGGGAGACAAGGCCAACTTCACCGTCCTGCGCCTCGGCAAGGAAGTGAAGCTCCTGGCCGTGATCGATCCCCGGAACGAGGAAATCGCGCGGGACAATTCCAAGCTCTGGCCCGGCGTGGGTGTCCTTTCACTGAACTCGGATCAGATCGACAAGAAAAAGCTGCCGAAGGACGCGACCGGCGTATTCGTCGCGTCGCTGACCGAAAAGACCCCCGCTGCCGTCGTGGGCCTCAAGTTCGGCGACATCGTCACCGGGATCAACGACAAGCCAGTCAAGGATGCGGGAGATTTTTACCGGCTCATCAACGATCCGCAGGCGAAGGAGATCCGGTTCACGATCCAGCGGGAGGGGCAGACGCTCTCTACGCTTGCGCTCGTCCGGAAGTGATAGTACAGTGAAGGAACGCGGCGCATGGTCCGCGAAAGGGCCGCCCGGCGCCGGGTACGACAGGCAGCCGGGCGTTTTCCGTTCGGTGGCACGCGATGCGTCGTCGTCGGTCTTTCCAGGCAAAGGTACGTCCCGAAGGTGGTTTATGAAAAAGGATTTCCTGCCCTTCGACCAGGTGCGCAACAACGCGCTCAAGCTGGCCGCGCGCATCCATGCGGACGGTTTCGTGCCGGACGTCATCTACATCTCGCTGCGCGGCGGAGCCTATCTCGGGAACGTAATTTCCGAATACTTCAAGGTCGTGAAACGCGATGGTCGCCCGGTTTTCTACGCCGCGGTCGTAGCCCACTCCTATACCGACATCCACCAGAGCGAAACGGTGCGGATCGACGGATGGACCTACAGTCCCGAGTACCTGCGGAACGGCGACAGGATCCTCCTCGTCGACGACATTTTCGATTCCGGGCGGACGATCAATCATCTCGTGGAAATCATCCTCGGCAAGGGAATTCCCCGGCAGGACATCAAGGTGGCCGTACACGACTACAAGATCTACAAGTACCGGAGCGAGCACCTGCCCATCCAGCCCGATTACTGGTGCAGGCTCCACGAGATCCACGATCCGAACGATAATCCGTGGATCCACTACATGAGCCATGAACTGGTCGGACTCACGGAGGAGGAACTGAGGACACGGTACTATGCGGACGACCCGGAGCTCCAGAGCGTCCTCTCGGTGCTCAAGAACCCCTGATATGAAGCGCGTCGCCGTCCTCGCGTTCACGGCGCTCCTAGCATCGACCGTCGCTGCGGAATCCGGTGACCGGGTCCGCTTGAGCCCGGAACCCGGCCGTTATTCCGACGATGTCGTCGTCGTCGCGACGACGCCCGAAAAGGGCGTTTCCCTGGAATTCAAATGGGAGGGAGCAGACCAGTACGATCGCCTGGACAGGCCGCTCGACCTGACGACTTTCCCCAACGAAGAGCGCGTCTACCGTTTTGCGCTCCGGGTTTCAGCAGACGGCGCGATACTCGAGGAGCGCAACGTCGAGTACGTGATCGACAAGCGTCCTCCTTCAGGTCTGGGTATCTCCCCTCCACCCGGTAGCTACCGGGGCGATACCGTCATCAGGATGCAATGTTCGGGCGGCGACCGCATCCGGTACCGCATCATCGCCGCTGACATCCCCGTCGGCGATTTCGTGGACTATGATTCCGCGGCGCCACCCGCCCTCGCCGCACCCGAAAACGGCGTCCGCAGGTATTCGGTCGTGGCGTACGCGGTAGACGACGCCGCGAATGCCGGCCGTCCGGTCATCCGCCATTACTTCGTGGCTTCCGGCAATCTGGAACCCGACGGGGCGGCGGTTGCGCCCTCGGAATCGGCCACGATACGGGAAGCCGCCCTGGAAGGTGTGAGCGTCCAGCTCGCCGACCTCAGGCCGGGCGCCCGCCGCGTCACGATCAAGCTTCCTGCCGAGGCAAAGCGGGTACTCATCGCCGTGAATCCCCTGGATCCCTCAGGCTCGCTGGACGATTTCGTTGAATTGGTCCCATCCAGGGGCGAAGTGTCCATCGAAGTGTCCGCCCCCTACCTCTGGCGGAAACCCCTGCAACTGTATTATGGCTACCGCACGGACGACGGAACCCTTGTCGGGGGAACGCCCGTCGAGATCAGGTTCCCCTTCGATCCCATGGAAGCCAACTCCTCGATGCCGCCGGATCCCGTCGTTTCACCCATTCCCGAAGGCGAAGCCGTCGTCGTGGCGTGGCCGCCGTTCGCGGGTGATGTTTATTACAGCATCGACGGAGTCGAGTACGTCCGGTACCGGGCGCCCATATTCCTGAACGGCGCGACACCGGGGACTCCAATACGATTGCGATACTATGGCGAACAGCCTGACGGCATGCGATCGGATATCTTCGAGTCCGAGATCGTTCCGCCGCGTTACCTGCGAACGCCCCAGCTCACCGGGATACCGGCGGGGCCGGTAAAAGAGGCAGTTCACCTTTCGAAGGACGGAACCGGCATCGTTCGCTACGAGCAGGCGGTCGGGGATTCGATGCCCAAATCCGTGACGACGCTGTCGCCCCTCATGGCAGGAGGGCTCTCGTTCGAGGGGGAGGCAGGGAAACGGATCAGGTATACCGTTCGCCTAAGGGCTTTTTCCGACGAAAGTCCGAAGGCCGAAGGCGCCGACGAGTATGTACATGCTTTCATCGTCGACCGGGAAGCTCCGGCAGCTCCGCGCGTCGAAGCCATGCATGAAGATCCTTCAGAGCCCGCCAGGAGGGTGGTGAAGATCGGAGGGACGGAAGGCGCTATATACGCTTCCGTTTCCGAGGAAGGGCAACCCGAGGCGGCATTCGTGCCCTGCGACGGCCAAGTCTCGATCTTTCTCCCGCCGGATCGCAGCGTCCGCTACGTCGTAAGGGCGTATGCCATCGACGAAGTCGGCAACCGGAGCGAGAAAATGATGGTGCTTCGCCTTTTCCTGGACCGCAGTTCCGTGTACGTTGCCGATTGGGGCAAGGATGCCAATCCCGGCACATCATCGGAACCGCTTCGTTCCCTGGACAAGGCGATAGCCTCTGCCCTGGACAGAGGTCTGCGCCGGGTTTGCGTCAATGGCGACATGATCATGGCACGAGATGCGGTCCTGGGCGGCGACTTCGAGATACTGGGCGCCTACGACAGGACGTGGAACCAGTCACCGGATACCGTCCACAAGGTGATCGTCAGGTCGAACGGGATACCTTTCTCGATCCGCAACGCACGGGTGGTTCTCAGGGGACTGGATTTTCGGTTCGAGGATTCCGGGCCGAAAGGCTTCGCCCTGTGCGAAGATGCCGCGCTGTCGGTGGAGCGTGTTTCGGTCTCGGGCGCGGGAGGGGCGTCGTTCACCTTCGTCTCTGGGAAACGTTCGACGATGAGCCTGACCGATGTTTCGATAACGTTATCCGGCTCGATGTTCGCAGCGGTCGTGGACGCTGACTCGTCCGACCTGGTCGTGGAAAGGGTGCGGGTCACGGCCGATCGTTCGGTCTCGTATTTCACCGGCGTGGCCGCTGTGGGGAGCAGGATTTCGTTCGCCGAATCCCGGATGGAATCGTTCGCGGGTTCCAACTTCATCGGGTTCATGCTCGATGGCGGCAGCGCGCACATCACGCGTTCATTCATCCAGGCGCAGTCGGGAACTGGCGAGTGCACCTTGATACGCTCCACGTCCGTCGAGGCCTCGCTGGATTCGTCAGTTTTCCTCGCCGACTGGAACGGCGCCGCCGTGCTGTTTTCGCAGGACGGCGGAACGCTCTCCCTTCACCATGACACCGTGAGCATCCGGCCGGGCACGGGCAGTGCAGTGGCGCTCCGGACCCTGCGGGACGCGAAAATAATTGCGGTCAACTGCATTTTTGGTGTGCCCGGAGGGGCTTCAACATTCATCGATACGGATATTTCGCGGGGAGCTTCCCTCTCCCCGACCTTGCTGCTTGATGGAAATTGCCTTTCCGGCATTGGGGATCTCATACCGGGCACGAAACTCCCCGACGGGCTGGCGGCTTTCAACGGCCGCTTCGCGGTGAGGAAAGTCAATTTCCAGGAGGCGTACATGACGACTTTCGGCGCGTCCCTCAAAGGCGTTCCGACGCTCGGACCCTCTTCTGCATGCCATGGAAGCGCCCTCCCGTTGGGTTCAGAGTACAGCCTCGATTTTTACGGGGTTTCCCGGCTTTCCGGGCAGTCCGACGGAGGATCGGACGTAGGCGCGATAGAATCATCCAGATGAATCCCGGTTTCATGTTCCCGCGCCGTGCACGTTCCGTGGTTGCAGCCATTTTCGTCCTCCTCGTCTCGCGAAGCGCATTCAGCCTCGACTGGTCGAGCTACGTTCAGGCCGACCAGGTCAAGGCGGTCAGTGAAGTCGCCAGACGACTCGCGGCCGTTTCTTCTTCGCTGGAAGCCTGCAGGAACGATCGGGACAGGCACGTGCGGCTCATTTTCATCGGGTCCGCATCAACAGGCATCGATCGAAGGTCAAAGGATGCCGCGACCGGCATCCATGCAATCCTCGATGCATGGGAATCGGGAACCTGGAGGGAAGGGAACCAGCCTTCCCTCGCCGAGCTCCGGGGAAAACGCGCTGCCGATCGTGACAAGCTCGCGAACCTCCTTGAAAAATCCCTCGTTGCCATGAAGCAGCTTTCCTGGGAGAGACTCGCGGATGCCCTCATGAAGGAGATGCGGTCGATCGGCGACCTTCCTTCCCTGGAGTCGGCGACGCGCAAAGCGCTGCCTGACGCGGTATTGCGTGCGATTCTTGTTTCATCCCTCGTTTCGGACGACCCGGACCATCTATGCAGCCTTCTCCTGTCCGCCGAAACCAGGAAGCGGAACGCGAAACGCACTGACTTCATCGAGGCACTGTACGCGCTCGAGAAGGAAAAAGGCCTTCGCGACCGTGTTCCGTCCGCCGCCAGGATCCTCCTCTTCCCGTCGCAGGCTGTAGTTCCCGGGGAGTCTGGATCAGTCACTGCGTTCATCGAGGCGGCAGAAGTCCTTTCCGCCGCTTCGAGATGGCGTGTGCTCGCCAGGGCCGATATGGGCCTGCTTGCGATACTCGTCCCCGCCGCGTACCTTGGCGCGTCGCCGCGCGGTCCCAGGGCCGAAGCCGAGAAAGCTCTCGGTTTCGGCTATCAGCGCATCCTCGGCATCATGGGGAATTCTTTTCCGATGCCTTCGCTCCCGACGACGGGACCCGGGGATACCACCGCAGCCGCGACCCTCGCGCTCGCGGAGAACCGCCTGATGGGAGAGCCATCCGATCCATCCGCCGCCTTCGCGACGATCGCGCGGGATGCATCCGCCGAACGCACCCTGATGGTTCATCCCGATTTCAGGGATCTGCGGAAGTGGTACCTTGAAGTCCTGGAAGCCATTGCCATCCGGGGAGCGATATTTCTCGAATCCGAATGGCGGAACCGCGCCGATGCGGTCGAGGACTTCGCCTCCCTCGGTCCAGCCTACAGGGACGCTGTTCCAAGGTTCATCGCGTCCGTCTCGAATCCCGCGGGTGCCGTCGACGCTGAGGCGATCATCGTCGTATCGGGGACGAATGGATCGGCAGAGACAGGATCCCTGTTCGGATCGGGAGCCGACATGGTTGCCGCCGCGCTGCGCCGCGATCCGATGGTAGCCGGGAACGTCGTGGACATGTTGGCGCTTCGCCTAGCAGGGGGCATCGAGGCTCCCGGGAAACCGAAGCCGGGCCAGGGAAGAGGCGACATGCAGCTCGCCCCGTTCCTTCGCAACGACCTCCGGCTTTCCCGTGAGTGCGCCATCGACGGAATCCCGCTCGGTGCGTGGGTGTCCGCGCGATACGCGACACTGCTGGCGGCCTGCCGCGCGGCCTTGGGGTCCGGAACGAGGACGGGAATGGATTCCGCGTTCGACGATTTCACCGCTGTTATTGGCTGCGATCCATTTTCCTACCAGGCGGCCGTCCGCAGTTCCCTGGACTTCGCCAGGCTTGGCTTGCTGGGATCGGGATCGCCATGAGCTGCTTCTACCGTTTTTTCCACCGCCCTCTGGCCGTCGTGACGCTGGCCGCGGTCGCGCTGCTCGCCCTTTCATCGTGCCGCGAGCAGGCGAACCGCACCGAACCCCCCAGTGCCGTGCCCGAAACACCCGTGGTTCAGGATGCACCGCCTCTTCCCGTCCCGACGGCCGTTTCGGCAGGATACTTCGCCGACGCCGCTACGACCGACCTCGAATCTTTCGTGGCGATTCCGACCATGGGGACTGGGGCCGCAACCAGGTTCGCACGCGCGGGAGCGTTCTACATCCACTGCGACGGCCGCTTGGCAACGGTCGTCGCAGTGGCGTCGGCATCGGTGGTCGCGCGTTACGCGGCCGTCGATTTCGCGATCGCGGACGATACCATCGTCATCCTCGCGGCTGATTCGGTCGCTTCGTATCCCTTCGCGTCCATCGGGTCCGGCCTGCCTCCGTCAAGCGTCGCCAAGAACGCCGCCGGATTGATATCGATCGAAGCATTGGCCGATCGCTTCCTTTGCCTGGCAACGGACGGTTCGCTGCACATCCTGTCCCGTGGTTTGGCGGCGGAGCGGATCCTCCCGGTCGAAGGAAATCAGATCGATGCCATCCTGGCGGTTTCGGGCAATCGGGCACTCGTCGGATCGGGCGCCGCAACGCTCCTCCTGGATATCTCCCTCGACCGAATCGTCGTATCTCTCGATGATGTCGACCCGGCAGAAACGTCGAGTGCGCTGGACTTGACCGGTATGTTCCTCATGGATTCCCGTGGAAAGCTCAGCGCGTATGATCCCGCCGACGGGAAACTGGTCTGGACGACCCAAGCTGCACCGGGGCTCGGCGATATTGCCGCGGACGGGACGGCGGTGTACTCGGTAGCATCGGGAGAGCTGTACCGATACGAACGGAAGGACGGTTCCCTGGTCGTGAAAACGGCGACGGAAGCCCGCAGCAGCCCCGTGCTCGTGGCGGGAAACGAACGCCTGTTCCTGGCTTCCGCCGATGGTCAGACCGTTCGCGACAAGAAAACGCTAGAACCCGTTTCATATTCCGCAACCAGGTTCAAACCCTTCGATTCGGTCCTGTCGGAAGGCAGCTGGGCGATCCTCGGAATGGACGAGACGATACGGATATTCGGAACCCGACAGGGCGTCGGCGTCCACATGCAGCTGGTACCGGCGGAATCCGTCAGGACGGCCATGGATGCGGCCCTCGAAAAGTATCGGGCGCCCGGCGCTTTCGGGAAAGTGGCCGTACGGTACCGCCCCTGGGCCGAAGGCGCAGTGGTCCCAAGGACGCCGGAATTCACCGTCCTGACCTTCGAAGCCCCCGAAACGGGCAGCTATGTCATAAGCGCGAAATCGGGGAAGACGAGGTTCGACGGTGCCTTGCTGAGTGCCTTCAGCGAAGCCGGGGAGGAAAGGTCCAACAACGCGGGCGAGACGCCTGAAGGATTTCTCTCCATCCACCTGGCCAAGGGATCCGTGTACCACATCGCCGCGGGTTTCATGCACGGGGACGCAGGGGGGGCCATGGAATCATTCCGCGTGGAGATACTGCCTTCCAGCGGTAAATGATCTTTCCCGCCCTTGCCGCGAACCGCCTGCGCGGTGTTTCCGGATGCAGCTGGTGAAAGCGGAAGAAGACGTGGTTTCCGGAGCTAACCCGGGAGAATCCCGGTGCTGGTCCTGATATCGCCACCGCAGACCGATGATGACACGTACAGCGACATCCTGTGCAGCCGTTCGCTGTAATCGGCGCAAGCGTCCTCGACCATGATGACCGAATATCCGCGATCGGATGCGTCCCGGGCCGTGGTTTCGACGCACTGGCTCGTCGCGAGCCCCGTGAACACGAGGGTATCCACCGCAGTTCCCCTCAATGCTTCCCCGAACCCCCCCGAGGAAAACCCGCTGAATGTGGCCTTGTCGCAGACGATGTCGCCTTGAGAGCGCACGATCCGGGGATCGACCTCAGGAGCACGATATTGGGAATAACCGTTTCGGTACAGCGTTGTGCAATGTACGCCATCGAACCGGGATGGTTGCGTTCGGCCCAGAGGCAGAAAACGGATGACGGATCGAGGTAATAACGCTGCATGTCCACGACGACGAGGGCCCGTTTCACGCGAAGCCTCCGGCCTGGGAATGCTCAGATGACTGTGCCGGAAGGAATGGCCGTATTCTTCGGAATGATGATGACGCCGTCCACGATGAAATAAAGATCATAGTCGCCGTCCTTGTACTCGGCCTTGTCGAAACCAATCCTGCAGTTTTCGCCTATCCTGGCGTTCTTATCGATGATCGCCTTCCGGATGATGGTGCCTCGGCCGATCCCGATATTGGGTGTCCCCTTCTTGAGGTTGGCCGTCCGTTCGATGTCCGTTTCGTAGAAATCCGCGCCCATGCATACCACGCCGTCGAGGCTGGCTCCCGTTTCTATGATCGTACGGATTCCGACGATCGACTTGGCGATGCTGGCGTTAGTGATGATGCAGCCTTCGCAGGTCAGCGCCTGGTTGATGTTGCAGAAATTGATCTTGGATGCGGGCAGGTTGCGCGGGTGCGTGTAAAAGGGATGGTTCTCGTCGTAGAAGTTGAAGGAGGGGTTGATGGACGTGAGATCCAGATTGGCTTCATAGAAGGATTTGATCGTCCCGATGTCCTCCCAGTAACCGTCGAAGGGGTATGCGTTCACGGGTTCCGTGGCCAGTACGTGCGGGATGACTTCCTTGCCGAAGTCCATGTACTCGTTGTCGAGCGATTGCTCCATGTAGTCGGCGTTGAAGATGTAGATGCCCATCGAAGCCAGAAAGTCCTTCCCGTTCGACCGGCGATCCGTCCGGAGCGACGTGGGGATCTTGCAGTCGGATATGTCCTTGGTGGGGCCCGGCTTTTCCTGGAACTCCACGATACGCTGGTCCTTGTCGATCTTGGCGATCCCGAAGGAGCTGGCAGCCTCCCTGTCCACCATGGTGCAGGCTATGGTCAGCTTGCAGCCCGATTCCACGTGCTTCTTGAACATGTCAGCGAGATCCATGCGGTAGAGCTGGTCGCCGGACACGATGAGGTAGTGCGTCGGCTTGTGCGGACGGAAATGGGTGAGGTTTTTTCGCACCGCGTCGGCCGTTCCCTCGTACCAGCCGGAATGCGTGAGCGTCTGTTCGGCGGCCAGTATTTCCGCGAAGCCGTTCGAGAAATTGTCAAAGTTGTAGGTACGGGCTATGTGGAGGTGGAGCGACGCGGAATTGAATTGCGTCAGAATGTAAATCTGGTTGAAACCGGAGTTTATGCAGTTGGAGATGGGGATGTCGACGATGCGGTACTTGCCGCCGAACGGGACGGCTGGTTTCGACCGGTCCTTCGTCAGCGGGAACAGCCTGGTACCCTTGCCTCCTCCCAGCACGATGGAAAGCACCTTGTTCACGATATCCTCCTTACACTGTTTCAAGCCGGGCGCGCGTACCCGGCGTCCGAAAAATCTGAAAACCTCGTGCCGTCCCGACCAAGCCGCCGGAAAGCAGGAGGCTTTCTGACAGGATGCCGGCAAACGTCACGCTTGTCGGCAATCCGTCATGGATCACGATATGCATGAAAACGGGACCCGTAGATTCATGATTCTGAAAACTGCTGATTCGTATATACTATAGGCCATGAATTCGTCCTCCGCCATCACATTCATCGAGAAACTGCTCGCCGAACCGGACCTGGCTCCGTCCATCGTCCATGTCGAACGCATTCCCGCGGCCGAAGGCCGTTACGCGGATTTTCCGGCGGGCATGGATGCACGGCTCGAACGGGCGCTCCGGTCCAGGGGCATCGAACGGCTCTACATCCACCAACGCGCATCGTGGGATGCAGCGAGGGCGGGCAGGAACGTCGTCGTCGTAACGCCGACAGCCAGCGGAAAGACCCTCTGCTACAACCTCCCGGTCGTCCAGTCGCTCCTCGAAAGCCCGACGGCGCGGGCCCTCTACCTGTTCCCGACGAAGGCACTCTCCCAGGACCAGCAATCCGAACTCAACGAAGTGGCGCTCGGCGGCGAACTCCCTCTGAAGATCTGCACCTACGACGGCGATACGCCGACTTCCTTGCGCGTTTCCGCGAGGGACACCGGACGCATCGTCATCACGAACCCGGACATGCTCCATTCCGGCATTCTGCCCAACCACGCCAAGTGGTGCCGTTTTTTCTCCGACCTCGCCTACATCGTGGTCGACGAGATGCACGGTTACCGCGGGGTTTTCGGCTCGCATGTCGCCAATGTCATCCGGAGGCTCAAACGGATCGCGGCCTTTTACGGCGCGAAACCGGTATTCATACTCTGTTCGGCCACCATCGCGAACCCCGGGGAGCTTGCGCGGGGGCTCATCGGCGAGGATGTGGTCGAAGTGCGGGAGAACGGAGCGCCACGGGCCGAGAAACTGGTGGCATTCTATAACCCTCCCCTCGTGGACCCAGTCCAGGGCATACGGAAGAGTTCAGCGACCGAATCGCAGAAGATCGCCGTGCGCCTGCTGCGCGGCGGGATACGCACGATCCTTTTCGCCCGGTCGAGGCTTCGGGTCGAGCTTATCGCCGGGTACATCAACGAGGAACTCCGCAACCTCTACACCGACAACGAGCGAATCGTCGTCGAACCGTACCGCTCGGGACTCCTCCCGTCGGAGCGCCGGGCAGTTGAGCGTGGACTGCGGGAAGGCACCGTGCACGGCGTCGTATCCACCAACGCGCTGGAACTGGGCATCGATATCGGCGGCCTGGACGCGTCGGTGATAACCGGCTTCCCCGGAAGCTTTTCGAGTTTCTGGCAGCAGGCGGGCAGGGCGGGGCGGAGGAGCGGCGCGAGCGTAGTCATCTACGTGGCGTCCGCCAACCCCCTGGACCAGTTCCTGGCCGCCCACCCGGAGTATTTCCTCGGCAGGGGGGCGGAGACCGCGCGCATCGACCCGGACAACCCCTATATCTACGCGGACCACGCGAAGTGCGCGGCGTTCGAGCTGCCATTCTCCGAAGGGGACAGCTTCGGCGGAGACCTGGAGGCGGTGCTCGCCATGCTCGAGGAGGACGGCATCGTCCGTAAAACCGGGGGCCGGTGGTTCTGGTCCAGCGGTGGGTATCCCGGCGAAAAGATCAGCTTGCGCTCGGCCACGGCGGACAACGTCGTCATCATCGACGCCACCGCCGGCCGCAACGCCGTCATCGGCGAGATGGACAGGCCGAGCGCCAAGGAACTCGTGTTCGACGATGCCGTGTACATCCATCGCGGCCGGCAGTACATCGTGGAAAAGCTCGACCTCGAAAACCGCGTCTGCAGGGTTTCGGAGCGCGATGTCAACTATTATACCGACGCTGTGGTCAAGACTGACCTCAAGCTGCTCACGGAGGATGCGTCAGGTGAGACTCCATCCTTCGGCTGGAGCGTCGGTGACGTACTCGTGAGGACCCAGGCGGGAAAATTCAAGAAGATCAGGTTCCATACCCACGAGAATGTCGGTTTCGGCGAAATCTACCTGCCTCCGGAGGAGATGCAGACCCGGGCCGCCGTCGCGCGCTTCGGTCCGGGAACGACGGCGGGGGCGCTGCTGGACGGATTCGACGAGGCGTTCAAGGCCGCGGTGGTCGCTTCAGCCGCCGGCATGGTCCGGGACATCGCGCCGATCTTTCTCCTCTGCGATCCCCGCGACCTGGGAACCGTATCTCGCGCGCGGGATGATCATTTCAGCGTTCCCGCCATGTATTTCTACGACCGCTACCCCGGCGGAACGGGTTTGGCCGAAGGGCTCTCCACGAGGTTTTTGGACGTTTTCGCGGCTGCTGCCGACCGTCTGGCCGGGTGTAACTGCCGGACCGGGTGTCCTTCGTGCATAGGGCCTGATTTCGCCGACGGGCGTACGATCATGGAAGGGAGCGCGGTGAAATCAGCCGCCGCCGCCTTCCTTGCCGCGCTTTCCGGCAGGGGAACATGAGCCTCCGCGACCGGCTCAAGCGCGTCCGCGAGTCACGGTCGGCCGGGGATGGCGCGGTGGCGGGAACCGCCGCGTACCTCGCTGGAAGTATGGTTAGCCCACCCGCATCTGGTACGCAGGGATTCTTCGACGGCTGGAACGTGGGGGGTCCAGTCGCTTCGCGGGAACTGGCGTTCCCTGTCGATTTGCCGGAGACCTTCGACCTGCGTCCCTTTCGCCGGAAAGACGATCGTTTTGTCCCCGACGAGGTTCCTTCGGATCGGCTCATTTTTTTCGATCTGGAAACTTCCGGCCTCTCGGGCGGCGCTGGCACAGTAGTTTTCCTGGCGGCCTTTGCGCGTTGGAATCGCGGAATTCTATCGGTACGTCAACACTTCATGCGAGACTATCCGGCCGAAGGGGAATTCCTAAGCGCCTGTATCGGCGAAATCGGCGATGATTCGGTGCTTGTCTCGTACAATGGGAAGTCCTTTGATGAACCTTTGCTCAGGACCCGCTGTATCCTGAACAGGATGCGGCCGTTCAGGATCCCTCACGCGGATCTGCTGTACGCCGCGCGGCGCCTGTGGCGATGGTCGCTCCCTGACTGTTCCCTGGCGACGGTCGAGCGCGCCTTGGGCAGGGAACGGGGTCCGGATATCCCGGGCGAATTCATCCCCGAGGCCTGGTTTTCTTATTTGCGGAATGGATCCGATCCGCGGGTGGGAATGGTCATGTCGCACAATGCCGAAGACGTCGTATCACTCGCGGCAATCGCCGCTTCGTGTGCCGACGCGTTCGCTCGGCCCCTCTTGCGGAAGGACATCGATCTGGGAGGGCTCGGCAGGAAGCTCGTAGAGTATGATGCCGAGGCAGCGCTCCCGGTCCTTCGGGCAGCGTTCAAGTCGGGCTCGGGCGCGGCAGCATGGCCCCTCTACCGTCTGCTTGCCGTTTCGGGCGCGAACGGTGAGGCCGCGGAGGTCCTTGCGGCGATGGAGCCGTCCTTCGCCGCGCTTTCGCTCAGGTCAGGCCGTGCGGAACGCGGTAATCGCGATCTCGGGGAGGCGCTGGAATTTGCCGGGGCAGCGCTCACGTTCGCCTCGACCGAAAAGAAACGCGCGATGGCGGAACGCCGCATCGAGCGCATCAGGGAGAAAATGTTACGTCAAACATGCTGCAATTTGCACTTTCGGAGTCACGAATGAATCTGGAACTTCTCGAAGGACTGCGGGACCGCGATTATCGCGCCGAGGGCCGTTTTGTGGCGGAAGGACGAATCGTCATCGAAAAAGCCATGGCCGCGGGAATCCTGATCGAGTGTCTGGCTTGCGTTCCTTCGGATGAAGCCGGATGGCTGCAACTTTCGAAAGACCGGTTTCCGGTCGAAGCACTCCCCTCCGGAGAATTGCAGGACTTGATCGGCTATCGTTTCCATCGCGGCGCCCTCGCTATCGCCACGCGCCCGGCTGTCACGACACTCGGTCCATCCACGGTTTTTCCGGGTGGCGATATCCTCGTACTTTGGAATGTCACCGACCCGGAAAACCTGGGCGGTCTCATCCGCAGCGCGGTCGCTTTCGGGTTTTCCGCCGTCGTCCTTGGACCAGGGTGCGCTGATCCGTTCTATCGGAAGACGTTGCGATCTTCGATGGGCAATGTCCTGTCTTGCCCATTGTTTTCCGTCGACCTCGACGGTCTTCCGTCGCTCAAGCGCGACGGGAGGATGCTTGTAGCGGCTGCGCTTGGCGGATTGTCTGCGGATTTGGGCGAATTCAAGCCTCCAGCGCTGCTTGCCCTCGTTCTGGGGAACGAGGGGTGGGGTTTGCCGGGCGTAGTCTTGTCGGCGTGTGACGCCGCCGTGTCGATACCGATGGTGGCAGGCGTGGATTCGCTCAACGTGGCCGCCGCGGGCGCGGTGCTCATGTACGTTCTGGCCAGACACGGCGTGAAGTTCCCGCTCTGAAAGCGGCGACTGGAGGATAATACTGCTGGGAATGGGCCTTTCCGTCCCCATCATTATCGCCACTGTCATCGCGAAAGGAATATGGAGGCGGTGCTCGTGAAACCCGCCATCGTGTCTGCACCAAGCTCGCCATCATGCGGAGCCTGCGAGCCCACGACAGGACGCGAGGATCTCGTCAAGGTCCTGAATCCCGCTGCCGGAGCGATGCCCTGGATGGCCCGGAAGCAGGGTGATCCGGTCCGGAAGGGCAAGATGGATTTCCAGGACAAGGTCGCATGCGACTGGACTGCATATGGCTGTCGCTTGCCGAGGGATTCCTGGAATGCATGTGCCCGGGGGCGGATGGGCCGCGACATGAGGCTTTCGCGGACTCATGGAATGCATGTATACTGCATTGATAGGGCGTCAGCCTCAAGCATGATAATAAGGTCGGGTAGCAAAATGGATGGACAATGCGTAAATGACCTGCTAAGAACCATGTCTGAAGCGGAGTCTTCGATTATCGAGCATGTTTCTTCTGTCGAGGACAGCCCCTTGTCGAAAACCGGCGAATCCATTTTTTCCCAGCTTCTGCAGCGTCTCCTGGCTGGCAGGGGGATAAAACTCGGTGATGAGATCGAGGGGAATGGCAGTCTCGAGATACTCCTTGAGAACAGCCCGGACGCGATCCTACTCCTCACGGCCGCAGGAGTAGTCGTCGAGGCCAATCCTGCTTTTTGCCAGGCATACGGATGGACACGCACCGAATTGGCGGGCTCGAGCCTCCTCTCCCTCGTACCCGAGGAATACTGGCCATCCTTCTCCGAGATGCTCGTCGGTTTCAGCAGCCGCGACCAAGACTCCCCCGTCGAATTTTCCAACGATTACATGGACTTCAAGGCCAAGGCGAAGGACGGGGCCATCCTCTCCGCGGAATGCCTGCTTTCGCCCGTATGGGCCGGCGGCGAACGCAGGATAATTGCCGTTCTGCGCGACAGCCCCATAGACAGGGTGCTCATCGAGCAGTTGAAGGAAAGCAAGGACCACTATCTGGCCCTCTCGGAAACGATAACCGAAGCCATCTTCCGCCTCGACGAGGACTTCAACATTATTTTCGTCAACTCGGGGGTGAAGAACACCTTCGGATTCGACCGCGACGAGCTCGTGAAGCGAAAATTTTCGGTCCTGTTCCCTGAAGAAGTCTTCGCGAAGCATCTGGATGAGTTCAGGAAATATTTTATCGTCGACGACCAGGACCGGCTGGCTCTCGGGCTCAAGCGTACGATCGAGCTCCTCGGCGTCACGAAAAACAGAGGCGTGACACCCATGGAGATGTCTTTCGGCAATTCCCGCGATTTCTCGGGCCGTACCCTCACCTGCATCATTCGCGACATAAGCCAGCGCAAGACCATGGAAAGGCGCCTCCGGCACCTGGCTTTCCACGACAAGCTCACCGGGCTGGGCAATCGCGACCTCTTCAACGAGGACATGAAGGCCTTCCTAAGTGAGTCGATCCTGGGCAACGGGAGGAATGCGGCACTCCTCTTCCTCGACCTTGACGGGTTCAAGCACATCAACGACACCCTGGGCCATTCGGCTGGCGACGAGCTCCTGGTGGAGACGGCGCGCCGCATACGCGTATGCCTGCGCGAGGCGGACTCGTCCTACCGATTCGGCGGGGACGAGTTCGTGGCTTTCCTGCCGGAGATATTCGACTCCCAACGCGCGGTTTCCGTCGCGGAGCGCATACTGGGCGCTGTGAAATTGCCCTACGAGGTGACGACTGATTCCCGGGCGAAGACGAGGGTCGAGATAGGCGTGAGCATCGGCGTGGCGGTGATGCCCGAGCACGGAGAGGACGCGGAAGCGGTGACGAGGAGCGCCGACATCGCGATGTATTGCTCGAAGGAGGCGGGGAGGAACCGCGTCACCGTCTTCGACGAATCGTTGAACACCAAGGCCAACGAGAGCTGGCGCGTCGAACAGGACATACGCACGGCGCTGGTCAAGGGGGAGTTCGAGCTCCACTACCAGCCCATTGTCGCGCCGACGGGCAAGCTGCTCGGCGTCGAGGCGCTGATACGCTGGCGGCGCGCCGGGGCTATGTTCATGTCCCCGGGTTCGTTCATACCCATAGCCGAGCAGAACGGCATGATAATTCCCCTCGGAGCCTGGGTTTTCAGGCGCGCCTTCATCGACCTGCGTCGCCTCGAGCGCGGTGGGTTCGGGCACATCTACTTCAGCATCAACGTCTCGGGCAAGCAGTTCGAGCAGCCTGACTTCGTCCGCACGTTATGCGATGCCATTGACAAGGCGGCGGTGAACCCGGCCCGCCTGAACCTCGAACTGACCGAAACAACGCTCATGAGCAACGCTGATGACGCGGTGGTCAAGATTCTCGAGATAAAAAACCGATACCCCGCCATCATGTTGTCGATTGACGACTTCGGAACCGGCTATTCCTCGCTCTCATACCTTTCGCGGCTACCCGTGGATATTCTCAAGATAGACATATCCTTCGTTCGCGCCCTCCACGATGAGCAGAACCGAAAGGTAGTCAACTCGATACTCACCCTCGCCGAAAGCCTCGGCATCAATGTGGTCGCAGAGGGCATCGAGACGGTCGAACAGCTTTCCTATTTCCGCGATCGAAACTGCTACGGGATGCAGGGGCACCTTTTCATGAAGGCGCAAGCTATAGACGAACTCGAGAGGCGCTTCGCCACGCTGCGAGCCGCATCGCGGGCGGCGGAATCCCACGCGCTGTGATGAGCTCAGCCTTCAGATCAAGGTCACGTCCAATCTCCAACGCAATCATACGTGCCATCACTTCTCAAGGATGTCGTGAGGGCAGCCGGGGCGGGTGCTCCCTGCCGGGTACACGACGATAAAGCTGCCTTGGGGCGACTTGTCCGGATTGAGCGACCGATGGGAGTCCCCTTCGATCCTCGACGTCGTGTTTCGGATCTGCGGGCCGCCTCGCTCGCTCCGCGCCGATCATCGGCGCGGCCGGCGGGGAGCCTCGATGTCTCGGCTCCCCGCCGTCGCTCACTCGGTTCGACTCCCATCGGTCCGGGTACGAAACAACCCGCCTGGCGGCGGGTTGTCATGGTAGAGCGACCGATGGGAGTCGAACCCACGTCTCCAGCTTGGAAGGCTGGGGTAATAGCCGTTATACGACGGTCGCGATATGGATAGTCGCCTCAGGCGAAAGGAATCCAGGATTGACGTCGTTCGTTCGAAAAAACAGAAACTGATCCTTGATTTACGTACATTATTCGATCATGATTACTGTGTCAAGATATCGTTTTTCTCTTGTCATCCCCTATGTTTTCTGTATAATGCAACCGTTCCACATCGGGAGGATGCCATGCCGAAGCGTTGCAGGTTTTTTATCGAGGTACTCAAGGCTGAGATGGAAGATCTGTTGCAGGATATCATGACCGTCGAATCCCGATCCCGGGAACGATTCGCTTCCTTGGAGATATCGAATTACGTTTTTCGAGCCAATGAAGCCCTGTTCATGCGCGAAGAAGAAGCCGTACGCTTGCTCATGGACAAGCTCGGTACCATCGATGTTGACCGGTTCACGTCACTCGACGGGCTCATCGCGCACCTGGATGCGTATGCGAAAGAGCTCGTGGGCAAGGCGGACGAGCCGGAAGCGGTCTACGGTTTCCTCAAGCGCAAGATGGACAAGGTTCTGCGGTACGTTGATAACGGTACTAGTCCTTAACAGCCGAGTTGGAGAGGAAGGATCATGGATATACGTCTTCAGGAACTGCTTGACCGCATCAAGAAGGAAGGTGTCGACGAGGCAAATGCGGCGGCAGCAGCGATCGCGGAAGAGTCCGAGACCAGGAAGAAGTCGATCCTCGATGCGGCCGAACGTGAAGCCCGGGCCATCATAGAAAAAGCGAGGACGGACGCGGCGCGCTTCGAGGAAGCGGGGAACGCGGCGCTTGGCCAGGCTTCACGGAACCTCGTGCTGGCTTTCAGGGGCGAGGTGGAGAAAATCCTGTCAGCGGTCGTCTCGGCCGAGGTCGTGAAAGCGTTCGACGAAACCGTCCTGGGGATCGCGATACCCGCGGTCCTCGCGGCATGGAAAGAGAAGAACATCGACGATCTGGCCGTACTCCTCCCGCCTGATACCCTCAAGAGGATCGAGTCCCACTTTCGGGACAAGCTCGGGGCAGAACTTAGGAAGGGCCTCGAACTGAAACCATTCCCGGGTCTGAAGTCCGGGTTCCGCATCACAGAGAAAAACGGCGCCGCATACTACGATTTCTCCGCGGAAGCCGTCTCCGCGCTGTTCTGCCAGTATCTCAACGGAAAGCTCGCGGCTATCGTCGATGCCGCGGGGAAGGGCGCCTGATCCCCGTGTCCGAGTACTATTATTTCAAGGCGACGCTTTCGAGCGCCTTGCCCGGAGAGCCTCCACCCATCTCATACGAATCTTTTATCGAGCGCGCCGGGACCTGTCTCACGGATCGTGACATGGACATTCTCCGCGGTGCCAGGCTCTTCGCCCCAGAAGATGGAAGTATTCCCTCGGGAGTCGCGGAATCTCCCTTGCTCGCTTCGTACCTGAAGTGGGAGCTGTCGCTCAGGAACGAGCTGGCAAAGATCCGCGCTCACCAGCTCGGCAAGTCGCCGGAACGCTACGTCAAGCCAGGTGAACCGGAATGGGAAGCGGCGAGGGTCGCGCAATCCGCCGCGGCCTGTGACAACCCGCTCGAAGCCGAGCTTCTCATTGAACGCGAACGATGGGCCCTGATCGAGCGGCTGGAGACAGGTCATTTCTTTGATCTCGAATCCCTTCTGGCTTACGGACTCAAGCTCCAGGCCCTCGAACGCCGCGCCAAATTCGAAACCGAACGCGGTGAACGGGCCTACTCCTCTGCATACGAATCAATACTGTCGGGCGTGGCCGCCGTCGATGGCGGCAGGATCGACGGGAGCGCAGCGACTGACATGCCGGCGCCAAACAGCGATAAACGACCGGATCGGAGAGATCAATGACGACGACGAAAGGTTCAGTTACCGGCGTCAACGGCAACATGGTGACGGCGCGCGTGACGGGCGCTGTTTCCATGAACGAGGTCGCCTATATCGGCGCAGAGGGCCGGAAGCTCAAGAGTGAGGTCATCCGCATCCGCGGCGACCACGTGCAGCTCCAGGTCTTCGAAATAACCAAGGGCATCCTCATCGGGGACGGCGTGGAATTCACCGGCGAACTGCTTGCCGTGGAGCTTGGGCCGGGGCTTCTCGGCCAGATCTACGATGGCCTCCAGAACCCCCTGCCCGAAGTTGCCCGGCAATCGGGGAACTTCCTCGAGCCGGGCATCTATCTGGACCCGCTCCCGAGGAGCACGATCTGGGATTTTTCTCCAGCCGTGAAACCTGGCGATGAAGTCCAGCGTGCGGACACGCTCGGAACGGTGCCGGAAGGATCATTCACCCATCGCATCATGGTTCCCTTCGGGTTCATGGGCGATTATATCGTCAAGTCCATCAAGCCGGCGGGCGGCTATGACGTTGACGAAGTGATCGCCGAACTGACTGCTCGGGACGGGACGACTGTGCCCGTAACCATGTGCTTCCAGTGGCCGGTCAAGCGCGCGGTCGAGTGCTACAGCGAGCGGCTCCGGCCGGTTGAACCGCTTGTGGTCAAAACTCGCATCATCGATACCTTCTTCCCGATCGCGAAGGGCGGAACCTACTGCATTCCGGGTCCCTTTGGCGCGGGGAAGACGGTGCTCCAGCAAGTGACGAGCCGCAACGCCGAGGTCGACATCGTCATCATCGCCGCCTGCGGAGAACGCGCTGGCGAAGTGGTCGAGACGCTCAAGGAATTCCCGGAACTGATAGATCCGCGTACCGGTCGGTCCCTCATGGAACGGACCATCATCATCTGCAATACTTCATCTATGCCGGTCGCGGCGCGGGAAGCATCCGTCTACACCGCGGTTACCCTCGCGGAATACTACCGTCAGATGGGATTCGACGTGCTCCTCCTTGCGGACTCCACGAGCCGTTGGGCTCAGGCCATGCGCGAGATGTCCGGACGGCTCGAAGAAATCCCCGGTGAGGAAGCTTTCCCGGCCTACCTCGAATCGGTAATAGCCGGCTTCTATGAAAGGGCGGGAATCGTCAGGTTGAAGAGCGGCGAAAAGGGGTCGGTTACCATCGGGGGAACCGTTTCTCCCGCTGGCGGGAATTTCGAGGAACCGGTTACACAGGCTACTCTCAAGGTCGTCGGCGCGTTCCACGGTCTTTCCCGGGAGCGTTCCGAAGCGCGGAAATATCCCGCCATCCATCCTCTCGAATCATGGTCCAAGTACGATGGATCCATCGAGACCCCGATCGTCAAATATGCCCACCGCTTCCTCGAACGTTCGAGCGAGGTCGGACAGATGATGAAGGTTGTCGGCGAGGAAGGAACGAGCCAGGAAGACTACATCGTCTACCAGAAGGGCGAATTGCTCGATGCCGTATACCTCCAGCAGAATTCCTTCGATCCCGTCGATTGTTCGGTCAATCCCGAACGCCAGCGCTTCATGTTCAGGATCCTCCTGACCATCCTTGGCGCCAAGCTCCGGCTCAAGGACAAGGACGACGCCCGCGCGTGGTTCTACCAGCTCCGGCAGCTCTTCCTCGACCTCAACGGCGCCGAGTGGATGAGCTCTCGTTTCAACGAGATCAAGGCCGGGATCGAGAAGCTCGCCGGCGAAAGGTCCGACGGCCTGGAAATCGCCGCCACGCGCCACATCGAAGCCCTGGAGTGAGCCATGAACAAGATATATTCACGCATCGAATCCATAACCGGTAACGTAATCACCGTCCGTGCAGACGGGGTCCGTTACGGCGAACTCGCCGAGGTTTCCACACGTTTCGGCAAATCGCTGGCCGAGGTGATACGGCTCGACAACGAAATCGTGTCGCTCCAGGTGTTCGCGGGAGGACGGGGCATCTCCACTGGCGACGAAGTACGATTCCTCGGCCACCCGATGCTCGTGAGTTTCTCCGACGCCCTCCTCGGCCGCGTCTTCGACGGCGCGGGCGTACCCCGCGACAAGGGACCGGCCCTCGCTGAAAACCTGATCAGGATCGGCGGCCCCTCGGTCAACCCCGCCAACCGCATCGTACCGCGCGACATGGTGCGAACGGGCATCCCGATGATTGACCTTTTCAACACCCTCGTTCGCAGCCAGAAGTTGCCCATATTCTCGGTCTCGGGGGAACCCTACAACCAGCTACTTGCCCGCATTGCCATGCAGGCAGAAGTGGACATCATCGTCCTCGGGGGCATGGGCCTCAAGTATGACGACTACCTTTTTTTCAAGGACGCCCTCGAGGAGGGCGGCGCTTTCTCCAAGACCATCATGTTCGTGCATACCGCTTCCGATCCCGTCGTCGAATGCCTCATGGTGCCGGACATTTCCCTCGCGGTAGCCGAACGCTTCGCACTCAAGGGCAAGAACGTTCTCGTGCTCCTGACCGACATGACGAACTTTTCCGACGCGCTCAAGGAGATCGCCATTACGCAGGAGCAAGTTCCCTCCAATCGCGGCTACCCCGGCGATCTCTACAGCCAGCTTGCCTTCCGTTACGAAAAGGCGGTGGATTTCGCGGACGCCGGTTCCATCACCATCCTCGCCGTGACGACGATGCCGGGCGACGACGTCACGCATCCCGTTCCCGACAATACCGGCTATATCACCGAAGGCCAATTCTACCTCAAGGGAGGACGCATCGAGCCTTTCGGTTCGCTGTCCCGTCTCAAGCAGCAGGTGAACGGCAATACCCGTCCCGACCACCGTTCGATCATGGATGGCATGATCAAGCTTTACGCTTCGTACAAGGACACGATCGAAAAAAAGTCCATGGGGTTCCAGATGTCGAACTGGGATGCCAAGCTGCTCAGGTACGGCGAACTCTTTGAACGTGAAATGATGGATCTTTCGGTCAACATTCCCCTGGAGGCTGCGCTCGACAAGGGATGGGAAATCCTTGCCGAATGTTTCGACCCCAAGGAAACGGGCTTGAGGACCGAGCTCCTCGAGAAATACTGGCCTGTGAAGACAGCATGACGCACGGGGGAGGCGCCGTTTTCCGGTTTGTGCGGCGTCCGCGATCGACGAACAGGGATAGCAGGAAGTATACCCGATGGCCAAGATCAAGCTGACCAAGAACGAGCTCAAGAAGCAGAAAGACGCGCTCAAGATGTACAATCGCTACCTGCCGACCCTCCAGCTCAAGAAGCAGCAGCTTCAGACCGAAATCCGCGGAATCGAAGCCAGGGCGCGGGAGATCGAATCCCGCCGCCTGGCCTTGCGGGAGGAATTCAAGGCGTGGATCGCGGTCTTCGGCGAAGAGGACGAGATTCGGACTCCTTCCGGTGGATGGCTTGTGACGGTGGGAAGCATCAGGACGGGGATCGGGAATATCGCCGGTGTCGAGATACCCGTGTTCGAAGGCGCGGATTTCACCATCCAGGAGTACGACCTTTTCGCCAGACCGCTCTGGATCGACAAGGCTCTCGCCCGACTCTCTGCGATGTTGCTCCTTGATCTGGAAATCAAGGTACTCGAAGTGCAGATCCGCCGGCTGGCGCACGAACTCCGTGTCACTACCCAGCGGGTCAACCTCTTCGAAAAGGTGAAAATTCCCGAAACGATGGAGAGCATCAAGAAGATCAGGATCTACCTCGGTGATCAGCAAACTGCCCAGGTGGTCCGCGGCAAGATTGCCAAACGCAAGGTCGTCGAAAGGAGCGTCTCGTGATCACCGGCATGAAAAGGACGTTCCTGGTGATTCCGGATCGCGGTCGGGCGGAATCGCTGCGAAACCTCCGCAAGCTCGGCCTCCTCCACGTGGAGCCTGTCCCTGGCGCCGGGGAAGATTACGAGAAGCTTTCATCCAGGCAATCGAATATCGAGCGGGCCATCGGCATCCTGTCCTCCATGAACGCCAAGGGCGCCAGGCGTGGAATGAAGCTACCCGATTCCCTCGAGGTCGTTGAGCGTTCCATTGCCCTGTCGGAAGAAATTTGCACCCTCGGCGAACGGAGAATCGGCATGGAACGCGAGCTCGAGCGGGTCATGCCCTGGGGGGAGTTCGACCCGAGGCTGTTCGGGGAACTCGATGCTGCGGGCGTGAGACTCAGTCTCGTCGAATCGACACCGGAGGGTATCGATTCCCTGGCTTCGGGAGCCGATCTCCTGCGTTTTTCCGCGGACAAATACATATCCCGCGCAATTCTCATCGGGGATGGCCCGCTGCCCGAGGCCGTTCGTGCGTTCGACCTGCCCGATGAGCCGATTTCTTCCATGATCGCTGAACTCACGTCGATGGAAAAAGCGATATTGGAACGCGAACGCGACTTGAAGGCGCTCGTTCCCGCACTGCCTTCCCTGGCCGGGTTTCACGGGGTGAACGGCCAACGGCTCGAATTCGAGCGCATTCGTTCCGGCATGAGTGTCGACGGACCCGTCTGCTGGATCGAGGGATGGATCCCGGAACGGGATACTCCTGCTCTTGAGCGCGTCGCTTCAGCGAATGGATGGGGCGTGGCCTTCGCCGATCCGTCCGCCGACGAGGCGCCGCCTTCGAAGGTCGAGAACAACGCCGCCATCCGCATCATCAATCCGGTGTTCGATTTTCTCGGGATGGTCCCCGGATACCGGGAATACGACATCAGCCTGTGGTTCCTCCTGTTTTTTTCCGTTTTCTACGCGATGATTTTCGGCGATGGCGGCTACGGCGCGCTCATGATCTGCGCAGGCCTGTTCGCCCTCGCGAAAGGCGGCAGGAAAGCGTCGGACGCGGTCAAGCTCCTGCTCGTTGTCGGCTCGGCCACCACCGCCTGGGGCGCCATGACCGGCACCTGGTTCGGGCTTGACGCGTCCACGTCGGACGGTTTCCTCTCCCGGCTCGTGGTTCCGGCATTTGCGGGGACGAATCCGCTTTCGCAGGAGAACGTCAAGCTGTTCTGCTTCCTGCTCGGGACCGTCCAGCTCTCGCTCGCCCACCTCAAGAACATCAGGCGGGACTTCCCGAATCCAAAGTTCCTGGCCCAGGTTGGTTGGCTGGGCGTCGTCACGGGGCTGTACTATTTCGTCCTGAACCTCGTCATCGACACGAAGAAATTCCCGATCCCGGGCTACAGCCTTTGGCTCATCGCCGGGGGATTCCTGCTCGTATTCGCCTTCGCCAACTGGGACGGCAGCCTCGGGAAAAGCCTCCTGGCCGGGCTGGGTGGACTCCTTTCGCAATTTCTCGGCACGGTCGGGGCGTTCGGCGACATCATCTCCTACATCCGGCTGTTCGCCGTCGGGCTGGCGGGCCTTTCCATCGCCCAGACGGTCAACCAGATGGCCGGTGGCATGATGAAAGGCTGGACGATCCCCTTCGGGATCCTGATCGTCGTGTTCGGCCACGCCCTCAACCTAGCGATGAGCTTCCTCTCGGTGATCGTTCACGGCATTCGTCTCAATCTGCTCGAATTCTCCGGACACCTCGGCATGGAGTGGTCCGGGTACGCATACGAGCCTTTCCGGGAAAAGTTCCCGGAAGGCGAAGTTTCGGGAAAGGAGAACCAGCAAACATGGTGAATATCGAATTTATCGGCGTGGCGGCCATCCTCGGGATCTCGGCCTTCGGTTCGGCCATCGGGGCGGGCATCGCAGGCCAGGCTGCCATCGGGGCGTGGAAACGCAACTACCTGCAGAACAAACCGGCTTCGTTCCTGCTCGTCGTCTTCGCGGGGGCGCCCCTCACCCAGACGATCTACGGCTTCATCATCATGAACATCATGAGGGGGTCTGATGCGGATCCCATGTTCAAGGTCGCCCTGGGCATCTTCTCGTCGGTCGCGATCGCGCTGTCGGCGATTGCCCAAGGGCAATGTTCCGCGTCGAGTTGCGACGCGTTCGGCGAGACCAACCGCGGCTTCGCCCAGTACATCACGGTCGTCGGCCTCTGCGAGACCGTCGCCATCTTCGTCATGGTGTTCACGCTCGTAGCCCTGCTCTGATCCAAACCACGTTTCAGGCGAGCTGCAAAAACCCCGGTACTGCACCGGGGTTTTTTACGCTTTCGTCGATCAGTACGCGGATTTCCGGCGTTTCAGGAGTATGCGTGCCAGTATGCATATCTTCCACCTTGCCGCGGAGTTGCTCTATCCGCGGACCTGCATAATTTGCGGTGAACCGCTCGTATTCCAGCCTTTTGCCCGAGCCCCCCTGTGCCATGATTGCTTTTCGGGATTGAAACCCGTACCCGGACCAAGATGCCGCGTATGCGGGAAACCCATGATCGCCGAGAGCGGGACGTGCATGCGTTGCCGGAGCCGTTCGTTCGAGTTCGATTCGGCGTTTCCGCTGTTCCGGTATGGCGGCGCCGCACGGCGGCTCGTGATGGCATACAAATTCAAGGGTATGTTCCCGCTTGCGACGATGCTCGGCGAGATGTTGACAAGGGAAGCGAGAGCCCGTTGGCCCGGGGCGACTGTCGTGCCTGTGCCGCCCAGGGCCGCCGCCGTCCGCGAGCGCGGCTGGGATCCAGTCCTGAGATTGTGCACAACGATGAAGCATTCGGGCCTCGACGTCCGGCCCTTGCTCGTCCGGGAAAACGGCGTGGCACAGAAAACCCTCGATTACGCGCACCGGCTCACCAACATGACCGGCATGGTATCCCTCCGGCAAGGCCCTTCCGTGCCGCTCGCGCTCGTCCTTGTCGACGACGTGATGACGACGGGAGCCACGCTGTCGGAATGCGCCCGCGTCCTGAAGGAAGCCGGCGCCCGATCCGTCGGCGCCCTCGTCATCGCCGCCGACTGAAACCGAAAAAGCGTTCGGCTTGACTAATAAGCCACGAGCGGAGTAAAATAAACCAGTTAAAAACAACACAACTTTTCTTAGGGATAAGAAGAGTCGTTCCGCGACTCTTTTTTTATTATCGGACCTTTTGCCCGCTCTCGGGGAAGGCCTCAACCTTACAAGCGCTTTCCGGGCGGTTGCCGCCGCGGGAAGCCACAGGACGGGATGGAAACAGGATCGATCAGGGACGACATCGAGCCGTTGCTCGCAGGCGCGGGGCTCAAGCTCGTCGAGCTCGTTGTGAACCAGAGCAAGGTCTCGACGCAGGTTCGCGTCGTGGTTTACCGCCCCGAAGGGACGGGGATCAACGAATGCTCGAAAGCCCACAAGCTCGTGCTTCCGCGGCTCCAAACGTTGCTGAAGCAGGAGGATTTCCACCTCGAAGTGGCGAGTCCGGGGGTCGATCGCCATATCAAGGATACCCGCGAGTACGGAATATTCATCGGAAGAGGCATTCGTCTTCTTGACAAGACGACCGGTCTGTGGACCGGAGGCAGGATTGTGGGCGCAGACGAAGCCTCCGTCGTCATCGTGACGGCGGAAGGCGAACTCACGGTGGCGTTCGATACAATCCTTAAAGCTCGCCTAGATTATTCGCAGGAGGGGGCGTAAACACATGGCATCCGATCTGGCGGAAGCGATACGTCAACTGATCTACGAAAAGGGAATCTCGGAGGACCTCGTCGTCAAGACGATCGAGGAAGCTCTCCTCGCTGCATACAAGAAGAAGTACGGTACGCTGGAAAACGCCATCGTCAGGTTCCGCAATGATTACGAAGGCGTCGACATCTACGCGAAGAAGACCATCGTGGATGATGACGATCTCGACGATCCCGTACTCGAAATTTCCCTGAAGGAAGCCCGCGCCCTGAGCGAAGAGGCTGAAGTGGGCGATATCCTCGAACTGCCGGTGGATCCGAGGGAGTTCGATCTCCAGTCTGTCATGCTGGCCAAGCAGACCACCCGGCAGTCCCTGAGGGAAATTTCCCGCGACACCCAGTACGCCGAGTACAAGTCGAAGGTCGGCGAGATCATCATCGGTTACTACCAGCGCGAGCGCAACGGCAACATCTACGTGGACCTCGGGAAGCTGGAAGGCGTCTTACCCAAGAAATACCAGTCACCGCGCGAAAACTACCACCCCAACGACCGTATCAAGGCGTACATCGTCGAAGTGAACAAGACGAAATCGGGGCCACAGATCGTACTCTCGCGAACGCATGCCGAGTTCGTCCGCAAGGTGCTTGAGCTCGAAGTGCCGGAGGTCTACGACAAGACCGTCGAGGTGTTCAAGATCGTCCGCGAACCGGGATATCGCACCAAGATTTCCGTTTTCTCCAGGAGGGATGACGTTGATCCTGTAGGCGCGTGCGTCGGTCTCAAGGGCATCCGAATCCAGTCCATCATCCGTGAACTGGAAGGCGAGAAAATCGATGTGCTCCGGTACGATGTGGACCCGAAACGATTCATCCGGAACGCTCTCTCTCCCGCCGATGTCAGGGATGTCTTCATCCTGGACGAGGCCAAACACATGGCCCTCGCCGTTGTCCCCGAGAGCCAGCTCTCGGTCGCCATCGGAAAGCAGGGTCTCAACGTCAGGCTCGCGAATCGTCTTTGCGACTGGAACATCGACGTGAAAACCGAGGAACAGTTCATGCAGATGGATCGTTCTCCCGATCTCAGAAAGGCGGTTTCAGATCTGTTCGGAGAGCCCGAGGAAGAAGAGATCACGAAGATCTCCGAATTGCCCGGAGTGGACGAACCACTCATGGCGGCACTCCAGGCCAACGGTATCGAGTACATCGGCGATTTCCTCGCGTTGACGTCCGATAGACTCGAGACGCTCCAGGGACTCACCCGCGAGGATCTCGAACGTGTCCAGTCTATCATCGACGAGAACGTCAATGTCGTGGAAGAGGAAGCGGCGGAGAGCGATACCGCGTACGAAGAAGAAATTGAAGGCGAAGAAGAGTACCAGTGCCCGGATTGCGGGGCGCGTGTGACTCCGGACATGACGCACTGTCCCAATTGCAGCGTCGAGCTCAGCTTCGAGTACGAGGACGACCAGGAGTGATCAGGATATGACCGACGGGAACGATAACGAGAAAGCCAAGCCCACCCTTATAAAGCAACCCAAGGCGAAACCTTCCGAGGAACGCGAGCAGGAGCAGGATCAAGCTTCGGCCGAGAAGAAGAAGATCGTCGTCGTCAAGAAAAAGGTCGTCGTAAAGAAACCCCAGGCTCGCGTCGTCGCCCATCACGAAGAGGACCTGCCAAGCGACCATGCTGCGCCGGAGAATGCGGTTCAGGGAGATGCACCTCGCGCGGCGTCTGCCCATTCGGAAGATTCCACGGCAGGCTCGGTAAAAAACGATGCTGCTCCCGCCCTGGCCGACGGCAGTCCGCAGGATGTTTCCACGCAAGAAAAACCATCATTGCCCCAGGGTACGGTAGGGCCGAAGTCGCTCGGACAGAGCCCGCGAACCGGTTTCCAGGGTGGTCGGCCCACCTATGGCCAGCAGGCCGGACGGCCGGTGCCCGGACAGGGTGTACCAGCGGCCAGGCCAACCTACGGCCAGGGCGGCATTGACAATCGTCCCCAGGCCGCTCCCGTTTCTCCGGAAGGCAGACCGACATACGGACAGGCTCCGGGCGCACGGCCTTCAGGCGAGAATCGGCCGACTGGAGACAGTCGACCAGGCGGTTATACCCAAGGCCCACGTCCGACCTATGGTCAGGGCGGTGACAATCGGCCGGGCGGCTCCAGCCAGGGCAGCAGGCCGACCTATGGACAGGGCGACACTCGCCCGGGTGGCTACAACCAGGGTGGACCGGGTGGTCCCGGCAGACCGGGCGGCTACAACCAGGGCGGACCGGGCAGGCCCGGTGGCTACAATCAGGGCGGACCGGGCAGGCCCGGTGGCTACAACCAGGGTGGTCCAGGCAGACCGGGCGGCTACAACCAGGGCGGACCGGGCAGGCCGGGCGGCTACAACCAGGGCGGACCGGGCAGGCCCGGCGGCTACAATCAGGGCGGTCCCGGCGGCAGACCCGGTTACGGCGGTCCCGGCGGCAGACCCGGCTACGGCGGTCCCGGCGGCAGACCCGGCTATGGCGGCCCTGGCAGCAAGCCCGGCTACGGTGGCAGGCCCGGCGCGCCTCCTGCAGGCGAACAGAAAGGCCCTATCAATAAACGTTTTCTCAAGGCCAGGAAGACTTCTTACGTCAGAAAGGAAGAGGAGCTCACCCAGAAGCTTCTCATGGCCAAGAAGAAGGCCGAAGCTCTCAAGGCGAACCCGATCCCGAAGTCGATCGATATCCTCGAATCGATTTCCGTGGCGGATCTCGCCCGAAAGATGAACCTCAAGCCGAACGAGCTCATTGGCAAGTTGATGAAAAACGGCATGATGGCAACCATCAACGCTCAGATCGACGCGGACACCGCGACGCTCCTCGCCGAGGAATACGGTTGCGCCGTCAGGGTCGTTTCGCTCTACGACGAGACCGTCATCGAAAAAACCACGGACGTTCCCGGCGACCTTGAGCACCGGCCTCCCGTGGTTACCGTCATGGGTCACGTCGACCATGGAAAGACCAAGTTGCTCGATGCGATCCGCAAGACGAACGTCGTCGCCAGCGAGTTCGGCGGGATCACTCAGCACATCGGCGCCTATATCGTCGAAACGCCCAAGGGCAGGATCACCTTCCTTGATACTCCCGGCCACGAGGCTTTCACCAAGATGCGCGCACGCGGTTCGCAGATTACCGACATCGTGGTTCTGGTGGTAGCGGCAGACGATGGCGTCATGCCTCAGACGCTGGAAGCGCTCGATCACGCGAAAGCTGCCAATGTTCCCGTCATCGTGGCCATCAACAAGATTGACCTTCCCGAGGCCAATCCCGACCGCGTGAAGACGCAGCTTTCGGAGCGTGGGCTCATACCTGAAGAATGGGGTGGGCAGACCATGTTCTGCGAGATTTCAGCGCTTCAGAAAAAGGGCATCAACGAACTCCTGGATGGAATACTGCTCCAGGCCGAAGTGCTGGAACTGACTGCCAATTATGCGTGCAGGGCCGAAGGCAAGATTCTGGAAGCCAAGATCGATCACGGACGAGGCATCGTTTCCACCATCATCATCGAGCGCGGTTCCCTTCGGACCGGCGATTGCTTCGTTGCGGGAATCTTCCCCGGAAAGGTCCGGGCGCTTTACGACGATCGCGGCCAGAAACTGGACGTGGCGACCCCGTCCATGCCGGTCGAGGTCGTCGGCTTCGAGGGCATGCCGAACGCGGGCGATCCCTTCGAGTCCGTGGAAGACGAAAAGTATGCCAGGATGATTGCGGGGAAACGCCAGGAACTCAAGCGTTACGAGGATTCCAAGACCGTAAAGAAGGTCACGCTCGACAACCTCTACGACACAATTCACCAGGGAAACGTGCAGGAGCTGAACGTCATCATCAAGGGCGACGTCACAGGTTCCGTGGAAGCCCTGAAGTCATCGCTCGAAAAGCTGACCACGGCGGAAGTGAGGCTCACGGTAATCAGGTCCGCCGCAGGCGCAATCAGCGAGGATGACGTCAACCTGGCGAGCGCGTCCAACGCCATCATCATCGGTTTCAACGTCCGTCCTACCCCGAAAGCGAAGATCCTCGCGGACCAGGAAAAGGTCGATATCCGGAAATACAACATCATTTACCGTGTGGTCGAGGAGATCGAAAAAGCGATGGAAGGCCTGCTGGCCCCCGAATACAAGGACCAGGACATAGGACAGGTGGAAGTCCGGGAAACCTTCAAGGTGCCGAAGATCGGCATCATTGCCGGCTGTTTCGTGCTCGAAGGCGCCGTGAAGCGCTCAGCTTCCGTCCGCGTCATTCGCGAGGGCATCGAGATTTTCTCCGGGAAGATTTCCTCGCTTAAACGCTTCAAGGACGATGCAAGGGAAGTCGCGCAGGGTTACGAATGCGGGATAGGCCTCGAGAATTGCCATGATCTCAAGCAGGGCGATCTCCTCGAAGTCTTCGAGCAGGTGCAGATTTCAAGGAAACTGACCTAGAAATGGACGACCTCAGGCGAAAAAGGGTGGGGGAGGATCTTCGTTCGGAGATTTCAACCCTCATCCAGTCCGGGGACGTCAAGGATCCCCGGGTCAACAGTTTCCTTTCCATAACCCGCGTCGACGTGGCGAAGGATGCCAGTTTCGCGCGGGTCTACGTGTCGACCTTCCAGGATGACGCCCTGGACAGGGGCGTGGAAGGCTTGAACCGGGCTGCCGGTTTCATGCAGAGCGCGGTCGGAAAGCGGATCCGGCTTCGACAAACCCCGAAACTTACCTTCATCGCCGACCGCGGCATCAAGGAAGGTTTCGAGATCAATGAGAAAATCAAGGATATTCTTTCCTGAAGGGTGGGGTATGCCCGACGGTTTTCTCATCATCGACAAGCGCCCGGGACTTTCCTCGTTTGGCACGCTCGACGCCGTAAAGAGAACCTTCGGGATTCGCAAGGTGGGGCATGCGGGTACGCTCGATCGTTTCGCGAGCGGCATCCTCGTCGCCATGGTCGGACGATATACCCGCCTGTGCGATTTCTTCATGGCGTCGGAAAAGACCTATCTGGCCACGATACGTTTCGGCCTCGGGACTGATACCCTGGATCCGGAAGGTTCCATCGTGTCCGAAGGCCCGATCCCCGAAGAAGCAACGCTCCGTTCGGCGCTACCGGCGTTCTCAGGCGATATCCTGCAAACCCCGCCTGATTTTTCAGCTATCCACGTGAACGGGATCAGGGCTTACGAACGAGTCAGAAACGGCGAGAAGATCGAATTGCCCTCCCGGAGGGTCTTTATCGGCAACATCGAACTGGTCCGTTTCGTAGGTTCCGATGCGGAAATCTCCATAACCTGCTCGAAAGGCACGTACATCAGGTCATTCGCAAGGGATCTGGCTGCCGCATGCGGAACGGTAGCCCACGTCACCTCCCTGAGGCGATCGCGTTCGGGGCCTTTCGACCTTGGGGACGCGGTAGAGGAGCCAGGATTCGACGACCTCCGCCTGATGACACCTTCCGTCGCCGATGCACTCGGTCTGGGTACCGTTGAAATAGGCGCGACTATGGAACGGTATTTCCTGAATGGCCATCGCTTCCGCTCCGAAGAACTCGGCATTCCCGCAACCCGCGAAATGACGGGCTCCATAGCCGTATTCGGAAGCGGGTGTATCCTCGGGATCGTTGAGCTCTCCGGAGCGGACCTGCGGTATCGGGTCGTACTGGGCGGCGGATCGTGAGGATCATCACCTGGCAGGAGATCGAAAAGGGGCTTCCACCGGTTGGCAAGGACGTTTCAGCCACGATCGGCGTATTCGATGGTCTTCACTTGGGGCACGTCGAACTCGTCAAAAGGATTCAGGCGGGCACTCCTCCGGGATCCCGGTGCGCCGTGACATTCAGGGACAATCCCAAGAAGAACCTGAGGCCTGAATCTTACCAAGGTTGCATTTTCACCCTGCCGCAGAAGCTGGAGGCACTGGCTGCCCTGGGCGTGGATATATGTGTACTCATTGACTTTTCGGATGATTTCAGTAAGATGTCTGGGAACGAATTTTTGTCCGTCCTGACGCGGGGACTCCATCCGTCCCGGGTCGTGATCGGGCATGATTTTCGTTGCGGTCACCAGCTTTCCACCGATGCCCGCGGCGTGGCGGTCTTGCTGTCAACGCAAGGCATACGGACGGAAATCGTCGATGCGATCGTCCGGGACGGGGTGATCGTCAGTTCCAGCGGCATCCGGCGAGCCATCGCCGAAGGTCGGCTTCCGGACGCCGAAAGGATGCTCGGCAAGCCGTATTCAATAGATATCGGATCAGCGAGTACCGCAAGATTCGCCGACCGGATAAGGATCCTGGACACGGCCCAGGTGCTTCCCCCTGTCGGACGCTACGACGTCGTCGCGGTATACGGAGACAACGAGCTACCCGCGATCGCGGATATCGAGCCAGATCGCGTGATGATCAGTGCCCGTGACGCGGACAGCGTGCGGTTCGTCCGATTTTCGGTTCGGTAACAAACGCAGAGAAGGAGAATGGAACATGGCATTTTTGAAAGAGGAGAAGGCGAAAGTCATCCTCGAACATGGAAAGAGCGACAAGAATACCGGTGCGACCGAAGTGCAGATCGCGCTGCTCTCCGCGCGCATCAACGATCTCACCGAGCATTTCAAACAGCATAAGAAGGACACCAATTCCCGCAGGGGCCTTCTCAAGATGGTCGGGAAGAGGCGCAGGTTGCTCAAGTACCTGCAGAGGACCAACCTGCCCATGTACCGGGAGCTTCTCGAGAAACTCTCGCTGCGCAAGTAGCCGAATGCCACCGGACGGCACGAACCCGATCGTTCGGGCCGTTTCATATCGATCGCGGACGGTCTGAGTCCACGGGTTCGCACACCGTTCCGGGAAACCGGGACGTCGTGGGGGCCGAACACGGAGATTGCCTCCCTATGATCAATACCGTATCGTACAGGCTCAACGACGAAGAGATGATCCTGGAAACCGGCAAGATGGCCAAGCAGGCCAACGGTGCCGTATTCGCGCGAGTCGGCGGTTCCGCCGTCATAGCCACTGCCTGCTGTTCCTCGCAGGCTACGGAAGGATTGGATTTCGTTCCTCTGACGGTTGAGTACAACGAAAAGTACTACGCCGCGGGAAAGATACCCGGTGGTTTCATCAAGCGCGAGACGCGCCCCAAGGACAAGGAGATCCTTGTCTCCCGCCTCATCGACCGACCGATGAGACCCCTGTTCGACAAGGCCTTCGGTCGGGAGATCCAGGTCGTACCCACGGTCCTTTCCACCGACCAGGTGAATCCCCCCGATATCCTCGCCATCAACGCCGCCAGCGCGGCAGTTCATATCTCGGACATTCCCTTCAACGGACCGATCGCCGCCGTGCGCGTCTGTCACGTCGATGGAGCCTTCGTGGTCAACCCGACCTTCGACCAGATTTCCAGGTCCCAGCTCGAGATCGTCGTCGCCGGGACCGAGAATGGCGTCGCGATGGTGGAAGGCGACGGGCACGAGGTTTCCGAGGAACTGATGATCCAGGCCATAGAGACGGCCAAGAAACCCATTTCCGACATCTGCCGGGAAATTCGCAAGCTTCGTGATCTTGCCGGCGTCACGAAACTTCCCCTCTCTCCCCTCAAGGTTGCCCTCCTCCGGAAGGACGAGATCCGCGCATATGGGCATGAGAAGCTCTCCGTTGCGCTCTTCACGAAAAAGAAGCAGGAACGGGGCGCCGCGGTCCATGACGCGATCGAGGAGGTAGCCGCCAGATTTGCGGATGTCATCGCGACCGACGAGACACAGAAAAAACTCTTCAACGCCCTGATGGAAGACCTTCAGTACGAGATCCTGCGCTCGGGGATACTCGACAGGGGCGTCCGGGTCGATGGCCGCGGGCTTGAGGATATACGCGACATCAGCTGCGAGATAGGAATACTCGGAAGGACCCACGGATCGGCGCTCTTCACGCGCGGCGAAACGCAGGCGCTCGCGGTCACGACCCTCGGTACCGTGTTCGACGAACAGAAATTCGACGACATCGAAGGAGATCGCAGGGAGCGTTTCCTCCTGCACTACAATTTCCCCCCGTTCTCGGTCGGCGAGGTCGGGCGGCTCGGCACCGGGCGGCGTGAGATCGGCCACGGCAACCTGGCGCGCCGCGCTATCGAGGCTGTCCTTCCCCCGAAGGAGAAATTCCCGTATACCATCCGCGTCGTCTCCGAAGTCCTCGAGTCGAACGGTTCTTCCTCGATGGCGACCGTCTGTGGCGGGACCCTGAGCCTCCTGGCAGCCGGCGTTCCCATCCACAAGCCCGTCGCCGGCATCGCCATGGGACTAATCAGCGAAGGCGTCCGTTACGCCGTGCTGTCGGACATCCTCGGCGACGAGGACCATCTCGGGGACATGGATTTCAAGGTCGCCGGAACCGAAACCGGCATCACCGGATTCCAGATGGACATCAAGATCTCCGGCGTCTCCACCGAAATCCTCACGAAAGCGCTCGCGCAAGCCAAGCGCGGCCGCTTGCACATCCTCTCTATCATGAACGCTACGATCGCGGTTCCTGCCTCCGATATCTCCAAGTACGCACCGAAGATCGTCACCATGAAGGTCGATACCGACAAGATCGGCGCGGTCATCGGGCCGGGCGGAAAGGTCATCAAGGGTTTGAGCGAGCAATTCAGCGTCCAGATCAACATCGAGGAAGACGGCACCGTCACGATCTACGGCAAGAACCAGGACGACGCGTATGCCGCCAAGGCAGCGGTCACCGGCATCGTCGAAGATCCCGAGGTGGGCCGGATCTACCAGGGTACTGTGAAGAAGATCATGGATTTCGGCGCGTTCGTCGAGATACTTCCCGGCAAGGAAGGCCTGTGCCACATCTCCCGGCTTGCCCGGAACCGCGTCGCGAACGTGAGCGACGTCGTCAAGGAAGGTCAGAAGATACCCGTCAAGCTCCTCGAGATAGACAAGCTCGGACGGCTCAACCTGTCCTACATCGACGCCCTCGAAGAGATGGAAGAGAAGAAATAATATCGGACAGCGTGTTTCCGCCACGCGGTAACCGGTACTACGATTCATGAGGCTGGCCGGACGTCAACATCGTCCGGGCAGCCTCGTTTCACGAAGGATGTCATGCGACCCGAAACAAGTTCGCCGATAGCGCGGATTACCTTTTCCAATGGCGCCACGGTGATCGCGGAACCGGACGATCGCTTCCAGAGCGCCGCTATCGGGTTCTGGTTCGATTTTGGGTCAAGCCGCGAAACCGATGTCGAACGCGGGTTCACCCATTTCGTCGAGCACATGGTCTTCAAGGGAACGGGCAGGAGAAAGGCGGAGGATATCGCCCGTGAAATCGACAGGGTTGGCGGCTATCTCAACGCCTACACGGAACGGGAAGAAACCTGTTTTCACTGTGCGATACCCCAGGGCCGGGTTGGTCTCGCCGTGGACGTACTGTCGGACATGCTGTTCGCGTCGACCTTCGATCCCGAAGAATTCCTCAGGGAACGGGACGTCATCCGCAACGAGACGCTGGCTGCTTTGGACGAACCCGAAGAAGCCGGGTCCGACGAATTCGCTGCAAGGTTGTGGCCGGGAGATCCCTATGGCCGGAGAATCGCGGGAACGCCCGAAGAAGTCATGGCCATCGAACGGGACCCCCTGTTCGCGTTCTACCGCGACCGATTCGCACCTGAGCGGCTCGTCGTCGTGGCGGTCGGCGCCGTGGACATCGCCGAGCTCGAGGCGAGCCTGGAAGCTGCGCTTCCGCCTGGCAGATACGGAAGCGCGGACTGCTTGCCCGCAATCCCCGCGGCGACGGTTTTCAAATCGGCGCTTGGCGCCCCGATCAAGCAAACCCACCTGTATACGGGGATTCCGCTCGACCCGCCATTCGAACCCGATGAATACTGGCTTCTCGCCATCGTCAATTCAGCCTTCGGCGATGCTGCCAGCTCGAGGCTCTTTCTCGAGCTCCGGGAGCGACGCGGGCTGTGCTACTCAGCGGGCTCCGGTTTTTCGCTTTCGCCGAGCGCAGGTTTCTGGACTGCTTTCGCGGCGACCACTCCTGAACGATTTCCGGAACTCCTCGAAGGATACAGGATCCTGTCGCGTTCCCTGCACGAAAAGGGGCTTGTATCCGGCGAGATAGCCGAAGCCAAGTCCCGTATCGCAGGGTCGATGCTCCTGGGCGCTGATGATCTCGAATACAGGATGAAGCGTCTCATCCGGCAGTTCTTTTTCGACAGGACCCTGGAACCGGTTGAAACATCGGTGAGGAGGGTTTCATCGTTTTCGGACGAGCTCGTCAACGAGATCATCTCACGACGCCTTGATCCCCGTCGGGAGAGCGTTTTCGCCTATGGCAGCATACCACGCGGCGTGAAGGCCGCAGTTGCGGCATCCGGGCTCAAGCCTGGAAAGGGGCGATCATGAACGACGGAGAAAAGGAATTCGCCGACATCGCGATCACCGTGGATGAAGGAGCCTTCGTTCCCGAATATCGGACAGCAGGCGCTGCCGGAGCCGATCTGCGCGCGTTTCTTGACCGCGTCGCCGTCATCCCGCCGGGAGGCAGGATGTCCATACCCACCGGGATCCGCATGGCGATCCCGCCCGGCTTCGAGGCGCAGATACGTTCCAGGTCGGGGCTCGCGCTCGACCGTGGCGTATTCTGCCTCAACTCTCCCGGTACGATAGATTCCGATTACCGGGGAGAAATACGAATAATCCTGGCGAATTTCGGGGATACTCCGTTTGAAGTGCGCCGCGGGGACAGGGTGGCCCAGATCGTGCTTGCCGCTGTCGAAAAAGCGACCTTCGTCGCCGTGCCGGGGCTTTCGGATACAACGCGGGCCGAAGGCGGATTCGGATCCACCGGCGGAGCGTGAGGCTTCCATGGCGCGAAGATATCGAACTGTTACCGGGTACATGGCGCGGGAGTTCCTGTTTGCGTTTTTTGTCGCCTTCATGTTCTTCTTCATGATCTTCTTCGTCAATCAGCTCCTACTCCTCGCCGAAAACATCCTTTCGAAAAGAGTCCCGTTCTGGGACGTCGCCCAGCTTGTCGTTTATGCAGTGCCCTCGATCATCGCGATGTCGTTTCCCTTCGCCTCGCTGGTCGGAGCCCTCATGGCGTCCGGTCGGCTGTCGAGCGATGTGGAGATCCTGGTCATGATGGCGTCGGGAATCCCCAAACGGCGTCTCTTTGCGCCCTTCCTCGCCATCGGGCTTGCCATCTCCCTCGTGTCGTTCGCGGTCAACGACGTGCTTCTTCCCCTGGGAGCGATCAACTTCGGGAAGCTCTACCGGCGGCTGCTGCAGACCACCCCTGCACTGGAGCTCCAGCCGTTCACGGTCAAGCGCTATGAGGGTTTGACGATCGTCACCGGCGCTGGGGATGGGAATATGATCACCAACGTGACCATCATGGACAGGGTCGAGGGCACGAAACGCAGGATCGTCAACGCTGCCCGGGCGAGTGTCGTGGACGCCGAAATAGGTTCGGGCATACTCTCCCTCGAACTCGAAAACGTCTACCTCCACGTGTACGATCCCGGCAATCCCGAACGCTACGAGTACATGACCGCAGCCCGGATGCGCTACAACATCCTCCTCAGGGACTTCACCGACGCCGTCAGGGCGCTGGGACCCCGCGAGATGAGTTCCTCCGACCTGAAAACCGCCATCGACAGGAAGCAGCTTTCCTTCGACCAGCGCGTGCGACAGAAAGAGGAAGAGTACGCCCGGAGGATGACCGCGGTAGCGGAAAGTTATGCTGCCGCAGTATCGCGGCACGAAAGGGCAGGTCGGAACCTGGCCTCACTGGAATCATCGATCCGGGAAGCTGAGAACAGGGCTTCCGCGAAGCTCATGGATCGAGAGCTGCATCTTTTCCTGCTTGAGTACTACAAGAAATTCTCGCTGCCTTTCGCGGCTCTGTGTTTCGTTTTCTTCGCTTTTCCCGCAGGAATGTCGACCAGAAAGAGCGGCGGCGCCGTCGGTTTCGGGATCGGCCTGCTCGTCGCGGTGCTGTACTGGTGCCTGTTGTTCGCCGGACAATTGCTCGGCGCCCAGATGGGTTTTTCCGCGTTCTGGTCCATGTGGCTCCCGAATGCGTTCATCCTCGCCGCCGGTGCATTCGCAGTCGCCTTCAAGAGGATCAAGGGATGGTGAGAAAACCGGTGCTCGAGGGTTTCCATCGGTACATCGCAACGCTGCCCCTGACCCTGGCGGCGAGGATGGCCCGATCATTCGTACCCGCCTTTCTCGGGGCCATGGTATTTTTCGCGTTCATACTGGAGCTGGTCGATCTTTTTGCGAACATCGCCAAATATCTCGGCAACGACATTCCTCCGCTCACTGTGCTCCGTTCCATGTTGCTATACCTCCCGAAGTGTCTTTCATTCGCGCTCCCGGTATCCTCGCTGTTTGCGGCGTCGTACGTGTTTGGCGTAATGTATGCCAACAACGAGCTCATTATCGTGTATGGTTCGGGGATCTCGATCTACGGCGCAGCGCTGCCGCTGCTGTTTCTCGCGGCAGCGCTGTCCATAGGTGGTTTCTACCTGGATGATCGCGTCGTGATTCCCGCGCAGAAAACGAGAACCAGACTCCTGCGGCAGTTGACGGGGCAGAAACTCTCGCTCAGCAACGCCGAAATCACCTTGATCGGGAAAGGGAAAAACACGATCTGGCACGCTGATTACTACGATGACAGCCAGTCGACGCTTTCGGGACCTTCAGTCGTAGAGCTGGATGCGAAAGGACGGTTCCTGTCCCGGATCGAAGCGCTGCGTGCCGTGTGGGAAGACGGCGTGTGGTCTTTCAAGAACGCGAGAATTTTTTCGTACGACGCAGCGACCGGAGAAATGCGGTATCGTTTTGAAAGCGCGTTTTTCCGGCAGGATCTGGCGGAACTGCCCGAATCATTTCGAGCGCGGAAAGCGGACATGGATGAGTTGAATGCGGGCGAAGCCCTGGATTACGTCAATTCCCTGAAGAATTCCGGCCTGCCGTTTTCAGGCGTCATGGCTGAATACCACAAGCGCTACTCTTTTTCCCTGACTCCGTTCATCGTCGTGCTGCTCTCGGTCGGCACGGCCGGGAGGTTCAGGAAGAACGTACTGCTCACAAGCCTGCTCCTGAGCCTGTTGACAGCCACATTGTACTATGTCCTCCAGATGGTCACCATGCTTCTTGCCAAGAACGGGACACTTACGCCAATACTGGGCGCCTATATCCCCGCCGCCGCTTTCATGGGCGTCGGAGGATTTCTCATCTGGACGACGAGGACGTGATGATTGATTCCGTCCTTCCGGGCGTGAAAGACAGACCAGGGAGGATCCGATGTCCCAGGACAGGATATTCACGAGAACGGCAGTCGATACGACGACGGCCGCGCGAACCGGCTTCATCGATCTCCCGCACGGCAGGGTAAGGACCCCGGTTTTCATGCCGGTAGGCACGAACGCGACGGTAAAAGCCGCGAGCAAGGAGACTCTCGAAGAGATCGGTTTCGAGATTATCCTCGCCAACACCTATCACCTCTACCTGCGCCCGGGGCACGAACTCATCGCGAAAGCCGGTGGCCTGCATGGTTTCACCCGGTGGAAGGGGAATTTCCTGACCGACTCGGGCGGGTTCCAGGTATTTTCGCTCGCGCCTTTCAGGAAGATCACCGACGAAGGCGTCAAATTCCGGTCCCATATCGACGGTTCCGAACACTTCCTGAGTCCCGAAAAAGCCGTCGATGTACAGATGGCGCTGAAAAGCGACGTGCTCATGCAGCTCGACGTCTGTACGGAATACGGGGTATCCGAGAAGGAGGCTTCGTCGGCGTCGAGGCTTACCACAGAGTGGGCGAGAAAATCGAAGGATCGATGGCTTTCAGCCCGGGGAGATTTCCGTGGCAGCTTGTTCGGCATCGTCCAGGGGAATTTTTCCAGGAACTTGAGGACCCAGAGTGCACAGGAGATTTCCTCTTTCGATTTTCCCGGCATAGCCATCGGCGGGTTGTCGGTCGGGGAACCCTTCGAGGTCTTCTGCGAATACCTCGAATTCACCTCTTCGCTCCTGCCAGAGGACAAGCCGCGCTACGTCATGGGGATCGGAACGCCCGAATATATCCTGGAGGCCGTGGCCGCTGGCATCGACATGTTCGATTGCGTTTTTCCGACGAGGACGGCGAGGAACGGACTCCTCTTCACCGCGCACGGTCCGATTACCATCAAGAACGCGAAGTACGTCGAGGATTTTTCGCCATTGGATTCCGGATGCGGATGCCGTGTTTGCCGCGAGTACTCGCGTTCGTACCTTCGGCATCTCTTCAAGGAAAAGGAAATCCTCTACGCCATGCTCGCGACGTACCATAATCTCGCATTCCTTCATGATCTGATCCTGAAAATCCGATATAGTATCGATTGTGGGGAATTCGACCGATTCAGGAAGGATTTCCTCGCAGCGTACCATTCGCGCACAGAGTAAATCCATTGTCACTCTCGTGCGCGCGAAGCCCGCTCGCATGGCGCCACGGATACGGCGGGTCCACGTGATCGGCTCGCGCGGCCGGGGGCGCCGGGTCCGGCCGAACATGAAAATCAGGAGGCTTCCGCGATGAGAGCATCGAAGGTCAAAGCCGCCGTTCTTTCCGCCCTGCTGCTCGTTCTGCCATTGAGTACGACTTCCCTGTTCCCGCAGGCGGAACCGGCGCCATCCAACCCCCAGAAGGCCGAAATCGAAAAGAAGCGCCGTGAGACGATCGCCTACGGTATTGAATCGGAGATCATCGACCTCCTCAAGGTCCTGCGCTCGGAGAAGGATGGACGCTACGACGAACAACTCCTTGCCCTGCTCAAGGCGACGAGGAGCCGGAAGCTCCTTTCGGAACTTTTCTCGTATTTCGGGGACGTCAAATTCCCGGGTGCTTCGGAGAAAGCGGTATCGGTGGTCGATGAACGGGACAGGTTGCAGGCCGAAACCGTAAAGGCCGCGCTGTCCTACCTCATCGCGGTCAAGGCGCGGAACGCGCTGGGTGAAGCCTCCGAGATCATCGAAGCTCCGGAGAAGGACTATGTCGGCCATGCCGTCAGGATATTCGGCGCCGCCGGCGGGCCTGACGAAGCCGTCAGGCTCGTCGCGATGTACGACGCTGACGAATGGGCTGAAAACGTGCGCATCGAGATCATCCGTGCGCTTGGAGACATCAAGGCCCCGGAAGCGGTAGAGCGGCTCGGGAAACTGCTCGACGACGGTTCGACCGGCAAGGTTCTACGGATGAGCGCCTGCGACGCGCTGGCCAGCATCGGCGACCAACGGGCCAAGCCGGCGATTCTGAAGGCGGCCTTCGATGACGATCCCAACGTGAGGACTTCCGCCGTGGAAGCGCTGTACGCGTTCCAGGGGGAGGACGTCGAGGCGGCAGTCGTGGAAAGCCTGAGGGACCCATTCGGCAAAACCCGCATTGCCGCGGCCAGGACAGCGGGGAAGAGACGCCTGAGATCCGCCATACCGAATCTCGAGTACAAGGCCGCGTCAGATCCCGAGCGCGCGGTGCGGGAGGCTTCCTTGAAGGCTATCGCTGAGATCGGGGGAGGGGAATCGTTCGATTTTCTTGGAGCCTTCCTTTCCGACAAGAAGAACGATACCGCGTTCAGGGCCCTGGCGTTCGGCCTGCTCGTGCGGAACGACTCCTCATCTGCGAGCTTGTTGCGCGAAACGCTCGAAAGCGCAATCTCCGAGAAAGACCAGACGTTCTTCAAGGCGGTCGCAAGGGAGATCGTGGCGATCGATGTCGATGCCGCAGTTCCGTACGTGGAAAGATTGCTCTCCCATCCGGATTTTACGATACGACTTGGCGCGCTCGAATGGATTCGACGCACCGGGAATCGCGCACTCCTCGACAGGGTAAACGCGTTGTCCGAATCGGATCCTTCCGAGGTCGTGAGGAAACGGGCGGCGCAGTTAAAGGCCGATATCGTGGAGTAAGCCTCAAACCGGCCTTTTCACTCTTCGTAGAGACCAGGCGTTTCTATGCAATGCAGCAGGGAGTTCAGTTTTTCCGTCGGTGGAACATAGCGCGAGAATCTCAATGCCATGGGCCAACCATGCCTGGAGATGAACGTGATGTCGGTTTCCATGCAATGCTCTATGGGTGCATCATAATCCGGGAACAGTTCCCTGCGCGTGGGTACCAGTATCAGGTCATCTCCGTCAAAATGGATGTCGGCGATGCGGTGTGGCATGGGTACGAGGAAGACGAGGAAATCGCTGCGGGCCCCCCCGATGCTTTTCACTGAGCCGGCATGGAGGGTCTTGATGTTTCGCAGACCTACAAGCGTCGTCTGGCCCGATACGGTGAGTTCGACGCGGATTGACGACGAAGTTCTGATTCTTGGCTGGAAGGCGAATCCCGGGGCGGACGGAGCGGAAAGCTGCTCCCGGCGAAGGGAAGTCAGTCGCCGGTACGACGCGAGGGTTTCTGCCGCGTGCTCATCCTTTTCGCGCGATCCCGCTTTTTGCCCGTGCCCGGAATCCATCCCTTCCGTGGGCGCGGCCTTGATCGCCGCGGCCTGTTCGGCTGCATGGGAATCCAGGACCGCACCGACGACGCCGGCTTCGGCTTCGCGGGGCGCGCCGCGGACGAGAAGCGCGAACAGGAGGATCGCGGCCAACGCGGCGATGAGCAGTATCGCAAATACCCACACGCGTGAAGCGACACTAAGGATCGTGGAGAACACTCCGCGCTTCAGGGTCAGTTCGAGTACTCCGGATTGTGGAGCCACCCGGATGCCGTCTGCGAATCCCAGTTCTATCTCCAGGCTCGCCGCGCCGGGTTCGGTAGAGTCGGGGACGATAACCGGAACCTGGAGTGTTTTGGATCGCTTGGGCGGCAGGTCGAAGAAGACATTCCTGTCGAGGATATCCTTACCCCCGAACAGAACCCGGTCAAGTTCGAGCCTCATGGTTGAGGTGGATACATTGTCGATTTCCAGCGGAAAGGAGAACGCGTATTCCCGGGCGCCGAGCGGTGAAGGGAAACGGACGGCGGGAATGCCGAGCCCCTCGGTTGCCGCGGACTGCTTGTCGGCGGGATCGAACTCGGTGACGTCGACATCGAGCGCGCCGGCGAGATCGTCCAGGTAGGAACCGGAGCCGGGTGTCGCGCCGGTTTCCGGCCCGGCCGAGGAATCGGGTGCTGTCGCGGCGCCCGCGGGTTTATCGGCCCCGAAGGGAATCCTGATGATTTTCAGTTCCCATCCGTTCTCCCTGATCCCGGCTGCGGAACGCACTATCTCGGCCTTGGTGCGCTCGACATCGAGCGAAGCGTAGGGGCTGGATTCCGCCGGATTGTGGAAGCCGTCGGTCACGACGATGGCGAGTTTCCTGCTTGCGGTCGGGAGATCGGCAAGGTATTGCCGCAGATTCCCGAGAGCCATGACGAAATCCGTGGTGCGACCGAGCGGATACAGTAGGAAAAGCCGGCCCAGGATGCTCTTTACGTCCTGCTCGGTTTTGACCTGCAGTACCATCTCGATCCGGATGTCGTCCGCGAAGGTGAGCAGGTGAAAGTTGTCGCCGAAACGCAAATAATCGCTGGCGACCTTCGTTACGACGAAATCGACGACGTCCTGGAAATAGGGGTACATGCTCTGGGACACATCGAGAAGCACGACGAGATCGACGGGCGCGTCGGTCGCTTCCGACGAAGCGGTTCCGAGTGCCGCGGCAAGCAGGAGCGTCGCAATCACCTTTTTCATTTTTTCGCCCCTTGGATGAATTTCGGTAAACCGATCGACTTCATCATCCCCGGCCCTTCCTCAGAGTTGCGCCGCCTCGATTTTGAGCACTGAATACTGGAACTTCCGTTCGTGAATCACGAACGCGACGCGTTCGCCGACCTTGTGGTTGATCAGCTTCTTTCCGAGCGGCGAGAGGTAGGAGATGATGTTGTTCGCGGGATCGGACTCCCAGGGGCCGAGGATCGTGTACCGTTCTTCGGTATCGATCAACTCGTTTTTCAGCGTGACCATCGTTCCGAACGTGACCTTGGACGTGGAAATAGTGGACTTGTCGAAGATCTGAGCGCGTTCTATCTCGTTCTTGAGTTTGCCGACCTTCGTGTTGAGCTCATCCTGCTTTTCCCGGGCAGCCTTGTACTCGGCGTTTTCCCGTAGGTCACCCAGGGACAGGGCAAAGGCGATTTCGCGCTGGTTCGCAGGCACGTCGACCTCCATGATTTCCTGGAGGAGTTTCTGCTTTTCGGAGTATTTCTCGGTCGTGACGATCAAGCCGCGCGAAACCACGGTTTTCTCCTCTTCGCCCGAGAACTTGAAATCGGGGAAGCGGTCGATCACGTACTTCTTCATCTGGATCTTGATGGCGGGATCGAGATCCTTGATGTCCGTGAGGAGCATGTATACACGCTCGATGGTGTCGTGGTCCGAACCGGCCAGGAAATCCGTGAGGGCGTTTTCCTTGAAAAGGAGATTATGTATCTGCTTGTTGATCTTGCGATTCTCGGTCGTGTCGCGGTGGTTCTCTATCTCCTTGAACGAGATGTCGAGGATATGGAGCATCGTGATGACGATCTTCTCATAGGAAAGCCCGAGTTCCTTGACCCAGACTTCGCCCCACAGGTTCTTGACGACCCAGACGAAGGCTTCGCGGTGGTCGCGGTAATTCTCGACGATCGAGAGAACCATCGCCTTGAGCTTTTCGATGTGGCCATTGGCGGCAAGAATCTCGAGCATGGCCTGGGAGAGCGAATACGGGAGGATCCGGGCATACACGTCGGGCCATTCGGGAACGAAGTTGCGGATGTGCTGGAGGAAGTAGCGACGCAGCTCGGTATCGCGGATGCCGTCGTAGATAGCCACGACGTCGTCGATATCGTTGAAGATGTCACCGAACTGGAGGGAGATGCTCAGGTTGGCCTTGAGGTGTGGATATTTGGTGGCTATTTCCTTGAGGAGGAGGTAGGCGGAGACCACGTACTCGTTGATCTGCGAGGTCATGCGCGTGAAACCGGTGAAGAATGCGAGCATTTCGGCGAAGTAGTCGCTGTCGGGATCGCCCTTTTCCATGAAATCGCGCATGCACGAGACCCGCGCGAAGAAATTTGTCTCCGCCTTGAAATGGTTATAGGTCTTCTCGTCGAAGGAGAGGGTCCGGTCCCGCACGATGAAGGAATTGATATCATCCTTGGCGTTCCCGAACAGCGGGTCTTCCTTGAGAACCTTCCGGGCCTTGGAGCTCCAGCCCGTCCATTCGCGGTCAGTGAGGATCGACGGGACGAGTTCAGCCTTGATTTTCTTGAGGTCGGCGCAGTTGTCGAAACTCTTGATGACGGTCTTGAGAACCCATGCATGATCCGAAACGACCTTGTCGTGGAGCTTTTCCTTGCTCCAGACGGCCTTGAGCACCCAGATATGATCGCGGCTCAGGGTGATGAGGCTGTCGATGGCCATCTTCAATCCCATGACGTGACCGCGATTCTTCGCGAAGTCGACCGTGATCTCGTCGGACCGGATATCCGCTATCCTTCCTATGTTCCACGTGCGATGGTAGACGAAATTGCCTACATCGAATGCGATGTGCTTTTCGAATTCTCCGATCGCCTCGGAAAGGCTCCTGTAGGATTGGGAAAGATTGGAGACGCGGATATACTCCTCGAGGTTCGAGTGGCCAGCGAACTTGCCCCGGTAGCACTCCACGATTTCCTTCCGCGGAAGGGGATTCTTCTCATCGTAGGAAATGACGACCTTGAGGATATCGATCGCGATATCCCAGCTTTCTATGCTCTTGTAATGCTTGTAGAGGTCGAAGAGGAGTCCGGCCGCCTTGTCTTCGCTGATCTGCTTCGCGATCTTCCTCTGCACGTGAAGGAAGAAATCGATATCGTCGGGGCAATATTCGAGGAGTTTGTTCCAGATTTCCTTTACATTGGTGAAGAGCCCCTTCCCGATGTAGCGGTGGAGCGCCTTGCGGTAGTACTCCCTGGCGTCGTCGGTCCTCCCGTCCTTCTCCGCCTTTTCGGCGAGGAACTTGACGATATCGGCCTCTTCATAATCGATCCGTATGAGACGTTCCCATACGGTGTACATGTCGTTGTCCCGGTCTTCGCTCTGGTAGCATTCCGCCAGTTTCTGGAGCGCGTAGCGGTTCTCGCCGAACTCGAGTATCCGTTCGCATATGAACTCGACGATCTGCCATTTCTTGTTGTCGACGAAGATGTTGATGAGCGACACCATGTTGGAGTCGTCGATCTGCTGCCTCGCGAGGGCGATGACGCCGGACAGGTACAGCGCTATTATGCTGTTCTTTGAATGCCCGAGGTGTTCGTCGCAGACGTCGCGTACTTCGTCGAGCACCTTCAACCCGGACGCTTCGTGGAAGAGCGCGTCGAGTTCCTTGAGATTGGAGATGCTGTACGCGCCGAGGGTCGCGCGCGTCCATTTCTCCTCGTTGAGCATCTCGCGAAGCCTTTTCGCGACGGTCGATTCGGTAGCGATGTCTGCCATATCGTTAACCCCTTCCTCGATCAAGAAACGTATTGCCTGTAGATCCCCGGGTCCAGGATCCGGACCTTGAGCAGGACCTCGTCGATCCGTGCACGGTCTTCCTTCACGTTGATCATGTGGTCTACGAGCCAGAAATACTTGTTCATGAGGCGTGGCACGAGGACGCCCCTGCGCTCCGCGTTTTCACCGGCCTCGTTCTCCAGTTCATAAATCGACTGCTTGAGTCTGCCGACTTCCGCGGCCTTCAATTCCCGTTTGACGTTGAACACGCCCGAAAGACAGCCATATACCGGTAGCCACTCGGCGAGTTCGGGTCCGTTGAACCCCTGAGCGGCCACACTTTCCACGAGCCTTTCGATCATCGTCGACTCCAGGAATCCCAGGTTCACCCGCTGTGGATTGATGAAAAACGCTTCCCGGAAGAGCGCCTTCGAAACCCTCGTTTCGTTCACGAGGGCATAGGTGTCGGCCAGTTCCGCGAGCGTCTCGGGATCGTCCTTCCTCGCGTTCGTCGCCGCCTCCAGGCGCTCCACGGCTTTCCGGAAGTCCCCCATGCCCTTGAGGCAGCGTCCGAGCCTCAGCGCGGTCTCCGCGTCGACGTTCTCGCACGGCGCCGCGGCTTCGTACCAGGCCAGCGCGGATCCGAACACGAAACGCTTGAATGCATATCGGGCCGGTTCAAACGCATTCTGGGTCCGTCGCTGGAATGCCTGGAACGATTTCCATTGTGAAAGGACGAAATCCGCTTTTTCAAAGGAATTATGCATCGATTCCGTACGGGTGAAACGTTCTCGCCACCATTGCGCGCAGGTGAGGGCGAAAAGCACCTCCTCGTTCTCGAAATCGACGGATAGGGCTGTATCCAGTAACCTGATGGACGTCGGCAGGTCGGCGGATTTGAGCTTGTCGTAAGCGTCGGCCAGCAACGTCGCCACGTCGTTTGGTACGGTCATAACCTTCGAATCAGCCAATAGTTAATCGATTTATTGTAGACGAAAGATTGCCTATTAGTCAATGAAAGGGGGAAAGGGGAATCGACTTGCGGGCGAATCTCCTGACGTGCTACTATCAGATTACGTATGGCCACGACCATCATCGCTCCATCGGTTCTGGCGGCGGATTTCGCTGCGATGGGACAGGTTCTCGACAGGGTACAATCCTCGGGGGCGCCTTGGCTCCACCTCGACATCATGGACGGCCGTTTCGTGCCCAACCTGACTTTTGGACCCAAGATGGTCGCCGATCTGCGCAAGCGCTCCAGCTTGTTCTTCGATGTCCATCTCATGACGGTCGATCCCGAACGCCTGGCGGGAACATTCATGGATTCCGGCGCCGATGCGATAACATTCCATATAGAGGCCTGCATCCATGCCCACCGCCTGGTCCAGGATATCAAGGCCCGGAACAGGAAAGCCGGGGTTTCGATCGTGCCTTCCACGCCGGTCGGATCCATCCTCCCTCTGTTGCCGTTCCTGGATCTCGTGCTGGTCATGACAGTCAATCCCGGTTTCAGCGGACAATCCATGATACCTGAATGCCTGGAAAAAGTGCGGGAACTGGATTCCGCCCGACGGAACCGAGGCTACGGCTTCTCCATTTCGGTCGACGGCGGCATCAACCGTTCCACGGCATTGGAGGCAGTGGACGCTGGTTCCGATATCCTGGTCATGGGCAGCGCATTCTTCGAAGCGGACGACGCCGCCACGCTGGTCAGGGACCTGACGTCCCGTTCCCGTCTCTGAGCGGTTCCGCGCGGTTTTTCATCCTGGTACTCATGGGCGGTGCATCCCGCGCCGATACATAAGCGGAGGGCCCTCAATGTCGAAACAACGAATCGCGATACTGATCGCCACGATCACGCTCGTCGTCACGGTTTCCGGCGCGTTCGCCCAACAATCCGCTGATCCCGTCAAGGTCTTGGAACAGGGTGTCGCCCTTTTTGCCGGTGAACGCTACCAGGACGCGCTTTCGGTTTTCAGCCGGCTCCTGGCCGATCCCAAGGCCCAAGCCATCCGCGGGGACGTCATGTACTGGACAGCCCTCTGCTACGTGGCCCTGAACGACGCCGTCAATGCGGCGAAAACCATGGACGCTTTCCTAGCGTCGTACCCGAACCATCCGTATGTGGCCGATATTCTCTATCAGCAGGGGCGACTGCTCTTCAACAAGTCGGAATTCGAGCCTGCGCTCAGGGTATTCGTCTCGTTCCTCGAAAAGGCGCCCGAGCACGAGATGGCGCCTTCTTCCATCTTCTGGACCGCCGAGTGTCTCTTCAACCTGGGAAGGCTGGAGGAAGCGGAAAAACTGTACCGCAACCTCGTGGAAAAACATCCCAAGAACGTGAAGGTCGAAGCGGCCGGGTACCGGATATCACTCATACGCTTCAAGTACCGCGAGGATGAACTCCTCAAGCTCCTCAAGTGGAGCCATGAGGAAACGCTTCGCATCGTCGAAGAGTACCAGCGTCGGGAAAAGACCTACGAGCAAGCCGTGGCGATGTACCAGCGCAGGCTCGGCGAGGCGGCCAGGTCAACGGCCAAGGTCAGCCCCGAGCAGGAAACCGCCCAATTGAACATCAGGATCGACGACCTGACCATCGCGCTCGCCGAGCGGGACGCCAAAATCGCCGAGCTTACCGCTGCGCTCAAGGCCGCGGAACGAAAGACCGCCGATGCCTCCTCGGTCGGTACCGCTCCGCAAACCGGCGCGCAGAAGGATCGAGAGGCGATGCTGGATATCAAAGCCCATGCCCTCGACCTGCTCGCCTACTACCTTGAATGGCTCGCGACCAACGAAGCGAAAGGCGGTATGTAATGAAACGATTCATGATGATCGCGGCCGCCTTGGCGATCGCGGCCGCGGCTGACGCTTTCGAACTCAGGGAAGGCAGGATCAAGCTCGTCGTGAACGAGCAAACAGCCCGATTTTCGTTGTATTACCTCGCCGACATCACGAAAAACGTCTACGTTCCGCTGCTGTACGATCAGGAACCGCGCACGTCCTTCCCTTCGCTCTCCCTGGACGGCAAAGTCTTCAGGCTAGGCGATTCGGCGGAATACCGGTACACGATCGGGAAAGGCGAGAAAGAAGCCTACATCGAGTACCGTTCATCCTTCTGCGTGGTTCGTCAGACCTTCTCTTTTATTCCGTCCGAAGGTTCGGACATGACCGACGGCATCGCCATCCGCTTCGAGTTGGAAAATGTCTCCGATCGCGACATCACCGTGGGCATCAGGTATCTCCTGGACACCTATCTCGGCGAAAAAAACGGGAAGCATTTCTCAGTCGGGAGCCGGGACAAGCTTGCTTCGGAGTACAGCCTGTCCGGCGCGTTCGAGGAACGCAAGTTCACGACACCCTCGGATACGGCCACGAGCTACGCGTTCATGCTCGCGGGAGAAGGCGTCACGAAGCCCGATCGCGTCCTGTTTGCCAACTGGAAGCGGCTGTACGACGGAGGCTGGGCCATCGACATCGTGCCGACCCGGGATTTCAACCTCTATCCCTACTCGGTCAATGACTCCGCGGTAGCTGTGTATTATGAACCTGTCAAACTCAGGAAAGGGGCCATCCGCACCGTTTCGCTCCTGATGGGAATAGATGCTCCCGGGGGATTCACGGCAAAGCTCCCGGATTCCCCGACCGACCGCGAGCCGGAACTCCCTTCGAGCGTCTTGACTTCGCCCCAGTCGGGAAGCGTCGACAGGTCGGTGGACGTCAAGACCGACCTGATCGCGATTCGCGAATTGCTTGACAGGCTCCAGATGAAGCTCAATTCCGGCGAAACGCTGACGCCCGAGGAAACGGCCGAATTCCTCACGATTCTCGAGCGTCTCAAGAAACGCAAGGAATCGTACTGAACATGCATCATGCTGGACGAACTCCTTAAGGCCGAGCGGCTCCTCGCCCGCGGCAGGTACGAAGCCGTGATCACCACCCTGGAACCGCTCGTCCTGTCGTACAGGGATTCCTACATCTATTATTATCTCCTGGGCTCCGCCTTCCTCCGGACGGGGGATGTCGGCGGGGCTCTCGATTGCCTCCGGCGCGCCGAGCAGCTCAATTTCAAGCATGCCGGGACACAGATCGCGCTTGCGGCGATACATGTGCGGAAGGGCGAAACGGAGAAAGCGGTCAGGATATACCTCGAGGTTCTCGACAGGGAGCCGTCCAATGCGACGGCTTCCCATGCGCTGAAATTCCTGCGAGCGAAATCCGACCAGGAGTCGATAGCGAAGGCGGTGGCCGACGGATCCATCGCCTTGATCTATCCCCGCCACCGACGCGACATCAGGGCATTCGCCTTGTTCGCGGCCATCGCGGCTTTCATCGGTGCCGTATCCGTATTCGCTGGACCTGGCCTGCTCGGGGTCGCACGTTCCCTGACCCAACCGAACCGTCCGGGCCTGGCATCCGTCCAGCTGACGGACGAGGACAGGAAAAATCCGGTATCTTCGAGCGGCGGTTTCGTCTACGTCCTCTCGGAGCGCGAAGCGATTGAAGTCTTCGAAAAGGCGAAACGCCTTTTCTCGGAATACCGTGACGAGGCGGCTCTCGTGGAATGCAACCGGATAGCCCGGTCGAACGCATCGCCTGCCGTCAAGAACAAGGCTGCCGCACTTCGTTCTTTCGTAAGGCCGCCCAGTTTCGAGAACATGAAGGATTTTTTCACCTACCAGGACGTGAAGAAGGATCCGCGGCTGTACGAGGACGTCGCGGTTTCCTGGCGTGGCCTGGCGGCCAACGTGCTGACCACGGAAAACGGCGTCATTTTCGATTTCCTTGCGGGCTATGAAAACAAGAAACGCCTCGACGGCATCGTCGCGGCGAAAACGGCCTTCAAGTTCGACCTTTCGGTCGACCGGTCCATCGAGATTCTTGCCCGCGTGAAACCCCTGACCGAATCGAGCTTCGAACTCGAAGCGGTTTCCATCCACGAACTGCAGGAAGAGTGATGTGAGGGCGGTCGTACAACGCGTACGCGACGCCAGCGTGAAGGTGGAAGGTTCCGTCACAGGGGCGGTCGCCCGCGGGCTGCTTGTCTACCTTGGAGTAGGCAACGAGGACGGACCGGCCGACGCGGAATGGCTCGCCGGAAAAATCGCAGGCTTGCGGATCTTCGAGGACGCAAAGGGGAAAATGAACCTGTCGGTCGCAGACTCGGGCGGCGGTATCCTGGTTGTTTCGCAGTTCACCCTGTACGCCGACACACGCAAGGGCAAACGGCCATCGTACTCGGATGCGGCGCCTCCGGCCAAGGCCATACCGCTCTATGGGCTCTTCATCAGCCTTGTGAAATCAACCGGTCTTGATGTGGAGACAGGCGTCTTCCAGGCACACATGGACGTCTCGTACGTCAACGACGGCCCCGTGACGATATTCCTCGATTCGCGAAAAAAAACCTGAATCGTCGGGAAAATCCGCAGAATGGGATGAGCGGACAACGGTCACAGACCGGTTTCGACCTGCAATGCCGTTTCCCGTTTTCCACGATCAACGCGTGGAATTCGCCATAGGTCCCTGCATCGACCCGCATCCCGTCCATCGTGAAGGTCCGGCACTCCTTGTAGCCCGTATCCGCGGCTATCAATCCGATCCGGCCGAAGGTTCTCCTTGCATAGGCATCCGCGATGAAGACCGGAACACCGAAGCCAAACAGCAGGATGGAGTCCGCGGTTTCCGGGCCTATCCCCTTCATGGACAGGAGTGTATCCCTGTCGGGAACGGCGCCCGGCGGGAGTCCGCGAAAAAAACGGGCCAGGACGGACAGGCATTCCGACTTCTGGTTGCAAAACCCGGCCGGACGTATCAAATCCGCGATCGTGACGGTATCAGCGTTTGCCAGCGCTTCCGGACGCATGAGACCAAGCTCATGGAGCCGCCGCAATCCCCGTTCCGCGTTGCGCCAGGCCGTATTCTGCGTCAGTACCGCACCGCACGCTATTTCGAAGCGGTCCCCGGTGTCGGGTTGGCAATTGAGGCCCGGATGGTAGCCGTCCGCGTCGAACCCGTCTTTGCCGGATTTGGAGATGAGCGGCCACCATCCCCTCGGCCCGTAGGCGGCTATGAGCGCCTCGAATAAAACGCGGATTTCATCTGACAAGGTCGGCATGGTTGGCCTGGTTTCGGAAAAAACCGCCCGTTCGCTTGGACAGCGAGCGGGCGGCCCGTACGTCATTCGAAGCCGAAGCCTATTTCTTCGTGTTCCTGATGACGGCCTGAGCGCCGGCGAGACGCGCAATGGGGACGCGGTAGGGCGAACAGGAAACGTAGTTGAGACCGATCCGGTAGCAGAAATCGATGGTCGCGGGGTCACCGCCCTGTTCTCCGCAGATGCCGAGCTTGAGATCGGTCTTGGTCTTGCGCCCGTACTCGGCCGCGTGCTTCATGAGGAAGCCGACGCCCTCCTCGTCTACCGTCTTGGTAGGGTCAAACGGGAGAATGTCCTGGCTGAGATAGGCAGGAAGGAATGCACCGGCGTCGTCGCGGCTGAACGCGTACGTCATCTGGGTAAGGTCGTTCGTGCCGAAGCTGAAGAAGTCGGCGTGCTTGGCTACTTCTTCGGCGAGAATGGCCGCGCGCGGCACTTCGATCATGGTGCCGATGAGGACATTCATCGAAACCTTGTTCTTCGAACTGTATTCGTCCACGATTTTCTGGGTGCGGGCGCGGAGCATCTCGAGTTCCCTGGGTTCGCAGACGATCGGGATCATGATCTCGGGCGTGCAGGGGATCTTCTTCCTGGCGCACTCGACCGCGGCCTGCATGATGGCCTCGACCTGCGTGTCGTAGATCTCGGGATAGGTGACCGCCAAACGACAGCCGCGGTGGCCGAGCATCGGGTTGGCTTCGTGCAGCCTGTCGATCTTGGGCTGGAGATCCCTGGCTTTCACGCCGAGCATCTTGGCGAGTTCGTCGATTTCCGCTTTCTCATGGGGAACGAACTCGTGAAGAGGCGGGTCGAGGAGGCGGATCGTGACGGGCTTGCCGTCCATCGCCTTGAAAATACCGAGGAAATCCTTCTTCTGGAGCGGAAGGATCTTCTTGAGTGCGGCCTTGCGTTCAGTTTCGCTGTCAGCGACGATCATGGCACGGAAGTGGATCAGCTTTTCCTTGTCGAAGAACATGTGCTCGGTGCGGCACAGGCCGATACCCTGGGCACCGAAATCAAAAGCGAGCCTGGCTTGGTCGGGTTGGTCGGCATTGGTACGGACCCCGAAACCCTTGATATGCCCACGTACGGAATTCTCGCGGATCTGGTCGCACCAGCCGAGGAAAACCTGGAGCTCCTTGCCGATTTTAGGCATGATGAGCGGGAATTGCCCTTCGTAGATGGCGCCGGTGGAACCGTCGATGGTCACCCAGGCGCCTTCCTTGAACTTCTTGCCGCCGACGGTCATCGTGGTGCCTACGATCGTGACGCTCTTGGCGCCGGAAACGCAGGGTGTGCCCATCTGCCGGGCGACAACCGCCGCGTGGCTCGTCATGCCGCCGGTTGCGGTCAGGATGCCCTGTGCGGCCACCATGCCTCCGATGTCCTCGGGGCTGGTTTCGCGGCGGACGAGGAGAACCTTCTTGCCTTCAAGCGCCTGCTTTTCGGCTTCCTTCGCCGTGAAGACGATCTGTCCGCATGCAGCGCCCGGGGATGCGTTGAGGCCCTTGCCGAGGGGTTTTGCGATCTTGGCGGCCTTGGGATCGATCATCGGGTGGAGCATCTGGTCAATATGGTCGGGGCTTACCCTGAGGATGGCTTCTTCCCTGGTGATAAGCTTTTCTTCCACCATGTCGACGGCGAGTTTCACGGATGCGGCGCCGGAACGCTTGCCGTTGCGGGTCTGGAGCAGGAAAAGGGTGCCCTGCTGGACGGTGAACTCGAGGTCCTGCATGTCGCGGAAGTGTTTTTCGAGGCGGTCCTTGATGGCGACAAGCTGGTCGTAGACCTTCTTGTTGCGCTTCGCGAGCGTCGCGATCTTCTCGGGGGTGCGGATGCCGGCGACGACATCTTCGCCCTGTGCGTTCATTAGGTACTCGCCGTAGAATTCATCGGCGCCCGTGGAAGGATCGCGGCTGAAGCAGACGCCGGTGCCGGAATCCTCCCCCCAATTGCCGAAAACCATGCACTGGATATTGACCGCGGTGCCCTTCAGGTTCTTGATGCCGTTCAGTTCGCGGTATTTGATCGCGCGTTCGTTCATCCACGAACCGAAGACGGCACCTACGGCGCCCCATAGCTGTTCCTTCGGATTCTGGGGGAAATCCTTCTTCGTGTGCTGTTTGTAGATTTCCTTGTAACGGCCCACGAGTTTCTTGAGATCCCCGGCGTCGAGGCCGGTATCCAGCTCGATTTTTTTTGCCTTCTTAGCCGTGTTGAGGGCGTGCTCGAACTCGTCGTGCGGCACATCCATGACGACATTGCCGTACATCTGGATGAAACGCCGATAGCTGTCCCATGCAAAGCGGGGATTGCCCGTTTTCCGGGTCAGGCCTTCAACGGCCTTGTCATTGAGGCCGAGGTTGAGGATCGTATCCATCATGCCGGGCATGGAGACCGCTGCGCCGGAACGGACGGAGACCAGGAGCGGATCCTCGGCGTCGCCCAGCTTCTTGCCCATCACCTTTTCGAGCTTGGATAGGTGTTCGGCGACTTCAGAATCGAGGCTGTCAGGGTACTTCCGGCCGAGCTTGTAATAGGCATCGCACACTTCCGCGGAGATGGTAAAGCCTGGCGGGACCGGGATTCCGAGGTTGGTCATCTCGGCGAGATTGGCGCCCTTTCCGCCGAGGATGTCTTTCATCTTGGCTTCGCCTTCGGCTTTGCCTTCGCCGAAGAAATAGACATATTTCACTCTGGCCATCGGGTTGTTCCTCCGTATCGGGACCGATTGGGACGGTGGGATGGATTTCGAACTGGAAAAGTACACTAAAGCGGCAATACTGTCAAGAAACGAGCAGTTTCGGTCTCGGAATTCGGGGGTTCAGATGCTCAAAGCTAGGGTAATGAAGGTCAGATCGGTGCCCGCGACCTGGTTGGCGATCGACTCGAATTTCACGTTGACCTTGTCGCACTCCTCGGACAGGTACGAGAGGTAGTAGAGGCCCAGTTCCGTGTTCGCCTCTCCCTCGGGGAGCTGGCGGTAGAAATCCATGAGGTTGCGCTTTTTCAGATCGGTGTTTTTCTGTTCTTCGAAAGATTCCTTGACCTTGTTGTATTCCGATTCCTTGTTGAAAATAGTCATCTGGATACGGCCCTGCATCCCGATGGACGTGCTCTTGGACCCGATCCTCCATGAGAGGTACACCAGTTCGCCCCGCCGTTCGAGGGAAAGTAAAACCTGCCTGCGTATGTCCGGGTCGAACAGCACCGCGTTCATGTCCACCGCGCCCTTGAAAATGGCCTTTGCCTCGCGTTTCAGGTTGGAGTTCTCCGCGTTCGTGGCCAGTTCCATCGTCATGAGCGAGACGTATTCGGCGATCTTGGACTTGTCCACGTACGCGACGAGGTTCTTCCTGATATCCGAGACGAGCAGTTCGCTGCCCTCTGTTTCCTTGAACTTGGTGATGATGAACCAGGAAAAGGGGCGCAGGTTGTTGAGGAATTTTTCCGAGAGGAGCAACTGTATGTTTTTTTCCTCTGCAAGGAGGTCAGAATTGGCACTGATGTCCGCGTACATCGGGGAGAGGATACGGTGCTTGATGTCGGCTATGTCCTTTTCCTTTTCCTTGAGGGCGTTCTGGAGGAACTGCTCATTGATCTTGGTACGGTCGTCGATGATGTTCGCGGGATTGAGCCTGTTCCAGTGCTTGATGACGTCGCTTCCGAGCACCTTCGAGAAGATGAGCGCGTCGAACTGACGGTAGAGCATGGAATACACGATCAGCTTCGAAAGGTCCATGACTTCCTGCCGGCTGGTCATGAATTCGCTCTTGGATATCTCGATTTTCGAAACATAGTCGATGAGCATCATCCGCTGGAGGCTCTGTGGGGAAAACTTGTCCAGGAAGATGCCGTATTCCTCGACGTTGTCGGCGAGCTTGAATTTCTTGATGCTTTTCTTGTTGTTTATGAAGAAAGTCGTTCCTTCTTCGGTGAGGATTACTTTGATGGGTAATTCTATGAAGCTTTTTCTTTCCTGGCCTGCCACGCCGCGCTCCATGACTTTCTTACGGACGGATCGTTCTGGCCGTAGGGTATACGACGTGGAGAAGTATATATCGGATTTCGGAAAACTTGTATACCATATCGTCGGGGCCGGACTGCTTGACCAAGGCAAGGCGGCAACTTATGCTCGACCGGAAATGCCCAAGCGCCTGTACCTCCTCGGTCTCATCCTGGTCGTTTTCGCATTTCCCGCCTTCCCGGATGGCAGCGCACGGGCCGGACCGATCGCCGTTTCCACGGCGCCTGATGTGAGTTCCTGCTACAAGGCCCTGCCTGATTCCGGATCCCGTTTCGAGAATTCCGAAAGCTTGCGGCTGCTTCTCGCCCATATCGCCTCCCGTGCATCCGGGCTGGAGTTCGAGGTTTCACGGGTCAGCTTCGACGCAGATACGGGAATCGAGGGGCATTCCTTTTCGGAACTGCTCCGGATCGACGTTCCGGGCACCGGAGAGGGGGTACTCGTGATCGAAGTTCCCGTATCGGCGCGTCCCGACGGGGACGTGAAAGCCGATGGATCGCTCGGTGCGGCTGTCGCTCTTTCGCTCATGGGACGTTACGCGATGGAACGGCCGAAATTCTCGGTGCGTTTCCTTTTTTCCGGGGTTGAATACGGCGCAGCCATGGACGACCGCGGAAGCCTCGGACCTTGGTCCAGACTCGGCGCACGGAAGGAATCCTCCGTCGCGCTCGGTGAAAAAAGCGTTGTCGTCGTGCATCTCGAACTCGATTCGCCCGGCACGCGACCCCGTTTTGTCTACGCCTCCGCCGGGATACTCGCCCCGTTCTGGTACCGGGAGCTCGTCGCCTCGTCGCTCGCCGCCGCCGGCTTTAATACCGTCGACACGCCGAACCGGATGCTGGAGTATCGTCTCGGCCTCGTCGACGACCCCGGCCCACTCCAACCCTGGATGGAAAACGGATTCCCTGCAGTCGGCATCATGCAGTCCGATTCCGGAGAACCGGATACGGGCGGGTTCCCTGCCTACGACCGCCTCGTCAACGCGATCGAATCCGTTTCGGGAACCGAAATCGGCGTTGCGTACGACAGCTGGGACAAGCAGTATCTTCTTTTTGCGCTGGCCGGATGGACCGTCGTGGTCAGGGAGCGTTACTATGTCATCTCGCTGCTCTCGCTGATCGGCGGCCTCATCGCATTGTTGGCGGTATCGTCGGTCGTGCGGAGGAAGCAGCTGCTCGAACGCGTCAGGCTGATACCCGGCTTCCTGTTCGGCCTTGCGCTCCTGTTTACGGCACTCGTGCTGACGACGGCTGCCGCGGGAATGGTTTTCAGGATGATGCTGACATGCTACGCCCCCGAGGACCTTGTTTCGTCGAGTACAGCCTTTTTCGTGGTGGCTAGGCTGATGGTTCTCCTCGCTGCCTTCATGACCGCCGTTTCGGCCGGAATGGCAGAAAAGATCCTGTCCCCTCACCCTTCCTTTTTCATGAACGGGGCCATGCTCGTACTGGCCGCCGACGTGCTGATCTTCTCGGCGGTGCGTCTCTCGCTCTCGATCTTTTTCTTCTGGGCCCTCGCGTTCGCCATCGCCGCGGTCCTGGCGAAAACCTGGTGGGCTGACCTGGCAGCATGCATCGCAGCGCCGCTGCCGGTGGTGATCATTGCGTGGGAAGCCGTCCGGTCTCCGCAGAGGGCGTTCTTCCGTCCCGTCCTTTTCCCGACCTTCCCCGAGGCGCTGTCCCTTTCCATCGTGCTCTTCCCCTTTTTCCTCCTCCTGGCGGCATTGGCCGCCCATGCACCGGTCGTGATCCGTCGGTCAAAATGGACCATGGCGATCGCTTCCGTCCTGGTCCTTTCGGCCGTGATCGGGGTCGAGCATCTCCATGGCCGCTCCATCGCGGCAGGCGGAGTCAGGGACGCAATCCTGATGGAAACGCTCGGGGCCGGGGACACGGAAGGAACCGTACACGTGCTCTCCGGCAAGCCCCTGCCGGAAATCACCCTGCTCCGGGCCGGGTGTTCGGTGAAGCTTCCCATGTCGAACGCCGGGCAGTCCGGCTCGACGGTGCCCGGTATCGGCGCGGCTCCGCGATTGACGATCAAGGTGGAACGGATTCTCGGGCGCCGATCGATCGTCATGGACATCGATTGCGATACCCCGCCGTACAGGCTTTCCATAGATCTGCCCGGAGCTGACCCGATTTCCGTGTACGAGTGTTCCCTGCCGGTGTTCATCAAGCCGGAAGGGAAGGGCATCGGGATATCCGTCGGTCCGCGGCCGCCCATGCCGCTGGAGCTGAAGTTGGCCGTCGCCGAGGGATTCGAATCCGAAATCCGGATTACCGCCATCTACCTGGAGCATCCGCGACCCTGGGCGATCGCCGGACGGTCGGGCGGCTTTCGTCTGTCGCGCCAACGGCTTGTCAGCTCGTACACAGGGACGCTCGGAGCGCGCGGGCATGCGTCAGAATAGCGTGCAGCTTTTTTTCCATGTCGACCTCGACGCCTTTTTCGCGTCGGTGGAAATGATCGATGATCCCTCGCTCAGGGGGAAACCGGTCATCGTCGGGGCCTTGCCCGGGCACAGGGGTGTGGTCGCCACTTGTTCCTACGAAGCACGCACATGCGGGATACGGTCGGCAATGCCCATCAGCGAAGCCTTCCGGCTCTGCCCCTCTGGCGTATTCACGCGACCGAGGATGGACAGATATTCGGAGTTGTCCCGCGAAGTGATGGGCATCTTCGGCGAGTTCACGCCCGACGTGACCGTCGTTTCGATCGACGAGGCATTCCTGACCATGACGGGGACGGGCCGGCTTTGGGGCTGCCCCGCGGACTCGGCGGCAGAATTGAAGAGCCGGGTCGTCTCGCGGACCGGGCTTACGGTCTCGGTCGGTGTCGCGTCCAACCGCTATGTCGCGAAAACCGCCTCTGGCCTGTCCAAGCCGGACGGTTTGACGATCGTACCGGAAGGAGGCGAATCGGATTTCATGGCTGCCATCCCGATCGCCAGGCTCTGGGGAGCCGGCGAGAAGACGCAAGAGCGTTTCAGGGAACTCGGTATCGATTCCATCCCGAAACTGAGGGAACTCGGGGAGTCCTTGCTCGTCTCGATTTTCGGGAAGTCCGGGGGCGAATTCCTCTACAAGGCTTCGCGCGGAATCGATCCCGGGATCTATGCGGGCGAGGCAGGCTCGAAATCCATCAGCACCGAAACGACATTCGAGCGGGATGTGACCGACCGGGAGACCCTCGAATCCGTATTGCGCGGAATGGCGGACGAATTGGCGTACCGTGCATACCGCGAGAATGTCCGTTCCAGGACCTGCGTCCTCAAGCTCAGGACCGACGATTTTTCTACGAGCGGCCGCCGCGTCACGGCAAGGGACTATCTGCTTGCGTCGGACGAGATCTACGAAGTCGCGCTGTCACTCCTCGACAGGCGCAACGACAATCTTCCCGTGCGGCTCATCGGGCTCGGCCTGGTCAACCTGGAGCGGGGAGGGGCGTTCCAGGGCGAACTTTTCGGCGAGGACCGTACACGCAGGACGAAGTTCGAGCGCGCCGTGTTCGGTATCCAGGAGAAAGGGATCGGGAAGGTGACACGCGCGAGGTTCATCGCCGGACCTGCCGACGAGGAACGCTGAAGCGCCCTATTTCTTCAGGGCTGCGTTGATGTCGGAGATCCTGGACCTGATCTCGGCGACCACGTTCTTCCGCAGCTGCATGAAGCAGTTGGCTGCCGTCGTCTGCGCATCATTGCCCTGGCCCTTGACGTTGGGAAGAATCAGCGAGATCACGACGGTTCCGTCGTCGCGTACGATACGGACCGTGGCCGAACCGCTGTTGAGCCAGATGTTCCTCTTGACTCCGCCGACCACGAGCTGCTGCGCAGCGCCGCTCTCCGAGATGGCGAACACCATGTATGCTGCGTTGCCGGCGGACCCGAACAGCTTCCTGAGAGCATCGTTGTCGCCCTGGAACGAGGAAATGACGGTGGCCGTGTCGATCGCGCCGTTCCAGGCGGTCAGCTGGAGGCCGGTGGACTTGAGCTCCGCGATCGCGGCATCGAGCAGCTGGGGATTCTCGGATACGCCGAACTCGGAGCGTTCCAGCACGACGACGCGCGCGATGTTGAGCGGGGGGAGGTAGGAGAAGTCCCTGGAAACGCTGCGGAACGCGAAGGTGTAGCCGCGAACCGTGAAAAAGGGGAATGCCTTGACGATGGCTTCCGAGCCCGTCGAATCGAGTTTCGAAATCGTCGTATTGGCCTGCCCGTAGGCGTTCGTAGCCACGTCCTGGATGAGGACGCCGGAATTCCTCGCGAATTCGAAGTGGATGGGGAAATCGGCGAGCGTCGTCTTGCCGGCACCGTAGTTGAGGTACAGGTACACCGAGGGGTTGAGGCCCGTGGTCTTGCCGACGTTCCTCGTCGAACCGCCGAGCTGCTTGCCGTCCTGGCCGACCCACTCGTCGCCCGGATCGATGGAGAGCATGGTCCCGATGCGAGTCAGTTCGGCGTTGGCCTTGTCCATGAGTTCCTTGGCCTCGGATGAAGCGTCATGGGACCCGACGGAGAGGACGGCGACGTAGCTGGCGACCGCTTCGGCCGGATGGTTGTTGTCGAAAGCATCGCCGGCCTTCGCGAAGAGCGAACGCATCTCCAGGACGCTTTGGGGCTCGGCAAGAACGGCGGATGCCGTCGCGAACAGGAGTATCGCAGGAAGCAACATGGTGGACATCGGGCGTTTCATGGAACCTCCATGTCGGTCGAAAATCGGGTCGGTCGGGAACGGGACCCGGGATGATCGCACCGTCGGCGCGCCTCGTCCCGGTTGCGGTCACCAGCGTATCACCCAGAGTATATCGCTTTGGCTTTTCAATACATCGTTCATCGGGACCTTGTACCGGGCCGACAGGCCGGAAGGATCGATCGTCGCGGGCGAAGCGGACACGAGCTTCGACGGCGTTTTCATGGTCACGTCGAACAAGTACCCCGCAAAGACGGTATCCACGAATTTGGCAAGGTCGGGATCCAGCGCGGTTTTCCCCGTGGCGAGCCGTATGGAGAGTTCCTTTTCCTTCCCCGATTGCCGGAAGGCGGCACGCTTGCCCTCCGGATCCAGGAACAGGGCGAAGGTCGCCGGCGAGTCGAAGGCGATGCCGACGTCGATCACGATGTCGTCCGCCGTATCCTTCCTGTTCCAGCGATCGAGCCGGAGCCCCGGTATCCTGGATGCCGAGCGGTCGAAATCCTCCCGGGAAACCGGAAAGGGGAGTTTCGTCGAGTTGGCTTCGAGCTTGCCGAGGGATTCGACGGTTTTGGAGACGGTGTAGGTGAACGACGCCGTCCCGGACCCGTCGGCACCGAACGTGACGGTTCCGGATACGCCGACGCAGGAATAGAGGAGCAGGCATGAGACGAGCGCGGCGACCGGCGCGAATGACAGGGTTTTCATGGGGTACAAACTAGCCGAATCGGGGCGTTCTGTAAATGCCGTCCGCGACGGGATCAGCGGCACGATTTTATCCATAGGTTTCCGAATGGATCTGGACGTCGTGGATACGGAGCGCGCAGCTGCCTTCCACGAAGGCAAGCGCCTTGTTCATGATGCCTTCCCCGAGTTCCCGCGAGTTGGAGACATAGGCGCCGCCGAGTTCCGCGAAACCACGGGATTCCTGCAAGTCGACTTCCGCGCAGGACATCCTGAATTTCTGCCGCAGGCGCTGCTTGACCGAATTCACGACGCGACGCTTGTCCTTGATCGTCCCGGTTTCGGGTATTTCGATAATCAGCCGTATCATCGAGACCGTCATCATCCTGATCCTGCCTCCCATTTCGCCGCGAACGCCGGCATCCCGGCCGTCCCCGGACCTGCCCCCCGGCGATTTCCGCGGCCCATTCGGTGCCTCATGCTTGTGTATCGCAAAACCCCGCGATAGTATTCGACAGGATGTTGGAAAAGGTCAACTTGTTCAACATCCAGCAGTTCGGGAAATAACCGCGCCCATTGCAGGGTTACGGAGCATGCCGCGATCGTGAACAGGATGGTGACGACACTTTTTCTCATGATCCTCGTCGTCACGGCCGCGTCGCCCCAGGCGGAAGTGCCCGGATTGTGGTTCGAGGATCCCGTGTCGCTTCTTTCGACCTCGTCGGGAGAAGTCGAGACGGAGCTGTTCGCGAAGGGTTTTTGGGAAGTGCAGGTCCTGTCGAGCGCTCTGTTCGGCGTTTCTGACGCTGCCGGCCTGAGCGCCACGCCCATCCTGTTCAAGCAGCATCCCGACCTGTACCTCTACTATCTCCTCAACCGGCAATGGTACGTCGAAACCGCCGTCAAGGACGAATTTTCCGCGTCGATCTTCGCCGCGGGCTACCTTGGCGGGAAAGACGAATACCTCCGCGAAGTCCGGGTCGGAAACGACGGCCTCGACTTCCCCGACTACCCATTTCTGGGCATCGGGAAGGGGATCGAGGGATCGTTCGGCGTGAAGGTCCAGGCGGGCGACGATCGGTCGTCGATCGACGCCATCGTGCGGTACGACAGGGCGGGGCGGCAATCCAGGGCCTTCCTCGGCGCGCGCGAACTGTCCGAGCGAACCATCGAACCCTCGGCGTACATCTCCGGCAGGTACTTTGACGCTCCTTCCCCGGGCATCGTCGAACTCTACGTCGAAGCGGAGACGGGGCCCTTCACGGGGAGTGACGACGTTCGCTACCGGCTCATGTCGGGCAGCGAGTTTTCCTTTTCATCCGTTACAGGCAGGATCGCGCTCGCTGCCGCGCTGGAAGACGACCGCAAGCTCCTCGTCGTCGGAGGCAGCGATGTGGATGTGGAAGTGGATGGGGAAGACTGCACGCAGCTGTATCCTCCTGTCACCGAAGGTGCTGACAGCAGCAACCATCAATTCCTGAACCGCTATCCGGCCTCGGGAATACCCGAAGGCGCCATCCTGTCCGTCGTGGAATCTTCGACCGGCTCGTCGCTCCCCGGGTATTCGGTCTTCCTCCAGTCTGACGGCAGCCTGGAAGTGCGCAAGGATGGCGCTCTCGCGGACAGTTTACAGGAGCGTTTCCCTTTCGTGGACGAAGGGGGCCCAAGTGCGTCTTCCTGGATTTACGACGCGGGGCTGATCGATCCTGGCGACAACGCCGACAGGGACCATCCGGAGTACCCGGTCGGCATCCTCGTCCGAATCAGCTCGGGATACGACGGCATCAAGCTGCCGCAGGACGTCATGGACGGCAGCATCGAAGTGCGCAGGAACGGCATCCTCGACCTTTCCTTCACGTTTGACGCGAATTCCGGCACCGTGACGATACTCCCCCCGCCGGGTCCTTCCGACCTGATCGAAGTGAGTTACCTGATTGCCAGCGACGAACGGGGGGATGGCGTCGTGGCCGCCGCGCTCGGCGGACGCTATTCCCTGTCCGACGCCTGGTCCGCCTGGGCTGCCTTGGGTTGCCGCTGGGGCGTACCCGGAACCGGCTTCACCGAACCCGGCTCCGATTCGCCGGGCACCATGACGATTTCAGGCGGCATCGAGGGCAAGGAGGAACCGTATTCCTTCAAGGCGTCGCTGGCCGCGGATTACCGGAGGGACGACGCGACCGGCCTCCTCAGGCTCGAGGGGATGGAAAACGAATCCGCGTGGAAAAGCCCCTTCATGCCGACTACCGGCGCCGCCGCCGCCATCGAGGATTCGAGCCTCGAGAAGGCATTTCCCGCGGCCATGGAACGCTTCCATCCGGACGGGGAGAAGCAAAAGGTACTTGAGCTGATGCCTGACGTTGGGGGGGCTTTCGAAACCCTGAAATACATCGATCCGGTGCCCGTGCGCTCGTACCGACGCTTCGCGTTTTTCGCTGAATCATCCTCGACATCGGCCGAGCTCACCGTCTCCATCGGCGATGGTTCATCGGCTGCCGTCCGGGCCACCGTGGATCTTGCAGGCGGCATCTCCGGCTGGAGGAAGTACATAGTCGACTACGGCGACGGGAGCGCGCAACTCCTGTACGCCCGCTCGGACGATGGCGTGGAACAGCCTATGCCCTTGGGATCGGCAGTCTACGACGGATCGGTCGATGCCAGGGTGATACGGATATCGGTTACAGGCGACACTCCGGCTAATGCGATCCTGGTCGACGAACTGCATTTCGAGGAATCCTCCGGTGCTTTTTCGGCGATCGGCGCCGCCGAATTTTCAGGCGCATGGCCCGACGCCGCCTGGGGTTCCATCCTCGGCGTCCCGGTCATCGCGTCTCCAGGAGCCAGCGCGTCGCTTCGGGGCGGCGTGGGAGAGTCTTCGGCATACGGGGGCATCGTGGCGGACGGCCAGCTGGCCGCGGGTCCCCTGGACCTCGAGGCGATAGCCGACCTCTCCGCCTCCGGATCGGAGTTCGACGCATCCTTCGGCCATGGCGTCTCCCTGTTCCGCCTTCCCTTCATTGGCGCTTCGGACCGTTTCAGCTTCAGCGCACATGATGGCCGCTTTTCGAGGGAAAATCGCGTGGCCGCGAAAGCCGGAACGGCGTTTTCGAGCGCCGTCACCGCGTCCTCGGCTTTTCGCGCGGGGCTCTTTACCCAGCACTGGCTGGCGGATGCCGTCATCGGCAATCGCCTGGTCGCGGCACGGCTCGAAGCGAACGGCAGTTCGAGCGTGGATGCGGCGGACCTGCCCGCGAGTTACGGCCCCGCCTGGATAGACTCGTTCAGGTTCCTGCTTCCGGCCTACGAATCCGATTCCTTTTCGAGGACCGTGAAAGCGAATCTCACCGTCCTCGAGGAACGGGAATTCCTCAAGGCGGCTGCCGGATATGGCAGCGATCCCGCCGATCCTTCCTTCCTGGCCGACGCGTCGGCCGAGCTTGGCTGGCGCTTCGCCGCGGGGTCCTTTTCGGTACGACCCTGGTACCGTAGATCATGGACGGACGAACAAGCCCTTTCCGGGGATGGGTTCCTCGGCGATGCGGGGCGATGGACCGCCGCCTTTTCGCAAGCTTCGTTCGCCTGGCTCGATGTTCCCGTGATCGAGCTGTTTTCTGATGACGTCGCCTCATCCTTTTCATCCTCGACGTCGTCATCTTCCGGCGCGGCCCTCGTGGCGGAGGCGGGGACTACGTGGAAGCGTTCATCGGGCTCGAAATGGTTCGATCTCGTGCTTCCCTCGGAAGGCACCCTTGCGTTCGGCCGCTCCCTCGTCCGGAAACTGGATACGGTCACGGATGCCTGGACGGTCAAGGCTTCACTCGCGGTCCAGGCGGTCAACCTGTTCGGATCTCTGGGGGCATATCCCGCGATTTCACTGTACGGGACCGACGAATTCGCAGGACGGACCGATTTGAGCTGGGTTCTCGACCGGGGCGATGGCGCGTCGCTCGTCGCGTTCGCCAATATCCTCAGGGCGGGATTCTACGCCGATGGCGGCGATTCGCTCGCGGTCGAAAACCGTTTTTCGCTGGATACCACTCGCGACGGCCGCACATGGTCGGAACTCGTCTCACTGTCCTGGATCCTCATGCCGGATGGATCCTGGCTCGGTACCATCGTGGATCGCGTTATCGGTCCACGGCGCGACCCGGGCGGCCGCGGGGGTGGAGCCACGGAGAAATCCTACGTGTCGGCGTTTCTCGAAGACCTCGCGACGAGGGAACGGATTCACGCCCACGAAATCGGGGCTTCGATCTCGTTCTCCCGCCCTGATCCTTTCGGGCTCGTCTCAAAAACGGAAATCAGGGAGCGTTACGAAGCCAGGTACGCGGTACCCGAGCGCATGTCGGTTTCCGTTTCTGCCGCCCTGTCGCAGGGCTGGGCTGTCTCCGACGGTCGGGGAGTGTTCACCGCCGGGTACGAGCTCGTCCTGACAGCGAGAATCATGTTCTGACCCCTCGTCAGCGAAGCTGCCGGTCAGCTTCGCTGACGGTTTGCGAAGCCGTTGGCCAGGGAAGATGAACGCCCTGAGTAACAGCGCTCGCTTGACAGCTCCTTCCGGGCTTCCCTATAGTAGCAGACCATGAAACGACGGCTCATAACCTCCGCTTTACCGTACGTCAACAACGTTCCCCACCTCGGGAACCTCATCCAGGTTCTCTCGGCCGACGTCTTCGCTCGCTTTTGCCGCCTGCGCTGCTATGATACCCTGTACATCTGCGGCACGGACGAGTACGGCACGGCCACAGAGACGAAAGCGCTCGAGGAAGGAGTGACGCCCGCGGAGCTCTGCGGGCGATTCCACGAAATCCACAAGGACATCTATGAGTGGTTCGGCATCGCGTTCGACAAGTTCGGCCGCACGTCGACGCCCCGGCAGACGGAGATCGTCCAATCCATCTTCGCCGACCTGGATAAAGCGGGTTTCATAAAAGAACAGACCATCGAACAGCTCTTCTGCAATTCCTGTTCCCGCTTCCTCGCGGACCGGTTCGTGAAGGGTACCTGCCCCCATTGCGGCTATGCGGACGCCCGCGGCGACCAGTGCGAATCCTGCGGCAAGCTGCTCGATCCGACCGAGCTGAAGGAGCCCAGATGCTCCACCTGCGAGTCGGCTCCTGCGCCCAGGTCGACGAAACACCTGTATATCGACCTTCCGGGCATCCGGCCCAAGCTGGAAGCCTGGATGAAGGAAGCCAGCGTCCGCGGGTTCTGGGCGAACAACGCCATCCAGATGACCCAGGCATGGATCAGGGACGGGCTCCGCGAGCGGGCCATCACCAGGGACCTCAAGTGGGGCATTCCCGTCCCCAAGGACGGATTCCGGGATAAGGTCTTCTACGTCTGGTTCGACGCCCCGATCGGTTATATCAGCATTACAGCCTGCCTCGGTGACGAAAAAGGTTTCGACTGGAAGTCGTGGTGGATGAACCCGAGGGATGTCGAGCTCTACCAGTTCATAGGGAAG
>JAPLSN010000027.1 GCA_026398615.1 Spirochaetota bacterium | reverse complement strand
CACCGCCCCGAGGTCCATCTGCGTCGCCGTCGTCTGCACGATCCCCGCAACGCTCGTACCGCTGCATGCCGCCGTGTCCAGGCCCCCGGTGAAGGTCAGCGTGTCCCCGGCATCGTTCCCCAGCACCAGAGCGCCCGTGTTCAGGAACGTCGTGTCCGTGTCGACCGTACCGCCGCCGTTGAGGCTGATGGTATAATTGGCCGCCGCCGTCGTCACTCCTTGTGCCGTCAAGGATCCGCCTAGCGTCAGGGAACCGCCTGTCATGACGCCCAGGTCCAGGCTTGCGGAAAGCGAAAGGCCGTTGCTGAAAGTCACGGTGCGGTTTCCCGAAACGGATGCGCTCTGGGCATTCAACGTTCCGGTGAACACGGCATCTCCGGCTATCGTCACGCCCAGGAAGACCGTGGCAGGAACGTTGATGATGTTTGCCGCGATGTTGATGGCGATATTGTCGCCGGCGACGGGGAGGGCATCCAGATCCCAGTTGGCCGGATTCATCCAATCGTTGTCCAGAGCATCATTGTCCCAAACCTTGTCTGCGCTCCAAGCTGCCGCCGTGAAAAAGACTAGGAACATCAGCATCAAGGCTCGGTTCATTACTCGCTCCGTAAAGCCACTTGGATTCGGCCGGTCGGCCCTTTTTCAACAAAGTCAGTCTCAGGATGCATTTGCCTATCTGGAAACACGGCGGCATCGATGTCCCGCGCCGATTTCGGCGAGCGATCCCCGGGATTCGAGTCCGATCATGAGGAGTTCGAAGGGTCGATACCTGCCGGCGTCCATCATGTCCACTAGTATACAGCGCCACGCCGGATAGATCAAAACCATGCCAGCCTTCCCGGCCTCCCACGCGCAGGAAAAAGACGTTTTCCCGCAACTTTTCCCGCACCGGTGTGTCCCAGTTCAACGGGAGGGCTTTTCGGCCGCATCCCGATCCCGGCGCAAGCCGTAAACCGGACGGTACTTTCGTGTACGACCCCACACTTTTCACGATCCGTGACATCCTGCTCCAGAGTTCCGCCGAGTTTGCGGAACTGCCAGTCCTCGCATGGGCGGAAGGGCGCTCGTATACCTACGCCGAGCTCAAGGCCAAGGCCGCCGCCGCGGCCGTCCTCCTGAAGACCCTCGGCCTCCAGGCTGGCGACCGCGCCGCCATACTTTCGGAAAACCGTCCCGAGTGGGGCATGGCCTATTTCGGCACGGCGGCCGCCGGTTTCATCGTCGTTCCCATCATGGTGGACTTCGGAGCCGCGCAGATCGCCAACATCCTCGAACATTCCGGCACGAAGGCGGTATTCGTCTCGAAAAAGCTCGAACCCAAGCTCGTCGAGGCCTTCGCATCGATGAAAGCTCCTGCCAGGCCGGCCGTCATCGCCCTCGAGGACCTGTCCGAAGCCGCCGCCCCGTCGCTCGCGGACGAAGTCCTGTTCCCGGCGCTGTCGGAGGATTCGCTGGCTGCCATCATCTACACGAGCGGCACGACGGGTTTTTCCAAGGGCGTCATGCTCACCCACCGGAACATCGCCTGGAACGCCTGGGCCAACCGGACCATCATCGTCATGAACACGCGGGACGTGTTCCTGTCGATTCTCCCCCTCGCACATACCTACGAGTGCACCCTCGGGCTCATCCTGCCCGTCCTGCAGGGTTCCCGCGTCTACTACCTGGACCGGCCGCCCTCGGCGTCGGCCCTGCTGCCCGCCCTGGCGCAGATCCGGCCCACCGTCGTGCTCTCGGTTCCCCTCGTCATCGAGAAGATCTACCGATCGAGCGTGCTTCCCAAGCTCCAGGCGATGAAACTCTACGCGTCGCCCCTCTTCAAGGGCATCCTCGAGCGCCTGGCCGGCCTCAAGCTCAAGAAAGTCTTCGGCGGACGCCTGCGTTTCTTCGGCGTGGGCGGCGCGCCGCTGGCTCCGGACGTCGAAGCCTTCCTCGCCCGCGTCAAGTTCCCCTACGCCATCGGCTACGGCCTCACCGAGACTTCGCCGATGGTGGCCGGCGCCCCCCCCTTCAAGACTGTGCCCAGGTCGACCGGTCCGGCCATGCGGGGCGTCGAAATTCGCATCGCGGACGCCAGGGCCGACAACGGCGAAGGCGAGATCCAGGTCCGTGGCCCCAACGTCATGCGCGGGTACTGGCGGGACGAGGAGCACACGAAGGAAGTCTTCACGGAAGACGGCTGGTTCCGCACCGGCGACCTCGGCGTGTTCGACGACAAGGGACGGCTGTTCATCCGCGGCAGACTCAAGAGCATGATCCTGGGAGCGTCGGGAGAGAACATCTACCCCGAGGAGATCGAGGCGATACTCAACCAGCACGAATTGGTGCTCGAATCGATCGTTTACAAGGACGAAGCCGGGCTCGTCGCACTGGTCCAGCTGAAGCCTGAAATCATGGATGCGTTCGGCGACGCGGTCCATGACGGTATCGTGGGGATGGAACAGAAGGCCGGGGACATGCTCGAACGGGTCCGCAAGGAAGCGAACGCCAAGCTGGCCGCCTTCAGCCGCATCACGAAGGTCGTGCTCCAGAAAGAACCCTTCGAGAAGACACCGAAGCAGAGCATCAAGCGCTTCCGCTACGGGACCAAGCAGCCGTAACAAGGAATAGGTTTACCACGAAGATAACGAAGGACACGAAGGAACAAGCAAGAGGCGAACAAGGAAGGAAAAAGTAACTTCTTCCCGACCCCCGGTATTTCTCTTTCATCTTCCATTCCCTTCGTGTCCTTCGTGGTTCCCCCGCCGTGGTAAATGTTTTTATCGGTACTCGTAGGCGTGCACGGTCCAGCGGCGGCGTTCCACCGTTGCGCCGTCGTCGGCCATCGTGAGCTGTTCGTGGCTGATCGCGTTGCCCCGGGCGTCGTAGGCGAGGATCTCCCGGTACCGGAGCTTCCCGTCGCCCCCCAGCACCCGGCGCTCGACCAGGCGACCCGCACGGTCGCGGATCATGGCCTCGCGGCGCTGCAGGCCGCCGTCATTGTACTCGTCCGTCGAAACAAGGTCGCCGCGGGCGTCGTACGCGTACAGGGTCTCGACCGTCGTCGTGCCGGACCCGTCCATCGACACCTCGGCGAGCAGCCTGCCTTCCCCGTCGCGGACGCACCGCGTCGAACCGAGCGGCGCCCCGCGGGCGTCCCGGTTCCGCAGGAAGGCGACCCTGCCCGAGTCGTCCCATTCGGTCTCCTGCATCCACTGCACGCCGCCTTCGGCCGACCGCAGGGTCTCGAGGACTTTGCGGCCGTCGGCGTCGTATTCGTACTCCGTCCATCCCGAGACCTCGCCGTCCCGCACGGTCGTCGCGCGGACGAGGCGGCCGCCCGGGTCGTAGTCGTTGCCGACGACGACCTCGCTGCCTTCGTCCAGCCATCGTGTGCGCGTCTCGATGACCCGCCCAGCGCTGTCGCGGACGATCGTGCGGAGGTAGTCCAGCGACCCCTCGGGCCGCATGAGCTTCCGGCTGAAGCCCTCCACCCACGCGAGCGCGCTGCCCGACGCGTCGTAGCCGCAGGCATAGGCGGTCCCCGGTAGGCCGTCCGCGCGGACGGAGCCCGATGCCGACAGGTACCCGGCCTCGTTGAAGACGAGCCACGACGTCTCCGCCTCCGAGACCGCCGCGCCCGAATACAGCCGCGCCGTCTCGGTCCGCTTCAGGACCGGACCCCGGAGCCCATTCGCCGCCAGGTCGGTCTCTTCCTGCGCGCCCGCCGGGGCCGCGCCGAGCGCCAGGGCGGCCGCGAGGGCCGACGCCGCGATGGTCGCGAGCCTCATCGCCCGCCTCCCTCAGGCGCGTTGCGCGCCAGCCTGAATCCGATCACGGGCTGCATGCGCCAGTACGACGGCTCCTGCCGGATGCGGACCTGCGCGTAGCCTTCGTCGGCCGCCCAGCAGCCGCCCCGGATCACGTGCTCCCGGCCGGTCCCGGGTCCGCGCGGGTTGTGGCCAGGCGCATTCGCGTAGGCGTCCTCGGCGTACCAGTCCTCGCATAGCTCCAGCGCGTTGCCGCTCAGGTCGTAGAGGCCGAGCCCGTTGGGCGCCAGACCGCCGACCGGATGGGAACGGTAGCCGGAATTCCCCGAGTACCACCCCAGATCCTGCAGCCGGTCGCCGCCGGCGAAGATCGCGCCGGGATCGTCCCTGCCGCCCCGGGCCGCGTATTCCCACTCGGCTTCCGTCGGCAGGCGGTAGCCGTCCTTCGAGAAATCGCAGGTCGCCACACCCGTTTCATCGAAGATGTAGCACTCCTCCAGGCCGTCGCGCCGGCTGGCCCAGTTGCAGTAGCGGGCGGCGTCGGTATGCGAGATCCCGATGGCGGGCAGGTCCGGGTCCTCAGCGAAGACGCCTGAGTTCCAGGCGAAGGCCTTCTCCTTGAACTGTTCGTTTTCGCGTTCACGTTCGGTCCTGTAGCCCGAGTCCGCGGCGAAGGCCGCGAATTCTCCGACCGTGAGTTCGTACGCCGAAAGGAAGTAGTCATCGAGCCGCACGAGGTGCTCGGGATACTCGTCCTTCCGTCCCCGGTTCGATCCCATGGTGAAGAGCGACCCTTCGACGGATACCATGACGGATGCCCTGGGCGCCGATTCCACGCGCGAGCGTGACGACACGGGGAAGGCGATCGTCTGCTCGGGATTGTCGCGGTCCACGGTGGGATGCTGGAGCCCGCCGCTCGCCTTCGCGACCGCGAGCGACACGAAGGCTTCGAGTTCGTTCATGGCGACGAGGCCGTCGCCGTCCGCGTCGGCGGCCTTGCCGCCCGATCCGAGAGCGCCCATGAGCATTTCGGTGAACAGGCCGTTTTCGAATTCGGCCAGCTCGTACGAAAGCTCCCCGCCGCCGCAGGAGGAGAACACGATGGCGCCCGAGCGCCGGGTGAGGTCGTTGTAGATGTAGCGGTCGCGCTGCGACAGGTAGGAACGCGGTGGGCTTTTTACCTTCCTGCTTGCCAGGGTGAGGCCGCCGGACCGCGTCGTCCTGGCTGCCATGCCCTTCAGGCCAGCCTGCCCGATCGCGTCATCCAGCGCGCCGGGCTCGATGTCGCCGGATTCGCAGGTGTCGATGAGGAAGAGCTTGCGGCGCGGCGCGATGCCGACGAGGATGTCCTCCACGAGTTCGAAGGGTGCGGCCGTCCGCGAAAGGTCGCCCAGGTCGGTCTCGTGCGTCAGGTAGTAGTACGTGGCTCCGGGATCGTCGTCGTGGACCCCGTGGCCGGAGATGAAGAGGACGACCGTGTCGTCGACCGTCGCGTCCGCCAGGAAGGACGCCGCCGCGGAAAGGCCGGTTACGGTGGCGTCCGCGTCCGTCAGGGCCAGGATATGGACCTCGTCGAACGCCGATCCCTCCATCGCCCCGAGCGAGGCGGCCAGGTCGAGCACGTCCTTTTTCGCGAAGCCGAGATTGAGTTCCGGGTTGCGGTACGCGGAAACGCCGGAGCCGATGAAGTAAAGGTCGCCGCGCGCGGTCCCGGCGCGCTCCTCGACGGTGCGGACGCGCCATGATTCCATGAGGTTTTCGTTGAGGCACCCCGCCTCGATGAGGTTCGTCCCCACGGACAGCGGCACCGTCACCCTGACCTGTGCCTCCTTGCCGGCGATCTCCCTGCCCGAGCTGCCATACATCGGTACACCGTTCACGTACGCGTTCCAGCGGTACAGTTCCGAGGATGCCGACGAAAAGGCGAGCGACAGGGTGACCGCATCCCCCGTCCGCTCGCTGCCGAGCAGCCGTGCCTGGGGCACGTCGAACCCCGACGCCAGGAGGATCTCCACCTGCGCGACGAAATCCGGCGACCGCATGAGCTCGAGCCGCTCCGCGTAGCCCGGAGAGCCGGACAGGACGTAGGCATCGCCCCGGCGCGACCAGTATTGTCCCGCGAGCTTCCGCGCCTCGGGCGGCGTCCGCTCCGACAGGACGCCGTCCTCGAAGTCGCGGATCGGGATGCGCCTTGGCAGGAGGCCCAGCTTCGCGATGCGCCTGAGGTACTGGACGCGGTAATGCCCAGCCTGGCCTTCCTCGCCGAGCCCGAGCCGCTGGAGGATGAGGTCGGGACGGTTCCAGGCCAGCGCGAACTGGTCGACGGCGTAGGCATCGTCGCCGCGCACGACCGCGACCAGGGAACCGCCCTTCTTGGAGCAGTCGAAATAGCCGTCTTGGGTGAAGATGATCCATTCATCGCCCTCGATCGCGATGAAGCAGGACTCTCCCGTCTCGAGGTTCCACAAGCCCATCGTGCCGTCGTCGGAATACGAAAAGAGACGCGACGAGCCGCGGAAATACTTCAAACCGCGGACGCTGTCGCGGTGCCCCGCAAGGACCGTCGCGGGCGTACCGTCGAGGTTCCAGATCCGTATCGACACGTCGCCTGCGCACGTGGCGACACGTCGGCCGTCGGGGCTGAAGGCGATGTCCTCGATCCACTGGCCGTGGGCTGCCACCGACCACAGGAGCTCGCCGGTCGCGGCGTACAGCCTGAGGTCGCTTCCGTAGCCGAATGCGACGAGCGATCCGTCCGGCGACAGCGCCACTTTCTGCGGGTAGTCGTCACCGTCCCGCGGGAAGCGGCGGACAGGGCCGTTCCCGTCCCACAGCTCCGCGACGTCGCGGCCCACGAACGCGACGCGCGTCCCGTCGGCGCTCGCGTCCAGGTCCCAGGCGTCAAAGGGGTACTGGCGGAGCTTGCGGCCGCCCTGGTCGTAGGCGACGACCGCGTCGGCGCCGTACAGGATTACGTTCCCCGAACCGGGGACGATGACGGCGTCCCGGCTCCGGCTGTAGCCGCTCTCGAGGGTGGCGACGTTCGCAGAGACGCCGTACCAGTACCCGAACAGTTTTCGCAGGCTTCCGTCCGGGCTCCAGATCGACGCATTGACGTTGAGTTTGCCCAGTTTCGCGTTGCCGTCGTCCGAAGCGACAAGCGTGGTGCCGTCGGGACTCCACCGCACGCTCTGGAAGCCGCCCTCGAGTTCCTTGAAGGCCAGCGCAAACGACCCGTCGGTCCGGAACAGCCGGATCTTGCGGTCGTCGTACACGGCGGCGATGCGCGATCCGTCGGGACTCACGTCCGCATGGACGAGCTGGCCGGCGTCGAGCGGGAACGACGCAGCCCGCCGGCCGCCAGCGTCGACGGAGACGACGCGGACGGACCCGTCGTCTCCGCCCGTCGCCTCCTCCAGGAGCAGTCCGCCGTCCTTCGTCCAGCGCGCCGCGCCGATCGCGACCCCCGGCCCCGCCTCCACGGCGGCCAGGGCGCGCCCGTCCCGCGCCGAGATCGTGACGGCGCGGTCCCTGACGACGAGCGCGATCGTCGTGCCGTCAGGTGACGGGACCAGGTCGTACGGCGACAGATCCTGCCTACCGGCCTTCCCGGGCGGGACCGCCGCGGTGTCGACGGGAAGGCTCCGGACGGCCGAGCCGTCGGGCTTCGAAAGGACGAGGCCGTCCGCCGCGCCCGAAGTCCAGACGCCGCCGCCTGCCGGGTCGAACGCAAAGCTGCCGGTGACCGGATCGTCGGCACTGCCCGTCCCGCCGACGGAACGTACGCAGGCGCCGGTCACCGTGTCCCACACGCGGAAGCCGCCGCGCAGGTCGAGCGAAGCCAGGTGGCGCCCGTCAGTGCCGAACGCCAGTTTCTGCACCGGCAGGCGGTGGCCCTGGTACGCCTTGAGGAACGCGCCCGACCGGTCGTAGAGCCTGACCGCGAAGTCGTCGCCGGAACCGATGATGCTCGACGTGACGGCGATGCGCGTCCCGTCGGGGCTCACCGCGACGCAGTGAACCGGGTAGCTCGGCACCGGGATCTCGGGCAGCGGGGTGCCGTCCGCCTTCCACAGCCTGAGCGCACCCGCCTCGGTGCCCGCGACCAGAAAGCTCCCGTCCGGGCTGAACGCCAAGCAGGAAAGCCCGCGGTCGGAGCGGTAGATCCGCACGAGCGTGCCGTCCTTCGTCCACAGACGCACCGTCCGGTCGCCGGAACTCGTCGCGACGAAGCGCCCGTCCGGGCTCGCCTCCATCCCGGTGATCGCCTTGCGATGCCGCGACTGCACGACGATCTCGTAGGGACGTTCGTCGGGGCGCGGCACCTGCCGGTCCGCTGACCCGCCCGGTCCCGCCGCGCCGGCTGCCGCCGCGCGCGGAAACGCCGACTCGAAGACCCGCGTCCCGACGAGCGCGGCCAGCGCCGGCTCCCCGGCGGCGGCTTGCCGGGCCAGCATCGCCGACCCGCCCGTCGCCCTGCCGAGCGCGGCGATCGCGCGGTCCGCGTCGCCCGTCGACGCGAAAAAGCGCGCGGTCGCCCAGTGCGCGGCGGGCTCGAGCCCGCCAGAGGCGCCGATCGCGTCCAGCCTGTCCGGCAGCGCCGGGTCAGCCGCCGCGGCCGCCAGGAACGCGGCGGAGCGGACACTGTCCCCGAGCCGGTCAGCGAGCGCCCATAGCGCGAAGCGCGCCGCCGGTCCAGCCGCGCTGGTCGCACCGTCCGTGACCGGCGCGATATACGCGACGATGTCGTGGATTCCCTGCCGCAGGAGCTCCTTCGTCATATCGTCCGCGTCGGCCATCGCCGTAGCGTAGAATCCGATCGCAGTCGCGTCGTCGCCGGCAAGCAGCGCCGCGAGCCCCGCGTTCATGAGCGGCAGGACGCGCTCCGGGTCCCTGATTCCCCGCGCCGCGCGGCCGTACGCGATCGCCTTCGTCCAGTCGCGGTCGCCGATCGCGAGCATGGAGAGCCGGTCGTACGCCTTCGCCGGCACCCAGGCGTATTCCTTGTTGCTGCTGTAGTCGACGGTCGCAACCGCCTCGATGCAGGCTTCCCAGAGGGCCATGACGGCCGCGCGGTCGCCGCGTCCCTCGTGGAGTTCCGAGAGTTCCGTCCAGATCGGGTCCCAGGTCGGCACCAGCTCGCGGACGACGTCCAGGCACCGGATGGCGGCGTCGACCTCGCCGAGCCGCAGCTTCGAGCGCCCGCCGTACAGCCAGCTGTCCGCGTAGGAGTAGTAGACCCCATTGTCCTGGAGCCGTTCGCGCTGGCTGTAGCCGAGGGAACGGATGTCGTCGAGGTACGGGAAGTTCTTCCCGAACTCGGCGTATGCCTCCGCATAGGCGCCGTCGTCGAAAAGCCCCGCCCCGCGTTCGAAGTTTTCCGTGATCGCCGCTTCCAGCCCCGGCAACTCGTCGTCCTCCAGGCAGGGAATCGGGGAGGCAACCAGGGCCAGCGCGCAAACGGCAACCAGGCGAAACAACCAAGCCCGATAACGTGGCATCATCCGACCCTCCCTCGTTCCGTCGCCGCGCCCGGGAACGTCCCCGGGCGCAGTGAAAAGCATAGGATTCGACTCCACCCTTGTCAACGTTCGCCTTCGACCGTATATTCATGCAAAATCGTAAGTATTTATGCGTCATGGAATTACTTGACCGACCCCACGGCGCGTGCTATACCGGGAAGAAGCACACGCACAGGGCGCGATCCGGCAGACCGGCCGACGCGATCCCTGCTTGCCATCGATGCTTCGCCGCAGGGTGCAGGCCCGGCCGAACGCGCGGCGCATCACCAGGAGGATCCCATGCCCGTCAATCTCAAGGGAAGAAGTTTTCTGACGCTCAAGGATTTCACGCCTGAGGAAATCCGCTACCTGCTCGACCTGTCCCGCGACCTCAAGGCCAAGAAGCGCTCAGGCATCAAGGGCGAACTGCTCTACCGCAAGAACATCGTCCTCATCTTCGACAAGGCATCCACCCGCACCCGCTGCGCCTTCGAAACCGCCTGCTGGGACGAAGGCGGCAACGCCACCTTCCTCACGAACTCCCAGATGGGCAAGAAGGAATCCGTCGAGGACACCGCCAAGGTGCTCGGCCGCATGTACGACGGCATCCAGTACCGCGGCTTTTCCCAGAAGCTCGTCGAGGACCTGGCCAAGTACTCCGGCGTCCCCGTCTGGAACGGCCTCACCGACGACGACCACCCCACGCAGATACTCGCCGACCTCCTCACCATCGAGGAAAACGTCGCCAAGCCCCTCTCCACGTGCAAGCTCGTCTACTGCGGCGACGCCCGCAACAACATGGGCAACGCCCTCATGATCGGCTCTGCCAAGATGGGCATGCGTTTCGCCGCCCTGGCCCCGAAGGAACTCTGGCCCAACGAAAAACTCACCGCGGAAATGAAAGTCGTCGCCGCGCGTACCGGCGGTTCCATCGAGTTCTTCTCCATCGAGCAGGCCGACGTCGCCCTCAAGGGCGCCGACGCCCTCTACACCGACGTGTGGGTTTCCATGGGCGAGGAAGCCAAGTTCGAGGAACGCATCCAGCAGCTCGACAAGTACCGCGTCACGATGGACTTCATGAAGAAGACCGGCAACCCCGACTGCATCTTCCTCCACTGCCTCCCCGCCTTCCACGACACCGATACCGCCGTCGGCAAGGACATCGAAAGCAAGTACGGCCTCAAGTCCATGGAAGTCGCGGACGACGTCTTCCGCCACAGAAACTCGAAAGTCTTCGACGAAGCCGAGAACCGCCTGCACACGATCAAGGCGATCATGGTCGCCACGATGGGCGATCTGTAATAATTAGCCAATCACAGAGGCGACGCGGCTCCCCCTCGCTCCAGCCTCCTCGGGCACGCACTCGCGCCCTGCGGGGGCTTGCGCTGCCCCTACCGCTTTTCTTCTTCGTCCGGTTTGGGGTTGACGCCTTCAATAAGCCAGAATAGCCTTGCTCAACAGAATAAGGATGACGTCATCATGCCGATCCCGATCGGAATTCGGATAAGGAAAACCACGATGAACGCAAGGAAGGAGACGGTGAGGGCCAGGTTCACGCTGCGCATCCCTTTACGAAGGATCGAAGATCCCGGACGATATCGATGATGCCCCGCACGATCATGTCCGTGAGGAAGATCATGAACGGAGAAATACGGTATTCATGGGGATGAGGAGCACGTCGGATTTCTTGTATCCGATGAAGGATACGCAATCCCGGGAAATTTCTTGAGCTTCCAGATCAAACAAGAGGATCGCATCGTTCAAGCGCGATCCGCTTCAGCGCGGAGTCGTGGGACAGTCGCGCCCTCGTTTCCGTCGTCAGAGTTCCGCGACTTTTACCACGATCTTGCGCGCCGCACCGACCGCACCGACCGCGACGCCGGGTTTGTGGGCATCTTCGGGGAAAAAAATCGCTGCGACGTCCGACGCGAGCCGGACGCGTTGGACCGCGGCTTCGGCGGACGCTCCGCAGCCGCGGTCGGAGTAATACTCGATGTCGTCTTTCTCGTCGTACGGAACGGCCACGGACAAATCCGCGACGCCGCGGACATCGACGAATTCATTGCCTGACATCAGGATATGGATATCAATGTGCTTCCGATGCGTCTCGTACCCGCACGCCGCTTCCGGTTTGGTCTCGTAGCTGGAGAGGCTCGCGTAGAACAGCGGGTTGCTTCCGCCGCGCGCGGCGGCGGAAGGTTCGTGGCGGCCGTCCGGAAGGGACCGCCAGGCGCCGGCAGCCACCCAATCCAGCGCTGCGTCCAAGGCGGCCGAGAGGCCACGGTAACGAGCCAGGTTCCCTATCGCCGTTACGATCATTTCTTTCCTCCGTTTGCCTCCGGGAATCGGTGCGCGCTTCCAAGGAGTCCCTGTGATACAAGGACCTTCCGTATTCCGCCCAGTTCATCATCGCCGAGCGTCAGGCCGGGAAGTCGCATATTCCTCCTGCCCCTGCCGAGCATCTCCATGGCGGCCCGGAGATCGCCGCGGGCGGCTGCCGCGGCGATCTCCAGGTATGGATCCACGCAGACATTCGAGAGGCCCGTGACGACGGCTTTCGCGCCGACCAGGTAGGCGGGACCATCCAGGAGGTCCTCGCCCTGTATCCAGGTGAAAGGCTCGCCGGACCCGCCGAGCACTCCCCTGGTGAAAGAGATGAAATCTCCCGACGAATCCTTGATCCCGGCGATATTCCCGACACTCGCCAGATCCATGACGGTATCGAGCGCCATGGGGTTGTGGGTGTTCTGGGGGATGTTGTACATGATCAGGGGCGCAGGGGACTCCCTGGCGAGAATGCGGAAATGCTCGGCGATCGCAGCCTGCGAGACGCTCATGTAATAGGGAGTGACGGCGACGATGTAGTCCGGCCCGAGCGCAGCGAAGGCGCGCATCTCGTCGACGACCTGCCTGGTGGAGGGCTGGATGCAGGCCGCGCACAGAATCTTGTCGCTCGGGGCTATCCTCTTGGCGGTCCGGAAAATCTCGAGCTTCTCCTCCGTGGAAAGATAGGCGCCCTCGGAGGTAGTCCCCCCGAGAAACAGTCCCCGGATGCCGGAAGAGGTCAGGTAGACGAGTTGCTTTTCGAGGTTGACGGTGTCGATCCTGCCGTCTTCGAACATGGGTATGGCAAGGGCCGCTATGACGCCTTCGAGTTTCGCTGCCGTCGCGCTATCTGTCATGTTCCTTGGCTCCTTTGGCATTTCCGAGTATCTGGATAACGTAGGTCCTCTCTTGTGGTCCGTCCAGCTCGACGAGATAAACGGTCTGCCTGCTCCCCTTCACCACTTTTCCGCTTTCCACCGGGAAGAATGTCTGGAATCCCAGCAGCGCGCCCCTCAAGTGCGAGGGCGCGTTGATGGCCATCTGCCCGTCGCTGTGCAGGAAACGGGCATGGCGGTAGGGACGATCCTCCGGAACGAGCCTCTGGATGGCGTCCGCGATATCCTTCTCCAGGTCCGGCAATCCCTCGTTCACCGTGAGTCCGGTGGTGGTATGCATGGACAGGATGAACACGGTCCCCTCATCGACCCCGGAGGACTCCACAGTCCGCAGGATTTCCTGCGTGATGTCGATGAGCTCGACTTCGCGGCGCGTGAGGAGAGTTATCCGCTTGATGATGCTGATCATGACCGTCCCTCCAGTTTCAGCAACCGTGCCGCGTTGCCCGAACAGAGGGCGTCCATGAACCCGGTCGAGAAATCGAGGGACTTGATGCCCCTGACCGCCCTCCTGATGTCCTGCCTGGGGTAGTTCGAGCCGAACAGCACCTGGCCGGGAAGGCTTCCCTCCAGCACGGCAATGCCGATCTGCCGCTCGATGACGCTATTCAGGGCTTCCCTGGGCGTTCGCGCGAACACGACCGACGTATCGAGGTAAACATTCCCGTACTTGAGGGCGAGCATCAGGACTTCACCTACCCAGGGCCACCCGAAGTGGGGAATGACGAAATTAACGTCCGGGAATGCCTGCACTGCTTCTTCCAGGAACAACGGCTGAGCCATGTCGGCTCTCCCGCGTGGCGCCCAGCTCATCCCCATGTGCATGAGGAGGGGTATGTCCAGCTCGGCGCACATCCGGTACAGGGGGAAGGCCTTTTCGCGGTCGCGTGGATCGAAGCGCTGCAGCGCCGGATCGAGCTTCAGGCCCTTGAGGCCCAGGTGGACTATCGCGCGCTCCAAAATTGTTTCCGCATCGCCCAGATTGGGGTCCACCGAGGCGAAGCCGATGAAACGATCGTTCTTCGTTGCCAGATCGGCGACCGTCTCATTGTCGGGAATCCGGCAGCCATGGGCCGTACTGCAGTCCACGGGCAACAGCACGGCCTTGTCGACTCCGGCCTCGTCGAGCTCGCGGATGAATATCTCCAGGGGCTGGGGAGGGAAGAGGAGCCCCCAGACATCACGGACCGCAGCGGCCAGGGCTGTGTCCTTTTCCACAAGTTCCTTGATCATGACAGGGTGCGTATGAAAATCGATCATGTAGCCTCCTCATCGTCGTGCGTTGCGATCAGGTAGGGAATGGCGGCGCGAACCACCTCGTGATTCGAGGGGAACCTGTCCCTGTCGCGCGATATGTAGAGCGAGGCGGCCGCCGAGCCGAAGATCATGCGGTCCCGCAGGCCATCACCCCGCAGCATGCCCGTCATGAATCCCGCATTGTAGACGTCTCCCGCTCCCACCGCGTCGAAAACCCTCACGGGCAAAGCCGGGATGGACTCGCATATCCCAGCTCCCAATGCCATCGATCCCTGCGCTCCCAGTTTGACGACCACCAGTCCCGCGCCATAGTCGAGGAGAGCCTTGGCGGCCTCGTCCGCGCTTTCGCGGCCCGTGATCGCCTTGGCTTCGTCGATATTGGGGATAAAGACGGAGACCTCGCTCAAAAGATGTCGTAACTCCCCGATGCGCGGCTCCTTCCAGCCGAGGGGGTCCCACCCGGTATCCAGGACGGTTTCCCCTCCCCTCAACCTTGTTTCCCTGAATATCTCTTCTACGTGAAGCGGCGAGAGATTGGGGAAGGTATTGAGCCCGCAAAAAGCCAGGATGTCAGGGGAAGGGATGAAGCCCCGGTTCCTGCGAATCATGTCGCCGTCGAACTCCATGAGGCATCCGTAATACGACACGAAGGCCCTTTCGCCGTCGTCCCGCACGCAGGCCACGGAAATCCCCGTGTGGCTCCCCTTCCTCGCCTCGACTCCCCGGCAATCCACGCCGGCTGCTGCCAGGGCTTCTCTGATGCTTGAACCCCAGGGATCGTCGCCGACGTTCGCTACGAGCCGGACCGGGATGCCCAAGCGCCGCAACGCAAAGGAGGTATAGCCCGCCTGGCCGGAAGGAAGAAGGATGCAGTCGTCGCCGATGACCTCCTGGCCCCAGGCGGGCATGCCGGGGAGGCCCCGTATGACGAGGTCCATGTTGAGATTGCCGATGATGTCTATACCGGCCACGTCAGGACTCGATCGTGACCATGAGCTTCAGCGTATCCTTCCCTCCGAACATGGAGAAAACCTTCAGATAGTCGCTAAGGGGCAACCTGTGGCTGACAAGGTTGTCGACGCGGACCCGCTTCTCCGCGAGCAGCTTCACGGCCCTGCCGGTGGCGAACTGGTTGTTGTAGGAACCCAGGATGCGGATCTCGTTCTCGTTGACGTAAAACGGATTGACCTCGATGAGCCTGTCCTGGGGGCTCACGCCGAACCAGACGACCGTCCCGCCCTTGCGCGCGAGGGACAGGCAGGAAGCCTGCGCCCCGGAATTTCCGGCAGCCTCGAACACCACATCCGCCCCGATGCGGCGGATTTTCCTGAGCTCGGCTCCGGGGTCCTGCACTCCGGGATCGATGACGTCCGTCGCCCCGTTCTCCAGAGCCCTTTCCCTGCGCAGGGCGATGGGCTCGCTCACGATCACCCGTGCCGCGCCCGAATCGCGCACGCACTGCGCTATCAGGTTCCCCATGCCGCCCGCCCCCACTATGAGCACGGTATCGCCCAACTTGATCCCGGCGAGGTCAACTCCGTGCACGGCGCAGGCCAAGGGCTCGCAGAAGGACGCTTCCTCGAAGGACAGGGACGGGGGGATGGCGTAAACATTGGAGACGGGCATTGCGCAATACTCCGCGTCGGCCCCGTCCCTGTGCACGCCCATGGAGCTTGCCCTCTCGCAGAGATGCTCGTAGCCGGACCTGCAGTATTCGCACTCGTGGCAGATGACGTTGGGATCGACCGTCACCCGGTCGCCGACGCGGAAACCATCCACGCCGGCCCCGATTTCCGCGATCTCCCCGGCGAACTCGTGGCCGATGACAACGGGGGTGGCCGCCGGATAGTCTCCCTTGAACAGCGCCGCGTCGGTCCCGCATACGCCGCATGAGCGTATGCGGATCAGGACCTCGCCCCTTCCCGGCTTCGGGTCGGCCTTGTCCTCGACCCTGACATCGCCGGGACCATACAGAACAGCCGCTTTCATGATCTGCCTCCGTAATTCGCCGCCAGACGTTCATCGACGGCTTTCTCCAGCATCCGCTCCATGGTCCAGGCGGGGGCGTAACCGAGGACGCCGATCGCGCGGTCATTGCGGAGCTCGTAGGGTTCGATGCCCTGAATGCGCGCACAGTCCCATTCGAGACCGAGGCGTTTCGCGGGCTTCTCGATGACATCGAGATAGCGGAATGGCGCGGGACCTGCCAGGTTGAAGGTGCCGCCGAGACCTTGCCTGTATTTTACGACCGCGCGGACGATGCCTGCGGCGATGTCCATCGGATCGGCTATATGGTCCACGCCCGAGGACCCGTCCGCGCAGAGGGGAGCGAACAGGCCCTTGCCGTCTCCGATCTTCGGCTTGAGGCGAGAGCGATCCTCCTCGCTCATCGCGCCTTCCCAGAACTCGTAGCTGAAGACGCGAAGCAGCTCCTGTGGCCTCAATGCCCAGCAGATGCGGACGACGAGCCAAGGCAGGCCATAGAGATTGCCATACTGCTTGCAGAGCGTTTCGCAGGCGATCTTGGCGAGCGCGTAGAAACGCGAGGGCTTGAGCTCGGTTTTTTCGGTTATGGGCTCAACGAAATGCCTGGGACCGGTCGCATAGACGGCGTCCGTGGAGGCATAGACTAAGCCCTTGAAGCCTTTCAGGAAACGGCATACCTCGAGGAGATTGTAGGTCCCCCTGATGACGCTGTCGAAGAGCTGGTCGTTGTCCTTCTCGAAAACCGCGGGGGGGAACATGTCCCAAGCGGCGGCAAGATGCACGGCGTAGGCACATCCTTCCATTCCCCTGCGAAAGCTCTCCCTGTCCAGTATGTCGCCCGCGAAGACATCCACGCGTGGGTCCGCAGGAAAACCATCCTTGCCACGGTGGACCAGTGCCCGAACGGAATAGCCCTCGGCCAGGAGTCCATCCAGGACATTCCTGCCGATCCTTCCCGATGCCCCGGTCAGAAAAACCTTTTCGCTCATCCGTCCCTCAGAAGCACACCGCGTTCTTCCATCCTTCTCACGAGCTCCGCCACGACCACCTTCCCGGCCGGGGAAAGCCGTTTCAGTGGAGGACGGACATCTCCTACGGGAACGCCGCGTTGGGCTAGAATATTCTTGAAACAGGACAGTTCGGCGCTTTCATCCATGCTGCCGATGAAAGCGTCCAGTTCCGATTGGGCGGCCGCCGCCGCCCCGTAATCGCCCTTCGTGAAATGCCTATACAGCGTCGCCAGGAGATCCGGCACCGCGGACGCGTTCCCGGACACGATCCCGTCCGCGCCCTCGTGCAGGGCGGGCAGGGCCAGACTGTCGTCGCCGATGAACAGCGCGAATGAATCGCCCATGACCTTGCGGTATTCCCTCAGGCGGGGAATGCTCGAGCCCGAATACTTGATCCCCGCGACATTGTCCGCGGCCCGGCGGATCCTGAGCAGAAGGGCAGGCGTGATGTCGCTCCGGGTCATCCCCGGGATGGCATAGATGAATACCGGGAGCTCGGGCGCTTCCTTCGCTACCGCGGTAAAATGCTCGAACAGCGCATCCTCGTCGAGGGGATAATACGGAGGAGCGATGACCGCGGCCCCGTCGGCGCCCGCCGACTGGGCATGGGAGCAAAGCCGGCACGCCTGTTCCGTCGTATGCGCTCCCGCGTGGATGATCACCTTCACATCCCGCCCGGAGGACCTGGCTGCCTTCACGACGACCTCCGCGCCCCTCATCCGCTCTGTTTCGCCCAGATGGGGCCATTCGCCGGTCGTGCCGAAGGGAAAGAGGCCGTCGGCCCCTTTCCCTGCCAGAAAATGGCAATAGGATTCCAACCCCCCGAGGGACAGCGCCGAAGCCCTGCCTTCGAAGGGGCTGAGCATCGCCGCGTAGACTCCCCGGAACCTGTTCATCAGAAGTAGGTTTCGCCCGGCTTGTAGGGCTTCACGTGCATCTCGAGGTAGTTGTCCATGTCGATGCCCCGGAGCGTGCTCTGGTACATGAAAAAGAACTGGCTGACAGGATGCAGCACCATGGGAGCCAGGACCGGGTGCGTTTCGTAGTAATCCTTCACGTCGAAGACGGCGAGGCGGCCACCGTTGGCCTTGCAGTAATCCCGCGTAGCTTCCGAGTAGGCCCTCGTCCTGTCGTTGCCTATGAAGTGGATCATCGCCGGTTTGCGGAACATGATCTCCAGGGGGCCGTGCCGCCATTCGCTGGATCGGAGGCAGGCCGCGTGGACCCGGGAATATTCCATGAGATTCGTGTATCCGTATTGATAGGCCAGGGCCCAGAGCGCCCCATCCCCAGTCACGTAGAAGAAATCGTCGTCCTTCAGGAGCTCGAGATCGGCCTGGGCGCGTTCCTCCGCCCGGGAAATGATCCCGCGCATCTGGCCGGGGATCCGCTCCAGCGCCGACCGCAATTCGCCTGCGGGTTCCGTCTCACCGCGCAGGACCAAGTAGCTGCAGAGCATGGAGAGGAGGCTCGTCATGGCCGAGGTGTACAGGCACTTGTCCCTGTACGGCAGGATCCGCTCGCAGCCGGCCGCCAAGGGACCCTTCTCGTCCTTGCTCAGGGCGATCCTCGGGATGCCCGCCTTGGCGAGGAATTCGCTCGCGGCCAGCGTGTCCGCGGTTTTCCCCGAATAGGAAGCCACGATGGCCAGCGTCTTCCCGGTTCGCAGGACCGGGGAATCGTCGGCTATGAGCTCCGGTCCGAAAAAATGCATGACGGGCAGGGTGCTCGAGGTGCGCATGAAATACCACCCCGAATAAAGCGTGCACCACGACGCCCCGCTCCCTACGAAGATGATGCGGTCCGGCTTGTATGCGGCGATATACGCCGCGAGGTCGGCTGCCAGGGCCTCGTTGTCTGCCAGGGTCCTTTCGATGCGATCGGCCGCCATGTAGGACGACAGGATCTCCGTCTCCTTGTTTTTCGCCAGCAGTTTCCCATCCAGTTCAAGCATGTGTATCTCCCATTGTTTTGACGAGTTCCCGCGCTTTCTCGAGGTCCTCGATCGTATCGATGCTCAGCGGTATGTAATCCGGGGCATTGGTCGGAACGACCTTCAGCCGATAGCCGTTCTCGAGCACCCGCAGCTGCTCCAGGCTTTCCAGCCTCTCCATCGGGGTCGGCGGCATTTTCGTGTAGGCGAACAGGAAATCCCTGCGGTAGGCGTAGATGCCCACATGCTCGAAGACCCGATGCCCTTCTTTCTTGCGCGGGTAGGGTATCAAGGAACGGGAGAAATACATGGCCTCTCCCTTCAGGTTGACCACGACCTTGACGACGTTCGGATCGCCGTAAGAAGACTCGGGAATCTCGTGCATCAGCGTGCACATGGGAAGGGTGGGATCGGCCAGAAGGGGAGCGACGACTTCCTCCATCATGGTCGGGGAGACGAACGGCTCGTCGCCCTGGATGTTCACGATGATGTCGGCGTCGGTGCCGGCTGCTGCCTCGGCGATTCGATCCGATCCGGAAGGATGGTCGACCGAGGTCATCACCGCCTCTCCGCCGAAGGCCCTCACCGCGTCGACGATGCGCGCATCGTCGGTGGCGACGAGCACCCGCAGGAAGATATCGGCCATGAGGCTCCGCTCGTAGACCCTCTGTATCATCGGCTTGCCGCCAATATCCGCCAGCGGCTTCCCGGGAAGACGGGTGGAACTGTAGCGCGCGGGGATGATCCCGATCACCCTGTTCTTCATCGCGGCAATTCCCTGAGCCTGTCGATCATTTTCCCCCTGTCGATGGATTTCACGTTATGCACTATCCAGTCGCGCATCTCCTGTCCCTGCGGCGACTCTTGCGGACAGGAGAGAAAACCGGGGACGAGGCCGAGCTTGCGGCAGAGCCCGAGCGCCAACACGGGCCAGATCTTCCCGAGATCCCCTATGAGAGGGAGGCTTCCTTCCAGTCTCGCGAAGCCGGACATCTCCATGCGGAACGGCATCTTGAAGATCTTGGTTTTCGGCAGGCCCTTGTCGATCGAACTCTGGACGGAAGCTCCCTCCCTTTCCATTCGCCAGACCGCGTCGAGGTTGGGATCGAGGTCTATGCGCACGAGACTCTTGCCCTTGAGGCTGTAGGTGGAGCCGCCTTCCCAGTGGGACCAGCAACCGTGCCCGGTATATGTTTCCAGGGGACCGTCATGTATTTCCTGGCTCAGGGCTATGCCGCTCTCGATGATCATGTCCGCGCCGCCGAGGATCCGGGACACGGCCTCCGACCGCCGCTTCAGCGAAATGCTGTCCCCGATGCACAGCCCGACCATGCCGCCGCCGACGAGCTGGGGAACGGTCACGAGGACCGGCACTCCGTATGCCGCGCCCGCGCCGATCATGGTCCTCGGGTCGGCGCCCAGGCCCGCGACGCTCTCGAAGGGCAGACCGGAGAGTTTCGCGTAGTTCTCCACCTCCATCGCCAGGCGCTCGGTGCGCAGCCCCATGGGATAGGCCATGTTGCCCGCGGCCTTGGTGATGACATGCCCCTCCGACTCCATCACTCTCTTCATCAGCTCCCGGTCGAGAATCATCTCCTCCCCGAGCTTTTCCAGTTCCTCATCGTCCATGACGGTGACTTCGAAAAGGCCGCCCTTGGGGAGTATTTCAGCGCTCAGGCCGAGCGGAGCTCCGGGAACGCGCTTGACCCGGTCCAGAGCGCCGGCCATCTCGTGGGCGACGACAGCGGACGAAGTCAGGACTCCGTCCACGATCTTCAGCCTCATGAGCTCGGCCAATAACGTCGTCACCCCTTCGTGGATGTTCGGTCCGCTGCCGGTGACCACCGCGATCTTGCCGCCTTTCGCCTTGATGGACGCGGCGTTATCCATCACCGTGTCGATCCGGCGTCTCGTTTCCTCATCGAGGTTCGTGTAGAGCGAATCGATGAAAGCCTCATCGTTTTTCATTCGTCATCCCTTATAACCCATCACGCGGGGAAGCCAGAGCACGGTATCGGGGAATACGCTGATGATCACAAGCGCCAGGATCATGAAGATGATGAACTTCATGAGTTCCCTGAATACGGGACCGAGCGGGGTATTTGTCACTCTCGCGATGATGAATGCCGCCTCTCCGTAGGGAGGCGTACTCAAGCCGATCATGAGATTCAGTACGACCACGACGCCGAAATGCACGAGGTCGATACCCGCGGCCCGCACGACGGGCAGGATGATCGGTACCACGATCAGGAGGGAAGCGGACACATCGACGAAGCAGCCCAGAATCAGGAAAAGGACGTTTATGGACAGCATGGTGAGAGCTGGGCTGCTGGTGAGGCCCAGTTGAAGGAATAGCTGCGCGACCTTCGCCGGTATTTCCTCGCGGGCGAGAACGTAGCCGAACAGGAATGCGCCGCCTATCGTAAAGCTGGTGAATCCCGCTGCCACTACGCCTTCCACGAGGAGTTTGTACAGGCCTTTCAGGTTCACGGTGCGGTACACGAACAGGCTCAGGATGAGCGCATATATGCAGACGACGGCCGCCGCTTCCGTGGGAGTGAAGATGCCCGAGTATATCCCGACGAGGAGAATGACCGGCGCCATCAGGATCAGGAATGACTTCTTCGATATCGCGAGAAACTCCCGGATCGAATACCAGCGGCCCACCGGGTACTTGCGCTTGCCGGAGATAATGTAGACCCAGACCATGAGGCAAAACGCGAGGATGAACCCCGGAAGGATTCCGCCCAGGAAGAGGTAACCCACCGATGATCCGGATATCATTGCGTAGATGACCATGGGTATGCTTGGCGGGATTATCGGGCCCAGGGTGGCCGATGCCGCGGATACTGCGCAACTGAAGGGCTTGTCGAAACCGGCCTTCTCCATCGCCCTCACTTCCATCGTGCCCGGACCAGCTACGTCGGCGATCTCCGATCCCGACATCCCGGCGAATATCATGGAGTTCACGATGTTCACGTGGGCGAGACCGCCCCTCAAGGGACCCACGACGGCGCTGGCGAAATCGAACAGCCTGTCCGTCAGCTGGGAGGCGTTCATGAGCTTGGCGGAGAAAATGAAGAGAGGCACCGCCAGCAACACGAAATTGGTCTCGAACTGGATCACCATCACGTCCACGACGGTCGTGATGTCTATCCCCGCGAGGATGAGGTACAGCACGGAGCTGATGAACATGCTGAAGCCGAAGGGATAGCCCAGCAAAAAGGAGATCACGAAAACCGCGAACCAGATCCAGACAGCTATTGCCATGGGAACACCTCTTCCGGCCTGCTGCCTTTCCCCAGCAGCTCCCGTATCTGGTAATACATCGAAATGAAATTGTGCAGGAGCACCAGTATGACAAATACGGGGTACACGATCAGCAGGTAGGTCCAGGGAATTCGCAGGGCCGAGGCCTTTATCGAGTAAACCTGGAAGGTATAGCGAATGGAAGGTACCAGGAGGAACAGGAGGATGACGTTGGTGAGAAAATCGAAAACCGTGTTCAATACGAGCTGCACGCGCTTCGGGAATTTCTTCAGTATCAGGTCGAACCGCATGTGCTGGTCATAGCGGGTGGCCAGGGCTCCCCCTAGGTAGATCACCCAGACGAACGTGTAGATCGACACCTCGAACAATTCGGGGCTGGGCATGTTGAGTACGAACCTCATGAATACCTGGATAAAGGTGCTCAGGAGGAGCACGGAGAAAATGACGACACCGAGGTACACCTCCAGCACGTCGAAGATCAGTTTCAACACTCGGTTCATGAATCCTCCGAACTTCCGGACCCGGCGGGGCGGGGCCTCCGACGGGAGTCCCGCCCCCCGAACGGCCGATTGGGCCGGCCGTGGATGCTGCGCTTATTCGATGGCCTGGATCCTGGCGTAGAGCCCTTCGCCCCACTTCTTGGTGAACTTGGGATCGGAGTAGTATTTCTTCGCGTAGTCCTGGAAGGCGGCCTTGTCAGGCACGATCACCTCGGTGCCGTATTCCTGGATGGCCTTGCCGAGCAGGGTGGCTTCCTCTTCCGATACCTTCGAGTTCATGTAGAAACGGGCGACATCCATCGCCTTCTTGATATAGACCCGATAGGTCGCGGGCATTTCCTGCCAGAGCTTTTCGTTGATCACCGGCGTGATATATCCGAGCATGTGGTCGGTCAGCACGACGTACTTGGTCACTTCCAGGAATTTCTCGGCATAGCTCGTGGGGATGGGATTGTCCTGCCCGTCGATGGTACCGGTCTTGAGGGCCAGGTAAACTTCGCCGAAGCCCATCGGCGTGGGATTGGCGCCCAGGGCGCGGCCGACGTCCAGCCAGGCCTCGGAGTTGGGCCATCGCACTTTCAGCCCTTTGAGGTCGGCGGGATTGTGCACGATGCCGGCTTTCTTCGTCAGGGACAATTCCCTGGTGCCCAGGTACCAGACATCGAGAACCCGCATGCCGGATTTCTTGGCCAGTGTATCCCAGTATTTCTGGCCGACGGGACCCGTCAGGACCCTGTACATGTGGTCGATGTCGCGAAAGAGGTACGCGACTTCCAGCACGCCGATCTCCGGGTAGCTGGCGATATCGGCGAACCAGGCCGGGCTGGCATCGCATGCCATCTCCAGTGAGCCCTTCATGACGCCGAGCAAGGCGGTCTTCTGGTCGCCAAGTTGTCCGGAATGAAAAATTTTGACCTGAAGCTTGCCGCCGCTCATGGCGGTCGCGACCTCGGCGAATTTATTCATTGCCTCCACCTGGATATCGCTGGGACTGGCTACGGTATTGAACCGTATCGTGTAGGTCTTGTCCTGGGCGCTCACCGAGAAAATCGCCACCAGGACGAGCAGGATCGCCAAGAATGCCACTTTCTTATTCATTCCAATACCTCCATTCGAGATGAACTCTGGATACGCTTGCGAAAGGACACCTGAAAACTCAGCCTCACACCTCCTTTGTTACGGATTGCAGTCCAGAACCCTCGATATCTCCCGCGCGGCGCCGACCACCTTCTCCGCGATCTCGCCCTCCCCCGAAACGCGTTGGGCGAAACCGGAAAGGCTTATGGCCCCGATCACTCGCCCCCCGGAATTCCGGAGGGGCGCGTGGATGCATCTGACTCCCTCTTCGTGCTCCATGTCGTCCACGCAGTAGACCTGGTCGCAGTCGCGGACGGTCAGGTAAACCTTCTCATCGAACTCGTCCTTGAGCGCCTTGAGATGGGGAGCTGCCACGCGATTCAAAAGATACCTGATCCTCACGCGATTTCCGAGGTCGATCAGCCTGTTGCCGGGCTGATGCAGACCGGAAGCGCCGTCTTTGGCCAAGACGCCCAGATCTTCCAAGGTGCTGAGGATTTCAAATGCCGTGCTTTCAGGTATACCGATGCTGCGGCTGATTTCGGAGATGGACTGGCTTTGCTCAACCTGAAAGGAATCGAGAATCTCGAAAGGCCGCGGGATCGATCTGACGCGTTTCATATATCACCATCTGCATATGCGAACAACAAACGCATGTGACTGATAGAACAGTCATGCGACCTGCGGTCGCTTGCCGAGTGGAATGGATTGTCGTGCGCGCCGAAAACGCGTCACGACATCCGGGCGAGAAACGTCATTTTGCGTCCGGAAGCGTAAAATTCTCCCGATGCCGCACCAGTTTCTCAATCTGCTGACCTTCGCTACCAAGTTTTGTGCCCTGTAACGCCGGATTTAGCCATTTTCGCCTTTGCACAGTCACTTGTCAAGCTCAACATGACATCGCATCGGGTCTCTTACCATTCATAAACTGGAGAAAGGGAACGTAACCATGCTATGCCCTTCGCAAAATCCGGGTTCCAGGTCATTGTGCTGGCTATATTAAAGTAGAACTTGAATTCAGCCTTTTGGAGATTCCGGTACGGATCCTGTCCTTGCAGCCCCTACCCCCTGGTTCCGTCCAAAAAGTCTCGTTGCCCCCGGTGCCATTCCGGAGGACGGACGCTGCGGTACGGGCCGGGTGAACTACTCAGGAACCCGGGAAGCGGATCGTCCAGGCGGTGCGGCCGGTGCGGGAATCCAGTTCCGCGCCGCCCCCGAGCTGCTCCGCAAGGCCGCGCACGAGCTGCATCCCGAACCCGCCGTCCGGGCGCGACGGGTCGGCAGGGATGCCTATCCCGGTATCCTCCACCTGGAGCACGCCCCCCGCGCCCTCGCGGTGCAGCCCGACCGATATCGTCCCGCCGGTCGTGCCCGGGAAGGCGTACTTCATCGCGTTCGTCAGGAGCTCGTTGAGGATCAAGCCAAGGGGTACTGCCGTGCCCATGTCGGCGGTCATGTCCTCCAGGTCCATCCGGAGGCTTACCGGCGAATCCGGGCCCATGAACGAAGACCAGAAATCCTCGCTCACGTCGCGCAGGTAGGGGACCATCTCCACCCCTGCCCCCGGGTCGGCCTGACGGTACATGCGTTTGTGGGCTGCCGCGATGGATTCGATCCGCAGCCTGAGCTGTTCCAGTATCGCGCGGCTGTCCTCTCCCCGGACGAGGTCGGAGTGGATGGAGATGAAGCTGGAAACGAGCTGGAGGTTGTTCTTGACGCGATGGTTGAGCTCCCGCAGGAGGCGGTCCTTTGCCGCCAGCGCTTCCTGGAGCTTCCGGTAGATGACTGAGTTCTGTATCGCCACCGCGGCATGATCGGCGAACCCCTGCACGATCCGGATGTCATCGGCCCGGAACGGGTCGACGACGTTCCTGTCCAGGGCGATCATGCCGATTGTGGCGCCGGATACGATCATGGGGACGCCGAGCCAGGACCGGATATGGCCCGAACCGAATTCCTCCTGCCGCGTGAGGAAGTGGGGATACTCGACCCTGATGTCCGGGAACGAGACGGGCTTGCGCGTGGTGACGACCCTGTAATTCGGGTACAGGGGATCCATGGGGAAGCGGAGGTTCATCACGATTTCCGGATCCAGGCCGCCGCGGAACGCCACGATCCGCGTGGCGTCGTCCTCCAGAACCTGGATGGAGCCGGAATTGAAGGGCACGGCCCGGGAAAGGCGCTCCAGGAGGCTCGCGTACAGCTTCCCCGTATCCGTGAGCATGACGTTCAGGTCGGCGGTCGCATCCAGGATGATGGAAAGACGGTCCGAAAGATCGCCCCCGGCACCCGTCCCCGGGGGGCTATCCGTAGCGTGAGGGAACTCATCTCCCGATGATCCTGTCGAAGTCATGGCCTAGCATAGGACCATCGAGCCGGATTGACAACCGGCGTTCGTCGCGCCGCCCGGAGGAAACCCCGCGAACCGTTTCCGGCCGCGGGATATCGCCTCAGCACCCCCAGCCCGTCGGGCCGCCGGGTCCCTCGCCGCTTGCAGGCTGGGTGCCGTCTCCGGATACCGGCACCCCGGCCGC
>JAPLSN010000031.1 GCA_026398615.1 Spirochaetota bacterium | reverse complement strand
TTTCGTGCATCAGGCGTTCCACGGTACAGCGCGCCATGTCATGCCCTTCCCGCCGCAGTTGGCGCCAGACCTTGCGGGCTCCGTAGACCCGGAAGTTGTCTTCCCATACGCGGCGTATGGCTACCCGTAGTGTCTCGTCGGATCGTGTCTTTAACCGGCCGGGGACGGCGCTCCGCCGCAACAGGATACGCCTCCGAAATCGCCGCAGGCCTTTGCGGAATTATACGCCGGACTCCCGGATGGCGCAACGCCGACCATGACGGCCCGGAGCCTGGCGACCCGTCCCGCCAACCTCAGCCACCACTTCCGGAGACTCGAGGCGGCCGGACTCATAGTCCTGGCGGAAACCCGGATCACCTCGAAGACAGATAGGAACTATTATTTCGGTCTTTTGACGGGGTTTAGCCGGAAACCGGGTTTTCTCCCGCAATCCAGCGCTTTTCGCGGCCAAACCGACGGCTCCTGCCAGCATTCCCGGCAACGCCGGGCTGGATTGACTGTAGTACGTGGGAAGAAGTTAGCCTATTATTTCTTGGTGAACTGGTGGATGCCGGTGTTTACACCATCCGCCTCATTTCCCTTTTCCCAGGACTTCCTTACATGGAACGAGTCTTCACATCATTCGCGCGAGAGAACAACCGGAAGCCTGGCCTTACTTCGCTATCCTGATCTCGTCGATACCAATCTCTGCACCGCTTAGATCCTGCTGTTCGGCGGCGAACTGGAGGCTGACCACGTTGGCCCAGGAGAACTTTCTTTCCGCGAAGTACCATTTTTGCTCGGAACGCTTCCATGCGCCTACGTCGGCCATGTCCGAGAGGGGGATTTGGATGAGATGCCACTCCCCGTCTGGAATAAGGAGAGAGGCATCCACCGTACGGACCATCCGCCAGGGATAATCCATCGGGCCAGTTTCTCCGTTCATGAAACGAACTTCGAACGTGCACTTTGCTCCTGAAGCGCGGGCCATGAACCGGAGTGCATACCCCTCTTTCACGAGCCTGGAAAAATCCTTGACGGTATCAAACGCGAAAAGGAAGGCATCAAACCGGGCAGCGTCTTTCCAGACGATGGAATAGCGACCCGTTGCGGACTTGGTGGCAGAGTAGAAATCAATCAGGCCTGAATTCTGCCAACTTTCGATGAAAATTCCCCGCGAGGGAAAATCCTCGTAGACGACAATTTCTCCGGCCTCAGCTTTCTTGAGCCACTTCTCCTGTGGCGGAGCGGTGAAGCCCAAGGCTTCCACGAGGCTTATGTCGAGGTCATGGTTGAACCGTCCCCCTGTCAGGTCCCGGAAGATGCCGAAGCTGCCGTGGTAGTCCCAGCTTGTCCAGGCCACGCCAGCTCCTTCAAGATAGGTACGCACATCGCGATACCAGCGGACACGGTCGGCGGGTGTGCTTTTCGACTTATAGGCACCGAACTCACCGCAGAAGACCCTCACACCACGATCGGTACCGAATTTGACCGCCGCATCGAGGTACTTCTTGAAGTATGCGAAGGTACCCTCCGTCTTGTACGCCTTGAGTCTGTCCGCCCACCACGTATTCTGGAGGCTCTTCGGGACCGGAGGGATTGGAGCTGCGTCCGGCGGATAGGGCACGGACGATAGGTCCGCGAGGGATGGTGTCGTGAAAGCTGTCCCTTGGTGCGTGAACAGCATCGGTTCGTAGAAGTGGAAGGTATAGATGAGGTTTGTATCGGCATACCTGGGCAGTGCGCCGAGATCCATGATGCAGTTGTAGTTCGCTGCCCCGACGATGATGGCGTGGCGTGTATCGATCTTCCGTATGGCTTTTATTACCTTGCCCTGGATCTTTCCCCATTTGGCAATATCGATGCCGTGGGGCTCGTTCAAGACCTCGTAGATCAACAAGTCCGAACGATCCTTGAAGCGCGCGGCCATCTGCGGCCAGACTTTGAGGAGGACATCCTCTGTGTCGGGAGGGGTCGGCTTGACGGGGTCAAATGTGTGGTTGTCCAGTATGAGGTGGAGGCCGGTCCCTTCGGCCATGTCGACGGCCTGTTCCAGGAATTCCAGAAAGAGGGGATCGAGGACATAGTCGGGTTTCCCGGTTGTCATCGCGTGGAGATGTATCGGCAGACGGATGACGTCGGCGCCGAGGCTTTTGATGTTCCTGAAATCTTGTATTGTGTAGCGGGTGAATTGGATAGTGCGCGGGGACGGAGCCTCGAACCAGCGTGTAAGGTTAACACCCCGGGAGAAGGGCATGTTGGCTGCCGTGAGAGTGGCGCTGAAGAAGGCTGAAGCGAGGACTGCCGTGCATACGACGCAGAACTGTTTCAAGCTGGCCTCCATCGGATGTATACCCAATTATAGGTCTTTATCGACAAAGCGACAGGGTTACTGAATGATAGGAACTGACATCATGGCGGAAAATGATAGGAACTGACATCATGAATGATAGGAACTGACATCAACTGATAGGATCTGTCATTTTTGCCGGAAATGTCATTTTGCGTCGGGGAGCGTAAAAAACGCTCAGTGAACTGCAATGTCGATGATGGTGAGGGGCTGGATCTGGCTCCCATCCGTGCGCAACCGGTTGTTCACAACTCGTAGGATCGAGGAGAGGGATGGACGCGGATCCGCGTGGCAACCTCTCCAGGCAGGTCACTTGCCGATGTTTTCCTTCAGGATCTTCCGGCCGCCCCAGTTGTCGCTCATCACCCACTTGTTGAAGACGGTGCCAGGGGCTCCCTTTCGGGAATAGCAGAAGCTGTAGTCCCAGATACGGTAGCTGCCGTCGTCGAGCTTGTGCACCGCCGCAACCCAGAAGATGTCGTAGTCGGTGGCGTAGACGAAGGATCCCTTCACCTCCTCTCCCGTATGGTTGAGGAGACCCCGCGTCACGATCAGGCGCTCATAGGGCTCCTTGATCAGCTTTTTCGCTGTTTCCAGGAGTTCCGGTTCGTCGAGGGCCTCGGGCAGTCTGGTTTCAGCAACGAATTCCTCCCCGGCCCTGTCGACCAGGGTCTTGAGGTTCTTCTCGTTCGCGGAAAGCGTGGCGACCAGCTTTTCCGTCGCGGCGCTTCCGGCGTCGCCCGCGGCCTTCTGGTATGCCAGCAGGCGCCGTGCCGATTCGATGCCCACCTTGATCCGGTACGACTCCTCGCCGGCTCCGTTGACCAAGGTATCCTTGGCGATCGATGCAGGCTTGATGGATGAGGCCCGTTCGGTATCGTTCTTCCAGGGCTCGAGAACCGAGGCGACTGCGCTCTCGAACTGGGCTGGCCGCTCGGAGAGGAAACGCATGATGCGATTGCGCAGCTCGACGTCAACGGCCAAGATCGGGGCCCAGGACTCGGCCAGGGCGCAATAGGCAACCGCTTCATCCAGCTTCTTCCGCCATGTTCCGATGCTTACCGCCCAGGCATTGATTGCATCGGGCCCAGCCTGGATTTCCAGGCTGGGCGGGAAGCCTCCCGCGGCGAAGTCATTCCAGTACCTGTCCACGACGGACTTCACGTCTCCGTGCTTTCCCAGCTCCTCGAGCTTTTTTCGGCTGAGGGCGGTCTTTTCCCCGAGGATGCGGTCGTATTCGGCGAGACGCGCGGCGAGCTTCTTGACCTCGGGGTTTTCGGTGGCTGCAATCAGGTCGAACATGCCGTGCAGGCGCTTGGACATCGCGTGGAAGCTTCCCTCCCCGCCCTTGGAGTCCAATACCGTGCCTGCCTGGGCCGCGAGCGTGGCCTGCTCGCTGTCGAGCTCCCTGCCGAGGCGATCGAGACGGTACTGGTCGTCCTTGGACATGAAGGTCAGGTCCTTTGCGGGCGCCGCCGGCTTTGCGACAGCGGCAGCGCTCACCAGGGCAGCGGCCTGGCTGGCACCTGAGCCCTTCGAGACCACCAGAGCTTCGTATTCGGCTATCTTGGCGCGTCGCGCAGCGACATCCGGATGGTCCTGCTGCTTGATGGGAAGGAGGCGTTTCCTGAGTTTTTCCGCAGAGGACTGGAACTCTGCCACCTTGGCTGCATCCTGGAGCTCAAAGGGCTGGGCCTGGTTAAGGTACAGGAAGTAGCGTTCCATGTCCTTGTCGAACAGCTGTAAATTCTTCTTGTCCATGAAGTCGAGTTCCATGGGGTTTTCCTCTGCATAATAAGGATAGGACAACAGGTGAATGATTGGAAAAGACATCCGGGCGGGAGATGTCATTTTGCGGCGGGGAGCCTAAAAACCGCCCGCTACTGAGCCAATTCCGCACTCAGGCAAAAATTCGCTACCAGAAATTGTGCCCGCCAACGCCGTAGATTTGATTTTGGCTTTCGCACGCGCGCTTGTCAAGCCAAATCCCCGACCATAACTGGTTTTGGCAAACTGCTCCGGGCATACCTCGCGACAGTAGTCGCGCTGCACTTTGCGGGTTAATACGGGAATATGCCCGCGGATTCCCCAAACAGCAAACAAGGAGGAACACATAATGAGTGATCAGAATCAGAAGGCTTCCGGCTTGGAAGCCCAGGCAGTAGCGCTGGAGGGAGCGGCGGAGCGCAGGCTTGTCAGACCCGGAGAGAGTGCGCGCCACGTAGACTATTCAGTTACGGCTCCGTCCCCGTCATCCGAAAGCGAGAGACCTGATCTTTCGCTTACCCTCGTGGTGGACAGGTCCGGGTCCATGCAGGGTAGCAAGCTGGATACGGCCAAGGCCGCCGCGCTGGCCGTGCTCGAGCGGCTTGAGCCCCGCGACAGGGCGGCCATCGTCGTGTTCGACAGTGAGGTGGAAACCATCCTTCCCGAAGGCGCGATGATGGCAGAGCGCAAGATCGAGGCCAGGACGCGCCTCTCGGGTGTCCTGGCCAGGGCCAGCACCGCCCTCCATGAGGGCTGGCTCACCGGTTGCCGCTCCATAGCCGCCGGATCATCCGAATCTGCCCCCTTGGACAGGCTCTCACGCTGCTTTCTCCTCACGGACGGGCTCGCGAATCAAGGACTACAGGATCCGGAAGCCATCGCCGCCCAGGCAGCCGAGGTACGTGCCCACGCGGGAGTCGGCACGAGCACCTTCGGCATAGGTGATGACTACGACGAGGGGCTTCTCGGTCCCATGGCCGTTGCGGGAAGTGGCCAGTTCCACCACCTCCGTGACGAGGCGGATATCGCCGCGACCTTTTCCGGTGAGCTCGGCGAGCTCTTCAAGGTGACTGCGCGCGCCGTCCGGATCGAGTTCGAGTGCGATCCCCGCATCAAGCCTGAACTCATCAGCCTGTACTGGGGCGCGCAGGGGAGCGGGACCGAGTCCCTCTCGATCGACATCGGCGACCTCATCGCAAACGAATCGCGCCATATCGTCGTTCGATTCAAGTTCTCAGGCTTCGCGGAGAAGGAGAGCGCCGCTATCCGGGCCCGTGTTTCCTGGCAACAGGGCACTGACCGGAAGGCCGGGGCGTGGCGTGAGTTTCTATTCACCTGCGTCGACAATGCCTCTTGCAGTGCCGAGCCCCGTTCGATGGCCGTCATGCACTGGGTCGGGCTACACAATGCCGAGAAGGCGAAGAAGGAGGCGCTCGACCTCTTCAGGAAGGACGATTCCCGGAAAGCGGTGGCCGCGCTCACGACCGTAATCCACCGCCTGCGCGAGTATGCCTCGACCGATCCTGAGCTCGTCCATGCCCTCCGGGAGCTCGAGGGGCTCAGGAAGGCCTACAAGGAAGGCGCGATGACGCGAACCCTTGCCAAGGAAGCGACGTTCCAGAACTATAGCAGTTCCCGCATGCAGCGGGACCACCGCGGGCCGCGTTCATAGGATCGGATATGCTCTCTGAAGAACTGCGGATATTCATTGAGACCAGCCAATGGACCTTCGCGAAGACCTATGCACAGACCTGGCCGCATGAGTACATAGTCCGGGAAAAATCGGATCATGCGCTCTTCCAGGCCTTGGCCACCCACATCGACGGGCAGGGCTACACGGAGTATTTTTTCCAGAAAGCCGTGATCTATCTTGACCATGAGGGATACAGCTACTGGCACATGGAGAACATCATCAACAGGTGCGTCGTCCGGGATACGTACCATCGACGGGAAATCGATGGCAGGTTGCCGCGTCTGTAGGTGGATCTATTGACAGACGGTTCAGTGCAAGATGTTCTATCCGGCATAATCAGATCATGGTATTACACAAATCGTTTTTTACCTGCGAATATTGAGGGTCTTTGGATTCCGCCGGATAGAACGCTAATCCCGAGCGCCAGATAGATGGATTTCCTGACGATATGCGCTCCGTCCTTGACGTTGGCCACCAGCGCATCCAGGAAGAAAACCGGGTAGAACGGTTACAGGGAGCGTGATCGCCACTCGTCCAAAAGCTCCTTGACCGAATCCGTAGCCCGGCTGATGGGTTCCGGCGGCACATCGGTTCCGCAGATGTCCCTGAGGTGGCCGGCGATCTCGCGAGTCGTCATCCCGCGAGAGTACATGGACAGGATCTTGTTAGTATTGCCGTTTACACTGAATTTCCTACAGGCTCAAGGCGTACATGTGTCATGTTCTCTCCTGCACCACGTGCCTTCTTCGGGTGAAATGCATCAGGAAGGAAACCACGAAAGCAAGTATCCGAGCGGTATCCAGAGGATGCTCGTCATCGCCGCCCTGAAGGGAACCAGCTCCCGCGGCAGCCGGTCTGAACTGTGATCGTTGCACGCCGCTTCACACAGTATCAAGCCGCTTTCCGGATTTCACGAGAAATATTCCATCGATTGCAGTTTTGCTTGACAGTTTTTATAAAAGGCCCAATGATATTCCACGGCGCCTGCAGAATCGACCGATGATCGTCCGGCATGATCATGGAGGAAGGTAATGCTGATCGGAATATCACCCCTGATTGGACCGGATTTGCTCGCGCTGCTTCACCGGATGGGGCATGGTGACGAACTCGTGCTTGCGGATGCGTTCTTTACCGGAGACAGCCTGAACTCCAGGGTGCTCCGTGCAGACGGTGTCAGGATCGCACCTTTGCTTGATGGAATCCTGAGTCTAATCAACTTGGATACTTACGTTGACACTCCCCTCATCATGATGCAGCCGGCCCAGGGAGATGCGCTGGACAGGGAGCTCGAGCTGTCCTATCGTGCGGCGGTGGATCGCAACTGGCCCGGGGCTCCGGCCATCGGCCGCATGGAACGTTTTTCTTTCTATGAGAGGACAAAAAAAGCTTTTGCCGTCGTTGTAACGGGGGAAACCACGCCATATGGAAACATTATCATCAAGAAGGGTGTGATTCCCGTTCCGAAGGGGTGATTGGTACCTTTGGGGGCACGGTTATTGTGGTCGATTGCAGATAGTGGAGATTCAATGTTGAGCGAACAGCTTTTACGGATGGAAGGCATCAACAAATCCTTCCCCGGTGTGAATGCCCTCAAGGATGTCCGGTTCGAAGCCCGTGCTGGGGAAGTTCACGCCCTGCTCGGCGAGAACGGGGCTGGAAAGTCTACCCTCATGAAAATACTCGCCGGTGTGTATTCAAAGGATACGGGCAGGATCATCTATAAGGGTAAGGAAATCAATCTGCCCAATCCACGTGCGGCGCAGCATCTGGGAATCGGAATCATCCACCAGGAACTCAACCTCGCCCAGCATTTGACCGCTGCGCAGAACATTTTCATCGGCCGCGAACCCCGCAGCCTGCTCGGATTGATGCTGGACGAGAAGCAGATGAACGAGGATGCGAAAAAGCTCTTCGCCATGCTCCGCCTCGACCTCGATCCGCGTACCCGAGTCATGGATCTGGTCGTCGCGAAGCAGCAGATGATCGAAATCGCCAAAGCCCTCTCGTTCAATTCGGGCCTCCTCATCATGGACGAACCCACGGCGGCACTGAACGACAAGGAAACCGAGGAACTTTTCCGGATAATCCGGCATCTCAAAGACGGCGGCGTCGGTATCATTTACATTTCGCACCGGATGGACGAGATCAAGAAGATCGCCGACCGCATCACGGTCATGCGAGATGGAGCCTGGATCGATACCGTCAACGCGGCAGACGTCGAGATGGACCAGATCATCAACATGATGGTCGGCCGCAAACTCGACGAGATGTCGAGGGCGCCCGGGGTCACGGGTTCGGACGAAGTCGTGCTCTCGGTCAGGAACCTGAACCGCGGGGGTTTCATCAAGGACGCATGTTTCGAAGTGCACAGGGGCGAGATCCTCGGTTTCGCGGGACTCATGGGAGCCGGTAGAACCGAGGTGGCGCGCGCGGTCTTTGGCGCCGACCGGGTCGATTCCGGGGAGATCTTCATCTGCGGCAAAAAGGTTCGCATCAGGCAGCCTCGCGATGCGGTGAAGCATGGCGTCGGCTACCTCTCCGAGGACCGCAAGCGTTTCGGTCTCGCGCTCGGCATGGATGTAGAGGCGAACATCGCCCTTGCGTCGATGGAGAAATTTCTCGGATTCGGCGGGGTCGTCAACAGGAAAGCGACCAGGAAGACCGGTGCGCAGTTCGTGGAATCACTCGCCATCAAGACCCCTTCCCTGGCGCAGAAGGTCAGGTTCCTCTCCGGCGGCAACCAGCAGAAGGTCATCATCGCCAAGTGGATCGTGAGAAACAGCAACATCCTCTTTTTCGACGAGCCTACGCGTGGAATCGACGTCGGAGCCAAGTTCGAGGTCTACAAGCTGCTCAACAGGCTCGCCGCCGAAGGCAAGACCGTCATCATGATCTCGTCGGAGATGCTGGAAGTCATCAGGCTCTGCACCCGGGTCCTGGTCATGTGCGAAGGCCGCATCACCGGCGAACTGTCAGGCGACGAAATCACCCAGGAAAACATCCTGAGGCTCGCGACCCTGCGTGAAGCGAACTGAGAATAACAAGGAGAGATGACGAAGATGTCAACGATCGCGGAAAAACCGGTGGCTGCTGCGTCCGCCCAGAAATTCGGATCGAGCGCGACACAGAAACTGCTGGCATTCGGCAGTCTCGTCGTGATGCTGATCATTTTCTCCCTTGCCACACCCAACTTCTTCAGGGTCGACAACATGATATCGATCATGCTTTCGACCGCGGTGGCCGGCGTCCTCGGCATCGGGGTCACCTTCGTCATCATCACGGGCGGAATCGACCTTTCAATCGGCACCCTCATGACCTTCTGCGCGGTCATCACGGGCGTCTTCATCACCAACTGGCACTTTCCCGTCCTCATCGGCGTCCTGGCCGGTCTCCTGACGGGGTCCCTGATCGGATGCTGTTCGGGTGTCCTGGTTTCCAAGCTGAAGCTCCCGCCCTTTATCGTCACTCTCGGCATGATGCTGATCGTGAAGGGACTGTCCCTCGTCATCTCGGGAACCAAGCCGATCTACTTTGTCGACACCGAATCCTTCAACCTTATTGCCATGGGGACGATGCTGGACCTGAGCGCGATAATCCCCGACTTCGCGATCCCGAACGCGGTCCTCATCTTCTTCGGCGTTGCGGCGATCGCCGGCTTCATCCTGAACAAGACGGTACTCGGACGCTACACCTTCGCGATGGGCAGCAACGAGGAAGCGGTCCGGCTTTCCGGCGTCAACGTGGATGCCTGGAAGATCGGCATCTACACCCTCTCCGGAGCCATCGTCGGAGTGGCGGGAATACTCATCGCCTCCCGCCTCAATTCCGCCCAACCCGCCCTTGGCCAGGGCTACGAACTCGACGCGATCGCCGCGGCGGTCATCGGCGGCGTCTCGCTCTCGGGCGGAGAAGGCACTATACTCGGAACGGTCATCGGCGCCTTCATCATGAGCGTCCTCATCAACGGTCTGCGCATCCTCAACGTTCCGCAGGAGTGGCAGACGGTCGTCACGGGACTCATCGTCATCTTTGCCGTCTACACGGACAACCTGCGCAGGAGGAAGGGGTAGGCGTCTTGATCTTGGTATCATCTCCCGTCGGGGAGTTTGCTTCCTGGGTAAGCGGTAATTTCATGGATTTGACCGCTCACTCCCGGAAGTCGATCGGGTTTACAGGAGGGTTTCATGAAGAACAAGAAATTGTTCGCCGTACTGGTTCTGCTCATCATGTTTGCCACCTTCGCAGGCGCCCAGACCATCTACATCCCCCTCATTTCCAAGGGCTTCCAGCACCAGTTCTGGCAGGCCGTAAAAATGGGCGCCGAGCAGGCCGGCAGGGATTTCAAGGTCACCGTTACCTTCGAAGGCCCCGAGTCCGAGGCCATGGTTGACAAGCAGATCGACATGCTTACCGCCGCCCTGGCCAAGAAGCCCCAGGCCATCGGCTTGGCCGCACTCGACAGCAAAGCCGCCATTCCCCTTCTCAAGAAGGCCCAGGCCGCCGGCATCCCCGTCATCGCCTTCGACTCCGGCGTGGACAGCGACATCCCCGTCACCACCTGCACCACCGACAACATCGCCGCCGCGGCCCTTGCCGCGGACAGAATGGCTGCCCTCATCGGCGGGAAAGGCGATATCGCCATCCTCGTGCACGACCAGACCAGCCGCACCGGCATCGATCGCCGCGACGGTTTCGTCAACAGGATCAAGGCCAAGTATCCCAACATCAAGATCGTGTCCATCCAGTACGGCGGCGGCGACCATCTCAAGTCCACCGATCTGGCCAAGGCAGTCATGCAGGCCAACCCCAACCTCAAGGGTTACTTCGGCGCCAACGAAGGCTCCGCCATCGGCGTCCTCAACGCGGTCAGGGAAATGAAGCGCAAAGTCGTGATCATCGGGTACGACGCCGGAAAGCAGCAGAAAGACGCGGTCCGCTCCGGAGAGATGGCGGGCGCCATCACCCAGAATCCGGTCGGCATCGGGTACAGGACCGTCGAGGCCGCCGTCAAAGCCCTCAAGGGCGAAAAGCTTCCCAAGATCATCGACACCGGTTTCCTCTGGTATGACTTGTCCAACATGGACAATCCCGAGTTCATTCCCCTCCTTTACGACTGATTTCGTCCCGTCGTGAAACTGGCCCGTTTCTTGGCGCGCGATCGCCGGGGGATGGGCCTTTTTTTCCGGGGGGTTTCGACCGGAACCGTGGTGGAATCAGAGCGGCTTGACCGGCGCTCGTTCGATGACTCGCCAAGGTATGAAACAACTTTATTATCGGGGAGGGCTGGGGATGGAAGAACAGTGTATCGGCATCGATTACGGCACGGACTCGGTGCGCATCATTCTTGCGGGAGCCGGCAGCGGCCTTGTCTGTGCCGAGGCTGTCGCCGCGTATCCCCGATGGAAACGCGGGCTCTGGTGCGATCCGGCAGAAAGCCGCTTCCGCCAGCACCCCCTCGACTATCTCGAAAGTCTCGAGACCGCGATGAACGAACTCCGTGCGAAGGCGCCTCCGGGCGCATTTGACGCCGTTCGGGGTATTGGTGTCGATGCCACCGGTTCCACGCCGGTGGCCGTCGACGCCGAAGGCCTGCCGCTCTCGTTGAGGCCGGAGTTCGCCGAAGATCCGGACGCGATGTTCATCCTCTGGAAGGATCATTCCGCGATCGATGAGTCCGAGGACATCAACCGCGCGCTTGCTGCCCATGACGGAGAGAATTTCGCGCGTTATTCGGGCGGAGCCTACTCCCCCGAATGGTTCTGGTCAAAGATACTCAGGGTCGTGAGGCGCAACCAGGCCGTCGGAAAGGCGGCCGCGACCTGGGTCGAGCATTCGGACTGGATGCCTGCCTGGCTTACGGGGAACCGGAACCCGGCAACCTGGACGCGGAACCGCTGTGCCGCCGGGCACAAGGCGATGTGGCACGCGAGCTGGGGCGGCCTTCCCTCCGAGGAGTTCCTGGTCGGGCTGGAACCGCGGCTTGCCGGCCTCCGCGCAAGGTTGTACGAAACCACGGTCACGGCCGAGCGGCCTGCCGGGACCCTCGATCCGGCCCTCGCCGCGGGCTGGGGGCTTCCTTCATCCGTCATCGTCGCGGCTGGCGCCATCGACGCGCATGTCGGCGCCGTGGGCGGCGGCATAGGCCCCGGGGATATGCTCAAGATAATGGGCACGAGCACCTGCGACATGATCGTCGCGAAAAAGGGCAGCGCCACGGGGCGCCCGATCCGCGGCATCTGCGGCCAGGTCGACGGCTCGATCCTGCCCGGCTTTGAAGGCCTCGAAGCGGGGCAATCCGCCTTCGGCGACGCCTACGCCTGGCTGCGCTCCCTCATTTCCGATCCCCTCCTGGGGTTCGCCGCTTCCTGTACGGGCACGAAGGACGTGCCGGGTGGCGCGAATTTCGACCATGAAACCGTCGTGCGATTCGTCGAAGCCTATCGCGACGAACTCCTTTCGCGACTTTCGGATGGGGCCGCGCTGCGTCCCGTCGTCCCGGGCGCGCCCATTGCTCTCGACTGGCTCAATGGCAGGCGCACTCCCGACGTCGATCCACGGGTCGAAGGCGCCTTCGTGGGCCTCAGCCTCGGCGCCGACGCCGTCGAACTCTTCCGTGCCCTCGTCGAGGCGACGGCCTTCGGTTCCCGCCGCATCCTCGAGCGTTTCGAGGAAGAGGGCGTTGGCGTGTCCCGCGTCATCGCGACGGGCGGCGTCGCCAGGGAATCGCCCTACATCATGAGGGTCGTCGCTGACGTCATGCGCCGACCCGTATTCGTCATCGCCTCCGATCAAGCCATGGCGCTCGGGGCGGCCATGCTCGCGGCCGTAGCCTCCGGGATCCACCCTGATGCCCAAGCGGCCCAAGCCGCGATGGGCGGCGGAATGTCGGCCGGGTACGAGCCGGATCCCGGGCGGGCCGCCATCTACGACGAGCGCTACGGGCGCTACCTCGCCCTCGGCGGCTTTGCCGAGGAATATGCCCATCGCACATGGAAGCCACAGAGGCTTGATTCCGAGCGGGTCGCGAGACCGGGCTCCAGTTGACCCGGACCAGGGAAATGGAGCGAACCCGATCAGCGGTCCGCTGCAGGCGGAAGAAGGCACCGAACGGTGCCGGAAGACAGTCAGGGGTAGCGTGCAGCTCCGGATCGGCCGGCTGGTGATCGACCCCGCAAAGAGGAGTATCTATATGGCAACCACATGGACCCCGGCACTGCCCAAGATCGGGATTCGCCCCACCATCGACGGTCGTCGACGCGGCGTTCGCGAGTCGTTGGAAACCCAGACGATGAATCTGGCCAAAGCGGCCGCTGAATTCATGAGCAAGAACCTGAGGCACCCCAACGGCGAGAACGTGGAATGCGTAATCGCCGAAAGCTGCATCGGCGGGGTACAGGAAGCTTCCCGCTGTCGCGAGCTCTTCCGCAAGGAAGGCGTCGGCGTGTCCCTTACCGTCACCCCGTGCTGGTGCTATGGCTCGGAAACAATGGACATGGATCCGCTGGTACCCAAGGCTGTCTGGGGCTTCAACGGCACCGAGCGCCCCGGCGCCGTGTATCTTGCCGCGGTGCTCGCGGCACACGCCCAGAAGGGTTTACCCTGTTTCGGCATCTACGGCAAGGATGTCCAGGAAGTCGGCGACACCATCATTCCGGCGGATGTCGGGGAAAAATTGCTGCGCTTTGCCCGTGCCGGCCTGGCCGTGGCCGCCCTGCAGGGGCGTTCCTACCTGTCGATGGGCGCCGTTTCGATGGGCATTGCCGGTTCCATCGTCAATCCGGATTTCTTCCAGAAGTACCTGGGCATGCGCAATGAGTCCGTCGATATGAGCGAATTTACCCGCCGTATCGATGAAGGCATCTATGACCCGGTGGAGTTCGACCGCGCATTGGCCTGGGTCAGAAAGAACTGTCCCCAGGGAGCGGATGTGAATCCGGTCAAGGATCGGAAGAATCAGGCCCAGCTCGACAGGGAATGGGAATTCGTGATCAAGATGACCCTGGTTGCCAGGGACCTGATGATCGGCAATACCCGCCTGGCCGAACTCGGATTCGGCGAGGAAGCACTGGGGCGCAACGCCATAGCCTCCGGTTTCCAGGGTCAGCGCCAGTGGACCGACCATTATCCCAACGGCGACTTCATGGAAGCCATCATGTGCAGCTCCTTTGACTGGAACGGCATCCGCGAAGCTTTCGTCGTCGCAACCGAGAACGACAGCCTCAATGCCGTGGCCATGCTTTTCGGTCACCTGCTGACGGGGACTGCCCAGGTATTCGCCGATGTCCGCACCTTTTGGAGCGCAGATGCGGTCAGACGGGTAACCGGCCACCGGCTCGATGGTCAGGCCAGGGACGGCATCATCCACCTGATCAATTCCGGCGCCGCAGCCCTCGAAGGCTCGGGTCAGATGAAGGAAAAAGGCATGGCGGTGATGAAACCCTCCAGGGACATCAGCCAGGCCGATGTCGATGCCTGCCTCAAGGCAACCACATGGAATCCGGCCGTGGTCGAATACTTCCGGGGCGGCGGTTTTTCCTCCGGCTATTCCACCACCGGGGTCATGCCGGTCACCCTGGTGCGGGTCAATATGATCGACGGCCTCGGGCCGGTGCTGCAGCTCGCCGAAGGCTACACCGTCGAACTTCCCGCCGCTGTCGCCAAAACGCTCGAAGACCGTACCAATCCCACCTGGCCTTCCACCTGGTTTGCGCCCATCATCAGCGGTGAAGGCGCTTTCAGGGACGTGTACTCGGTGATGAACAATTGGGGCGCCAATCATGGTTCCTTCAGCTACGGCCACATCGGCGCCGACCTGATCAGTCTCTGCTCCATGCTGCGCATCCCGGTCTGCATGCACAACGTGGCGCCCGACCGCGTCTTCCGCCCGGCCTCCTGGAATGCCTTCGGAACCGCCGATGCGGAAAGCGCCGACTATCGGGCTTGCGCTGCCTATGGTCCCCTGTACGGAAAGGCTTGAGGTCGCAGAGGGACGCCAGGAGTACGCCCATTTCATCCTCGGACCAACCCTTTGGTGGCTATTAGCGAGGCGTGGTCATAACTTTGACAACGACGTCCAGATGGGCGGCAAACGTCGAGTTGGCGCTGGCGGTCGCTCCACGGGGAGAACCCGAGATCACCCAAATCACGGACGCAAGCAGCGCCGGCCTCGCAATGCTCCCGGGGAGGATGCGCGGCGGCACGGGAGCGACGCGGAAGAAGTGGGTGTTTTGACGCTTGCTTTCCTTTCATAAAAAACGGTGTCATTCCAATAAAAACAAGGGCACACCTCTTACCGCCGGGCCGACGCGCCCTTGCACTTACTAATCCCTACGAAAGCAAGGAAACATGAATCATCCATTTTTCGCTCCCGCGAGGGGTAATTATTGACGATTCATGTTTCCTTTCCATTAAAATGATTAGTATAAAGCTTTCCTTGATTTGTTAAAATCCTTGACAAACCGTATAGACCGAACAAGAATCCACCAACCGTAACTTGATGGCGTGGAGGCTTGAATGGAATCCCAGACAGCGACAGGCGGGGCGGGCAAGACCATGCCCATGACCAAGGACTATTACATGAAGGCCATCCTGCTGGGCTTCGGGCTGTTCGCCGCCCAGCTGATGTGGATGCTCTACAACACCTTCATGCCGCTGTTCCTGCAGGCCGGGAGCCCGACCTTTTCCTCGGGCATGGTGACGCTCGGCTTCGGCCTGTCCGCCACCCTGACCGGCATCATCATGACCCTTGACAATGTCGCGGCGTTCTTCATACAGCCGCTCATGGGACCGATTAGCGACAGGACCCGCACGAAAATCGGGCGCAGGATGCCCTATATTCTAATTTTCGCCCCGCTGTCCGCCTTGGCCTTCGCTCTCATCCCGATGGGCACGCTCCTCATTCCCGCGGAGCTGTCAGGCAAGCTCTCCGAGCTGACCGGACCCTTCGCCATCACGATGGCAGCCGCCCTGGCCATGGTGCTCTGCATGGCGCTGTGGCGCACGCCGCTGTTCGCCCTCATGCCCGACCTCTTCCCTTCGCCCCTGCGCTCGCAGGCCAACGCGCTCATCAACATCATGTCGGGCATAGGCGGCATCCTGGCCTTCGTCGTCGGCAGCATGCTCTTCGGCATGTTCGAAGCCCTGCCCTTCTGGTTCGGCGCCGCGGTGACGCTGGTCGCCGTCGCGATCATGTTCCTGAAGGTGCGAGAACCCAGGGAGCTCGCGGAGGCAGCTGAAGCCTCAGGCGGGCTCAAGATCCTGGTACGGCTCAAGGAGATTCCCGCCGCCAACAAGAAAAGCCTGTTCCTCCTCGTACTTACCGTGCTGTTCTACATGGTTGGCTACATGGCCATAGAGACCTTCTTCTCGTCGTTCGCGGTGACCAAGCTGGGGCTCAAGCCCTCGTTCGCCGCCATCCTGCTCGCGGTGTCCTACGTTTCCTTCCTGATATTCGCCATGCCGAGCGCCGCCATCGCAAAGAGATTCGGCCGCAAGAAGACTATTGCCGCCGGCCTCCTCGTGTTCGCCGCCGGCCTCGTGGTCATCTGGCTGTTCCCCGTGCTGCCCGTGGTAGCCGCCATGCTCTTCGTGGGCGGCTTCGGCTGGGCGCTCGTCAACATCAACTGCTTCCCGATGATCCTGGATACCTCCACCTCGGAGGATCTCATGGGCACCTTCTCCGGACTCTATTTCATAGCGACCACCCTGGCGGGAACCCTCGGCCCCATCCTCAACGGCTGGATCATAGACCTGGTCGGCAGGGATTACGGCGTCATCTTCATCGTCTGCCCATTCTTCTTCCTGCTTTCCTTCCTGAGCCTCCTCGGCGTGAGCAAGGGCGAGATAAAGGCGGCCGGTATGTCAGCGTGAACGCTTCACCAAGCGCGAAGACGGGGTTCGCGACCGCCCCCGGTTTCTCGCGGGTCGCGGAAGCCTTCGATGCCCAGCTGGCCCGCGGCCTGCATTTCGGAGCCCAGCTCTGCGTGCGCTCGAAGGGCGAGGTAGTCGTGGACCGTTGGGGCGGATTCGCGGACGATTCCCGCAGACGAGAGCTGAGCCCGAACACGCCCTTCATGGCCTACTCCGCGACCAAGGCCTTCACCGCAACCTGCATCCACAGGCTCGCCGACGAGGGCAGGCTGGACCTGGATGCGCCGGTGGCGGCCTATTGGCCTGCCTTCGGTGCGAAGGGCAAGGAAAGAATAACCATCTCCCAGGTTTTGCTGCACCAGGCGGGAATCCCGGGCAAGGCCACGGTCGGCGACATCGTCTCATGGCTGAGGCCGCGGAGCGCCGCGCGCAGGGCCGCATCGCTGGCTCCCCACCACGAACCGGGAGAGAGGACCCTGTACCACGCGTTCACCGCGGGCTTCGTGCTCGGCGAACTGATACGCCGCGCCTCGGGATTGGACGCCGCCGAATACCTGGCGCGCTCGTTTCTCGAGCCGCTTGGCATGGCCGACAGCCGCGCGGGCCTGCCCTGGCGTGAATACGGCCTCGCCTCGCGCATCTACACCGCGGACAAGCGGCAGGCCATGGCGGCCGCCGTTTTCTCGAACCCGCTCTACCGGGGCGTCTACCTGCCGGCGGCCTCCCTCAATACCACGGCGCGTGACCTGTCCATTTTCTACGAGATGCTACGGGCCGGCGGTACGTTCGCGGGCACGCGCTACCTGTCGGAAGGAGCGGTCGCCAGGGCCACGGCCATGCGCTATGAAGGTCCCGACGGAGAGACGGGCATGCGGGTACGATGGGCGCAGGGTTATGGGCTGGGAGGTTATTCTCCCTTCCCGGACAAGGATATCAGGCACATGGGCCGGGGCGCGAGCGAACGCACCTTCGGCCATTCGGGCCAGGGCGGCTGCGCCTTCGGCTGGACCGATCCGCCTTCGGGCCTCGTGTTCGCGTTCACCTGCAACCGGTTCCAGGAACTGGAGGCGGCCCATGCAAGGTTCCAGGAGCTGGCTGACGCGTGTTGGGAAAGCGTAGGCAGGTAGCGAAAAGCCGCTGAACGGGCATGCATCCTCCGACCGTCCTGGTTTCGCCCCATCATGAACCTCCGGGGGACCTCTTCTGCTTCTCAAGACGATATCTCATGGCTACCCCCACGACCTGCCGGTCAGGTTCTTGATGGAGTGTCGGAAATCACCGGATGATTCTTCCGTCCGGCGAATGTCCTGCGCCACGCCAGTTGATCAAGCCATCAGCTTATCGGGTAAAACAGAGTTGCCGCCGCATCAGCTTCTTGTCGAACCTATCCAGGGGGATATTGGATAACAGCGGGGGGATCGGACCTCCTTTCGGGGTACCGATCCCTGTTGAGGTTAGCATCCCCCGCTCCGACATGCCGGCTCGCAGGAGGCCCGCCATGCGGAAGATCGTTCCGCATCTGCGGTTCGACAAGGAAGCCGTCGAGGTGGCGGAATTCCACGCGTCGACCTTCGGCGCGTCGCACGTCAAGAGCGTGACGACGATCGGCGACACCCCGTTCGGATCGTGGACATGGTGACCGAAGCCTTCCTGAAGATGAAGAAATTCTACATCGCGGCGCTTCAAGAGGCGGCCAGGCAGTCCTGAGGTGTCTCCCGCGAGGGGGAACCCGCATTGGAACCGAGCTTGCCATGGCCGCGGCGCGACCGGACGGACGCTTCGGGGGAACGGAGGCAGCTCCGGGTAGTCGACCTCTTCCAGGCGAGGAACGGATCCATCCGCGAACAGCGGTCCTACGCGAAGGGGTGACGCACGGCCGGTCGGCCTGACCGTGAGGAAACCGATAGCGCTCGCGGGCGCCGGCCATCCCGGCCAGGCGGCGCCCTGAGCCTGCCGCCTCAGCGGCAGCCGGAAGCGCGCACCTTGCGCTGGATCTTCCCGTCATCCTCGTCCGTCGCCAGCCAGCGGTTGCAGTTCCAGGTCAGGCTCCCGCCGGTCTGCTTGTCCGTGACCTTGATCCAGCCGAGGTGCCATCCCGGCCCGCTGCCGTTGTTCTTGTGCCAGATCGTCGCCGAGGCGATATCCCCCAGGTCCCGGCTCGAGGTGATGAAGTAGGACTGGACGCTGCCCTTGGCGCCCTGCAGGATGACGTGGACGTCAGCGTCGGTCCCCGCGCCGTTCACGTCGGAGGTCTTGATCTGGACTTCTCGCCTCCGGGCTGCGGCCCCCGTCGTGGGCCTTTCCGTACACGAGGACGTCGCGGTCGGTAAAGCACACGCCGTACGCCGGGTTGAAGATGTTCAGCCAGCAGTACCAGAGGTTGACCGGCAGGAGCAGCTCGGAGCTGTTCGCCGCCACGACCTTGACCCACAGTCCGCCCTGGTCGTAGTCCGTGCCGTAGCCGCTCATCGCCATCTTCACCAGGTCCTTCGAATGCTTGTTGAAGAGCTGGTCGTGGGACAGGGTGCCGATGGCCGCGAGCTGCGCCGTGGTGAAGGACGCCACACCGGCCACGGCGATGACCACCCTGGCCCTGTCCTTCCAGCCCGTGGCTCCCGCGCCGGCCCCGTCGATGCACGCGTTGGCCCGGCAGCCGAAATTGACGTACCCCTCGGCCTGGACCTTGAAAGTCACGTTCTTCGGGACCCGGCCGATCAGGGTCCATCCCGATCTCGTGCCGGGCACTTCCACTTTGCCGGTCGCCTGGCCGGGCACCTGCGTTCCCAGCGCCAGGACCATGGCGCTCCTGAAACCCTTCTCAGAGAGCCGGAGCCGGAGCGCCTCCGGCTCCCCGCGGGTGAAGGTCGGCCGGTGCACGACGCCCGAAGCGCTGTCGGTCTCCGCCCACCGGTCGTGCGGCAGGACATGCGTCAGCCTCGCCTCGTCTGGATCGTCGCGGTACATCTCGCTCGCGCCGAACGGGCCGGCCTGATCTCAGGCTCCCGGGGAAGCCGCCGCCTTTTCCGATACGCGGAACAGCGCCGCGCCGGCGATGAACAGGATCACCAGCGAGAGGACGCCGTACCGCATGGTCCCGCCCGGCAGCGGTCCGGTCGCGTTGAGGACCAGCAGGGAGATGCCGCCCACCAGCGCGGGCCCGAGCACCGAGGCGAAGCGCCCGAAAACCGTATAGAACCCGAAGAACTCGTTGGCCATGTCCTTCGGGACGAGCTTGCCGAAGTGCGAGCGGGACAGCGACTGGATCGCGCCCTGCGAGGTGGCGACCATCATCCCGAGCACCCAGAAGTGCCACACCTCGCCGATGAACAGCCCGAAGACCGCGATGACGGCGTAGACGGCGATCGTGACGAACAGCAGTGTCCGGGTCCGGAAGAACCGGGACAGCCGCGCGAAAAGCAGGGCGAAGAAGAAGGCCATCACCTGGATCGCCAGCAGGATCGGCAGGAGCACGGCCGTCGCGTTGTCCGCCGTCACCGCCTCGATGGCGTCGGTCGCGAAGGGCACGGCCATCGAGATGATCGTGTGGACCCCGTCGATGTAGAGGAAGTAGGCCGCCAGGAACAGGAAGACCGGCTTGTACCGCTTCGCGTCGGCGAAGGTCCGGCCCAGACGGGCGAAGGCCTTTCGGACGGGCTGCGGCTCGGGTTCTATCCCGTGCACTTGCGGGACGTTCCTGATGAACGGCAGCGCAAACAGGAGCCACCAGACCGCGGTCATGACGAACGTGATCCTGAAGCCGGTATACGCGTCGTAGGGGATCGAAAGGCCGAAGAGCGCCAGGCGCCCGTCGACGGTCATGCCGGGGATGACCTGCAGCAGCACGATGGCCAGGATGAGCGGGATGGTGCTGCCCCCGATGTACCCGAAGGCGTAGCCGGTCGTGGACACCCGGTCCATGTTCGCGTCGGTCGTCGCGTCGACGATGAACGAGTCGTAGAAGACGTTGGTTCCCGCATAGCCGATGGAGGCCAGCGTGTACGGCACGAGGACGATCCACCAGAACTCCGGATCGGCGGGATAGAAGCCGATCAGGAAGGTGAAGAAGATGCCCATGGCGAAGAAGACCATGAAGAAGCGCTTCTTGTAGCCCCGGTAGTCGGCCACCGTCCCGAGGATCGGGGACAGCACCGCGACGGAGAGGCTCACCGCGGAGACGAGGAAGCCGTAGAGGGAATTGGCCCCCGCGATTTCCTTCGTCAGGAGGCCGTAGAGCATCGGGAAGATGAACGCGCTCACGATAACCGTGAAGCAGGATTCCGCCCAGTCGTAGAAGATGTAGGACCATTCCTTCCTGTCGAAGTTCATGAACGCCATCGCGGATCCTCCTTGCACAATCTTGTATTTCCGAAACCGGATTCACGCTCCATCGGTCCTTCCCGGACGGCGGCGGCAATTCGCGTCACGGGGCGCTCTCCTCCGCTCTCACGGCAGCCGTAGGATGCCCACGGCGACCATTCCGTAGAGGATCGAGGCCGACGCTCACTCAGCCGACGGCGGCCGCGAGGATGCATGCCGATGCGATGAGTTTCATGGTTTACATTCTAGCCGATGCCCCGGCGGAGGACAACCGGCCGTCGCGTTGCCGGAACGGGCCGGCATCGTGTACGATGGGCACAGGCGATGGCCCGGGCGGCCCGGGGTCGCGCGGAAAGGGGACCGCATGCCGGACATGGACATCATCATCGAGGGATTCGGCGGGGCGTCATCCGTCGGGTACGGGCCGCTCACGACCGTGCTGGACGCGCTCGAAACCCTTCGCGTCGGAAAAGGGCTGACCCTCGCGTACCGTCATTCCTGCCACCATGGCTCCTGCGGCACCTGCGGGGCCGTCGTGAACGGTCGCGAACGGCTCATGTGCCTCGCGAAGCTCGCGGAATTCGCGCCGGGGCCGGTGGTCCTGGCTCCCTTGCGGAAAACCGTCGTGATTGCTCACCTGGCCGTGACGCCCGCCGCCTTCTTCGACAGCCTGCCGGCTGCGGCGCCCTACCTGCGCCGCAGCGACAACGAACGGCCCGATGACTCCGTGCCCGGCGTGCCTGGACGGACGCGGCTGGAAAATTGCATCGAATGCGGCATCTGCCTCTCCGCCTGCCCCGTCGAAGCCCCGTTCAAGGGCCCCGCCGGCCTGGCCATGGCCGACCGCGCGAGGGAAGCCGATCCCCGACTCGAAAAGAGCTCCCTGGATTGGGCTTCGGGGAGCGATGGGTCCGCCGCCTGCGAGGGCGCCTTCGCCTGTTCCCGGGCCTGCCCCATGGGAGTCCAGCCCGGCCGCAGGATCCGGAACCTGAAAGCGTCGCTCGAAGCCGGGGGAAACGCGCCCAGGCGATAAAACGCCGCTCCCTGGCCGATCGCGCTTGCGGAACACCCGCTCCCGGCTTATCCTTGAGCTACCATGCCAATCACCATCCATTCGGAAGGGGGCGCCGGCGAAGTGACCGGGTCCCGTCACATCCTCACGGTCGACGGCAAGCGATACCTCATCGATTGCGGCGCGTTCCAGGGCAAGCGTGAAGTCGCCGAGAAGAAGAACAAGACACTCGTCCGGGACCCTTCGGGGCTCGAATCCTGCGTCCTCACCCATGCGCACTTTGACCACTGCGGGATGCTGCCCCTCCTCGTGAAGCGTGAATTCAAGGGCAACATCTTCTCGACGCCGGCCACCCGGGACCTGGCGAACATCATCATGATGGACAGCGCCCACATCCAGGCCCGCGACGCCGAGTACCTGTCCAAGCAGGCGAAAAAGAAGGGGGAAGTCTTCGACTGGAAGCCCCTCTACGACGAAAAGGACGTCATCCGGGCCACGAGCCAGTTCGTCACGGTATCGTACAACCGCCCCATGCTGATCGGCGACGGGGTCACGGTCGAACTCTTCGACGCCGGCCACATCCTCGGGTCCGCGATGGTCCGCGCGGAAGTCAGGGACGCATCCGGAAAGAAAGTGACCATCGCCTTCACGGGGGACCTCGGGCGCAAGAACAAGCCCATCATCCGCGATCCGCAGACGATGCCGCCCGTCGACTACGTCGTGCTCGAGAGCACCTACGGCGACCGGCTCCACGAATCCTCGGCCGACGCCCTCGACCGCCTCGCGGCAATCGTGAACGACACCGTGAAACGCGGCGGGAAGCTCATCATCCCCTCCTTCGCCATCGAGCGGACCCAGGAGCTCGTGTACCACTTCCACACCCTCGTGGACGCGAGGCGGATCCCCGAAATCCCCATCTACGTGGATTCGCCCATGGCCATCAACGCGACGAGCATCTTCCAGATCCACCCGGAGTGCTACGACCTCGAGACCAACGAAGCCTTCCTCCAGCACCATGAGAATCCCTTCGGCTTCAACCAGCTCCACTTCACGTCGAGCGTCGAGGAATCCAAGGCGATCAACAACCTCAAGGGGCCGGCGATCATCATCTCCGCCGATGGCATGTGCGAAGCCGGCCGCATCCAGCACCACCTGATCAACAACGTGGAGAATCCGGCCACCACCATCCTCATCGTCGGGTACATGGCGGAACACACCCTCGGGCGCCGTATCCGGGACCGGCAATCCGAACTCCATATCCACGGGGAGATCTTCAGGCTGAAGGCGCGCGTGGAGGAGATCAATGCCTTCAGCGCCCACGCCGACTACCAGGAATCCTGGGACTGGCTCTCGTCCATGGACCTTTCGGGACTGAAGACGGTGTTCCTGGTCCACGGCGAAGCCGAGTCCATCGCCGCGTTCGAGAAATTCCTGCGCGGGAAGGGGCTCAAGGACGTCCGCGTCGTCAAGTACGGCGAGACCTACGAGCTCTGACGGGCCGGGGACGGCATCGCGCCGTCCCCGGTCGCGCCGATCTTCAATCCGGGACGGCTGACGAGCCGCTTCCAAAGGATCAGCCCATGAAACGTTTCATCACGTTGTTCCTCGCGGTCGCCGTCGCGAGCCTCGCCGGCCTCGCCGCGCAGGCCCCGGGCGGCGCCGTCATCGTGAAGGTGGAAGGCACCGCGACCGTCCTCGTCAGGAACGTCGAGACGAAGGCGCGGGAAGGGCTCGCCGTCGGGCTCTCGGACATCATCCGCGCGGGGAGCGCCACGGTGCTCCTCTCCTTCCCCGCCGAGAACCTCTACGGCGTCGTCAAAGGCGCCGCCGCCCCCGCGAGCGCCTGCGTGAAACGTCCCATGAAACAGGAGACGGTGGATGCGGTCCGCAAGGGCGGGATCGGCATCCTCGAAGGCTTCCTCGGGACGGCCGCGGGCACGCAGCCGGGGGGTCCTCGTGCGGGCGGGGAAACGGCCGCCGTCACGAAGACGGACAACGTCAACCTCGTCGTCATCCTCGACGTCTCGTATTCCATGCGCCACGAATTCACGGAGATGCAGTCCTACATCCACGAAAACATCGTCCGCAAGGCCATGAAGGACGGCGACTACCTCTGCATCTTCACCTTCGGCGTGGATGCCAGCCGCGTCTTCGAAGGGACGCTCTCGCTCCCCGCGGACGAAGCCAGGCTGAAGCAGATCGTCTACGGAATCAAGCCGCAGGATCGCGGGACCGACATCGGCCTCATGCTCGAAAAGCTCGACGAGCTCCTGAAATCCGCCAAACTGCCCCACCAGAAGACGACGATCTTCTGGGTGACCGACGGGAAGAACGACCCGCCCTGGGGTTCCCGCTACCTGGGCAAGGACGTCTACGACCCGAACGCGTTCGACGCCTACAAGATCCTCAAGAGCGCCGCGTACAAGGTCCTCCTCCTCTCCATCGGGGGCGACACGGCAGCACAGTCCCTGGGCGACCCGCTCGGCGGCCAGATCGTCGAGGTCAAGCCAGGCGTCACCGCGGACGCCCTTGACGCCCTCCTGGGCGACATGGCCGACTCCATCGAGATGATGGTGCCCGAAAGCCTCGGAGCCGCGAGCGGCGGGAAGGTGCCGCTGGACATCGCGTTCCTGTCCACGTACGACGCTCCCAAGGACGTCGACATCGAAAAGCTCTCGGTCTCGATCGACGGCGGCGAAAAGAAGGACTTGCCGACGCCCGAGCCGCGGATCACCGTGGGGGCGAACGACGTGGCCGTGAAATCGTGGAGCATCGTCCTGCCCGCCGGCCTTTCGAAGGGCCAACACGTCGTCGAGGTCGAACTTGCCGCGGCCAACAACGCCGTGTCCCGCACCGTCCAGCGTAGTCGCTTCGAATACCGGGCTGCCGCGCTTCCCGTCCTGGCGCTGGCGGGGATCGGGGTCGGCGTCGTCGGGCTTCTCGCGATCGTCGCGGTCCTCTTCTTCATGGCCAAGCGCAGGCGCGAACGCGAGGATGAAGAGAAGAAGAAGGCATTGGCGAAGGAGCAGGCGCCGACGAGCTACTTCTAGCCCGCGATTTCAGTCCTTCGGGATCTTCGCGGTTCCGAAGACCGCTCCGAAGACGAGATCTTCGAGCCGGCCAGGTTTGCGCATCGGGTCCGTCACGCTCACGCTGCGGGTGAGGATGGGGCCGTCCCTTCCCGAGACCGTGACGCGCAGCTCGTAGAGCACGGATCCGTCTGAGCCCGCCGGGGGGGCCGCGATGGAAGCCCCGAGCCTCAAGTCCGGGCGCGCCCCGGGTCCGCCGGTTTTGGCATCGGAGCTCAACGTCACGCCCGGGACATCGATGGCGGCGGCGACCCGTTTCGCGTCGGCCGCGAACGCGTCGGAGGACTCGTCCACGCCGTCGAACGAAAACGAAATCTTCCGGCCCATGAAGGGCACCGACTGCGGCCAGTACCGGTACATCGTCTCCACGGCCGTTCCATAGGCCGCATCGTCCTTGCGCCGTTCGGCGACAAGGCTTTTCCCGTAAGCCCACATGGAGGCGTATTCCGCTTCGCCGCCGGGGTCGAAGGTCCCCCCGGCGGCGAAGGGATCCGCGGAAGCCAGGAAGCTTTCGGCGGCCGTGAGCTTGCCTGCGTCGACGGCGTTTAGCGCGAGCAGGAGGTCGTAGTACTTCCTGATCCGTGTCCGACCGTCCAGGCTTTTGAGCTTTTCCATCTCCGCGGCAAAAGCGCCGTGGCCGAGGGATTTCACGAGCTCGGGCATCGCATAGAAGGAGACGCTCCTGTCGCGGGGATAGAAGTAGGGCGCGAAAAGGGCGCGGAACTCGTGGTTTTGCGGCAGGGTGACCACCGACAGGAACGAGTAGTAGGCGGATTTCGCCCACGAGCCGAGGCTGTCCAGCCAGCGCCGCCAGCCATAGCGAAAGCCGAGGAAGCGCGCGTGCCGGGCGAAGGATTCCGACAGCTCGGTATAGCACACCTGCTTGTAATCGACGATCGAGTATGAATTCGAGAAGAAGGTTTCGCGCACCTTGGCCGCGGCTTCGAGGTCGGGAAGGCCGCGATCGAAGTCCCCGTCCTGGCACTCGACGATGCCGCGGTAGAGCAGCTTCCAGCCCACGCCGAATTCGAGCCGGGCCGCGCGCGCGTCGGAGGCGAAGATGGAGTCGATGAAGGCCGCCGCCTCATCCGCCTTGTTCCGCATGCGAAGGGCTTCGATCCGCGTCTCGTAGTGGCCGAAGTTGAGGTAGTTTTTCGACTTTTCGAAATGCGCGTCCACCGTGGCCAGGTCCAGCTCGCCGAGCCGCACATAGGAAGCGTTCCCGAGGAAAAGGGCCTGGTTCGCTTCCGCGCCCGTCCACCCCCTCGACGCGTATTCCCTGCCTATCTCCCCGGCCGTGGATTCGTACAGCGCGGCGGATGCGCCGGTGTCGAACTTGAAGTGAAGGAGCATCGCCTCGATATTCTTGAGCCCGATGTAGATTTCGTACTTGTAGCTCTGGTAGAAGAGGTCGCGGTCTTCCCGGTCGTCGTCGCGCATGTCCACGACGATGGAGTCGACCGCCTTCCGCACCGTGTCGAGGGAACCCTGGACCGAGTCCCAGTCGACCGTCTTGAAGTCGATCCACGCGCGCTCCTGGACTATCCGGTACTTGAGCCGCTCCGGCAACTTCGACTCGAGCCGGTCGAGCGTCGCATCCGCCTTGTCGAATTCCTCGATGCCGGCGTAAAGCTGCGACAGCGATATGTAGATCCAGATGAGTTCGCCCTGCTTCAGGATCCTGGAGACGTTCCGCCTCCAGGCCGCGTCCGAATCCCAGGCCGGGGCGATGTGGTCCCGGTAGGACGGCCCCAGCCCCGGGTCGGCTTCGGCGAGGGCCAGGCACTCCTCGGCCGCCTCGATGGCCTTGAGCGTGCCCGAGTAGTCCGAGCCCGCCTGGAGGTAGTACTCCATCTTGAGCTCGCTCACGCGGTAATAAGTCGTCGTCTCCGCGGACGCGAGCATCCAGAGTTCCTTGAGCCCCTCGGCCGTCGAATAGTACGCCATCTTCTCGGGGTCGGGATTGAGGTACTTCAGGGAATCGATCAGCTCGTCCACGATGGCTGATTTCGACAGCGCGCCCAGTACCGAGGCGCAGGCCGCGAAGAGGAGAGCCAGGACGCGCGCTTTCATCTGCACTCCTCCTTCCCGGCACCGGCATCGCGTCCGCCCGAAGGACCTCGGCCGTAGAGCCAGGACAACGCCGCGAACGGGTTCAGGAGCGAAGCCAGCACCCGCTCGTAGGTGAAATCGCGGATGAGGGCGATCGATTGTTCACGCATGAAGGCCCGGGCGTCGGAAACCCCGGTATCCGGGCAATCGGGATCGTACAATGTTCGCATGAGGCGCTCGGTGGGTTCGATGAAGTCGAAGCCGCTGTCTTCCTTCAGGTCCCGTGCCCATTCCACGCGGGTGCGGCCCCTGGTGCGGTACCCGAGCAGGTAGACCCGGTACAGGACGTAGTCGTACGCGGCCTTGAACCGTTCCTTCGGGCCGCGTGCCAGGACGGCGCGGGCGTACATCGCGGCCGTGACGAGGACGGGGAACAGCCCGGCGGCGGCCGCGACGCCGGCGATGGCGAGAAGGAGCGGCAATACGAAGTCGGGTTTCGGGGGCAGCACCGGCTCGAGCCAGGTGCCCGCGTAGTCGGGCCGGAGGCTCAAGCTGCGCACGTCCTTGAGCTGTTTCGTGATCTCGTCGTTGGGGAAGCGCCCGACGATGACGATGCGGTCGCCTTCGGCGCGGCCCGAGAGCGAAAAGCGCTCTCGGAGCAGCTCCGTATCGGCGGGTTCGACGACCTCGTACTCCCTGGTGCCGTCCTTGCCCTCGATCGAGGCGAAGTAGCCGGTCAGCCCCGCCACCGGGATGGTCACCGGGGCGGCGTCCCCGACGATGTCGCCGAGCGATCCGAAGTAGACGTCATGGGAGGCATAGGGTTCCATGAGCGGTTTCCCCGCCTTCGCATAGGCGTCCCTGAGCACGACCGGCGCCCCGATCGTCCAGGCTTCCGGCGCCAGGGTCACGACCTTCCCGTCCGAACCGAGGTAGCGGCCGATGACCGTCATCACGCCGTACTCCGGGGAAGGCGGCGGGTCTTCGGGCGGCGTCGGGTCGCGGCGGGGCGGCTCGAAGCTGTTGCCGTCGAAGAAACGCCCCGGTTCCTCGGCGGGCGCGGTGGTGTCCAGGGGAATCCAGCCGAATCCGTCCAGGAAAATCTCGGTCCATGCGTGCGCCTGGTTGGCGTACACGTAGAGGTAGCCCGGATTCCGGTCGGAACGCTCGATGCCCACGTAGCCGGCCACGACGCGGGAGGGGATCCCAGCGATCCGCATCATGAGCGCGGACGCCACGGCGTAGTACTGGCAGTAGCCTTTGCGGTTTTCGAGGATGAAGTAATCGAGGTAATCCTCTCCCTGCCGCTTCGGCTTGCCCGGGTTCAGGTCATAGGCGAAGGGCGATCCGAATCCGGCCGGGCGGCCCTTCCTCTGCATGAAGAAGGCGGCGATGACCCTGGCCTTGTCGAGCGCGTCGGGACGGTCGGCGACGAGCGCGACGGTGAAGGTCCTCAGGGCGTCGGATACGCGCCCCGTGCGCAGGAAGTATTCGCGCTCGTCCTCCTGGAGCCGTGCTTCGGGGAAGCGGCGCAGGGCCGTTTCGGCATCGACGGGCCTGAGCCCCGCGAGGGTTCCCGCCGGGTACGAGAGTGCCTTAAAATCGTAGGAGGCGGACACGATCTTCTCGAGTTCGAATTCGTCGAGACGGTCGTCGCCCTTGAGCGTGGCCGAGACTCCTTCGAGCTGGGCGAGGAGTTCCTCGCGCGACTTGCGTTCGAGCATGCGCACCCAGGCGGGAAAGTCCGGCGCGATGAGCGCGTCGTCCTTTACGAACGGCGAAAGCCGGACCGTCGCATCGATGATTTCCCGGCGCGCGGACGGCGGGAGGCCCGAATCCACGACGTGTTCCTGGTAGTACTTGAAGAACCCGGTCTGTACCGGCACGACGCTTCCCTCGTGCATTTCCACGGCGTTCCAGTCGTATTCCTCGTCGACGAAGGCGTTGTACCTCCGCAAGCCCGGGTTGGGCTCGAGCTGGAAGGTCATGCTCTCTTCGTCGAGCGCGGCGAGGACGAACTTGGACAGGTAGACCGGGAAACCTTTCCGCTTCGTGAGCCGGGCGTAGGTATCCTTTTCGAGCGCGATCTGGTACAGGAGGGTCTTGTCGCCCAGGTTGATCGACGGATCCATCTTGACGAAGGGCTTTAGCTCGTGGACGTAGCGGTCCTGGTCCCCGCCTTCGCCGTCCTTGGAGCCTCCCTTGCCTTCGCTCTTTCCGGGATCCCCGCCGTTCGTGTAGGGGGAGTTGTTCTCGTTCCGCGCGACGTCATCCCCCCCCGCGGTGGGTCCGAAATTGACGAGGAAGAGGAAGGCCAGGGCGATGACGCAGACGTTGAGGACATATTTCGAGAAGATCTTGAAAAGGAACAGGCGCCGGTCGGCGGATTCCGCGGAATATTCCGAAAACGCCTTCTCCGTGATGAGCGCGTGGAAGAAGTACCACACCGCGAGGGCGACGACCACGTAGCGGGTCTCCCCGACGTACCGGTCGGTAAGACCCGCGGCGACGGCGAGGAGGAGCGCAAAGGCGCAGAGCTCCACCGCGGTCCACCACTTCCACCGTGCGAAGCCGGTGCCGTTCAACGCGCCGATCGCCACCGAGCCGACGGTGAACGCGAGCCGGTAGCGGAAGAAGAACGCCGCGAAGAGCCCGGCTTCCGCGCTCGGCCACAGCGACCACGCGACGGCCGCCCCCGCGGCCACGAGAAGGATCGCCCAGGTCGAAAAGCGGAGCCTATAGGAGAAGGCGAGGTAGAAAAGGGTCACGGACGCCGCGTATGCCGCCAGCAGGGCTTCGGGAAGGCCAGGGAAGCTTTCAAGCACCGATTCGAGGGGACCGTAGAAACGCGCGAAAACGAGGCCGAGCCCGGCCACCGCGGCCACGTGGGCGACGGCCTTGACGAGGAAATATGCCGTGCGCGCGCGGGCGTTCCGCAAATACTGCTTCATGTCAAACCTCGATAAGGCGGTAGCCGGCGGAAACGGCGGATTCACGCGCGGCGCGTTCGTTTTCGACGAGGGAGCGCCGGATCCCCCAGTACCTGATCCTGGATGCGCGCGAATCGAGGGTCCAGGGTTCCCGTTCATCCGGGAGGAAGAAGAGCGAACCGAGCAGGGAAATCCTGCGGCCGCGGTGGAAGTCCCCCGAGAGCGCCTTGTAGAAAACGGTCGCGGGCCCCCGGGAGGGCCGTTTCATCCGGAAAAAATCGATCCAGCTCGAATCGAGCGAATTGGCGAAGAGTATCATCGACGAAGGGAAGTTGCGGAAACCGGCCAGGTAATCCGAAAAGGCGCCTACCTGGTCGGCGAGCGTCAGGTCGGGCTGCCAGGCCTGCGACACGACCGCGGTCTCTATCCTCCGGTCGGGCGGGACGGACGCCAGGCTCGCGGCCAGGGTTTCCACGGCGTTCGTCCGTCCACGCAGGAGTTCCGCCGCCGCGTTTTCGGGAAAGTAGTCCACATCGACCGCCCCTTCGCCGATCCGTTCCAGGGTTCCGAGTATGGCGCCCTTGAAGGAGTTCTCGAGCGCATCGGCCAGGCCGGGCGGGAACCGCTCCGCCTGAAGCGCCCGGAAGGTGGCGAAAACCGGCAGCCTCGAAGAGTTCGGGTTCTCGGTCTCGGGATTGCGCGTGACGTAAACCTGCCGCCTCGCGACGATGCGCCAGACGATGCGCCGCGGCGAGTCGGAGCCGGGAACGTACTTCTTCATGTTGAGGAGTTCGCCTTCCATCCTCGTCTTGTCCCTGATGTTCTTCTCCACGACGGCGGCTTCCGGCTTGAGCTGGATGTCCTTCTCCGAGGACTTCGCGCCGAGCACGAAGAAGCGGACGCCGTTCTCCTTCTCCGAGTAGCAGAAGCGAAAAAGACCCATGAAGTCCTCGAAGAAGATGAAGCTCCTCGGGATCGCGTATTCGCCGATCTTGAGGCCCGGGACCGGCACCCTCGCGCCGAGCATGACCTCGGGTACGGATTCGGAATAGGAATCGAGGATGAGTTCGCTCCGCCGCGAACGGTGCAGCGTGACGGGCGGGGTCAGGCGGTCGCCGTTCAGCTGGAACCCGATCCTGACGTTGACGACATCGCTCCTCCGCTTCGCCGGCAAGGCCACGTCGATCATCGCCGTATCTCCGTCGACGGTCGCGTCCTCCACGCAGAGGAAGGTGGCGTCCCCGAAGCGCGAATATTCGCGGGCCGAGTAGAGGTAGGCCAGGTAGGACAGCAGCAGCACGACGAATACCGTCACGGCGAAGAGCTCGAGGAGGAGGGAGAGCATGGAAAAGACGATGCCGTTCACGGCCCGCTGCCCGGAGCCTTCGGCGAGTTTGAGCACTGACCAGGCGGAGAGGACGCCGAAGAATGGAGGCCTGAGTGGGAAGACGTAGAGAAAGCTCTTGAGCGCGAAGAACCTTGCCTTCATCGCAGGACCTCCCCGAGGAAGAGTTCGGGCCGCTGCGGGGAGAGGAAATAGCGGGTTTCGAGGGTGATCCCGCCGAGGTCGGCGACGCCGAATTCGGTAGCCAGGTTTTCCTTGACCTGCCGCCAGAACGCGGGATTTTCCATATCCGCGCGCAATCGCGCGGATTCGGCCCTGAGGATGGCCGCGTCCCCCGGCGGCAGGGTCACGGGGCCGGGTCGTTCGCCAAGCCTGGGGTCCTTGAACGCGCTCCGCCGCCACACCGGTTCCTCCGCCACGACGATCGGCCTCGAGCCCGAGCCCTGCCTGGAATCGACGAAACGGAGGAACAGGAGCGGGTAGGCCCTGCGCTCGATGTTGAGCGGGATACGGAAGAAGTAGAAGTATCCCCCGGCCGAGAGGTTGTCGACGGAGAACATGAGCAGGTTGGTCCGCCGCCCCCCGAGCTCGACGGTGACGGTATGGACGTTGATGAAGCTGTCGTAGCGGCCGTCGATCGCGCCGCCCGAGAGGTAGCCCTTGAGCCGGGACGAGAATGGCTCCATCTGGAAGCGCAGGGAACGGTTCATGGATGCGGGCAGCTTGCTCTCCTGCTCGTCGCGGACGAGGAGGACCTCGGTCGCCGACGCGAAGGCGTTCCTCGGGAAACCGTTCGGATTGTCGAGCCCCTCGAGCATGCGGACGACCGCGGAATCCAGGACTTCGCTCTGGTGGGCGATCTCCAGCGCGGAGTAGAACTTGCGCACGGATCCGTTTTCGAGTTCGTACTGGGTACCGGAATCGAAGGCCGCCCCGACCGCGAAGGCGAACACCACGGCGATCACCGACACGATCACCGCGCGTACCGCGAGCGGGATCCCGCGGTCGGCGCGCTCCTCGGCCAGTTCGTAGGTGTTCCGGAGGATGAGCGCGTTCGAGATGTTGATGAGCCAGGTGAGGCAGAGGAAGAGGAAGGCTGACACGACGTACGCCGTGAGGAGGTGGATCGGCGCGTAGCCGCGGACGGTGGCGAGCTTCGACAGGAGGACGAGCGGGTGCACGAGCGGCAGGAAGTCCCAGAACCCGATGCGGAAGGCCGGCGACGCGTTGAGGATGCGCGTGACCTCGATGGTGATCCAGAAGAGGAAGAGTCCCGTGTACAGCTTGAAGAAGACGAAGAGTTCACGCGTCTCCAGCCTGCGCCCGTCGCGCCGGGCGGCGAACAGGTAGTAGAACGGTAGGTACACGGGGAGGAAGAAGTACTTGAACAGGCTGGGCTTGAATCCCTTGCCGAACTGGAAAACCTTGTAGGTCGTCGCGGAGAGGGAGTTCTCCACGTTGACGGGAAGATCGTTCAGGATGAAGACGTTGTCCTTGATCGAGTTGATGAGCCCCGTGTTGAGGAGGAGCACGATCCAGATGAATACCAGCGGGAAGGCCAGAAGCACGAGGTCGAAGTAGATCAGCGCGAAGAGTATGGCGGCCGCGGCGGTGACGAAGAGGATGGCGTCGATGACGGAACCGATGACGAACTGGGCGGTGCCCGGACGCATCGCCGCGTCGCGCCCGGAGCGCAGGAGCGCGCCCTCGTCCCGCGTTTCCATGTCCTCGAACTCCGACGCGACGACGCGTTCGAAGGACGACTCGCCGAGCTCCGTCTCGCGGACGCGCGCCCTGGCGAGGAAGAAGGTACGGAAGGAGTCGACGAACCACCCGAGGCCGAATACACCGAAGGTGGCCAGGTAGAGGTTGGCGGTAATCGTGCGTTTCAGGTAGAAGCGGTGCGCCCCGAACACGCCGAAAAAGAACCACAGAAGGTAGGCCGTCAGATAGACGCGCAGGTGCCCGGCTTTCCCGGTTCCTTCCCCCCGCCCTCCCGGCCGGTTGCCGTCCGCCGCGTCCCCCGGGCGCGCGCCCGGGCGTCCGGAAACGGTCTGGCGCCGCGCCTGGGAAGGCCGGCGCGCGACGGGCGCACGGTTCGAGATCACCGCGGGACCCTTTCCCGCGCGCACGCGGATTGACGGGCGGCGTTCGCGCTCATGGGCCTACGCCTTCCTCACGAAGCGCTCGAAGCAGCGGTCGGCCACCTTGCGGAGTTCCGCTTCCTCCGATTCGGCGTAGTTGAACTTGAGCCGGTGCCGGAGGCAGGGCTGCACGAGGTCCTTGATGTCCTGCTCGGTGACGTAGGTCCTCTCGTTGAGCAGGGCCCAGGCCTTGGCCATCTTGAGGAGGATGATGCTGGAGCGGGGGGAGGCGCCGACGGCGATGCGCTCGCTGGAGCCGTGGGTTTCGATGATGATGTCCGCGATGAGGCCGAGGAGGGATTCGTCCGCCCATACGCGGGAGGCGTACTCGCGGAATTTCAGCACGTCCTCGATCGTCATCACGGGCCTGACGCCCTCGAAGCTCACGATCCGCCGGTAATCCTTGAGGATCTGGACGCTCAGCTCCTTGTCCAGCCGGAGCATGGACACCTTGGCGTAGAAGCGGTCGAGCTGGGCGATCGGGAGCGGGTAGGTTCCTTCGGTCTCGAGGGGATTCTGGGTGGCGATGACGAAGAACGGCTCCTCGAGCTCGTAGGTGACGTTCTCCACCGTCACGTCGCCTTCGGCCATGCACTGGAGCAGCGCCGACTGGACCTTGGGGGACGCGCGATTGAGCTCGTCGGCGAGCACGATGTGCGCGAATACCGGCCCAGGGTGGAAGATGAACTCGTTTTTCTGCTGGTGGAAGATGCTGGAGCCCGTGATGTCGAGCGGCAGCAGGTCCGGCGTGAACTGGACGCGCTTGAACATCACCGAGTTCTTCCTCGGCTGGATCGAGCGGGAAATGAGGAGGGCAAGGGTGGTCTTCCCGGTCCCCGGCATGTCCTCGATGAGGGCGTGGCCTCCCGCGAGGAGGGTCGCGATAACCGTCTTGACCGTCTCCGCCTGCCCCCTGATGACCGCCTCGATGTTCGCCATGAGCCCGCGCTTCGCTTCCACGAATTCCGCTAGTTCCGCCTGGGAAAGCCGTTCCTCGTTCATGTGTTCGTTCCTCCGCTTCCGACGCGTTATTTCAATACGAGCCTGTTCCTGAAAAAGCCCACGATGGAATCCGCCCAGCCGGGACTGCCCGCGACGACCGGGCACACGTGGATGCCCGCGGCCGCGAGCGGGACGAAGGATTCGAGAGCCAGGTCGCGGAGCGCCCTCCCGGCTTCCGCCCGCCGTTCCGCGGAATCTGCGGAGATCGTCCCCGCGGGCGTCGCCACCTCGACGGGCCCGGCCGAAGCCGCGAAGAGCCTTTCGTAATCGGTGGCGAGCGCGAAGTATATCACATCGTTCGTCAGCGTAAAGGTCCGCATCCGTTCGAGGAACGGTCCGCGCCCGGGGAATTCGAATGCCCTTTCGTCCGCGACCACGACGACCACCGCATGACGCACGCTGCGCCGCTCCATCCGGGCGAATGCCCCGAGAGGCGGCCCCGGGGGTACGGGAACAAGGTCGAACAACGCGGCCAGGTCGCCGCAGCCCCGGCGCTTCACGTCCACCCGGACGGCGTCGTCGGCGTCCCCGGGGAAATACGACAGCGAGAGCGACGCGTCGTAGTCCCTGGCCAGCGAGCGCAGCAGCGCCTGCACGATGACGCTCGTGGCCGCCTTCGAATCGAGCGGGTCTTCGACGCCGGCGAGGAGTTCCCGCGGGTACAACGCGTCGGAGCGGTCGATCACGAGTTCCATCGAGAGCCGCCGATCGTCCCGGAAGGTGTCGATGACGATGGATTCCGCCGGGTTTTCGGGACGGAAGCCGGAGATGGTCGCCCTGACGTTCACGCGGTTGATCGGCTTGCCCGGCGCCCACTTCTCCACGCCCTCACGGTCCTTGCCCGTCGTCGTGAGGAAGATCGACCGGTTGGTCCCGAACACGAGGTTCCGCATCACCTTGAAGAAGGCCAGCTCCGCCTCCACGGAGCGGTCTTCGAGCTCGTCGCGGCGGCGGGAGAGGTACTCGCGGTAGGCGTCGCGCACGGACGAATGCGGCATCCGGGCCTCACTCGATCCCGGAGAAGCGGGGATCGTTCCGCGCGCTCCTCAGGATATTCTCGACGAGGACGCGCGTCGTATAGCCCTTGGCCTGCGTCTCGTAGCTGAGCGAGACGCGGTGCGGGAGCATGTTGCGGGCGCAGGCGTTTATGTCTTCCTTGGTGATGAAGAGCGTTTCGGGATCGTAGCCGTCGTCGGACTTCCTCCTGGCCTCCATGAACACGCGGAACACGCAATGCGCCTTGGCGACGGAGAGCACCGTGTCGCAGACGCGCGGCGAAACCTTCATGGCGAAGTCGCCGGAGGTCCGTATCCGCTCGATGATGTGCGAGACGTACTCGTAGTAGACCGGGCTCGACACGCCGACCTTGAGGGCGATGCTCCGCCTGATGTCGATGACCTTCCCGGGGTCGAGGGATCCCTTTTTATCGAGCTTCTTGAGAAAGTCCTTCTTGTCGTAGAGGAGCTTCTTCAGTTCGTCCGCCACGGCGCCGGCTTCCTTCCCGTCGCGGACGTCGATGTCGTACATCTTCTTTAGCTGCGGCGCCAGCTCCGCCTGCAGGCCGTCCGAGATCCGCTTGAGCAGGTCGGCGAAATCACCGCCGGAATCCTCGCGCAACTCCTCGACGCGGCGCACGGCGGGGCTGGAATCGCCCATCGCGTCGTAGTAGGAGCGGATGAACTGCCCTATCGCGGCCTTGCGCTTCAGGATCTCGCGGATGGTGAGCTCTTCCGGGTAGTCGAGGTCCATCTTGAAGAGGAAGCGGTCGAGCTGCGCCTCGGGGAGGCGGTAGGTACCCTCGTTCTCGATCGGGTTCTGCGTGGCGAAGACGTAGAAGAGCGCGGAAGCCGCCGGTTTCGTCCACGGACCTTTATCGTACATGGCCTTGATGCGCTCGTTGTACTCGTCCCCGCGGTACCTGTCCAGCTCGCTCATCACGTGCCCGAGGTGGAAGGTCTTGCCGCCATAGGTCGTCTCGCACTCCGCCATGGGCTGGAGGATGGACGATTGCGTGCGCGGCGGCGTGCGGTTGATCTCGTCGGCGAGCAGGATGTTCGTGAAGATCGGCCCGAAGACCTGCTTCGTCCTCATCCCGCCGCCGGACATCTCGAGTTCCTGCGTCATCACGATCTCGCTCGGCTGCATGTCGGGCGTGAGCTGTATGCGCTTGAAGGTCAGGCTGCACCACTTGGCGATGGTCTTGCAGAGCACCGTCTTGCCCATGCCCGGCGGCGCTTCGAGGAGGAAGTGCGAATACCTGCCGTCGGGCGACGCGAAGATGGTGAGCACCGCCATCTTGATCGTGTCCTCGATGTTGAAGAGTTCCTTGCCGATCTCCTCGGCCAGGGAGACCATCTGGTTGCCGCATTCCCTTAGCGTCGTCATGGCTGCCCCCTCACCTGGCCCGCAGGCGGAACGTGAAGAACGCCCACGACAGGGCGGCCGTCAGCGCGGCGAGGCCGAGCCGCACCGCGATGCCCGCCTGCCCGGAGAAGAAGTCCCTGACCGCGGCCGCGTCCACGACCCCGAAGAATCCCGCGGCGGCCGTGCCGACGGAAACCGCGGCGATCGCCCACGCGTAGGCGAGGGCTTGCGCGTTCTTCGCGATGCCCGCCACCTGCGCCAGATAATACAGCGCCACGAAAATCATGGCGCCCAGGGCTATCGTGCCGTCCCAGCCGCCGAAGAATCCCGGCGGCAGAGCGATCCCCGCGAACGCCGGCCCGTGCCCGGGAGCGAGGAGCGCGAGCGTCGGCAGAATGGCGACGGCGCCCGCGAGGGCCATGCCGATCCGCTGCCTTGTGGTCGTGGACGAAAGGAGGGCGAAAAGCGCCAGGACGACAGCGGCGAAAGCGGCGCGGACGGTGGCGAAAGCGGCGCGGTCCGCGGCATCGCCGGCCGGGCGGCCTTTCCGCGCGAAGAAGCTTTCCGAGAGGAATTCGTCGAGATCGGAATCCATCGTAAGGTAGCGCTGGTCGAGCGCGAGGGCGCCGAACCTCCCGGGATTGGCCAGCCTGCCGGCGGGCGAGGCGTCGGCGGCCGCGGCGTAGCCGGGGGCCGCGTCCCTGGAGAATTCATAGATGAACGCGTTGCACGACCCCGCACGCGCGGGATCGGCCACGGGGAAGGCGACGACGTTGAGCGGGGCGAAGACGGCATTGCGTTCCGGGTCGTCCTGCCCCTCCGCCGGGGGTTTCTCCTGGGTTTTCGGGGAGAAATCGTAGTAGTAGTCCACGTTCATGCTGCGGATCTGCTCCACCTTGACGTCCTGCGCGCGCTTGAGCCCCTTGAGCTGTTCCAGAAGCTGCTTGCCGGTCGTCTCGTCGGGCAGGAAGAAGAGCTTGGCGTCCGTCGACTTGCCGCCCGGGAGCGAAAGCCTGTCGGGCAGCCAGGCGAGGCCGAGGGGTCCCCGCTCGTCGACGCAGCCCACGACCGACATGCGGTCGAGGAGCGGCATGCCGTCGAAGCCGGCGGGACGGGCGTACTTGAATGGGTAGAGGAAGACGAGGTCGAGGTTCCGGGCTTCGGACGACGCGCGCCAGCTCCGGACGAGCTCGCCGAGGAATGGGTCCAGCTCGAAAACCTCGGGGCGGTAGTCGTCGATGCCGGGGCGGTTCGGAGCCACCGCGAACATGATTTTCGAATAGCCGTCGAAGCCCGAAAGGTACGCGGCGAGCGCCCCGGGATCGCCCTTCCGCGCCGCCACGGCAGCGTTGAGATCGGCGATGCCCGCCCGGACGAGGGCGTAGCGCGATGAGATCCCCTTGTCGATGATGAAGCGTTCCAGGAAGGGATCGGGCCGCGTGGCGGCCACCGACCCGGCATTCGTCACGTAGAGGAGCTTTTCGCGCGTGAAGGGTTCGCGGATCCACCACGTCGCCTCGACGGCGAGGCTGAAGACGAGCAGGAAGGATACCGCGTTGACCGCCGTGAAGAACGCCAGGTTGCGGGAGCGCAGTGAGGCGATGCCCCTTCCGACCGCCGCTGAGACGAGCCTGGCGAAAAAGTAGGCCAGGTACAGGCAGAAAAGCGCGATGGCGACGGCTGCCGTCCATCCGAGGGCGCCCGCCCTGGCCGCGTCGAGCGACAGGATCACGCGAAGCAGGTTTTCGACCCCGTCTGCCAGCCAAGGCACGGTCTGCGCCAGAAGGTCGGGGTCGCGCTTGCCGAGGACGAGCGAGAAGGCCAGGGACAGCACGAGCCCCGCCGCGTAGAGGAAGAGACCGAAGGCCGCGAAGCCCTTGAGCCTCGCCCAGAGGGCGTAGCGGGCATGGCCGCGGCCTTCACGGAAGGCGTCCTCCGCCACGACGAGCCTGTTCATGAACGACGAGACGTAGGTGAAGCGGTTGAGGGTGGCGGCCCGTTCGGACTCCGCCACCGACGCCCGTCCCGGGCGCGGGTACCCCGCCTCGAAGCAGGAGAACGCGAAGACGCGGTAGAAGATGAAGTAATCACGGGAAGCGGCCAGATAGCCCGAGTCGATCATCCTGCGGAAGGTGCGGAAGATGTCCTCCCAGGACTTGCGCTCGAACAGGAAGAGGACCTTTTCGTAAAGCCGGTACGCCTCCCCGCTCGAGACGGCCATCGCGGCCTTCAGGTCGGCGACGATGGTGGAGGCGAATGCGGCGGACAGGTTCGATTCCATGAATGCGGAAACCTCCCCGGCAGCCTCGCGGAAAGAGCGGTCGCCTTCGGGATCGCCATCCTCGAAGGACACGGCCCTGCGCAGGAAGGCGGCGACGTCCTGGGCTTTCTGGCGCTTGATGTTCAGCGAGAAGATCGCGCAGCCCGCCCAGGCGATGAGAAAGTCACTCTCCGACCTGATCCGCTCGGTGAGCTGCGCCAGGTTGTCGGAATAGACGCGTCGGAGCGCCGAGTGGTTCGTGTTGAAGCGGTAGAAGAACTTCGCGGCCGCCCGCCTGAGGCGGTTGGGTTCCGCGAGCGTGCCGTCGTCGGACTCGTAGGCGCGGTAGTACAGCGCGTCCATCATGGAGCGCACCGTGACGTTGGCCTCGTCGTCGGGGCCGCCGCGCTCGTCCAGCACCGCGTCCGAGAGCGCCATGAAGAGGGCTATCCTCGCGCGGCGCAGGCGCACGGCGGGGGCATGGTTCGCGGCGTCCCCGTCGAACTTCGACAGGTAGAGGAAGCGCAGGGCGTCGGCGTCGTCGCGTTTCGCCCGGACGGCTTCGAAGGATGCGCTGAAGAACCCGTCGTCGCCGGACCGAAGCCTGAGCGGTCTGGACAGGAAACCCCCGCGGATCGCGACGTCCAGCCTCCCTGGGCCGACGTACTTCAGCGCGGTGCGGACCGCTTCGCCCTTTCGCGCCTTTCGCGCGACGAGCGGCGCGAGTATGGAAAACGCGGCGCGCTCCGCCCTGCGGATCTCCCGGGAAGCCGAAACGGCGTAGCGTTTCGAGAAAGCGGCTCCCGACGCGACGAGCGCCATGGTGAAATTCTTGAGCATCCTGTCGTCTCCTTCCCCTGCGATCCTATCGCAGCCGTATCCTGATCGAATCGAAAAAAGCCTGGCACACGAGTGCCGCGACGCAGGCGGCCACCAGGAACCATCCCGCGGCCGCCGTCTCCCGGCGGTCGAGCCCGAAGTTGATCTCGAGTTTCGACAGGTCGGGCTTGTTCTCGGCGTTCACCACGCCCTCGACGAAACGCTCCAGGCGCGCCGCTTCCTGGGCCGGCAGCGAGCCGTTGTCGTCGAAGAGGATGTACGTCCCGTAGCGGTTCCCCGTCCCCGTCCGGCGCGGATGTTCCGGCCTGGGGACGTTCTCCGCCCCGTCCAGGCAGGTGCGCACGTTCACGTTCCGCTTCGAGACCGTCACGACGAAGACGTCCGCCTTGATCACCTTCCGTTCCCCGGTCCTGTAAGACCGCACTTCCTCGATCTTGTTGAGGATGGAGATGAGGCCGTCGACCTCGCCGTACGCGGAACCGACCAGCCTCCAGTAGAAGCCGTTCGTGAAGAGGCTGTCCCGGACGTTCTTCTGGGCCTGGCTCGCCGCGGCGGCGGAAAAGTACCTCGACGCCAGCGCGTCCGCGCCCTCCCGCTTTCCCGTCCTGTAGTAGAACGGGCTCGCGTAGCGGATTTCGTCCATGGCGAAGGCCGTGAGCTTCAGGTCGGCCCCCGTCCCGGCAAGGCGCGCGACGATCCTGCGGACATTGGCCGCCATCGCCTGGTTCTGCGAAAGCGCGAGCCCCATGTACCAGTTGGCGTCCAGGTTGACCACGAGGAGCGGCCGCCTGTCGTCCAGCTCCGGGTTTTTCTTGGAGAGCGTCCTCGTGGGGAAGAAGAAATAGGAGAATCCCGCGAGCGGGACGAGCGCGACGAGCACGGCCGCGAGCCAACGCTGGCGGGCTTCGATCCTCATCGACGTGCCGCCTGAAAGCGAAAGGACGCGCGCGCGGGACCTGCCCGCCAGCCACGCGACCGCCGTCGACCCCGCGATGGCGACCGCAGACGCGGCGTAGGCGATGACCGCCGTCCTGAGCTGGTCGGTCATCGCCTAGCCCTCCACCTTGCGGTACGCGAGCGTCCGCAAGGCTATGCCGACCGTCCAGATCGCGAACGGCGCCATGATCAGGGCCGCGATCTCGTCGTAGCGGAAGATGAGCCCCTCGCGCTCCTTGTCCCGATCGGGGGTCAGCGTCGCGATGTCGATCTGCAGGCCTTCCGCGAGCAGCGACTCTATGAAGGGTTCCAGCCCCCGGTGGAGTTCGTCGATGGCCTTCTGGAGGTCCTTGCGCCCGGCGACGGGATCGGCGAAGCGTATCGGCGGCAGTTCGAGCCGCTGCGAGGAATCGAAAAAGCGTTCGATGCCGAGATTCGACTTGATGGTCTTCCCGCGCACTTCCGCGTTCTCGTACTGCTGGAGGCCGTTCATGCCGATGAAGAGCCGCTGGCCGAAGAAGCGGCGGAAGATCGTGTACTCGAGCGCGGCCTGGTTCGAGAGGATCGGGTCGCCGGGGTTCGTGAACGACGGGTAGAACGGATAGCCGTCCAGCCGGTCAGGCTCGTAGCAGTCGTCGGAAAACCAGATGAGCACGGGCCTGGTCGCGGGTTCGGCGAAGCCCGCCTGGAGGCGCTCCCAGTCCTGGGAATCCTTCGAGAAAACCTCCCGGTATCCACCGAGCGCGTAGAAGCTCCGCACGAAATTGAAGCTGTCCGGCTTGGAGCCGAAGCGCGACCAGTCGCGCGGCAGCTCGAGCAGCTTCGTGTCGTCCTCCTCGAGTCCTTCGCGCAGGGTGACGGTCCTTCCGATGTACGGGGGAAGGCGGTATTCATCGAACGACACGCCAGAGCGCACCTGGGACGCCGACAGCGGAAAGCCCGTGTAGTTCACGAAGCGTATGCCGTAGAGCAGGATCGGCGGTTTCCCGCTGAAGCGCACGCGCGAGACGAGCTTCGAGAACGCGTCCCGCAGCGACAGCCTTCCCAGCGACGCGAACACGTCCTTAAGCTCGGATGCCTTCTTCTCCTTGATGAACTTCCCGGCGGTCTTCGAGGCGATGTCCGTGACGGATTCCTTCATCCCGATCACGGCGTGCAGGAGGAGGTCCGACGCGGCCTGATCGGCGAACCAGTAGCTGCGTCCGTCGGCCATCTTGTGGTTGGTCTTGGCCACGATGAGGATGTTGCCCCGCACGATGGGATAGGTTTCCATCGTCGGGCTGACCATGAAGTTCATGAATGCGAACAGGCCCGCGATCGTCACGACGAGCGGCGCGTGGAAGTTGCACGCCAGGTGCCTCGGGTCGAAGGCGCGGCGGGCCGCGGCGCCCTCCGATTCGAAGCGGGGCGGCAGGTAGCCGTGGAGCGAACGTCCCAGGCGCGCCGTGACGAATGCCGCCGCCGCGTAGACGGCGACGGCCGCGCCGATCGTCTCCGGTTCGCCGATGCCGCTTTCCGGATACGCGAGCGAGAGCGCGACGCAGGCGATCGATGCGAGGAGGACGTTGACCGCGAAGTATACCGGCGCCGTTTTCACCGGGGCGCCCCGAAGCCGTCGAACCTGAACCATCTCGAAGCCGCGTCGCCTATTTCCTTGCGGTACCTTTCCGCCGACTCGTTCATGATGAAGCGGTTGAATATGCCCAGGAAATAGGCGTCGCCGTAGTTCGGCGTGATCGAAAACCGCCCCGCGGCCGCCGTCACGAACGCGGATCTCGGGCCGCCGGGCCCCTGCACCTGGAACCTGACGTAGACGTTGCGCGACTCCGGCCGGCCGCGCACGCCCGCCTTGTCCAGTTCCGCGAACAGCGCGGGCTGGACGGCTACGGCGCCGCCCACGATGCGCCCGGAATCCGCGTCCACCGAACCGGGCATGAGCCACCCGTCGTACTCCGCCCTCGCGAACGCCTTGTCCCTGACGATGACCGATCTCGTCCCGACGGGGAGCGGGGCGTCGAACGAGAGTTCGGTGCTCACGCCCAGGAGCTTTTCCCAGGTCCTCACCTTGCCGGCCGCGGCGTCCACCCCGATGCAGAACGCGCCGGACTCCGCGGAATCCGGGCTCGAGCAGGTGACGGCGAAGGACAGGGCGGCGTCCTCGACAGGCGGCGGCGCCTTCTTCGAGCCAAAGCGGACGAACTTGAACTTGAGCGAATTGTAGCCTTCGGCCACGACCTCGATGGGCCAGATCTCGGCGTCGCCCGAACCGTCGAGGGAGCGGAACACGAAATGGAATTTCGACCCCGCGGCCGCCTTCTCCACCAGGCCGAGCTGGCCCTGCTTTTCGATCGCGGCGAACCACACCGTGTCGAAGCTCCGCTTCCGGTCGAGCGGGACGATCGGGTTTCTGGCCAGCGGCGCCCGTTTCGCCCCCGAAAACGCGGAGATGGCGTCCGTGTTCCCCACCGTCCCGTTCAGGCTGTACACGTCGTCCATGGTATTGAAGCCGTCCATCCTGAACCGGTCCGCGTCGACGCGGAGCCAGCGGCCGTCTGAGAAGATCGTGAGCGTCGCAGGATCGACCCCGGCGCCCCGGGCGGCCACGATGAGGTCCGCGTTCCGCTTCAGGTTCCTGAACACCATGTCCTGCGGGATGAAGACGACGCCGCCCAGGTAGGCGCCGATCCCGACGTCCTTTTCCTTCGGGTCCGCCGAGGGGCCCAGCCCGGCGGCGTTGACGGTGGTCCCGGCCCGGTCGTTCGTGAGGTAGGTGAATTCGTAGCGGATGGACGAGGTGGCGTTCGTCCGCGCGACCGCCCAGCGCGGGCTGTCGGACGGTTCCGGTTCCCGGGTTTCCGCACCTGCAGGCCCGGCCGCGGCCGGGGCGCCTTCCCCGCCCGAGGGCCGAGGTTCGGGCGGGACGGCCGCAGGCGGGTCCGATAGCATGAGGACATCGTTGACGTTTCCCGGGAAGCGGAGGAAGCCCGCCACCCGGACGGAACGTTTCCCTTCTTCGGAAATCGCGACGTCGAGCCGGTGGAGGTAGAAACCCCACGACGCCCGCACCGGGTCGGGGTTTCCGTTCGGGCGGGATCCCGCCGTGAGCTGCTCGTCGCGCAGGAGGAACGCGGGCATCAACTCGAAGAAGCGGGCGTTGTCGGGCGCGAAGCGATACCACGCGGAAAGACCGTCCTTGAGATCCTGCCCGGCGCGGAGGTTCCAGAGGTAATTGTACTTCCCGTAGTTGAAGCGCGGATCGACGTAGAGCGGCCTGCAGGGATCGGCGAAGAAATCCCCCTGCTTGGGGTAGATCCCGTCCGCCACGGGACCGTAGTCGAACTTGTTGTTCTCGACGGTGCGCCTGAAGAGCGGCAGCAGGGTATGGTCAAGGAACTCCTGGCTGTTGTCGACGCTGATCCCCAGCGTCGCCGAGACGAAGAAGGTGGCCATCATGGCCGTGAAGCGGCGCTCGATGGACGGCTGGAGCGCGCCGAGTTCCTCCCTGATCCAGCTCACATAGAGCGACTCGAGCAGGAAGTGCGTGCCGTCGTACTTCGATCCCGTCGCGAAGCGTATGTTCCGCAGGTCTTCGTACTTTTCATAGGAATAGTCGCGGCCGTCGAAGATCCGCCCCCGCAGGATCGGGTCGAAGACCCGCGAGACCACCTTCTCTTCCCACAAGCGGTCGGCGTCGGCCTTCCGGCCTTCCTTTTCCGCCTGCAGGATGGCGCGCGTCGCGTCGTAGATGGCCGCGTTGACGTATACGAGCCCGGACGCGAAATCCTTCACGCCGAAGCGCCGCTCCAGGCCGAAATAGAACTCGGCGCCGTCGGCGAAGAAGTCGAACCACGAGCGCTCGCCGGAGACGGGCCTGATCGAGGCGACGCCCTTCTCCCACGCCGACGGCGCGTCGATGAACTTCCTCATCGGCCGCGGGAAGTAGAAGATGTTCGAGTCGAGGAATTCGCCCGAGAGCACGCGGGCCTCGTTGACGAAAAAGCCGAAGATGGCGGCCCCCGTCTCCCTGGCGCGCGCGGCCTCCTTCGGGTCGGCCTCGCCGATCCGCGAGAAATGCACCAGGCCTTTCATGCTCCCGGCGTACTCGTCCCAGCGTTCGGCCACCAGGACGCGCAGGCGTTCGTCGATGGCGCGGACGACCGCGTCGCCCGGCTCCTTCGTAAGACGCGCCTGGCAAGCTTCGAAAACCTTCTTGACTGCCGGCGCGAAGGCGGTGAAATCCCGCGCGAAGGCGTCGCGGAATTCCGGCTTCGCGACCAGTTTCGCGTAGTCGGCGGTCCCGAACACGCGGTAGACGAAAAGCGATTCCTCGGGGCTCAGCCCGATCGCCTCCTTGAACTCGGGATCGCCGTCGAGGGCCTGCCGCATGACGGCGCGCATCTTCTCGTCGTCCGCGAACACGAGCATGGCGGAGACGTACTGCCCGCCGCGCTCGGGCGAATCGCGGTAGCGCCGGTAGAGGTTCCCGAAGGCCGCCCCGAGCAGCGCGGCGTCGTTCCGGAACGAGAAGAAGCAGATCCGCGCGTAGTCGCCGTAGAGGCTCCCCGGCAGGTTCCCCGCGCCGCCGAAAAGCTTCACGAACTCCCTGGCCACGGCCGCGGACACCTTCTGGTCCGGATGGTAGTAGACGATCTTGACGAAGGCCTTGACCACGGCTTCGTAGGCTTGGGCGTCATCCAGGAGGAGCGCCGTCTCGCGTATGTCGGCGGCCAGCGCCTCGGTGGCCTTGCGATACATGAAATCCTGCAGGCCTTCGACGAGGCCGACGAAATCCGCCTTCCTCGCCGCCCGTGCCTCCGCGTCGGCAGGCGCCAGCTTCCTCACCTCGTCCCTGATTTCGGAGAGGCGGAGCGCCAGCGGCTTGCCGTCGATCGATTCGGCGATGCCCAGGATCCGGGCTATCTTGGCGAGCGCGTCCTCCCCGTTGGCGTTCGCCAGCTCGTCCGGATCGTAATCCCTCTCCCCGTCGATCAGGATGACCGCGAACTCGAAAGCCCTCCGGGCGAGCATCTTGGGCTTCTCCCCGCCCACGAGATAGTCGATTCCTCCCGTCCCTCCGGGTACGCTGCGCATGACCGCCAGGGTGCCGTCCATGCAGCGGTCGGCGTCCTGGACGCTGCGGAGTTTCGGGATGCGCCTGAGCGCGCCCTTCACGAGGACGGCGAGGGATTCCTCCGCCTTGTCGTTGCGGTCCGTGGGGGCTTCCGTCTTCCCGTCGGAGAGCAGCCTGTAGTTGAGGCTCGCGGGCGGGGCATGGCGGCGCTCGCCGAAGAATTCCTTTTCGACGGTCTCTTCCTCCACCCTGCTCTCGGCCACGAACGGGTCGAAGAGCCGGTAGCGCCCGAGCGCCCAGCCGGCGACGGACGGGATGGCGGTCGGATCCACGTTGGCGCAGGCCGCGGCGAGCTCGCCGTACGCCACGCAGGAACGGAAGTCGCGCCCCTCGCCGAAACCCGGCGACGCGATGAGCCCCGAAAGCGAACCGACGAAGCCCGGGTAGAATTCCTTGAACCCCGCCCACGCGTCGCTGCCGTCGGGAGCCGCCTTCCTGCCGAAATGAAACCCCTCGAGGATCGGCAGCGTCTGCGTCAGAAGCCTGTTTTTTTCCGAAGCCGGCACGGCCGGATCCACGTATGCGTCGGGAACGAGGACTGAGAAGACCAGGGCCGCGGCGTCGCCTGCCTTCCACGGCCCGACGAGGACCTGCTCGGCAAGGAAGGAGAGCGACTTTTCCGTCGTGAAGGATGGACGTTCCAGCCTCTTCCTTCCCTCCGCGAGGAAGGCGACGAAGTCCGGCTTGCCGCGTCCGCCGGGGCCGAAGTCGAAAGCCCGCCAGAGCGCGTCGTCGTACTGCACGAAGCGCCCGGGGTCGATCTCCCGGTAGTACCTGAGGTAGAAGCGCAGGAACTGCTCGCCTACCGTGTATTCGGGTTCCCCGGGAACGATGAACCCCGGTTCCGAGCGCGAAGGGCTCTGCCCGTTCCATGAACCGGCCACGGCGTCGTAGAACCGCAGGTACGCGGAACGCTGGCCCGCCGGGTACATGCCACGCGAAAGCTGCGACAGGAAGAGCTTGACCGACTGCGGGTCGGCAAGCATGCGGGGGAAATCCTCCTGGAGGCCCCCCGAGCCGGAGTCGGGGAACAATTTCACGGCCACGAGCCTGCGCGCGTTGCGCGATACGAAGGCAGCCGCCCCGCCGCGCCCGCCGTCGAGCGCCCGGAAGAAGTCCAGGATCGCTCCTACGGACAGGTCCGCTTTCCCGGAATCGAGGTGCGCCGACAGCCCCTCCGCCATCTTCGCGGAGAGCGCAGCCCCGTCGTGCCGGCGCTTCGGCCGGCCGCCCCCGCGGCCGGAACCGGACGATTCGAGGAGTGACGAAAGCGAGCGGGCGTATGCGTCGATCGTTTCCAGGTGTGCCCCGCGGGTGAAGGCGTCAGGCGAGAAGAGCGTCCCGCCCGCCCCGTAGACCGTCGTCCCGAAGGCGGACATCCACTCGTACACGGGCGCCGGGGATTCGAACTTGGGCGCGACCGACGCGAGCTCGGCGAGGCTTTCCGGATCGAGCGGCAGCTTGGCCAGGTAGGCGCGGAGCGTCTCCTCCGAGATCGGGTTTTCTATGGCGATGCCGATGTCCTTGCCGCGTACGAGGAAATCCCTGAGCTCCTCCCATCCGAACCATTTCGCGAAGTATTCCTCGAGGACGGCGTAGTTCTCCGCGGCTTCCGACTTCTTCCCGCCCGCGAACCCGAGGGTGCCGGCGAACTTTGCGGAGGCGCGCAACGCGTCGGCGATCATGTTCCTGCGGTCGCGGCCGACGACGAGCATCGCGCTCCCGATCGCGACCCCGGCCCCTCCCCCCGTCCCGTCCACCCTGGACGCGATGGCCGCCACATCGCCGAACGAGGCGAACTCGCCGCCATCGAGCAGGGCGGTCGCGCCCTTCCCGTCGCCCAGCTTGAGGAGCACGGCGAGCCGCAGGTTCCTGTCCAGCCCGAAGAGCGTATTTCCGCGGGACAGATAGCCGCGCAATTCCCCGTAGCCCTCGACCGCTTCCAGCTCCGCCCCGGACTCCGTTTCCGGCAGGTGCCGGACGATCCTGCCGAAGTAGGCCTCCCCGACTTCGTCGCCGCCCTTGATGTAGTCGACGATGTTGGCAACCGCGCCGGCGAAGCGCTCGAGGCTCACCGAATCGTCCCCGGGCGCCGCCGCGAGGGCCATGACGGCGGCGAACGCCGCGGCGAGCACGATGCGCCCCTCCGGCCCCGTCCCGCGCGTGCCTGACGATCCGCTCAAAGCCCGTACCCGATCGCGTCGAAGATCTGCTTGATCTCGACGGCGTTCTTCTTGGTGTCGTTCCTGGCGGCCGCGTCGAGCACGCCCTTGTAGTCCCACGCGGCGAAATCAGCCAACGCGGCTTTGGCGGACGTCCCGGCGTCGGGGGCTCCGTCCTCGACGAACGCGGCGATCGCCTCGACGAGCCTGAACGCATAGGTCACGGCCACGGCAGCATCCTTCGATCTCGCGACCGAAGGGTCCCACAGGAGCAGGACGGCGGCCGCCAGGTCCAGGGTCCGCTCGACGTTCCTTGCGTCGATTTTCGGGACGGCGAGGGTATCCTCAGCGCCGCGCATCGCCGCGACGTAGGCGACGAGCGCATCCGCAGGCGGGGCGAAACCGCGGTCGGCGCCGACCCTGCGGGCGATGTATTTCCCGACGGAGGCCATGCGGGAACGCAGCGCCTCGTTCGCGGAGCCGAGTTTCACGAGCGCGGCCGTGTCGCGCCCGGCTTCGGCCATGCGGAACTGCAGGACCTGGAGCGCCAGATCGCCCGAGACGAGGACGCCCCTGTCGTCCTGCGCGAGGATGGCGACGAGCTCGTCGAACCTGTCAGTCTCCCGGAAGAGTCTGTCGAGCGCCTGGGCCGGGAGCCCGCCTCCGCGCATGAAGCCGAGCGACTTCCGCTTCGGGTCGGACGCCACGAAAGGCGCGAACTTGAGGAGCCAGTCGGATCGCTCGATGCCCCGCGCCTTCTTGAGGTTGAACAGCGCGTCGCAGGCCCTCGCGAATTCGGGGGCGGCCGTGCCGTACTCGAAAGCGTTGGCGAACAGGAAGCCCGGTTCGCCCGCGAGCCGCCACGCCCTTCCGCCGGCCGGATCGGCGGCGAGGAAGGCCGACAGCTTCGAAGCGAGGGTCGCCAACGCCGGGACCAGCGCCGCCCTGTCCGCCGGAACGGGGGATTCGGTGAGGGTTGCCGCGGGATCCCGCAGGAAAGCGAACGAGAAGTAACCTTCCTGCCCGGCCAAGCCCCAGCGCGCCGCCCCTGCGAGGGCCGCGTCGTCGAGCTTTTCGTAGAAGCGCCGGATGAGCGGGTAGGGATTCAGCGGCGCACCCGCCGCGGGCGAGCCTGCGGGCGGCGACCATTTTTCCAGGAGGGCGGCCAGGGATTTCAGCGGCGGCGATGACAGCCTGCCGTCGATGGCCGCGAGGGCCCATGCCTTTTCCGCGCGCAGTCCGGCCAGGAGTTCGTCTCCCTTCGGCGACGACCTGCCCTTGAGGAAGCTTATGGAATCGGCGGCGAAGCGCGCCTGCCCCTCGAAGTCCGCGGCGAGGAGCGCGTTGAGCGATCCTGCATCCAGTTTCCCGTAGAAGGCCCTGAGCGGGGCGGCGAGGGCTTGCCGCGCCGCGGCGGCTTCCACCATCGCGAACGGTTCCTTTTCGGAAAGGAGCCACGCGCGGTACTTGTTCTCCGGCGAAAGGGACTGGGCGACCGCGGACAGCGCGGCCTTGACCTCGTCGGACGTGAGCCTGAGCTTCCCGGCGAGCTTCTTGTCGAAGAGGGCCGAAAGCAGCCCGGCGAACTCCTCTTCGGCGAGCTGGCCGGAGCCGGCGAGGTAGTCCCCGTAGAGCTTCATGAAGGCTTTCACCTTGGCGACTGCGTTCACCGAATCGAGCGCCCGGTCGAAGTAGCGCTTCACCGATTCCCGGCTGAAGCTCATCACCTCGACGAGGTCCCTGCGTTCCGGGTACGAAGGCTTTTCCGCCGCGCACCAGTCGCGGACGAAGGCCAGGGCGCTCTCCTGTTTCCCGATGAAGAACTTGGCTGTCGGCCTGCCCTTGCCCATCGCCGCGATCGCGGACGCGAGCCGGTCGAGGACCGGGCGCTCGGCGAAAAGCGCGATGCCGGGCAGCGAACCCGCCGGCAGGATGCCCGTGACCAGGTCGGGGGTGGCGGCGAATTCCTCGAAGACCATCGCCAGCGAGAGCGCGGCGAAGCCACACGAAGCCTTCGCGTCCCGTTCCGTGGCGCCGCCTGAGATGCGGGCGAGGATGCCCGAGTATTGCTCCCCCAAGGCGTCGAGATCCGACACTTTCGGGGAGAAATGGAGCAGGAGCTCGTCCATCGTGAGGCCGTTGGGATCCGGGGCCGCCAGGAGTCCGTATTTCCTGCATGCCTCCGGGTTGCCAAGCTCCTTTGCCAGCTTTTCACTCAGGCGCGAAAAGGCGTCCGCCGGACGCGCCCCCTGCTGCCCCGCGGCCAGGGCAGCGCACAGGAAGAATGCGGTGACGGACGCGAATCGTGATGCGATCAGTCTCATGTCGGCGCTCCCCTTCAGTTGTAGAGCGTCTTCATCCTCACCTGGGGGATCCTGAGGGAATCCTTGCCCATGCTGAGGTTCGGGGCGATGTAACCGTTGAGAAAGTCCAGCCATTCCTGGGCGGCCTTCTTCGAAAGGGTTGTCGCTATGACGAAGTCGGTGATCGCGTCCACCCGCGTGAGGTCGAAGGTGACGATGAGCCCGTCCCTGCGTTTGACGTACTCGGCGTCGGAGGGCTTTCCGTTCTTCTTCCAGTACTCGTCGAACCACGCCTTCACCGATGGCAGCGAGGATCGCGGCTGTTCGGCCTTGTCGGGCACGAAGGCCTTGATCCTGTCTTTTTTCCACTTCGACTTGTCGGGGCCTTCCATGACGCCCGTGTTCGCGTCGAGGACCTGTGGCTTCTTGTTCTTCATCATATCATCGGGTTCGTCCGCGTCCTTCTTCGGCTGGGACACCTGGATGCCGATGGGGCTGGCGTCCTGTTCCTCGCCCGACGGGTCCTTGAGAAAGCCTTCGATCTCCTTCTCGATCTTGTTGTTCCAGTTCTTCCGCTCGGCTTTGGAGAGCATGTCCCGGACCTGCAGTTCGTACTGCTTCGGGTCGGGTCCGACCCGGAAAGCGTCGAGCCCGAAGAAGTTCGTGACCACGAAAAGCCGCAGCTTGAGCGGCAGCTGGTTGAAGTACGTCCCGTTCTCCCTGACCCATTCCCAGAGGATCTTGAGGTCGCAGTAGTCGGCGAAGACCGCGCAGAGCTGTTCGCGCTTCGTCGCGCCCCCGTCCGTGTATACCTTCCTGAAAGCGTCCTTGAACGCGGCGGTCCGCGTGGGGTCGAGCGCCGGCGTGTTCCCGCGGACATCCCGGATGGCGGACAGTTTCGCGGCGATGCTGTCGGCGAAGGCCGCGTCTGGGTCCGACCGGGCGCGGGTGTACCAGTCCAGGAGGCCCTGCGGATCGATGGAGAAGAGGAGCCCCGCCATGAAGACGCCGCCCGGGTAGGCGAACACGTCGATGAAGTCCTCGTAGCCCGCGGAGAACCAGTGCGCCGCGCGCAAGGCCAGCAGCTCGGTGACGCCCTCGTAGAGCCGACGGTCGTCTTCGGCGAAACCGCCGCCCCGGGCGAACTGGAGCACGGCATGCGTGCCCTCGTGGAGGAAGACCTGCACGATCGGCATCCGCTCGGCGATCCCCGCATCCTGCATGGACTTGATGACGCTCCCGTAGGAATCCCCGTACTTCCAGCCCGGATCCTGCTTCTTCACGGCCTTGAGGATGGCGTCCTGCTCGAAGGTGTCGTAGAGCGAAAGCTGGATGACGCCTCCGGAGCTCGTCGAACCGGTATCCATGTAGAGGCCGTTGACCTTGCCCGCATCGGTCCAGGGCCAGAAGGTGAACTCGATGGCGCGGGGAAAGTGGCGCTGCGCCATGACGAGGGCGGCGTAATCGGCGTTGAGCCGCATCTCGCCCTTCCAGGGTTCCTGGAAGGTGTATGCGTAAAAGAAGGAGTCGTCGAAGCGGTCGGTCACGCGCTTGTCGAACAGGAACTCGCAGACCGTGCCCATGGCCTTGCCCAGGTGCTGCCTGTACTGCTCGAGGAAGGGCTTCTGATCCTCGGTGAGCTGGATGCAGTCCTCGCGCAGGATGACGTTGTTCGGCAGGTCGTAGAATTCCCGGCTGCCGACGATCTCGTAGGAACCCGACGGCCGCCTGATCCGCTTGAGGATGCCGGCCGGATCCCCGGCATCCATCTTCGCGAAGGCCTCCTGACCGAGCTCGACAGGCTTGGGAACCTTCGCCGCCTGGGCCATGGCGGCCGCCGCGCACGCGAACGCGAGCACGAAGGCGATCAACGGGTTTTTCGTCATGTCATCCTCCAGATGTAGAAGTTGTCGTCCTGCCCGTCCCTGTCGGCGTCGCGGGCCCGGAATCCGCCCAGGGCGTCGTCGCGGCTCGCGAAGTAGAGGGTGCCGGGCTCGATCCGGTCGGCATCGCGGCCGTCCGGAAGGGACAGGAAAAGTTCGAGGGGAAAGAAGCGGCAGGCTTCCCCGGTGACGACGAGGCCGTGCTTGCGGTACCCGGTCTCCACGGCGCCCGCGGCCGAAGGCACGGGCGCCCGGTCCAGCAGCGAAGCCGCGCGCGCGAATTCCAGCTCCGCGTCGAAGGGCACCACGTCCCTGCGCAGGTTGAACCAGCGCTCGGGATCGTCGTAGAGCGGGCCCACGGTCTCGATGCGCTTGCGGTCCAGCACGATGCGGACCCGCTTCAGGAAGCGCGCCAGGTCGGAAAACGCGTGGAGCGGAGCGGCCGAGACCCTGCCCTCCCCGTCGTCGAAATCGGCGGTTTCGGCGAAGCCCGCGAAGCGCCCCGGTGAATAGGAACGGATGAACATCCCGCTCCGGACAATGGCCTCGATGGCGTACTCGTCGAGAAGGGCCAGGGCGCGCAAGCGGTGGATTTCGGGCCGCAATCCCTCGCTCCCGAGCGCCTTCATGTCCGCGAGAAAGCGCTCCTCGCGGCTCTCCGGGTTCGGCGGGAAGAAGCCCCGCTCGAAGATATCGGGATCGCCGACGTTGTCGTAATAAAACGAGAGATCGCAGGCAAAGGTGATCGAGTCGGCGACCCTGCGGCGCATCTTCCATTCGAGCACGGGGATCTCGTCCGCAGGCGTCACCGAGGGGGAACCCGGCGGCGAACCCGTCGGGAACCCGTACCTGCCGAAGAAGGCGAGGGTCGCGGTGTGGAGGGCGTAGCGCGGGTGGAGCCGCAGTCCCGGCACGAAGAAGCGGAGCGGGACGTATTCGAGGTTCCGGTATTCGAGGAAATCGTGATCATCCGCATCGACGACCAGCCTGAGGAAGATCGCCGCGTAGAGCACCCTGAGGCCGGTCGCATCGTCCGGCGCGACATAGAGCGCGTGCGGCGGCTCCGCGAAGGGCGCCAGGGTGACCGCGCCGTCCGCGCGGGAGGCTTCCATCCCGAAATTGCGCAAGACGTCGCCCACGAGCTTCCCGATGGAGAAACCCGAACCGGGGAAGGCTCCCGCGACCGCCGCGTCGAGGCGGGGCGCCCAGGCCGCGAACGCCTCGTCCCGGGCACCGCGCAGGACCCCGAGCGCGGCGTCCCGGGCGGCTAGGAAGGCCGACAAGCCCATGGAGGGCGGGGAGGTCACGCGGACGTTCTCGACGTTGCAGCCGGACCACCCGGATTCGCCCGGCTTCATGAGGAGGGTGTCGGTGCGATTGATCCTCACGACGAGGAGCGGGATGAACTGGAGCCCGAAAGACTCCGGTTCGAATCCCGGGGGTATGCCGGAAATCCCCGGGTCGTCGGGCACTATGAAGGTATCGTTCGCGAACAGCTTCATGTCAGGATCCTTCCATAACACAAGGAACGGACTTGAGGCAAACCCCCAGGGGCTCGGCGGGAGTCCGGAACCCGGTTCCCATGCCGGACTCTACCAGCATAGCCTTTTCCGGTCAAAACGCAAGTTGCCTCGGGGAAACCCGGTCCGACATCCCCGATGTTGCCAACCGGCAATTCCTCCCTTATACTTCGTCCTCGTCGAAAGGTGATGAAGCGATGAAAAAACCGTCTTTCCTGAGGTTCAGGCCGATAACCGGCGAACTCAAGGCCGCGCCGCTCTTCATCGATACGGCCATCAACATCCTCGCGAGCCTCTTCGTCTTCGTATGGGGCCTCCTTTTCCTCTCCAACCCCCTGTACCAGTTTTCCTCCTTCCTGCGCACGCGGAACGCGCTGATCACCGAGCGGAACGCCGAGCGCTACCTCGATGACATCGTCTGCATCGGATTGGACCAGGAAGCCATCCTGGCCGGGCTGCCGCTGGGGCGCGACGGGGACGGGAATCCCGTGGAGCCGCCCACCGACCGGCTTTCGGTCACGATCGGGCTCATCAACGAAGCTGTGAAGGCGGTCGGGGACTACGCCGAGGCCCACCCGGGGCAGAGGACGGTCATCGGCATCGACTATCCCTTCGCGCTGGCGGAACGCGACACGCCCCTGCTCGATTCCTTCCTCGGCGCCGTGGGAAAGCTGCCGCCGAACGCCTTCGTCGTCGTCGGCAGCATGATCGCCCTGCGGCCCGATTCCCTCACGACGCTCAGGTCGTCGCAGATGTTCAACGTCATCGCCGAGAAACATCCCGACGTGCTGGACAAGCTCTTCCTCGGCCACATCCACCGGCTCGACGCGGCCATGCGCTCCGGCAATGACTCCGACGGCGGCAGCCAGGTGGCCGTCGGCTACGCCCCCATATTCAGGAGCGGCGGCCAGAAAACCTTCTATTCCCTCCCCCTTTCCATGTTCGTCGTCGGCGAAATCATGGAGGAGAAGTCGGGCGGCGGCTGGGATTTCGAGACGGACTTCTACGAGGGCTTTTCCCGCTATTCGCCGCCTGCCGACGCGGATCCGGCGGCAGAGGGGGAGGATCCCATCTCCCGGCGCCTTCGCGAGCGGACCGGCAGGGGCGCGGCCGAACTTTCCACCCTCACCTATTACAATTTCTTCTCCAAATCGGACATCCGCGACCCGCGATTCAGGAACCACTACATCTGGCATTCGACGATACGGCCGCCCCTGGATCCCGGCAACCCCCTGAGCGAGATCGCGAACGGCTTCGGCAGCATCGGGGGCTGGGAAACAACGACCGGAAGCGGCGCCGGCCCGGGAAAAGCCGGCCCGGTCAGGTATTTCTTCGTCGCGCCCGCCGAGATGGCGGACTACCTCCTCCAGGCAGGGGAGCGGAACGACACGATGGTGACGCCTGCCGCCGAGGAAAACTCCTTCACCTACGAGCGGGAAAGCGCGCTCGGGGTGATGGGCCACGTCGCGGCCCTGTCCAACCTGCGCAACCGCTTCTTCATCGACAAGGCCCCCGACTGGATCGTGAGCGTCGTCTCCATCCTCGCCGGCGCGGCGGCCGCCCTCGCCACCTGGCGCTACAACGTCTCGAAGAGCCTCTTCATATCGGCGTCGGGCGTTTTTGCCATGTTCGCGGCATCCTTCGCCCTCTTCTGCCTCGGCGTCTTCATCCCCGTCCGGGCGATGGTGGCATCCACACTGCTCGCTTTCAGCGTGACCGCCCTCGTCCGCTTCGTCTTTACCATGATGAGGAATGACGTCCTCGAGACGGCTTCCACCCGTTTCTTCGGCTGGGACAAGCTGGCCACGCTCAAGAGCATGCCCGAATGGCACAAGCCGGCCATGAAGCCGGGCCTCGTCGTCATGTCGGTGGTCATGAAGCGCACCCCGAAAACCGATGACGAGGAATCCGACGAGTACTTCCACGCTGAAGTCCGGGACGGTCTCGCCGACGCGGTGTTCGAGGAGATCGAACGGCGCGACGGCATGCATGTCCTCGGCCCCACCGACGACATCCTCGGCGTCTGGAACTACCCGAGCCAGGAGCGGGAGAGCGCCGCCAGGGCTTTCGACTGCGCCGATGCGGTGCTCGGGCGTGTACGGGAAATCCAGGCGAAGGCGGACCGGCTTTCCCGCGGACGTTCCGGCTACCGCGTATTCCTCGACGTCTGCGTCCACGTCTGCGACGCGTGGGCGGGTTTCTCGGTGCGTAACGATTCGGCCGCCTTCTCTGTTTCAGGTACGGGGGTGAGCATGGCCGCGTCGTTCGCCCTGTCGAGGTCGTACGACCGGATGTCGAGCCTCGCGGTGTCGGAAGCTTTCGCGGTGCATTACGGAAAATCAGCGGGTACGCCGCTGCCGGGCGATTGGGAACTGCTGGATTTCGGAAGGGACGCGTTCCGCGTGAGGACTGAACCGGAACCGGGACGCGGCAGGCGGCACGCTGAAAAGCGCGCCGAAAGGCGAGGGATCGACCCCGCGCGCGAAAAAGGAGCGGAAGAATGAGCGGTCACTGCAAGGCGGCGTTGGCCGCGATCCTCGTCGCGGTTTTCGCGGCTGCCCCTGGCGGCATCACCTGGGCCCAGGCTAAGGCCGAAGATCCCGTCGGCATCGTGCTCTCGTCCAGGGACGGCGTCCTCGTGAAGCGGCCCGGCGAATCCGAAACCCAGGCCCGCCCAGGCATGAAGCTTTACAGGGACTCCAGCCTGGTCCTCAAGGCCGACATGAAGGTCGGCATCATCCAGGTTTTCACCGCCGGCGAGGGGTTGACCGCCTTCACCCGCTTCCCCGTCACATTCACTTCGGCCTCGATCAAGCCCATCCCCAAGGACCAGGCCGACCGCATCATGGCGGGCATCGGGGGTTCCGCACTCACGAGCACGCGCGGCAAGGGAACGGAGAAGCTCCTCGACTGGTTCATCCGCATCGCGACCGAGGAATACGGCGTCCCCAAGAGCTACGGCAACCTCGGCGGCATCGCCCAGGCCGACATCGACGCGGGGCTCTCCATCGTCTTCGGCTCCGCGGCATCGTCCCGGGACAGCTTCGAGCTGAATCCCTTGCGCTACCGCTTCTCCGAGGGCGTATCGGTGAAATCGGTTTCCGTCGAACTGCTCGACGCGGGGCTCGAACCAGTCGTTCCGGCTCGCGCACTTCCCGCGAAAAACGGCGAATGGGTCTTCGCCTTCAGGGAATTCACGTATGAAGCCGGGGCGCCGTACGTCGTCCGTTTCTCCTTCACCCTCGCTGACGGTACGAAGGCCGCCTGGGGAACGGGGTTCGTGGCGAGGACCGCGGACGACATCGCGATGGTGGAATCGGAAGCGAAGGAGGGGATAGGCCCTTCCGCAACCCCCTTCGAGCGTGCCCTCGTCCGGGCGGGCGTGTACGCCAAGTACGAGCTCCAGCTCGGCTACCTCTCGGTGCTCAAGGCCGCCGGGATATCCCTGGACGGCTGGCTGTAGCCCGGCGCAGGCTCGGGCGCGGCGACGAGGCGTGCCCATGGACCATACCGGACGGGGCCTGTCTTTATTCGTCACCCGTCGTGCGGACCTTCCACGGTACGGCGGCGGGCGGGTTCATTCACCAGCACGCCGCGCGCGTGCCGGCAATCTGACGCATCGAGCCGCGGTCAATCCATCTTGTGTTCCGCATCACTCGAAGAGGCGTGTCGTGGTGCAATAGCCTGTTTTCACCTTTCTGGGGGCCATATCCAGCTCGTTTCCCCTCCTCTTCCTCTCCGTTCCCCCGTGCCTCCGTTCCCCCGTGGTGAATCCTTTACGGTATACCACGCGTCCCTCACCTCACGAGTTCCCTGGCCAGCCGTTCGAAACGTGCCCGAACCTCCGTCCAGGTCCATCCGTTCAGGTAATACGGATCGGGCTCCGCCTCCGTGTCCTCGAACCAGAGCAGGCTCCGCGCGGCCAGCAGCCGGCCGGATTCACCGTACTTGCGGCAGAAGTGATCGAGCGCGCGATCGAGCGGGATGTCGTGATCGTGGAGGGTCAACAGGTCGGAAAAGTCCTTTTTCGAACCGCGGTTCGTCACCGCGTTGACTTTCATGGCGGCGAGATCCTCGAGCGACAGGAGGCGGATGCCGCCTCGCCGTTCGACGGGCGCGATCAAGGGATATGGGTGGTGAAAGAGTTCCGCCTTCACCCCGCCCGACGTGAAGCGGAGACTGCCGGTCGTACGGTTGGATATGGCGAAGTCACCGATCGAGGCGGCCAGGCCGTCCTGAAGCATGAGGGAATCGAAGGCCTTTCCCGTGAAAAGATCGAGATCGACGGAACGGCGGTACCCCCAGCGCAACGCCATCGCCGTCCCGCCTCCCAGCGCAAAGGAATCAAGGCACGGCTCTGTCATGAGTCGATCCAGGAGCGATGCGACCGGGGCCGGTACCGCGGGCTCCTTTCCTGTCATAGGGAGAGCCAGACCCGCAGGAAATTGCGTGCCTTGGGTCCCAGGCGGAGCCGCGGTTCGAGGCGGGATAGTCCGTCCTTGCCGAAGGTGTCACGGATGGCGAGCCAGTCCTCCCAGCAACCGCCTTCGAGTACCCGGGAGACGAGCCACGCGGCGTGCTCGCCAGGTTTGACCGATTCCGGGTCGACATCCCAGAAGAGCTCGGAAGACAGCCGCGCGACGAGTTCATCCATGGTTCAGATCCTACTGCCGGTTACGGGACGATGCAAGTCGGCGAACCGGCGGGCCGGACGGGGCCTGGTACATGATATCGGGATAAGCGCGGCGACGAAGCGGGCCATGGACCGGGCTGGACGGGGCCTGGCGAAGAAAAAACAGGGGTCGGCGGGGCGACTCCTGTTTTTTCTTCGCCACCCGTCGCGTCGACATTCCACGGTCCGGCGGTGGGCGGGTTCATTCACCAGCACGCCGCACCGACGCCGAGATGCTCAGCGGTACGAGACGGTGGCGCCCACGGCCAGTTCGATGAAAAACTCCCGGTCACCGCGCACGTGTCCGACCGAGTCCACGGCCGTACAGGCGAAGGTAGAGGAAAGGGTGAGCCACTCGCGGGCCTGCCATTCGCCCGACAGGACGGCTTCGTAGCGGTTTTCGGGCACGCCCGTCGGCGTCGTCGCGGAAAGCCCCGCACCGGGGTCCGTGGGATAGTCGGTCGTGAGGTCGATTTCGCCCTTCCCGACCCAGGTGAACGCGAACGAGGCGCGCCATTCGCCGGGCAGCTCGTAGCCGACGGAGCCCGCCGCGACGAGGGCGTCCGGCCCGGCGAAGTAGCCGATCGGCTTCACGGGCCAGAACCCGCACTGGGGCTCCACGAAGCTCCAGATCCGCCGCTGCCAGCGGTAGTACGGCGCGTTGTAACGGTTGTAGAGCCAGGGATCGGTCAACGCGCCCTCGACCCATGCCCGCACGTAGCCTTCCCCCAGGGGTACGGCCGCGCGGACGCCGGCCAGCCAGCCTGTTGCCTGGGCCTTTTCGTCGCCGGCTTCCGCTTCCGGGCCGGTCCTGGTTTCGTCCAGCGCGAACTGCCCGTACGCGGCTACCCGTTTCCACGGCGTCACCGTGAGCTCGGCGGTCATGAGGGAATTGGCCCGCTCCGGCGCCAGCCAGCCGTGGTAGACGAGGAGGGGATTCATGTCGTGGATGAGCCCGAGGGCCGAATCGGCGTCCTGGATGGCCAGGGACTCGGAGAACGCGATGGTTCCGAGATCTTTCCAGCGCCATTCCAGGCGGTGGGACGCGAACCCGGCGGGAACCCGGTCGGGCTCGTCGTCGTCGGACTGGATGGCCGCGAAAACCGACGAAAAGGAAAACGCGTCGGCAAAGACGCGGACGCGAACGAAGTCGTGGTAGTCTGCGGAATCCGAGAGCATCAGGTTGCCGGTGAGCCCGTTTCCCCACGAGAGGGCGTCGCGCCCGAACTGTATCGAAAAGGAGCCGTTTCCGCCTGCGAACCACGCCCTGAAGGGCAGGAAGGTATCGACGTTGAGGAGCGACGTGGCGTTGAGCGAAAACGCGGGCAGGTCATCCGGCGACTCGTAGCCGCTGTACCCGGAAGCGCCCGACCAGCTGTCGTCCACGAGCCGGTAGTCGTCGCGGACGGTGAACTGGACCATGCCCGCCAGGAAATCCCCGGCCCACGCGGACAGCGGCAAGTCCGCCATCGGAAGCCGGTCGCGGTAGTCGACGACCCGGGCGAATTCCGAGGCGTCGGCGCTTCCCGTCACGGAAACGGGGATCAGGGCGTAGGCTTCGAGGGAGGCTGATGGTTCCGCCGCGAAGGCGAAGCCATCCGTTTCCGCGACTATGGGCGTCGTCTCGAGCCCGGATTCGCAGGCCGCGTAGAGCCGCCGTGCCGCCGCTGATTCCAGGTCGCCGTCGCGGGCGATGCGCCTGAGGACCTTCAGCGCCTCCGCCCGGGACCAGGGACGCACCGTGGATGGTATGGTCATCCCGGCAATGAGCGAAAGGTCGTCGGCCCAACGGTACAGGGAGCTCTCGAGCGGGATGATGTCCTGGAAGTTCTGCGCGGACGCTTTCCCCGCGGACGCGAGCGCGACGAAGGCGGCCGCGGCCAAGACCGCGAGTCGTCTCATGCGGGCCTAGTCCTTTCGGCCGGTCAGTTTGATGATGTGGTAGCCGAACTGCGTCTGCACCACGTCCGAAATCGATCCCAGGCCGAGATTCTTGCACGCGTATTCGAACTGCGCGGCCATCTTGCCCGGACCGAACCATCCCAAGTCCCCGCCCGAGGATTTCGAGGGGCAGGTCGAAACATCGTGCGCGATGCTTTCGAAATTGGCGCCCTGCTTGATTCGGCGCAGGATTTCCTGGGCTTGGGCCCTGTCTTTCACGAGGATGTGACTGGCTTTCCATTCCATTCAGCTTACCTCCCGGAGAGCCGGATTATACCCGAAGCGCTCCGGAACGTCGACGGGGATGCTTCCCGGGAAAGCCACGATGAGGCGTTCCCGACCGCGAGGCTTGCACCCGCGGCGCCCTCGGTGGTATAAAGAGCGAGCTAATCGGTCAAAAGCAGAAATTCCGGTATTCCGCCCGTTTTTCACGCGTTTTTTCACGGTTTTCGGCTTTACGCCGGAGCCGCTTCAAGATTGACGCATTCCCGGAACCCCCTTCCGCGGGTTATTCGCGCGGAAACGGCCCGGATCATGCAGAAAAGAGGATGCCATGAAACGTAATTATTCCGGAGAGAAGCGAAAGAAGGAACTGGACAGGAAGAAGAAGAAAGAGGAAAAGGAGCAGAAAAAGCTCGAACGCAAGGAACAGAAGGGCAAGGAAGGTTCCGGCGAAGACGGGGATTCCATCCCGACGGAAGCCGCTCCCGGTACTTCGTCCTTGAACGATACCGCGTCCGGCGAGGATGCGGCAGACGCCGCTTCGACTCCCGCCGGGTGACGCTCCCGGCGCCGGTCGTCCGGCGCTGCCCCAATGAAAACCCCCGGTCGCCCGGGGGTTTTTTCGCGCTTCGCCTATCTGTATCCGGCGTGGAAGCCCGCGATGCGCTCCACCACGTCCTTGATCCTGGGCGTGGGCGGCAGGATCGTCGTCCTGAAATGGGCGGTGCCCGGTATCTGTCCGAAGCCCGAGCCGGGCACCACGCAGATGCCGGTCTTTTCGAGCAGGGCCATGCAGTACTCCTGGTCGCTGCGGCCCGCGGGAAGCGTGACGCGCGGGAAAGCGTACATCGCGCCGGCCACCGGGTTGCAGACGATGCCCGGTATCCTGTTGAGCCCCTCCGCGAGGAGGCGGGCGCGTTCCTTGAGTTCGGCGAGGATGCCGTCGCGCTCCCGCTCATAGAGTTCCCGGCTCGGGCCGCCCTTCGCCGGCGGCTTTACCATGCAATAGGTCGCGACCTGGCCCGGCAGGTTGGCGCAGAGGCCCACCGATTGCAGCTTGAGGATCTGCGCCGCGACCGCGTCCGGCACGTTGCGGACCTCGAAGTACCCGCCTCGGTGGCCGCACTCCCCGAGAAAGCCCTTCGAGCATGAATGGAAGCTGAACAGCGAAACGTCCGTCTCGCCCTTTTCCGTCATGACCCGGGCGAAGGAGCTGAAGCTGTCGCCCGGGCGGTAGACGTTTTCCTGGTAGACTTCGTCCGCGAGTATCGCGAGGCCGTGCGCCCGGGCGAAGTCGACGATCATGGCGATGTTGTCGCGGTCGATCACGGACCCGGTCGGGTTGCCCGGGTTGATGACGACGATGGCCTTTACCTTGACGTCGTAGCGTCGGGCTTCGGCTATGGATTCCTCGAGGAGCTGGCGGGAGAGTTTCCAGTCGTTGCCCTCGTCGAGGTAATACGGAACCTGCTTCCCCTCGTAGAGTGTGATGGTGGCCGAATAGAGGGGATACTGGGGGATCGGTATCATGATGCCGTCGCCCGGGCCGGAGAGCAGGATGCGGAGCGCGGCCTGGACGCCCTTGCTCGCGCCGTCGGTCAGGTAGATGGAATCAGGATCGGCTTCGATCCCGTCGCGGGCGCGGATGAACTCGGCGACGGCTTCCCGGACAATGCGGACGCCCTTGGATTCGCTGTAGGCGCCGAGCCCGAACTTCGTGCCGGCGAGGAGCTTCTTCGCGGTTTCGATCGCGTCGGCGGGGAAGAGGCCGGCGGCCTTTCCGATCAGTTCGGGGTATTCGCAGAGGGCGAGCACCTGCCTCGGGAAGGTGAGCGGTTTCTGCTCGAGGGCCTGCGGATTCCCGATGTTGCAGTAGATGATCTCGCGGCCCTGGCGTTCGAGCTCCTGGGCGCGGGCGACGATGGGGCCGCGGACCGCGTACTCGGTTTCAAGCACTGCCTTGCCGATATCGTTCAGGTTGATGGACATGGAATCCTCCGTGAGCGTTCCATACGTCGCGCCGCCCCGGGCGGCCGCCGACCGAATGCCGCACGCCACGATTGTACCAGCGGAACCGGGAACGGGCAAGCGCAGGCTTCAGCCACTTCCTCGGGGCGTCCATTCGCGCTATACTCCGCACCTGCTCCCCGGCCGGATTCCGGGGAAAATCCGACAAACGGGACGGCGGAATGGCAATCGCGGCGGCAATCATCGCGGGAACGGCGCTCATCCTCCTCGCATGCTCATGGACAGCTTACGACGCCATGATCCGCTACCGCAGGATGCCGGTCTCGTGGATCGTTCAGACCAGCATGGAATCGGGCGACCTCACGCCCGAAATGTACGCCCTGCCCTGGGAGCGCGAGGACATCCGGACTCCCGGCGGCTACCGGATCGCCGGCTTTTTCCTGCCCGGTTCCGAACCCGGCCTCACGGCGGTGTTCCATCACGGGATCGGGTGGAACCGCTTCGGCATGTTCAGGTACATGGAACCCTTCAGGAAGCGGGGATGGAACCTCGCGTGCCTGGACTCGCGGGGGCACGGCGATTCCGGCGGGGGGAATCCGTCCTTCGGCGTCTTCGAAATGCGCGACCTCAGGCTCGTGGTCGCCAGGGCGAAGGAGCGTTTCCCGAATACCGGGGCCCTCGTCCTCTTCGGCGAGTCGATGGGTGCCGCCACCGTGCTCCAGTACGCACCCCTCGATCCTTCGGTCACCGCGGTGATAGCCGACTGTCCGTTCTCCAGCGCGGTCGCCGAACTCGATCACCAGCTGTCATTGAAACGGCTTCCCAAGCCCTTCCGATTCTGCGTCGTCAGGATCGTGGACGCCATGGCCAGGTTCTTCGACGGCTTTTCCCTCTTCGACGCGGCACCCGAACGGGCCATCATGGAAACATCCGTCCCGATTTTGTTCATCCACGGCGCCGACGACAACTATGTTCCGACCGCGATGTCGGTGCGGATGCATGCCGCGCGCGCGGCGCACGCTCCCACGGAACTGGCGATCTTCCCGGAAGCGACCCATGCCCGTTCCCGCCACACCGACGAAGCGCGCTACGATGCGCTCGTCTTCGATTTCATCTCCCGCGCGCGGCGGGGGATGCCGTCCGCCACGGAGAAACCATGACCGAACTCAAGGATACGGCCGCACGTCCGGAACGCGTATTCCTCGTCGGGGTGCGAACCGACGACATCGACCGGGACGAGGCGGAAAGCCTGCTCCGTGAACTCGGCGGCCTTGCGAAAAGCCTGGGGCTCGAGCCCTGCGGCAGCCTCATGGCCAAGGTGCGCGAACGCCACGCCGGGTACTTCCTCGGATCGGGCAAGGTGGAGGAGATCATCGCGGCGGCCAAGGCCGACGATGCCGACTCCATCGTCTTCGACCATCCCCTTTCGCCGGGCCAGCAGCGGAACTGGGAAAAGGACAGCGGACTGTCAGTCTACGACCGCCACGAGCTCATCATCAGGATCTTTGCCTCCCGCGCCAGGACCCGCGAGGCGTCGCTCCAGGTGGAACTCGCGCAGCTCAAGTACGCCCTGCCTCGGCTCGCGCACTCGCACGGAGACCTCATGCGCCAGCGGGGCGGACGGTACGGCAACAAGGGCTCAGGCGAACAGCAGCTGGAACTGGACCGCCGGGAAATCGAAAAAAGGATCGCCGACATCCGCGACGAACTCGAATCGCTGAGGAAATCCCGCGCGGTACAGAAGAAGAAGCGCGAACGGATCTCTCTGCCGAGGGCGGCCGTGGTCGGCTACACGAACGTCGGCAAGTCTTCCCTGCTCAACGCGATCACGAAGGCGACGGTGCTCGCGGAGGACAAGCTCTTCGCGACGCTGGACCCGACCACCCGGCGCATCGCCTTCAAGTCCGGCGGGACCCTCCTCGTCACCGACACTGTCGGCTTCGTGCGCAACCTGCCGCACGGGCTCGTGGAAGCCTTCAAGTCGACGCTCGAGGAAGCGGCCGACGCCGACATCCTCATCCACGTCGTCGACGCATCCGACCCCGAGTTCGAATCGCGCTTCGCGACGACGACGAAGGTCCTCGCGGAAATCGGCGCGGCGGGCAAGCCGACCCTGGTCGCCTTCAACAAGGTCGACCTCGTGGCTGACCGCGCGCCACTCCTCGAAGCGGCCGGGAGGTTCCCGGGATCGGTCATCGTATCGGTCAGGACCGGTGAGGGGCTCCCGGAGCTCCTCCGGCTGGCCGAAGTCCTCCTGACCGCGGATTCGCCCGAGACGACGGTGCGCATCCCGGATTCCGACTACGCCTTCGTGGCGCTGGCCCGCCGCGAAGCCTCGGTGATCCGGGAGTCGCGCGAAGACGACGCGAGCGTGCTGGTCGTCCGCATCCCCGAACGCCTCCGGAGCCGCTTCGCCCCCTTCGTCGTCTCAGGGTAATGCGATCACCCGCGGGAATCCTTACCACGGAGGCGCAGAGGCACGGAGAGAATATGATGAAGAGAAATGTGAAGGAAATACAATAGCCAAGGAAACGAAAGTCACGAAGAAAAGAAAGCGTGGACCGGAAACGGGAAGGGATGATCCAGCGACTGGGGGATCCTGTTCTTCCGTCCTGCGCCCTGCCTCAGTGTCTCCGTGGTGAGTCTTTCCACGGTCGACCGTCACTCCCCGCCCTTGATGTAGTACTGGAGCAGCTGGACCATGTAGTAGATCCGCTTGTAGGTCTCGATCATCCACTCCCGCATGGGGCGGCCGGCCGCGGTTTCGACTTCCTTCCAGTTGAGCACCACTTCGTGGTGGGGTTTCCCGAGGTCGTCGATGAGGCCCTTGTAGTACCTGCCGATCGCGATGAGGTTGAGGGCCGCCTTGTTGACGTGGCCGAGCGCCTTGTCGTTGATGTCCTTGAGGAGCTGACGGAGGTATTTGAGCGCTTCCTTGTCGCGGTCGCTCTTCATGAGGAGCGTGTGCAGGCGGCTGCCCGTTTCGCCGTCGTCGGCGATCGCGTCGTCGAACTGGACGATGGCGTCGGAAACGTCGAGGAGCGAGTGGTACGCGTCGGAGAGCTGCTGGGACTGGAGGTTCGTGGACCACTGGCCGCGGACGATCACGTGGTCGACCTGCTCCCGCACGTCCTTCTTCAGGTAGTCCATGAGAAAGGCGCGCAGGAAGTTGAGCGGCACCGTCTGCGTGAAGCCGCCGAGCATCTTCTTGGCGAAGGGGATGTTGGCCTTGTCCGTGTAGTTCTTCATGCGCACGACGATGGACGTCCCGAAGATCGCCCGGGAAAGCTCGTCGATCTTCGCGTTCCGGCGCTCCTGCGTGATCTTCTGGAGGAGCAGCTCAACCTGGTTCCGCAGCTTGTCCACGAAGGGCTCGACGATGCGCTCGCCCGGCACGCGGGGGCTGACGGTATAGCCGGGATCGCCCTTGGCGTGCCGGACGACCAGGTCGAGCACCTGGCTCTGGCGTATGGACTTGAGCACCGGCACGAGCTTGAGCCAAAATTCCACCTGTATCACGTCGACGTGCCGGTATTCCTTGAGCGCCTCGAAGATGCGCTTCCAGTCCGCGTCCAGGTTGAGGGGCAGGAACACTTCGAGGAAGTCGTGGATGTCGTCCGAGACGTAGTCGGCGGAGATGGTTTCGAACTTGGGATGCGAGGAAAAACTGCGTTCGGCGAGGGAAGAATCGAACTTCTTGAGAAGAAAGTAGAAATCGAAGGTCGTGAAATTCACGAACGAGATGAGGGTGTTGTACGCCGAATCGATCTGGTTTGTCTTTTCCCCGTCGAAGACCGAGATGAACTGCGCGATGTCCTGCTTGACGAGTTCCGAGAGTTCCTTGACCGGGACGGTGTTGGCCCGCTCGAGGATTTCCTCGTCGGTGAGGCGCTCTGACAGGGCGCGTTGCTCCTTGGACAGGAAGGACTCGATGACGAAGGACCGCAGGGTGCCGGAGGTGACCACGCTATCGAGCAGCACCTGGGCCGGCGCGACGACCTTGTACGCTTCGTAGAAAAACCTGGCCAGCTGCGGGAGCGCCTCGTGGCTCTTCGGCCGGTAGAACTTGTACTGCGAGCGCTGGAGATCCCTGGCGATGAGCTTGAGCTGTTTCTTGCGCTCCGCTTCGGGATCCCCGATCCCCATGAAAAACGAGAGGATCCTTTCCATGAAGCCGGATTCCGCCGACGGTTTCGTTTTTTGTGTGGTGGGAGGCGGCAGCTCGTCATCGAGGTCCAAGAGGGCCATAACGCTACCTTATTGACGCAGGATGGTTCCGTCAATCCCCGGCGCGTCAGCCATACGGAGGATTTCCCCCGAGGCGAACACCCGCCGCCCCTCCCCGGGAATTTCCAGCGCGAGAGCGCCGGCCCCGTCGATGCCGAGCACCCGGCCTTCGACGACCCTGTCCCCGGCGCCGACCGCGAAGGACACGGTCTCACCGATCGAATCCAGCCGCCGCTCGACGCATTCCCGCCATCCGGGATCCGCGAGCGCGCGCTCGATCCGCACGAGCAGGAGCCCGAGGAAGGCAAAGCGGTCGATGGCCTGGCCGAAGGCGGCGAGGAGGCTTGTCGGGGGGAGGCGTCCGGCGTCGGCGGACCCGAAGGCCAGCTGGTTGCAGTTGACGCCGAGCCCGACCAGGACGCGGGACCCGCGGGTTTCGCAGAGCGTGCCGGCGGCTTTCCGGCCGTCCACGAGGACGTCGTTCGGCCACTTGACGGATACCCTGCGGGCAACGTCGGCCCCGAGCCCGATGGCGTGATCCTCGATGGCCCGGGCGACCGCGAGCCCGACCCGGAGCGGGAGCCCGGCGACGGGCGGACCGTCGAGGATGAGGGTGAAGAGGAGGTTGGCTCCGGGTTCCGATTCCCATGTCCTGCCTGGCAGCCTGCCGCGTCCGGCGGTCTGCCTGTCGGCGACGATGACCGTGCCCCGCTTTCGCCCCGCGTCGGCCAGGACGCGGGCTTCGTCCATCGTCGAGGTGGTTTCCCCGACCTGGAGGCATTCCGCGCCGGGGAAGGGACTGGGAATCTCCAGAATCCTCATGCCGGCGGGTTTCACGCCGATGCGTCGCCGGACGAGGATCCTTCGGCCCCGGTCCGGCTGTCATCGCGCTGCAGGCGGATGATGAACGCCGAGCCGGGAGAACGGCGTTCGTAACGGAACGAGGCGGAGATCTGCCCTGAAAGGCCTTCGATCAGCTTGAAGCCGAGGGAATCCCCCCTTTCAGGGAAGAAGTCGATGGGGAGGCCGACGCCGTCGTCGCTCACCTCGATCTCGTAGCCATCGCCATGATCTGCGCCGCAGACGGTCACGATGCCTGAGCGCCCGGACGGGAAGGCGTGCTGGAAGGCATTTGTGATGGTTTCGTTGACGATGAGTGCCAGCGGCACGAGGCGGTCGGCAGCGAGGAAGAGAGGTTCGAAGGACGTGGCTATCGCCACGGATCCTTCGGCGTCCACGTACATGGTCCGGATCTGGACGACGAGCTCGCCGATGTAGGACCCGAGTTCCACGAGCGCGAGATCCGTCGACCGGTACATGAGCTCGTGGACGAGCGACATGGACCGGATGCGGGACCAGGAATCGCGGATGGCCTCCGCCGCGCCCTTGCCGTCGCGGATCGTCCCGAGCTGGAGGGACAGGAGGCTCGATACGATCTGGAGGTTGTTCTTGACGCGGTGGTGAATTTCCTTGAGGAGGGTTTCCTTCTCGGCGAGGGATTTTTCCAGGGTTTTCTCGATCCGGCGCCGGGCCTCGATGATGCGGTTCACGGATTCCGCTATGGCGGCGAGTTCGCCGTACTCGTCGCTCCCGAGGGCGATGGGTTCAAGCTCCGCGGCCGAACGTTCGAAGCTCACGAGTGAGGCGCCGAGCTTCCGGAGGCCGGTCCGGGACGCCAATATGGCCAAGCCGATGCCTGCGAGCACGGCGAACGCGGAGATGGCCACGACGATGAACACGCCGGAGAGGAGCTCGCGTTCCAGTTCGAGCCTGCGCGCCGCCATGAGACGTTCGATCTCTCCGAGGTAGAACCCGCTTCCGACGATCCAGCCCCACTCGGGGATGGACGTCACGTAGGAGATCTTCTCCACGGGTTCGCCCCCGGCCAGCATGGGCCAGGAATACGAGAAAAAGCCGCCGCCTTCCGGTGAATCGATGCGGGTGCGCTGCTCGTCGAAGATCCGTACGCCGTTCGGGTCGACCAGGTCCTGAAGGCTCTTCCCCCCGACCGTCACCTTGCCGTTCGAAAAGAGCTGGTCCCCGTCCAGGGTCGAGGCGAAGAGGTAGCCGTCCTCGGCGAAGCGCACCGTGGAGAGCCACTCGACGGCGTCGCGCTGGTCGATGGCGCGGAGTTCGTCCAGGTACTCGCCGGTGCCGAGGTACCAGTCGAGCGGCTCGAAAACCCGGACGTAGGACAGCTTGTCGTAGAGCGCGTCGCCCGAGCCGGGCTTTTTCCAGCGGGCTTTCACGAACCCGGCGCCCTTTCCGTTGACGACGGCCAGCTCGTCCGCGATGACGGCCTTCCCCTCGTCGTCCCTGAGCGAGATGACGCTCTTGCCCTCGAATTCCGTGGCCACGGGGTAGAGGAGCTCGGTGCCGTCGAGCCGCACGATGAAGTAGTAGCCCCTCCCGTCGTTGTAGCGGAGGGGTCGAAGGAATTCGATGATCCTTCTTTCCAGCGTGGCGCGGGAGAGACCCTTGCCTTCCCGCTCGTAAATCAGGGAGACCATCCGCCAGGTTTCGTCGACGCGATTCCTGAGCGCCGCTTCGAGCTGCGTGCCCGAACTCCTTATCCGCTGCCTTATGAATTCCGCGGCGAAGGACACCTCCTCCCCGATGCGGAGCTTGCCTTCCCCGATGTACCGCGCGCGAAGCTCGGCGGTTTCGTGGCCGAAGCGGATCGCGATGCTGATGTTCCAGGCCACTCCCACGAGGGTCGCGGAAACCACGCCGACGAGGACGAGCATGGCGAGAACCGGGAAGAGGAGGGTCCGGCGGCGGGCGGCTTTCATCACCGTGAAACTATAGTACGGATAAAAACGCGGCGCAACCGGGGCGCGGCGGGGTGCCTCCGCGGCAGGCGGATCCCCCTGCCGCGGGACCTGTCCGGGTTGCGGTCGGCCTACTTCTTCGACATGCCGTCGAAGAACTTCAGGATTTCCATGGGCAGCGGGAAGATGATCGTGGAGTTCTTCTCGACCGCGATCTCGGTCAGGGTCTGGAGGTAGCGCAGCTGGATGGTGCTGGCTTCCCTGCCGATGACCGCAGCCGCCTGCGAGAGCTTTTCGCTGGCCTGCAGTTCGCCCTCCGCCGCGATGATCTTGGCGCGGCGCTCGCGCTCGGCTTCGGCCTGGCGGGCGATGGCGCGCTTCATACCTTCGGCGAGCTCGATGGCCTTGATCTCCACGGCGGTCACCTTGATGCCCCAGGGATCGGTGGCCACGTCGAGGAGCTCCCTGAGGCTGTCGTTGAGCTCGTTGCGCTTCGAGAGCATCTCGTCGAGCTCGTGCTGGCCGAGGACGGAACGCAGGATGGTCTGGCCGAGGTAGCTCGTGCTCGACCGGTAGTCGGCGACCTTGTTCACCGCGAGGTCCGGGTCGAAGACGTTGAAGTACACGACCGCGTCGACAATCACGGGAACGTTGTCGCGGGTGATGACTTCCTGCTTCGGGACGTCGATCGTGAAGGTCCGCAGGTCCACCTTGCGGATCAGGTCGATGCCCAGGGGGAAGACGAGGTTGAGGCCCGGTTCCAGGATGGCGCGCATCCGCCCCAGCCGGAAAAGCACGGCGCGTTCGTACTGTATGATGATGCGGACCATCGGCGGGAGCACGAGGAGCGGGATGAGCATGAGGGCGAATGCCGCGTAGGGAAAGATCCGGACGAGGAACCACTCGCCCGCGGCGAAGCAGGCGCCGGACAGGATGAGGAACACGAGGATCGCGTAGGCCTTCTTGACGAGGGCGATGACGCTCCACAGTCCCCACCAGACAAGCTCCGCGATGAACACGGTCATGACGATGTCGTACATGGAGTACCTCCTCGCACCAGTATGGCGAATGACGCCGCGGGTTTCAAACATTCCGTTCCGCGGCCTTTCGCCGTTGACACGGGCGCGCGAAACGACGGAAACTGCGTGGTCCGGAACGCCCGGGGAGGGGGAATCGATGACGACGACCGCGGGTTTTGACAACGCCAAGTACATAGCGGAGCAGGCTTCGTTCATTCGCGAACGGATGGCCCGCTTCAGGGGGCGGCTCTACCTGGAATTCGGCGGCAAGCTCCTCAACGACTTCCACGCGGCGAGGGTGCTGCCGGGCTACGACCCGAACGTGAAGGTCAGGCTCCTCAAGGAACTGGAAAAGGACGCCGAGATCATCCTGTGCATCCACGCCGGCGCCATCGAGCACCGCAAGATCAGGGCCGATTACGGCATCACCTACGACGCAGACGCGATGAAGCTCATCGACGACCTGCGCGAATGGAGCCTGTCCGTATCCGCCATCGTCATCACGCGCTGGGAAAACCAGCCCCAGGCGAAGGCTTTCAGGACGAAACTGGAGAACCGGGGCATCCGCGTGTATACCCACGGCCCGACCAAGGGCTACCCGACGGATATCGACCGCATCGTCTCGTCCGAGGGATACGGGGCCAATCCGCGCATCGAGACGACGAAGCCCCTCGTCGTCGTGACCGGCCCCGGCCCGGGTTCGGGGAAGATGGCCACCTGCCTCTCGCAGGTTTACCACGACCATGCCCTCGGCATCCAGGCCATGTACGCCAAGTTCGAGACCTTCCCCATCTGGAACCTGCCCCTCAAGCACCCGGTCAACCTCGCGTACGAAGCCGCCACGCTCGACTTGCGGGACTTCAACCTCATCGATCCCTTCCATCTCGAGGCGACCGGCGAAACGGCCGTGAACTACAACCGCGACGTCGAGTCCTTCCCGATCCTCAGGGCCATCCTCGAGCGCATCACCGGGTCGGCGGCCGCATACCGCTCGCCGACGGAGATGGGCGTCAACCGTGCGGGCTTCGCCATCGTCGACGACGCGGCGACGCGCGAGGCCGCGAAACAGGAAGTCGTCCGGCGCTACCTTCGCTGCGCCTGCGAGTTCATGATGGGCATGGCGGACCGGGAAGCCTTCGAGAAGGCCGACCGGCTCCTCAAGGAACTCGGGCTCGATCCTTCGTACCGACCGGTCGTTCCGGCGGCGCGGAAGGCCGCCGAGGACGCGGAAACCGCGGCCCTCGCCGCGCCGGACGATCCCGACGCCAAGGGCGTGGACGCGGTCTTCTGCGGGGCGGCCCTCGAGCTCCCCGACGGCAGGATCGTGACCGGCAAGAACTCGAAACTCCTGCACGCGGCCACGGCGGCCATCCTCAACGGAGCCAAGAGCCTCGCGGGACTGCCCGATTCCATCCACGTACTGTCCCCCCTGGTCGTCGAATCCATCGCCCACTTCAAGAGGGATGTCCTCAGGGGCAAGAGCGCGAGCCTCGACGCGGACGAAGCCCTCATCGCGCTGTCCATCAGCGCGGCGCTGAACCCGACGGTGCAGGCATGCATCGACCGGCTTCCCAGGCTCCGGGGTTGCCAGATGCACCTCACCCACATCCCGACGCCTGGCGACGAGGCGGGCCTCCGGCGGCTCGGACTCAACCTGACTTCCGACCCTGTCTACGCCTCGCGGCGCCTGTTCGTCGAATGAATGCGGCCATGATCCTCCTGGGCGGCGCCGCGATCCTCGTTGCGGCCATCCTCGCCTTCCTCTGCGTCACGCCACGCGGCCTGGTGAGCCCTCCGACCGGGTTCCTCATGAAAACGGCGGCAGTCCTGGACGCCGGCCATCCAGTCCCCTTCGAACCCGCGGCAAGGCGGGCGAAGAGCGTATCCGACAACGAAATCGTCGGACGGACCGTACGCGGACCGATCGCCGAGGAATCCGCGAGCGCCCCGGGCAGGGGCGGGCCGATACCCTTGCGGATCTACCGCCGGACCGACCGCGCCCCGGTCTCGGTCGTCATCCTCTTCCACGGCGGCGGCTTCGTGGTGGGGAACATCGGCACGAGCGAATCCTTCGCGCGGAGCCTCTGCCTCGAATCCGACGCCGCGATCGTGTCCGTCGGGTACCGCCTGGCGCCGGAATCCCCCTTCCCAGCCGCCGTCGAGGACGCCGTCAGCGCGTACGAATGGGTCCTCGCGGGAATCCAGGAAGGCCGGCTGCCGTCCGGAGGCGTCATCGCCTCGGGCGATTCAGCCGGTGCCAACCTGGCCGCGGTGCTCTGCATCCAGGCCAGGAACCTCAGGCTGCCCCTCCCGAAAGCCCAGCTCCTCTTCTACCCCGTGGCCGACCTCTCGGACTTCGGCACCGCGAGCTACGAACGCTTCGCGACCGGCTACCTCCTGACCAGGGCGGAGATGGAGTGGTTCCGGGAACTCTACCTTCCGGACAAGGCCGCGTGGACCGATCCCCGGGCTTCCCCGCTCCTGGAACCCGATCTCTCCGGCCTCCCGGAAGCCCTCGTGGTGACGTCCGCGTTCGACGTCCTCAGGGACGAGGGCGAAGTGTACGCCGCCCGCCTGCGCGCCGCCGGAGTCGCCGTGGAATCCCGCCGCATCGCCGGCGTCATCCACGGTTTCGTATCCCTGAGCCGCTTCGTCCCCGCCGCCGAGGTCGAAATCCGCCGCGCCGGGACGTTCATCCGCCGCCGTTCCGAGCCCTGAGCGCCCAAGGAGAAAGCCATGCTGCCGTCATTCGTGTTCCGTTCGCCCACCCGCATCGTCTTCGGTCCGGGGCGCGTCTCCGAAACCGGGGCGTTGGCCGCGGCCATCGGGCTTCGCCGCGTACTCCTCGTGAGCGGCCCCGGGAGCACGGCACGCTCGGCCGGGCTGGCCCTAGCCCGGAAGTCCCTCGAGGAACAAGGGATCGCGGTCGTCGCGTTCCCGAAGGCGTCGAGCGATCCGACGGTGGAGCTCGTGGAGGAAGCCGCACGCGCCATCGCCGACGGGGCATGCGACGGCGTCGTCGCGTACGGCGGCGGCAGCCCCATCGACTGCGCCAAGGCCGCCTCCCTTTTCGCAGCTGCCTCCCTCCTGCCGGGCGCGAACCATCCCGGGTCGGGTTACCGCGACTTCCTCCGCGGGCGCGAAATTTTCGACCGCCCGGGACCGCCGCTCATCGCGATACCGACGACCGCCGGTTCCGGCAGCGAAGTGAGTTCGGCCGCCGTCGTCACGGACTCCGGAGCCCTGCGGAAATCGGGCCTGTCCAGCGATTTCTTCTTCCCGCGCGTCGCCATCGTGGACCCCGGGCTCCACGCGTCCATGCCCGCCGACTTGACGGCCGCCACGGGCATGGACGCCCTGACGCACACCGCCGAGTCGCTCCTGTCGCGCAACGCGACGCCGCTCACCGGAGTGCTCTGCGCGGAAGCGGCATGGCGCATCATGAAAGCCCTCCCGCGGGCTCATGCCTCCGGCGGCGACCTCGAGGCGCGCGCGGACATGGCCTACGCCAGCACCGTGGCCGGCATCGCGTTCAGCCAGACCGGGCTCGGCATGGTGCACGGCTTCGCCCATCCCGTGGGCGCGCGCTGCGGCGTCGCCCACGGCCTTGCGAACGCGGTCCTCCTGCCCTGGTTGCTCGAGGCGATCGCCGAGACGATGCCGTTCCCGATGGCCAGGCTGGCCGTCGCGATGGGTGTCGGTCGGCCCGGGGCAAGCGACGCCGACAACGCGGCCGCCGCGTCGAACTCGGTGAGGGAGCTCGGCGCGGGCCTTGGGATCCCGCGGACGCTTTCCGGGCTCGGCGTTCCCGCATCGGAACTGCCCGGCATCCTTGCGGACGCCATCGCGTACCGGGGGCGGGCGGGCAGTCCCCGTGCATTCAGCGACGACGAGCTCCGCGCCGTCCTCGACCGGGCCTTTTCAGGCTAGACTCAGGCCAGCAAAAGGCCAGGAACCGGAGCTTCCCTCCTGAAGGGCAGATCCCGATCCAGGTTCGCCGCATGCGCCGCTTCCGCCGCGTTGGCTTCCGGCAGCGCGCGCGCCAGGGCCGCGGCCACGCGGCGGTCGAAGATTTCGTGGAAGGAGGAAACGAGGCTCGAACGAAAGCCCCTCCTGGCCTTGTGCTCGCCGCCCATCCCCGGGTCAAACGACGCGATGCCTCGAGCGCTCGCGCGCGCGAGCGCGTACTCGATAGGGAGGTAGTAGCAAAGCTCGAAATGGAGTCCCGGAACGGCGACGCGGCTGCCCCAGTATCGGCCCCAGATCGCGTCGCGTCCTTCGAAGAGCAAGGCGGCCGCCACGGGATCATCCGGTTGGCCGGGAGCGAACGCCGCGGAGAGCGCCCAGCCGGAAGGCAGGAATTCCGGCAGCCTTGCGAAAAATGCGGGTTCGAGGAATTTCGCGCCCCAGGGACCGAACTTGTCGTTGGTGGCTTCGTAGAATTCGGCCATGCGCCGGAGCTGTAGGTCCGTGACATCGCTCGCGCCCACGATCCGCGTTTCGAGCCCGGAAGCCCGCACGCCGTCCCGCTCGCGCCGGACGTTGCGCCTCATGTTCTTCGAAAAGGACGAGAGGAAGCCGCCGAAGTCGCCGAAAGCCTCGTCGCGCCAGAGGTAGCGCTGGTGCCTCCATTCCAGGCGCTGCGCCCCGCGGAGCAGGGCTTCGAAACCGGGATCGACCCAGAGGAAGTGGACGCCGCCGGCTCCGGCCCGGCGAGCCGCGGCCGAGACGGCATCGAGGACGGCGCCGACGATGGTTCCTTCATCCTCATCGGGCGCGACGAGCACCCGCCACGCCGGGACGGGCGTCGCGGGCACGACGCCGACCAGCTTCGGATAATAGGGCGCGCCCAGGCGTTCGGCCAGTTCCGCGAGCCCGAAATCGAAGACGAAATCGCCCATGGAGTGCGAGCGCAGGTAGAAGGGAGCCGCGGCGACGAGGCATCCGCCGCGGTGGACGAGCAGGTGGGAAGGAATCCAGCCGGTTTCCGGCGTCATGGAAAGCGATTCCTCGAGGAGGGCGAGAAAGCCCCAGGACAGGAAGGGCGATGCGTACGGCGACGCGAGGCCGTCCCATTCGGAGCGGTCGATGCCCGTCATGCGCGGCGCAAAGGAGAATTCCAGGGTCGGCATCGGATTTCCTCCGCTTTTCGCGCGGGCTGTTCAGCCGCTGATCCCGAGCTGCGTCGCGGGCCGCTGCGCAGCCGTCGAGCCCGGTGGCCTGGCGCATCCCCGCTCGCTGACGCGAGCCACCGCTGCCTCTTGAGGTCCGCAGCCTTTGCCAGGATCCATATCGCCCGTACCCAGTGCTTCAGCAGTCGTCCCATCGGGCGCCTGCATCGCACGGCAAAATGGGACAGGACTCCTGTATCAAGGCTCGAGGCTCCTGTAGCACAGGTACTGAGTCCTGTCCGCGTCCTACGGCAGCCTCGCGGAGCAGAAACGGCTTGGGCATTTCCCCGACCTCCATGGCCAACCGTTTCATTCAGGAATGAAACGGGATCGACGATCCTCAGTGGACCGAAGGCCGTTTCCTTCAGTATACGGCGATCCGCAGTTATGAAAAAGGCGCAGCCCGCCGCGCGGACGCAGGCCAGGCGGAGCGCATCCTGTGCCGCCGGGCTGCCTGGAAATCGCAGGCTTCGAGGCGGAAGCCGGCCGCTCCGAGCTCGGCAAGGGGACTCGGCCGAAGCTTCCGTATTGCAGTTTCTCCATGCAAGCCACAGCAGATTATTGAAAAAACCGTGGCTTTTCAACAATCTATTTCGCAATTCCTCGGCGAACTTGTTCGCGAAGAACCTTGTGGTTTTCTGCGCAATTGCATTATTTGTTTGTGATCCGCGCCGGGAGAAGCCTCCCGTGCTTCTGGGTCGACGGCTTGAGAGGAGACCTTCCCGTTCCCGAGGGCACGGACCTTGCCATACCCCGGGCGATAGCGGTCGGAAAGGGGGTAGTGTGCGTGGCGGGCCATTATTGCAGGGGTATGGAATTCCATCCCTGCTGTTGGGTGGGGAACAGCTGGGTGGATCTGTCGGAAACCGACCGGGTTGCGGGAATCGCGTCGGGTATCGCGCTTGAAGACGGCGCCGTCTGCGTCGCGGGCTGCTGCAAGGGCGAATCGGGATACTTCCCCTGCTACTGGAAGAACGGTTCGAGGATCGATCTTCCCGGAACCGTCGGGGTTGTCATCGACAACGGGCTCGTTTATTCATGCGGTTTCACCGCGCTTGAATACGAATACAGGGCCTGCTGGTGGATCGGCACGGAAAGAACCGATATCCCCCATTCCACCGATTCCGGGAGCGGAATCGCCATCCTTCCGGTCAACGGCACGGCATGGGTCCGGACAAGGCAGGATGTGGATCTTGACTATTCTTTCAGTCTCTGGAACGGCAATGGCGAAACAGCCCTCTACCCCGATGGCCTGCCCAGGGCGGAATTCAATATGATGCCGCCGGTGAAAGGAACGGAACCTGCATCACGATGTCCGATCGTCCATAATGATGCGGGCCGGAGTCAAGCGCCGCGCCGGGTGGTTTCGGGTCCGCCGGTTTTCCGGCTTCCGGTCTTTTCGCCGCGGTCATTGGATCCCTCGACCGCCCTGCGGAGTTCGTTCTCGAATTCCTCCTCGAACCCGAGGCTCTGCTCGAGCAGCTCCAGCTCGGAGCGCAGCTCGTCCAGGTTGTCTTCCTGCAGGTGCGCGAGGTGGCGTTCGTGAGCTACCACCAGCCGGTCGAGCGCGGTGGAGATGCGGGCGCGTGCCTCGTCGACCTGTTCCGGCGACGCGCCCCGCGTCTGCAGGGCGAGACAGAGCTTGGCCAGGCGCGCCCCGATGCCGCCTTGGAGGTTCACGAAGACGGATGCCGCCTGGGCGTCCTTGGGGTCCGATTCCACGTCGCGCCCGATGGCGCGCAGGAGCTCGGACAGGCGCCTGAACCTCGGCATGAAGGCGTCGCGGGGGGCGAATCCCGCCGCGGCGTCGTCCAGCGCCTTCGCGGCGGCGAAGGCCTCCGCCACCGTCTTCCTCGCCAGTTCCTTGTCGACCCAGGACCCGACCGGGATTTCCTTCAAGCCGCGCGCGCCGCCGAACACGAACCAGAGGGCGACGTAGCCCAAGCCCCCGGCCGCCGCGCTGAAGACCAGCGGCACGCCGAGCCCCAGCCAGAAGATCAGGAACAGCCCGCCCGCGCCGCCGGCCGAGGCGATGGCCTTGAGCGACCCCTTGCCTTCGCCGCTCACGGCGCGGCGTCCCCGCCAAGCGTCGGCGCTTCGAGCTTCGTGATGTCCGCCTCGAGGAGATTGGAAAGCACGGAGGCCAATTGAGCCTGGTCCGCCGCCGCCGTGACGCGCGCTCCGTACTTTTCAAGCGGCGTGAACTTCCCGGCGTCGACATCGAACCCGATGAAGCTCACGAGCGTGGAATTCGTGACCACGGGATACTCCTCCGTGGAAGCGCTGTTCCGGTTGCCGTAGACCGCGGAGAGCACCCATGAAGGTTTGATTCCCGCCGTGTTCTCGCCGTCGGTGACGATGATGGCGGAACGCAGGATGGTTCCGGACTGTGCGAGCCATTCGACGCTCCGCTCGAGCGCGCCGCCGATCGCGGTGTTTCCGCCCGGATAGAAGGTGTCCGGGTCGCGCACGAGAGCGCGGAGCTTTCGCAGCCCCGTCGCGTCGAGTTCGGTCAATGGCATGACGGGCGTCGCTTCGGCGTTGAACTTGAGGACGCCGACCTTGAGGACCTGGTCCTTCGGGGAATCGCGGACCAGGCGCTCGAGCACGTCCACGACCTGCGAAAAGGCGGTGGCGGCCTGCATGTATTTCGGACTTCCGCCGCCCGCCGGCGATCCGGACATGGAACCGGACACGTCGACGGCGAGCACGACGCTGATGCCCAGGTCGTCCCGGCTGGCGAGTTGCGGGACGAACGATTCGTCGAAAGCCAGGACGTAGCCGTCCTCCGCCGAACGGGGCGGGCTCTGCGGGAGGTTTCCCCCGGCCGGCGATGGCCGCGAGCCCGTCCCCCAGGGCAGGAGCCTGATTGCGAACAGGGCGGCCGCCCCGACCATGACCAGCGCCAGCAGGGGCACCGCGCCTCGGCTCTTCCTCATGCGCCGCCGTCCTTCACTCGAAACTCAGGAACTGGACTTCCACGCGCCGGTTGGCGGATGGATCCATGGCGTCGATGGGCTGGTCCCAGCCGCGCCCCTCGGTCAGCACGCGCTCGGCTTCCACGCCGAACTGTTCCACGAGGACGCGCTTCACGAATTCGGCTCGGCGCTTGGAAATGAGCTTGGCCTGGGCGCTCGCTTCCACGAAAGCCTGGGCGCCCTTCGCCCTGAACTCCTCCACCTTCGTGGTATCGAGGTGGCCCACGAGCTTTACCATCGTCGTCCCCAGGAATTTCGTCTGCTCCGCGACCTTTGCCAGCAGCCGCATGTTGCTCCTGACTTCCGGGGAATCCGACTTCACGTCGAAATCCAGGCGCTGAGCTTCGAAGTAGAGCTTCACGTCGTTCGCCAGGACCGTGCGCTGGTTTTCGAGGTCGTTGATGTCCAGGGCCGCGTCGCGGTTGAAGCTGTCCTGTATCGTGTTCTTCTGACCGGCGAACTTCCCGGACTTGGCTGCGAGCACTATTCCGGCCACGCTGATCACGCGGTCGGCTTCGTATCCAGCGTCGTTCGGGAGCACGCCCAGGAGCTTGTAGTATTCCTGGCTCAGGTAGAAAAGCTTGTGCGCCCCGATGGGGTTGCCCGAATCGAAAAACATCTTCGACTCGGGAAAGTTCGCGAGATGAACCTCGTCGAGCATGCCCCTGGCCTCGGAGGCGCCGCCTGACAGGTTGTAGAACGCAGCCATGGCGGCGAACGCGGGGGCGGGATTGGAGGCGATCATGTCCCAGCCCTCCAGGATCCCCACCGTGAGCCCCTTCGCGATTTCGGGCTTCTCGCGCACGAAGTCGTTGCGCGCCACGAATACGTCCGCGATGAGCTGGTTCGCGTCCTTCGAGGTGATAAGGAGCCGCGTCCCGGCGATATAGTCCTTGCTGGCGGAGTCCACAACATCGGTCATGAAAGGCGTCCAGGTGACCCACGCGGCGATGCCCGCGTTGTCCTTGAAGGTCTTGAGCGCCTTCGGACCGTCGTCGACGTGGACTACCTTCACCTCGAGCGGGTTGATGTCGAGCTGCGCCAGGTACCACAGGAGGAAGAACGAATACGGCGCGGGCGAACTCGTGAGGATGGTCTTGCCCTTGAGATCCTGCGGTTTGCGCACGAAGTCGCGAACGACGATGCCGTCTCCGCCCACGGACCAGTCGAAGATGCCTATCACCTGCGGAACGACGCGCTTGTCGCCCTTGAGTGCGTCGTAGAGGATCGGGAGCCCGTCCATGCTGTACCAGATCACCGGGTACCGGCCGGCCGCGAAGCCGTCCATCTGCCCCTGCGCGCTCTCTTCGGGGACGAGCTCGACGGCGAACTTGTACTCGCGGTAGAACACCGAACTCCCGTTCGGCGCGCTGCCGCCGTTCGCTGCGAACAGGGCCGCGTAGCCGCCCCAGGTGTCCAGCGGTATGCGGAGGAGGGGGACGGGACCGTCGCCCAGGTCCACGCTGGAGAGATTGTAACCGCCGATGCCCGCGATGCGGAGCGGTTCCACCCGCGCGGCAGGCAGCTTGTCCGTGCTGGGTACCGCGCCCACGGCTCCCGGCGTGGCGACCGCCCCCTGCGGGGTCAGGAAACGCCACGCGAGCGCGGCCCCGATGATCACGACGAGGATGAGCATGCCTATCCAGAACGATTTTTTCATTCCAGCCTCCGTTGTCCAAGATAGGGAACCGCGGGAAATCTGTCAATCAAAGCCCGGTGGCACGCCGGGGATGCGGACAGCCTGGATAGACCGGCAAAAGGAGTGTCCTAACACGGATGGATTCCTGATCCGTGATCGGCCATCATTTTATGCCACGATCATCACTATTTTTACCTTTTATACTTTTTTTTGTATTTCGTGTATTTCCTAATGGACGAACAGCTCGATCCTCGCTACTATACACACCGACGTATAATTCGTGTACTACGGAGTCGACCAAATGGAAATGTCGGAACGCATTATGGAACAGGCGATGGCGCATTTCCTGCGCTTCGGGTTTGCCAAGACGAGAGTGGAAGAGATCGCCGCCGACATGGGAATCAGCAAGAAAACGATCTATAACCACTTCAAGGACAAGGAAACCCTCTTTGACCTCACGGTGGCCGCCTATGTGCGGCAGAACGTCGAGGAGGTGGCCAAGGTGGCCGCGGACGCGTCGCTCGACCTCATGAAACGGCTCGAAACCACCCTGAGCCTGGCCATGCGGAAAGTCGGCGGCAAGGAAAGCCCCTTCTTCCTGGACCTCAAGCGCCGCAATGCGGCCTTCGGGACGAGCACCATGGCCTACCTCCAGGCGGCGAGCTTCGACATCATCTCCAGGCTCGTGGAAGAAGCCAAGGCGGCCGCCCTCATGCGGACCGACCTGCCCACCATGAACATCGCGTTCGTGTTCCTGAACATCCTGGCGGGCATGGCATCTTGGGAGGACGACCCGGCCCGCACCCTGACCAGGCAGCGCATCTTCAGGGACAGCCTCCAGACCGTCCTGGAGGGATTGCTCACCGCGGAAGGCAGGGGCCGCCTCTCCGATTCCATCGAAACCGGCCTCAAGGAAGTGGAACCATGAACACCCTGCTCAAGCACCCCGTATGGGTTCTCCTCGTCATCGCCCTGATCACGATCCTGTCGATCATCCAGATACCGCGGATCCGGATGGACAACGATGTCTTCAATTTCCTGCCGGAAAACTCCGCGCCGCGCCTGGCCATCGAGCGGACCACGGAACTGTTCGGCTCCAGCATGCCGCTGGTCGTGGACGTCCGCTCCGAGCGCGACACCATCCTCTCGAAGGAGGGCATGGAGCTCGTCTTCCGCCTGACCGGGGCTTTCGAAAAGGTGCCCGACGTCCTCAAGGTCCAGTCGCTGGAAAACGTCGACTACGTGGACGGTACGGCGGACGGCATCGTGGTGGAGCCCCTTGTCAAGGATTTCGACGGGTCGCCCGAGAGCGTGCGGAGGCTCACCGAAAAGCTCAAGTCCTGGGACCTGTACGACCGGCTCCTCGTGTCGAAGGACTTCCGGAGCACGCAGATCGCGCTGGAAGTGGACCTCGGCGTGGACGCCGTGCGCAAGGAAGCCGTCTACAACGCGGTGACGGAGATCCTGGCGAAGAATCCCGCAAAGGGTTTCAGGTACTACATCGCGGGCATCCCGTCGGTCACCATCCTCGTCAACAAGAACATGAGGAAGGACTTGTCGATCCTCATACCCTTCGTGACGCTCACCGTCCTGATCGTCCTCTTCCTCTCGTTCAGGCGACTCGGCGGCGTCATCCTGCCCATCATGACCGTGCTCATCTCCACCGCGTGGACGATCGGGCTCATGGCCTTCCTGGGCTTCCCCCTGTCCATCCTCGGAACCATCATCCCCGTCGTCATGATCGCCGTGGGCAGCGCCTACGGCATCCACATCATCAGCCACTACTACGACGAGATCGCCGGGGCCGGGGGCGGGGGCGGGCTCGACGAGGCGGCGCACCGCGCGATCGTGGCGAAGACGCTGCGCGTCGTGGGCTTGCCGGTCTTCCTGGCGGGCTTCACGACCATCATCGGCTTCGGCTCCATCGCGGTGAGCTCCGTCGTCCCCATGCGCAACTTCGGCATCTTCACGGCCATCGGCGTGGTGATGGCCCTCGTCGTGGCGATGGTCTTCATCCCCGCGGCGCTGCTGCTCAGGCACCGCGCCCTCAAGGCCGCGCCGGACGCCGGGCGGCAGGGCCCGGTCATCGGCTACCTCGTCGACCGCCTCTCGTCCGCCGCTACGATCCACAAGGTGCCCGTGCTCCTGCTGTTCGCCTCCCTTTCCGCCGCCGCGGCTTTTTTCACGACGAAGCTCGTCGTCGACAACAACATGGTCGAGTACTTCAGGGAGGATACGGAGATCCGCGTGTCCGACAACTTCATCCGCAAGAATTTCGCCGGCACGATCTTCTTCGACATCGTGGTCCGCGGACAAAAAAAGGGCGACCTCAACGACCCGAGGATCCTCGCGGCGATGGACGGCCTCAAGCGCCACATCACCGATGCGCATCCCCAGGTGGCCAAGGTCCTCTCGTACTCGGATTTCATCAAGCGCATCAACCAGGTGCTCCACGCGGACACCCCGGGCGATTTCAACCCAGCCCCGCCCGCCGCCGCCCCTGCCGACCCGGGGTCCTTCTGGGTCGAGGAGCCCGAACCTGCCGCGGCATCCGCGGCGGTGGCTCCGGCTGACACCGACGAAGGAGCGCCACCCCTGTCCGCCGGCCAGGCCCGGGCGACCGAAGCGCTGCTTGCCGCGTACTACCGCGGCGGACGCACGGACATGAGCGCGGCCGAACTCGTGGCGAGCCTCGCGCGCCTCGTCAACTACCGGGGAGCCGATTATTTCGAAATACCGACCGACCCCGCCAAGTACGGACTGGCGAGCGAAACCGAACTCAAGGACCTCGTGTCGCAGTACCTGCTCCTCTACTCCGGCGGGCTCGACGAGTGGGCGGACGAGTCCCTCGAACCCATGGTCGCCAAGATGACCGTCCAACTGGACGAAAGCGGCGCCAGCTTCATCCGGCGCCTCACCCCCGACATCGAGCGTTGGGTGAAGGACTGGTTTCCCGAAGGCTACACGGTCGAGCTTTCCGGCGCGGCCCTCGGCCAGGCCGCCCTTACCGAGATGATCGTCAGTTCCGCCGTCTGGAGCATGATCGTCTCCATCATCCTCGTGATGGCCACCCTCGCGGTGAGCTACCGTTCGGCAGTCGCCGGCCTCATCGGCTCGATCCCGCTCGCTGTGACTGTGCTCATCAACTTCGGCGTCATGGGCCTGGCGAGGATCAGGCTGGATATCTCCACCGCCATGGTCGGGAGCCTGGCCATCGGCATCGGCATCGACTATTCGATCCACTTCATGGCCAGCTACCGGCGCAACTACCTGGCCCTCGTGAACCGCGACGCGGCGACCCGGGCCGCCCTGCGCTCCACCGGCAAGGCCATCATCTTCAACGCGGTGTCGGTGGCGGCCGGCTTCCTCGTCCTCATGTTCTCGCAGTTCAACCCGGTGGTGTTCATGGGCTTCCTCGTGGCCCTCACGATGTTCACCTCGTCGCTGGCTGCCATGACCCTGCTCCCCGTATTGCTCAACATGTTCAAGCCGAAATTCATCGCCCGCCCCGAGCGGGCCGATGCCGCGGCGATCTGAATGAAAGAAGGAGTCCGAACATGAGAAAAACCATCCTGGCCGCCGCGCTGGCCTTCTGCTGCGCGCTCGGCGCCTTCGCCCAGGGCGAACCCGCCCGCGACGCGTACGCGATCATGAAGGCGGCCGACGCCAAGGCCACGCCGAAGACCACGCATGCCCTCGTCAAGATGGAGCTCGTCGACGAAAAGGGCGGCGTTAGCGAACGCATCGTCGAGGAATGGACGTCCGAGGACCCGGCCGGCCTTTCGTCGAGCGTCATCGTCTTCCACTCGCCAGCGTCCGTCAAGAACAGCCGCTTCCTCTCCAAGGAGAACGCGGGCCGCGACGCGGACAAGTGGATCTGGCTGCCGGCCCTCAAGAAGATCCGCCGCATCGCCGCGTCGGAAGGCGGCGGCAGCTTCATGGGGACGGAGTTCAGCTACGACGACATGGCGGTGCGCAAGCTCGACGGCTACGACTACCGCTATGTCGGGAGCGAAACCGTGAAGGGCTACGACTGCCACGTCATCGAGGTGACGCCGAAGGACCCGAAGACCTCGCAGTACGCGAAGATCGTCACCTGGATCATCAAGGACCCCGAGGTCCTCATGGCGCTGCGCATCGACATGTACAGGAACGCTGCCGCGCCGGCGTCGAAAACCCTCACGATCCTCGAACTCAGGAAAGTCGGCGCGTACTGGACGCCCATGAGCGTCACGATGAAGAACGACGAAAACGGCAGGGCCACCAACCTGGTCCAGCAGAACATCGAATACGACAAACCCGTGGACGCGGCCCGTTTCACGACCCGCTTCCTCGAAACCGGCCGCATCGACTGACGCAAGGAGAGAACGATGAAGACGATCCTCAGGACGCTGGCGCTCGCCGCGTACGCCGCGCTGCTCGCCCCGCTCCCCGCGGCGGCCGACGATTCCTTCTACACGGCGGAATCCTCCAGCGACACCGCCGCCGCGGTCGAAGTCTCCGGCAGCGTGACCGGCATCGCGCAGTACTTCGCATCCCCGGACAGCTCAGGCGATTCCGAATGGTTCGCGCGGACTGAAATGGAAGTCGACCTCGCGTGGAAGGGCGAACTCGTGGAACTCGCGGCCGGCATCACCATGGAACCGGAACCGTTCCCGGACGACATCGGGGCGAGGTTCGACGAGGCGTACGCCCGCCTCTACCTCGGCGCCCTCGACCTGCAGGCCGGCTGGATCTCGCAGGAATGGGGAAAGGGCGATTCGGCGCACGCCGTGGACGTCCTCAACGCGTCGGACCTGCGCTGGTTCATCGACCGCGAGGACCGAAGCCAGCGCATCCCCGAGCTCATGCTCAAGGCCAACGTGACGATCGGCGGCATGGGCAAACTCGAGCTCGCGTACCTGCCCTTCTTCACCCCCGACGAGTACGCCACCTCCGGCGCCTGGGCCCCCTGGGAGGCGAGGCAGAACCAGGCCGCGCTCAGCGCCGCGATGACGGCATGGTCGACAGCGTACTACACAGCGATACTTCCCACCGTTGGAGACAATACCATCGCCGGACTCCTCACCGAAAAAGAAGCCACGGCACGCCAGTCCAACCTGGAACGCAAGGTCGACACGCGGGCCCTCGAGTATGGCCAGGGCGGCCTGCGCTTCACGACGACGACCGGACCCGTGGACTGGGGCTTCATGGGCTTCGCAGGCTACCTCCGCGACCCCATCGTCCAGCTCGTGGACGTGACGGGCATCAGCGCCGCCTCCGACCCGCACGCGGAAATCAGCTACGAACGGGCGTACATGGCCGGCGCAGAAGCCGCGGCCGTGCTCGCAGGCTTCAACCTGCGCGCCGAAGGAGCCGTCCGCCTGACCAAGGACCTGGCCGGCGACGACCCCGTGGTCAAGAACGGCACGGCCGGCTGGGTGCTCGGCTTCGACCGCGACCTTCCCCTGGGCGTCCTCAACGTGAACGTCCAGGGCAAGGGCGAGTACGTCCTCATGCCCGCGGAAGCCGACACGGCCGGCGACGTGGATTACGCGGAGCACTACTCCTCCACGATGCTCATCGCCCGCGCGGAGGGAAAGCTGCTGAACGAAACCCTGGCGGTCTCCATGACGGGCATCTGGGAGTTCGAGAGCGCGTCGTACGCCCTACGACCCCAGGTCGCCTGGACCTGGCGCGACATCGCCACGCTGGCCCTTTCCGGCAGGCTCTACGCCGGGGACGAAGACAGCCTCTTCGGCCAGTTCGACGACAGCGACTCGGTCCAGCTTTCGCTCGAAATAAAATATTGAAATGATGACGAGCCCGCCGCGGACGACGCGGCGGGCTCGAAAAGCCCACGACCCGGCGCCCGAAAGCCGCCCGCATGACGGTTCCCGTTATTCTCGGCTGCAATCAATTTGCGCTCCTGCCATTACAGGTCTACACTATGCTTTCATACACGGAGCCAGGAGGAATTCATGTCCACAAACGACGCCCTGCTTGAACCCTCGGAAGGATCCACCATCGGCAATCCATCCGAAGAACAGATCCTCGCGGTTCTCCGCCGGATCGGTCATGGTCTCGAGCACTGCAACTTCAGTTGCGGCGACTCCAGCATTTCGGCGGCTTCGGGTGCAGGCAATGTCGGTCTGTACCTTTTCCATTCCGACAATTCCGGGCTCGAACTGGAATCCGGCGGCCTGAACGTTGAGACCGCGTGCCGGGTGTTCGTCGAGTTCCGCGATGGGGGAACGGGTTGGAAGACCGAATACGGTTTCAAAGCGCTCGGGAAATCCGATGGAAAAGCACCCCGCGGGGAGGGCTCTCAAGGCGCAGGCACACGGGGTACCGGATCGCAGAATCTGAAGGACCGGATCCTGGGAACGGCACAACGGGAAGCTGGCCACGGTTTATTGCTCATGGTGAAACGGTTGGTAAAGGGATTCTTCCGAAAGTAATTCCAGACCAGGTGCACTCCCGGAAAACCGGGTTTTCCCGGGAGTTCATCCGGATGATGGCACCGGGAAGCCGAAATTTCCCCCGCCATCCAGGTCCATTCGGCCGTCACGGGGCACCATTACCGCCGGGAGTACCGGCACGATTCCGCGTGGAGGCGTTCATCGCACGCATCGCCGTCTCGACCTCATCCCGATCACCGTCCGGGGCAAGAATCGCGATCATGGGATTTCCTTCTGGACTGTACGCACGTCAAGGGTATAATGGCCCCGTCGGCCGTTCGAGCCGCAAGGAATCGTGCATGCATTTTCGCAAGTATGACGGACTGGGCAATGATTACATCGTGATCGATCCATCGGACTTCGCCTTCGAGCCGACGCCTGCAGCCGTGCGCGCCGTCTGCGACCGGCATCGCGGCATCGGTTCTGACGGCATCCTCCTCGGACCGCTCGGGGGCGGAGGTCCCGACCTCCGCATCTTCAACCCGGACGGCAGCGAGGCGGCCAAGAGCGGGAACGGCCTGCGCATCTTTTCGTGGTACCTGTACGAACGGGGCTTCTCAGCCGGGAGCGAATTCTCCCTCCTCACGAAGGGAGGGCGCGTCACCGCTTCGATCGTCGACGCGGAAGCCAAGCTCGTGCGGATCGACATGGGGCCGCCGGACTTCCAGGCGGCGTCCGTTCCCGTCCTGGCCAGAGAGTCAGAGCTGGTCGACCACGCGGCGGAATTCGGGGGCCACCGATGCCGCATAACGTGCCTTTCGATGGGGAATCCGCACTGCGTCGTCCTCGGCCTCGGCTCATCGGAGGACGTGGCGCGGGAAGTCGGCCCCCTCATAGAACGGTCCGCCATGTTCCCCGATCGCGTCAACGTGCAGTTTCTCGAAGTCCTCGGCCCTTCCGGGATCCGCATCTCGATCTGGGAGCGCGGCGCCGGGTACACCCTCGCCTCGGGGAGCTCGAGCTGCGCGGCGGCCGCGGCCGCACGGCGCCTCGGCCTCGTGGGCGACGACGTGACCGTGCGCATGCCCGGCGGTTGCCTCGAGATACGATTCTCGGGCGGCACCGTCCTCATGACGGGTCCCGTCGAGAAGACTTTCGAGGGCAACTTTTCCGGTGACCTCCTCGCCCGCCTGAATCCAGGCACCGCGGCTCATGACCTTCCCCTTCCGGATCCATCAGGAGGCAAACAGTGAAAACGAAGCCGAAAGCCCTCTCGGCCGGCGACCTCGTGGGGCTGATCTCGCCCTCGGGAAGCCTCAGGGATCCCGGGCAGGCGGAGAAGGCGGTCGCTGCCCTCGAGCGCCTCGGCTTCAGGGTGAAGGTCGGAGCGAGCTGCCGCGCGGCCTATGGCTACCTGGCGGGCAGCGACGGGACCCGCGCCACCGACGTCAACGCCTTCTTCGCCGACCCGGCGATACGCGGGATCGTCTGCCTGAAGGGCGGCTATGGGACGCCGCGCATACTCGATGCCCTGGACTACGGGGCCATCGCGCGCACGCCCAAGGTCTTCGTGGGCTACAGCGATATCACGGGCATCCACCTGGCCCTGAATCACGCGTGTTCGCTCGTCACCTTCCACGGGCCGATGGGCGTGTCCGACGTCCTGCTCGAGGGCGAGGGATACTCGACGGGCAGCTGGCTCGCGGCCCTCGGCGCCACGACTCCGCTCGGCAGGCTCGACAATCCCCTCTCCGCTCCCGCGCCGACCGTCCTCGTGCCCGGCAGGGCGCGGGGGGAACTCATCGGCGGCAACCTCTCCCTCGTCGCGGCCGCGATGGGCACTCCCTGGGAGCTCGACGCTCGCGGAAAAATCCTCTTCTTCGAGGACACGGGCGAGCGTCCCTACCGCATCGACCGCATGCTCACCCAGCTCAGGCTCGCGGGCAAGTTCGACGAGTGCGCCGGGATCGTCCTAGGCGACTGGAACGACTGCGGTCCCGAGGAAGGCAAACCCTCGCTGTCGCTCGAACAGGTTTTCCGTGACGTCATCGCTCCGGCGGGCAAGCCGGTCATCATGGGGCTCATGGCAGGGCACTGCAGCCCGACGATGACCCTGCCCTTCGGCGTCGAGGCGGTCCTCGACGCGGAATCGGCGACGCCCGGCCTCGAGATGATCGAAGCCGCGCTCGTGGTCTGAAAAGGTTTTCGGATTAACGTGACCATGAGCCCGCTGTCGACCGCTCTCTCCCTCGCCGCGGCCCTGCTCTTCGGCGCAGGCGACTTCTGCGGGGGCCTTGCCGTGCGCGGCTTCGGCCTGCGCAGGAGCCTCCTCCTCTCGCAGTTCGCGGGAGCGGCCCTCCTCCTGGTCCTGGCGCCCTTCGCGTCGGCGGGCAGCCTCGCCCTCGCCGACCTGCCGCTGAGCGCGGCCGCCGGCATCGCGGCCGCCGCGGGGCTTGCGGCCCTCTACCGGGGCATCGCGACCGGCATCGTGGTCGTCGTCGCGCCGGTCTCCGCCCTCATCGCGGCCCTCGTACCGGCGATGCTCGGCGCCGTCCGCGGCGAGCGCCCGCCCTTCACCGCCCTTGCCGGTGCGGTCCTCTGTCTGCCGGCCATCGCGCTCCTGTCCTGGGACGACGGCAAACCGGATGGCCAGCACCGGCTCCGCTCCTCCCTCCTCCTCGGGGCGGCGGCCGGCCTGCTTCTTGGCGCTTTTTACGCGGCAGTTTCGCTCATGCGCGCCGACGCCGGGCTCTGGCCGCTCTTTTCGGCTCGCATGGTCTCCATGCTCGTCGTGGCTCTCCTCCTTTCGCTGCGGGCCGTCCCGGCACCCGGGATGCGCGCCTCCCCCGTGGACGCGGGCGCGGGATCGGGGAGTCCGTGGAGGATCCCGCTGTACGGCGGCATCGCGGCGGCTCTCTCGGGCGGCGCCTTCGACGCCTCGGGCAGTGCGGCCTTCCTGGCCGCGAGCCGGACGGGACCGCTCATGATCGTTTCGGTCGTGACGTCGCTGTATCCCGCACTGACTGTCATCCTCGCGCGCGCATTCTTCGGCCAGCGCGTGGGAGCCCGGCGCGCCATGGGCCTCGTCCTGACCCTCGCCGGCGTCTCCCTGATCGGGCTGCACCAGGGAATCAATTGACGAGAAAGGGGTAAACGGCATGCGGGATGTTCATCTGCGTTCGACGCTCACGGGTATCGAGTACCCGTTCGACCGGCTCGAGGAGTTCGCCGAAAACGGCGAATCCCTCGAAGTCGTCATGCCGGGAATCGAGAAGGCTCGTGCCAGGCCCGGCGACCGGACCTGGGATCGCTTTGCCGAGTTCATGCCTTTCGAGGCCAGTCATCCCGAACTCTCCCTGGGCGAGGGGTCGACGCCCCTCGTCGACGCGGGCCCGGCCTTGAAGGAATACACGGGGATCGATGGCCTCCTCCTCAAGAACGAGACGATGAATCCCACCTGGAGCTTCAAGGACAGGGGTTCGATCGCCTGCTCGATCATGGCGACGGAGCGGGACGAGACCCTCACCGCGACCATATCCACCGGGAACATGGGCCAGTCCATGGCCGCCTACGGCGCCCGAGCGGGATTGGGCGTCCTCGTCTTCCTCCCCGACTTCGCCCCGCGCGAGAAGATCCTCGCCATGGCCGTGCACGGCGCCAGGGTGTTCAGGATAGGCGGGGCGGATTATGCGGAGATGAAGTCGCGCGTCCTCGGCCTGGCCCCGCGATTCGCCCTCCGCATCGTTTCGGGCAACGGCCCGATCCGTGCGGAGGGCTACAAGATGGAAGCCTTCGAGCTCTTCGAGGCCCTCCATGGCTCCGTTCCCGATTTCGTCGTCGTTCCCAGCTCCGCCTGCGGCCACATCAGGGGCCTGTTCAAGGGCTACCGCGAACTCCTCGCCGCGGGCCTCGTCTCGCGCCTTCCGCGGATGGTCGTCGTCCAGGCGGCCGCCAACAGCCCCCTGGTCAGCGCCATCAGGACCGGCAGCCGGACCGTGGTGCCCTTCAGGGACTTCCATACCGTCGCCGAAGCCCTCACTTCCGGCAAGCCGCCGGGGGGCGAGGAGATACTCGCGAAGGCATACGAATACGGCTGGCTGGCCGAGGATGCGACCGAGGAGGAGATCCTCGATTCCCAGCTCCGCTACGCCCGCTCGGGATTCTTCGTCGAGCCGGGAACCGCGACGACGCTGGCCGCCGTCCGCAAGCTGCGGGCGAAGGGCGCGATCGGCAAGGACGACCGCGTGGTCATCGTCCTCACGGGTTCCGGGCTCAAGGACCTCGATGTCTTCCGCCTCCACGCCGTGGAGGTCCTCGATTGCCCCGTGAACGGGCTTGAAGGCAGGCTGGAATCCGTCCTCGAGGAGGAACGACGGACATGAACGTCATGCGACAGAGTCCGAAGGGTACTATCCCCTCGGGAACCTACAGGACCGGTTTCGCATCATGGCGCGCCCGTACTGGCGGCCTGAGCGAATGGAAGCTCTCGGGCGCAGTGCTGGAATCGGGACGCGTCGTACTCGATCCCGGGACGGCCGCGCGGGGGGAAGATCCCTGCGCGCCCGGATCATACGAGGGCGGCGACTTCTACAACGGGGGAGTGTTTCTCGTCAGCGAAGCGTTGGGGCCCGAGCTTGCGACATCCTTCGCGGCGGCGGAAGCCATTCCCTCGTGGAACGCCGATGCGCCCCCCGGTACCTGGCTCGAGATCCTGCTCCGCGCCCGTTCCGCCGGAACCTGGACGAGGTGGTACAATCTCGGCGTCTGGGCTGCGGACGACTCGACGGTCGGGCGGCACTCGGTCAAGGGACAGGAGGACGCAGAAGGCGTCGTTCGCTGCGACACGCTGGCGGTAACGAGGCCCGCCGACGCCCTGCAGGCCAGGGTCAGGCTGTTCTCCGTCCGCGATGGGGCCGTTCCGGCGCTCAGGTTTTTCTCGATCGCGTACTCGGGAGCGAAGGGCGAGGCGCGTTCTGCCGTGGCGGGCGACCCGTATTTGTGGGATCGCGTCATCCCGGGCGTGCCGTGCAGCTCGCAGATGGTCTATCCCGACGGGGGCGACGTCTGGTGCAGCCCCACGGCGGTGTCGATGGTCCTTGGCTACTGGCGTGGAGAGACGGGCGACCGCGAGTCGCGGGTGCGCGCCGCCGTGGCAGGCGTCCGGGACCGGGTCTACGACGGCTGCGGCAACTGGTCCTTCAACGCCGCATATGCCGGGAGCCCGGGCTACGAAGCGCAGGTTGCGCGATTCGACAGTCTTGCGCGGCTCGAGCCCTGGATCGCTTCGGGCATTCCCGTGGTCATGAGCGTCTCGTGGAACGCGGAAACGGGGCGCCCCCTGTCGAACGCGCCCGTCGCGAGGAGCAGGGGCCACCTCACCCTGCTCGTGGGCTTCGACCGCGGGGGGAATCCCGTGATGAACGAGCCAGCGGCGAAAAGCGACGACGAGGTGAGGCGCATCTACCCGCGGGCCGAACTCGAGGACCGTTGGCTGGAAGCCTCGGGCGGCGCGGTCTACCTGATCTTCCCCGAAGGAAGGCTGACGCCGGAGCTCCCCGGAAACTGAAGCCCGCATCGGCGCGGCTTTCGTCAGCGCGGTCTCAGCATATCGATCATCGCCGCATGGATCTCCTCCTCCCAGATGAAAAACGAGGAGAACCTGCCCCTGTTCCCCGCCGGCGGGACGCTTTCGCCCCCGACCAGGTAGACGAAACCGAATTTTCCCGCGGGTTCGAAGAGCAGGCCGCCGAGGAGACCGTAGGCGTCGCCGTGATGTCCCCACAGCTTCACCCCTCCCTCCGCCACCAGGCGGTCGCTCCCGTAACCGTCTTCCGTGTCGGTGGTATGCATGAGCGCAAGCCCGGTTTCGCGGGTCATTCCGCAAACCTCGCCGTTGTCCTTCCCGGGATCGTGCTTCCACTGACTGGTCATCATGGTGGCGACCGTCCGGCTCTCGAGGAGGCGCACGCTCCCGAGGCGGCCGCCGTTCATGAACGCGCGCAGGATTTTCGACAGGTCGAAGGCCGAGATGCGCAAGCCTCCCTGCGGGGAGAAGAGCGACCCGTTCATGCCGATGACATAGTCCTCGAGCCTGGGGGGTGGGTGGTTCCCGGCGTCATCGACGCGCATGGGCAGGGTCGGCCTGATTCCCCGGTAGTCGTCGACCTGGGCCAGCCAGGGACCCTCGCGATCCCAGGGACCGTCCTCGCCCCGGGCTTTCCTGTAGAGCGGGGCGATGTTCCCGAACCCGGCATCGGAGAGAAGGTTGACGTTGAAGCTCCCGTCGATGCCCAGGGGAGAAAGGACTTCGTCGCGCATGTAGAGATCGAAGCGCTGGCCCGAGAGGCGCTCGATGCAGGTCCCGATGAGACCGAAGCCCAGGTTGCAGTAGCAGTAGCGGCGGCCGGGCGCATTGTCCTTTCCTGCCGCCGGTCCGGCGAAGTGCAGGCCGTCTTCATAGTACCGCCCGCCGGGCAGGAGGAGTTCTTCGATCCGCTGCGGGAGCGGCGGGAAGTAGAAACCCTCGTCGCGCAGGGACGAGGTATGCGACAGGAGCATGCGCGCCGTGATGGCCGCGTCGGGGTAGTGCGGGTTCCGCAGGGGAAAGCCGAGGCAATCCGAGAGATCGGCGTCGGGATCGAGGAGTCCCCTTTCGACGAGCCGCATGACGCCGATACCGGTGACCGTCTTGGACAGGGAGGCGACGCGGAACCTGGTTTCGCGGTCGACGGGAAGCAGCCCGCGGCGCCCCGCCGCATCGAAAGTGCGGTGGCCGAAATATCCTTCGTAGACGACATCCTCGCCCCGGACTGCCACGACGGCGAGGCCGGAAAGCTCGGCCCCCGGCTTGTCCAGGACCGCGGTGAGCCGGCGGTCCAGTTCCCGGCCGGCTTCCGGGGGTAGCATGGTATCGTTCATCGCGTGCGTCTCCTTTCCTTCGTCTTTCCGCCCCGGGCCGGCGTGATGCGCCACCCGTCGTTTTCATTGTTGACAAGCCGCCCATCCTGCCCCAGTATCACCCCGGCAGGGAGAGACCCGATGCGGCGCATGTTTTCCGACCTGTTGAACGGCACGATCCTCGCGTCCATCGCGGCCGGCATCTCCTGTCTCCTGGCCCTCGCCGGTTTAGGGAGGCTATATTACCTCGCGGTATTCCTCCCCTTCTTCATGTTGGCATACATCCTCATCGCCTGGCTGTTGCAGCTGCGCGACGACGGTTTCATGGGATCCCCCTCCGCGATGCGCGGGGGAAAGACGGGAAAGCCCGTCGGTCCCGACGCTCGCGTCGAGGCGGAACGAGGTATCGGCGGCGGTTCCGGCGAGGTTGCCGATCGTCCGCCCGAACAGCTGCTCCGCGTGGCCGCGCGCTGGGACGAAGGGCCGATCGGACGCGCCAGCCCGGGCGCACCAAACAAGGATTTCTTCCCTCAGGCGAAGCGCGCCCTCCTCTGGGCGGCCGCCGAGCTCGGCCTGGCTGCGAGCCTCCTCTATTCGCTCGGGGGCATCGGCGCGACCTTCTATTGAGACCTTCAGTACCGATCGCATACAGGATGGTCAGGCCATTTACGCATCATACACTGTTTCCCGACGCCGAGCTTCCATATCGGGATGCGACCGTTACCGCTCGAGGTGATCTGTTTCCGTTGTCAGCAGGCGGCAGAGAAACTGCTGAAAGCGGTCCTCGCGAGAAACAAACGGGAAATTCCACGGACGCTTCTTCCTTGGCTCAACGCGTCGAAAAAACCGAACCAGGTTGAACCCCAAAATTTCCGTCGAGCCAGGAGACCATCTCCCCGAGATAGTCGGGCCATTCGGGATGCGGCTTCCCCTCCGCCCCGAAGTCGGGGGCATGGATGCCGCCGGGAATCCTGAGGAGCCTGGCGTTCACGCCGGCCGCGCGCAGGGCCGCTTCCATCGCGACGGATTGGCCATACGGAACCGTCCTGTCCGCATCGCCGTGGATCAGCAATACCGGCGGGGCGGCACGCGTCACATGCGTTATCGGAGAGGCCGCGGAGTACGGTTCCGGGTCGGGCGAAGCGCCCGCGCCCCGGCTCCCCATGAATGAAAGGACATAGGCGGCGCCTTCCCCGTCGGCGTCCTGGAGCATCCTCCGGAGGTCGGTCGGCGCTTCCCGCAGGACGATACATTGCAGGGTGGCGCTTTCTCGATTGACGGGATCGCCGTCGCTGCCCGTCCCGCCCGAGCCGAGCATCGCGGCGAGGGCGACCAGGTGCGCGCCCGACGAACCCGCCACCGCGCCGATGCGGTCCGCGGCGATGCCGTATTCGCCGGCATGGAAGCGGATGAAGCGAACGGCCCTCTGTACGTCCTCGAGCGCCGCGGGATAGCGGAAGCGGGGCGCCGCGCGATGGTTGACGGCGAATACCGTGTACCCGGCACGCAGGAGCGTCGGCACCCAGGTACCGATCTGACTCTCCTTGTCCTTCAATCCGACGGCATTCCATTCGAGGGAGGATTCCCATCCAGAGCCGCCGACGAAAAGGATTCCAAGCCCGTTGGGCTTTTCGGAACGATGGATATCCATGAGGAGGGCCAGGCCCGAGTACATTCCATAGACGACGTTCTTCTCGGGAAGCGGTCCGGGCACGACGCAGTGCCTTCAGCGCGCCAGGAGGCGCCGATACTCCGCGGCCTCGGCTTCGTTGGCCCGGGCGAAGTGCCCGGCGGCAATCTCGGTCCAGGCTGGCTTGTCCGTCCGGTAGTCGCGGGAGGCGGGATCGTAGACGATCAGAACCTTCTTCCGCTCGAGTATGGGATCGGGTACCGGAATGGCGGAAAGCAGGGCCCGCGTGTAGGGATGCAGGGGATGCGCGAACAGCTCCTCGGTTTCGGCGAGCTCCACCAGCTCGCCCTTGTTGATGACGGCGATCCTGTCCGTGATGAATCGCACGACGGAGAGGTCGTGGGCGATGAACAGGTAGGTGAGGCCCTTGCTCTTCTGCAGCTCGGACATGAGGTTCAGCACCTGCGCCCGGATCGACACGTCGAGGGCCGAGATGGGTTCGTCGCAGATGACGAGCTCGGGCTCCATGATGAGGGAGCGCGCGATGCCGATGCGCTGGCGTTGGCCGCCGGAGAATTCGTGGGGAAAGCGGCTCGCGAACTCGGGCAGCAGCCCGACCTCGAGCAGGGCCTTCTCCACGAGCGCGAGGCGCTCCGCCTCGTTCTTGAACTTCCCGAGGTTGATTATGCCTTCGGACACGATGTAGTCGACCTTCGCCCGCTCGTTGAGCGAAGCCATCGGGTCCTGGAAGATCATCTGGATCTTCTGCACGACCTCGGAGTCGAGCTCCCTCGTTATCCTGCCGTTGATCCTGCGGCCCCTGAACAGTATCTCGCCGGAGCTCGCCTGGGCGATCCTCACGATCGCCCGGCCGATCGTGGTCTTGCCCGAACCCGATTCGCCGACGAGACCGAAGGTCTCGCCCTTGCGTATGGAGAAGTTCACGTCCCTGACCGCGGTGAACAGGCCGCCCCTGACGGGGAAATCGACCCTGAGGTTCCTGATCTCGAGGAGTTTGTCGGTGCCGTCGCTCATCGTTCGCCCCCGGGGTACCTGGCCCTCATGGCCTGGATGGCGGCAGGCGGTTCCAGGGCGGGCGCGCGCGGGTCGAGGAGCCAGGTCGCCGCCTGATGACCGGGGCTGACCTGGAACATGGGTGGCTGCAGCTCGAAGTCGATCCTGAGCGCCCTGGGATTGCGCGGCGCAAAGGCGTCGCCCTTGATCTCGTTGAACAGGTTGGGCGGCGTGCCCGAAATCGAGAACAGGGGCTTGCCCTTCACGCCGAGCTGGGGAAGGGAGGAAAGGAGGGCCCAGGTGTAGGGATGGCGTGGATCGTAGAAAACATCCTCCGCGCTGCCCGTTTCGACGATCTGCCCGGCGTACATCACTGCCACCCGGTCCGCGACGTTCGCCACGACCCCGAGGTCGTGCGTGATGTAGATGGTCGTGAACCCGAAATCGCTCTGGAGAGCCTTGATGAGCCGGAGTATCTGGGCCTGGATCGTGACGTCGAGCGCCGTCGTGGGTTCGTCGCAGATGAGTATGCGCGGCTTGCAGGCCATGGCGATCGCGATCACGACCCTCTGGCGCATGCCGCCGGAAAATTCGTGCGGAAACTGCCGGAAGCGGCGGACGGGATCGGGGATGCCGACGTGGTCGAGCAGTTCGATCGCGGCCAGCTCCGCCTGCCTGCCGGACATGCCCCGGTGCATCTCGACGACTTCCTGGATCTGCCTGCCGATGCTGCGCAGGGGATTGAGGGCCGTCATCGGATCCTGGAAGACCATCGAGATTTTCCTGCCCCGGACGCGGAGCCACTCCGCCTCGGTGGCGTACCCGGCCAGGTCGGCTCCCTCGAACTCAATGCTCCCGGAGTCGACGCGGCCGTTCTGGTCGAGCATGCCTATGAAGGTCTTCGTGAAGACCGACTTGCCCGAACCCGATTCGCCCACGATGGCGAGGGTCTCCCCCTCGAGGAGATCGAGCGAGGCGCCGCGGATGGCCGTGAGCGTCCTGCCCCGCAGGTCGAATTTCACCACGAGGTCCCGTACCGAGAGGATGGGTTTCCTTCCGTCCATGGGTGCTGCCTTCATACGTGGTTTCGCGGATCGGACGCGTCGGAGAACGCGTTGCCGAGCACGTAGAACGAGATGGTGATGATCGAGACGACTATCGTCGGGAATATGAGCTGGTAACGCAGCTCCGGCGCCATCATGATGAGGCGGCCCTCGTTCACGAGGTTCCCGAGGGAGGGGATGCTCACGGGAAGTCCGATGCCGATATAGGTGAGGAAAACCTCCCAGCCGATGGTACCCGGGATGGAGAGCGCGGTCTGGAGCATGATGACGGACACGAGGTAGGGCAGGAGGTTCTTCATGATGATCCGGTGCGTCGGCGTGCCGAGGCAGCGCGACGCGAGGTTGTATTCGCGGTCGCGGATGATGACTATCTGGTTGCGCACGAAGCGGGCCACGCCATGCCAGCCCGCGGCGCACATCGCGATGACCATGGTCTGGAAGCTCGGCCTCATGATGTAGGCGAGGAGCATGAGGACTATCGTGGTCGGGATGTTGTTGAGGACGTTGTAGACCTCCGTGAACACTCGGTCGGCCTTCCGCACGTAGCCCCAGATCGCGCCGAAGGCTATGCCGAGAACCATTTCGACCACGCCCACGATGATGCCGATGAGGAGGCTGGTCCGGGTTCCCGACCAGATCCGCGACCAGAGGTCCTGCCCGATGGAGTTGGTGCCGAACCAGTACTCCGCGCTCGGTACGAGATTCCTGAACTGCCGCCCCGTCGCGGGATCGATGTTGATGAGCGTGGGACTTCTCTGGTTGGGGAGCAAAGGCTGGAGGAAGGTGAAGGCGAGGATCGTTCCGAGGAGCACGAGGAGGAAAAGCGCCACCCTGTTCCTGAGGAACATGTGCAGCGTCGAGCGCCAGTAGGAATAGTTGGACCAGCCGATGCGTTCGCCGGCGTCGCGGTCGAACTCGGCGAAGGTGAAGAGCGCGGGATCGGCTCCCGCGGCGGCGTCGCCTTTCGCCACGACGGCGGCGGGCGGACCGGCGGCAACCGCCTTCCCGTCGGCCATCATCGGGCTCCTTCGCTCTTCGCGAACTTGATGCGCGGGTCGAAGGCCGCCATCAGGACGTCGCCCAGGAAAAGGCCGAGTATGCCGATGGACGAGAATATCAGGACGAGGGCCTGGACCATCGGGTTGTCCTGGCGCTGTATGACGTCCACGAGGAGGCCGCCCATGCCGGGTATCGAGTACAGGGACTCGATGTAGATCGAACCGGAAACCGTCGCGAGTATGGCCGCCGGGAGGTATTGGGCCATGGGCACGTAGGCGTTGCGCATGACGTGCCTGACCATGATCGCCGAACTCGTCATGCCCTTGGCCCGGGCGAGCTTGATGTAATCCTTGTTGAGTTCGTCCACCATGAAGCGCCTCATCCACATGGCGTACCCCGCGATGCCGCCCAGGGACATGGAGATCGCCGGCAAGACCCAGCTCTGGAACTTGTACTTGTCGAAAAGCAGGGGGACCTTCAGGAGGTCCGTCCCGTAGAGCTGGATGAACAGGAGGTAGACGGCGGAGGGTACGGCGTTGATGAGGACGATGTAGACCGTCCAGGTCCGGTCCCAGAAACGGCCCTTGTACCTGGCCATGTGCACGCCCATCGCAAGGCCCGCGGCGAGGGAGAGTGCCATCGCCACGAGCCCGAAGCGGACGGAGTAAGGCACCCGCGGAGCGATGACCTGGAGGACGGGGACATCCTTGCGGTAGATGGCCGAAGTGCCGAGGTCGCCGTGTGCGAGCTTCGAGTAGAAGCTCCCGATCTGGACGTACCAAGGGTCGAGGAGGCCCATTTTCTGGAGTATCGCCTCTCGTTGTTCCGGGCTGAGCTTGTCGTAGCGCTCTCCGAGATAGCCCTCGACGGGAAGGAGCCGCATGAGGAGGAACACGGCGGTGACGACGATGAACAATGTCACGACCGATTGCGCCAGGCGCTTCAACATGTACTTTGCCATCGTGCCGCGGGCCTCAAGCCCATCCCCCTGCATCGACTGAGACGTAATGGGGCTTTCAGAAAAAATGCAACCACGGAGGCACGGAATCAGAGCACGGAAAAGAGGAATAGAGAGGGTGAAATGGAAAACCCCATCCGTTTTCCCCACATTGCCGTACATCTTCGAGGCAACGACATCCTCTCCGTGTTCCTCCGTGCCCATGGTGAATTTCCCTGACAGCCTCCGAGGGACGGTTCGCTCCTACTTGGCCTTCTGCAGCGCGGCCAGGCGTTCCGCGTTCCAGGCTGCCTCGAGCCTGGTGTACTCCTCCGTGGAGTATGCCTTGTCACGGACGATCTGGCCCTTGAACTTCAGGTTGGACATCCCGAATTGGGCGAAGGGGCAGGTGAAAGGCTCGAGCTTGGACCCTTCATACCCGCCGCCGCCGAGGGCATAGGGGATCACGAAGGCCTGGTCGATGAAGTATGCCTCCGCCCTGGCGAAGAGTTCATAGCGCTTCTTCATGTCGGTCACGACGGCCTTGGCCGCATCGACCATGTTTTCGTACTTGGACTTGCCGTTCGCCTCGGCGTAGCCCTGCGCGAGCTCGGGCCAGTTGTAGTTCGAGCCCGTGACGAAGGGATCGGTGTAGGTCTCGGGATCGGCGTAGTCGGGACCCCAGTTGCATTCCTGCATGGCGTAGTTGCCGGCCCGGCGGGTGGCGCCCAGGAAGCCGGTCGCAGGGAAGGACAGCGGGATGACGTCGATGAAGTCCTTGCCGAGGAGGGTCTCGAGCTGCTGCTCGACGACCTGCGCCCGGTTCGTCCACTCGGTGCTGCTCGAATTGTAGGGCATCGGGATCTTGACGGGGAAACTGGCCTTGCCGGCAAGCTCCTTCATCGCCTTGGCCTTGAACTCGAGGGCCTTGGCCTTGTTGAAGGACTCGGTCCTGGTCATGGCCGCCAGCTCCGCCATGTCGACATAGTCCTTGCCGCCGCTCCCGATGATGTTGCGCGGGGTGATGGTGGTCTGGAGCCGGCGCTCGGGCGTGTAGGGTTCGGAGGTGAGCATGGCCGCCTTGCGGTCCAGCGAGTGGAAAAGGGCCTTGCGGAAGGAAAGGTTATTGACCGCGACCGCCCAGTTTTCGGGCCCGTATTCGGCCGGGAATTTCGGGCTGAAGTTGAGGGCATAGAAATAGGTATAGGCGCTCACGCGCGAAGGTCGCACCAGATCCTTCCTGGCGGGATCCTTCAGCCAGGTATCGATGATCGAGCTCGGAATGCCGATGTAGGTTATCTCGCCGCGGGCGAAGAGCTCGGGACCGAGGGTGCTCATCTCCTTGTTGTACTTGAAGATGAGGCGCTTGATGGGGACATTGGCCTTGTCCCAGTACTTTTCGTTCCTGACGAGCTCGCGGCTGACCTGGGGTTCGAAGACCGTCATGATGTAGGCGCCGTTGTAGAGCATCGCCTTGTTGTCGGTGCCGAATTTCGAGCCCTGCTCGGCCAGGAACCTGCCGTTGACCGGGAGGAATGACACGTAGGTCAGCATCGAGAGGAAGTAGGGCACGGGCTTCGCGAGGGTGTACTCGAGGGTGTACTTGTCCTTGGCCTTGACGCCTACCTGCCCGAAATCGGTTACGGTGCCCTTGAAATAGGCCTCGCCGTTCTTGACGATGCCGTAGATGATGTCGGCCGTGGGGGAGGCGTTCGCCTTGGTCATGAAATATTTGGCCGAGTCCACCCAGTCCTGGGCCACGACCTCCGCGTAATCCTTGCCCTCCCAGGTCACCCACTTGAGGCCCGGCTTCAGGGTGAAGGTCCACACGAGGCCGTCGGGCGAGGTCGTCCAGGCCTTCGCGAGCGAAGGCCGGACGATGCCGTACCTGTCGTACTCGACCAGCCCGTCGACCGTGTTGGCCGACATGATCTGTTCGTTTTCCGAAGCCGAGTTGAAGTAATTGACCGTCGAAAGCTCGCCCGCGTAGAGCGTGCTGTAGTCCGCCGACTTCCTCTGGGCGGCGACGGGCATCGCGGCAGCGATGGCGAAAATGATGCAGAGCGGTACGAGGAGTTTCTTCATCTCAATGTCCCCCCTGGGCAAGATGGATTGTGCAAGAGCATCAACGGAACAGTATTCCACCGCCCGGGCGATTCGTCAAACGGGTTCGCGCGATTTTTCTGGACGCTGGCCGGGCCTGCTGTATAATGCGCGGGATGCATCTACCGGAAATCACGGCCCCGGAAGCCGCCCGATGACGAGAAGCACGCGCCTCGAGGTCGATCTCGACGCCATCGGGCACAACCTGCGCGAAGTGCGCGGGATGCTGGGCTCGCCGGCACCGCTGCTCGCGGCGGTGCTCAAGGCCGACGGCTACGGGCTGGGCGCGGTCCGTGTGGCGAAAGAACTCCTCGCCGGGGGCGTGGACATGCTGGCCGTGGCCTGCCTCCCCGAAGCCATCGAGCTTCGCGGGCATTTCGCGGGCGTTCCCGTTCTGGTCATGGGGCATACTCCCGACGAGTACCTCGGCCATGCGGTAAGGCAGGACCTCGTGACGACGATCTCCGGCCTGCGGCAGGCCCGGATCCTCTCGCGGATCGCCGTCTCCCTGGGCTGCCGCGCCCGCGCCCATGTCAAGCTGGATACGGGCATGCACCGGCTCGGCATCGTACCCGGCCCCGATACTCCCGGGCTGCTTGCCCGCATGGCCGCGCTCCCGGGCCTCGAGCTCGGGGGCATATTCACCCACCTCGCGCTGCGCGACGCCGATTCCGACCGGAGACAGTTCGATCTCTTCATGGAGATCGTCTCCGGCGCGGCAAGCCTGGGCGTTTCCTTCCCCCTGCGGCACGTCTGCGACAGCATCGGGCTCATGCGCTACCCGGAGTACAGGCTCGACATGGTGAGGGCGGGCGCCGTTCTCCTCGGCGTCAGGCCCATGAGAACCCCCCTTTACGAGGACGTGGATATTTTCGAGGTGGCGGCCTTGAGGTCTCGAATAGCCAGGCTTGCCCGGGTGCCGGAAGGCGAAGGCGTCTCCTACGATTCCTCGTGGACTGCGCCGGCAGGAGGCGCGCTGGTCGCGACCCTGCCCGTCGGCTACGCCGACGGGTACAAGCGCTGTCTTTCGAACAAGGCCCGCGTGCTGGTGCGGGGCGCCCGGGCGCCCGTCGTCGGCCTCATCTGCATGGACCAGCTCATGGTCGACGTGAGCGGGGTGCCCTCGGTCGCCGAGGGCGACGAGGTCCTGCTCTTCGGATCGCCCGGCGGCGCACCGGAAGGGGAGCGGATAAGCCTCCTCGAAGTCGCCGACTGGGCGGGGACGAACCGCAACGAGATCATCAGCTCGATCGGGCGCAGGGTTCCCCGCGTCTATCTGCGCGAAGGACGCGAGGCCGAGGTCGTCGATTACCTTCTGGACCGGGAGGATCGGCATGGATAGGGCGGAAATACTGGAAGCGGCCGCCGGCATGAAACCCTGGCTGGTCGAAGTCCGCAGGCTGCTGCACATGACGCCCGAGCTCGGGCGCCGTGAAAAGGCCACGTCGGACCTCATCTCGCTCCGGCTCGACGAGCTCGGAATAGCCCATCGGCGCGGCGGCACGTCCATTGTGGGACTCGTCGAGGGGACTTCGGGCGGACCGACGGTGGCCTTGCGCGCCGACATCGACGCCCTGCCGATCAGCGAAGCGAACGATGTCGGGTACCGCTCGCGCAACGCGGGCGTCATGCATGCCTGCGGGCACGACGCGCATGCCGCCATCCTGCTCGGCGTGGCGCGTTACTTCTCCGAGCGGCGGGAGAACCTTCGCGGCAACATAAAACTGCTCTTCCAGCCCGACGAAGAGGGCGACGGCGGCGCCGAGATCATGATCGCCGGGGGCTGCCTCGAGAATCCGCGCGTCGACCGGGTGATCGGCCTCCACGTCATGCCCTACATCCCGACGGGAACCATCGAAGTCAGGAAAGGCGCGCTCAACGGCTCGAGCGCGACGCTCAAGATCACGATACGGGGCAAGGGCGCCCACGGTGCCTATCCCGAGCTGGGCATCGACGCCGTGCTCATCGCAGCCAACGTGGTGATGACGCTCAACACCCTGGTCGCCCGCTGCGTTTCGCCCCTGGAACAGGCCGTCATCACCATCGGCACGATTTCGGGGGGGCAGCGCTCGAACATAATCGCCGACGAAGTCAGGATGACGGCCACGATGAGGACGACGAGCGATGCCGTGCGGGACGCCCTCGTCGCGCGAGCCCGGGCGGTCGTGGAGGGCGTCGCGGCCTCCTTCGGGGGCTCAGGCGAGCTCGAGCTCAGCTACGGCTACACGGCGCTGATCAACCACGACAGGACCGTGGACACCATCGTCGAGGTGGCCGGCGAACTGCTCGGGAAGGACGCGGTCCGCTGGAAAGACAAGCCGAGCATGGGCGTCGAGGATTTTTCCTTCTTCATCAGGGAACGCCCCGGAGCCTTCTACCACCTCGGCTGCGGGAACGAGGCGAAGGGGATCACGGCCCCCTTGCACAATTCGCGCTTCGACATCGACGAGGACTGCCTCGTGACCGGCGTGGCGATGCAGGCGGGCATCGCGTCGCGTCTCCTTGAAACCACGAAAGCCGGAGGTACGGAATGAAGAAGCTCTACGTCAGCGCCGATATCGAGGGCGTCTGCGGCATAGCCGACTGGAAGGAGACCGAAATCGCCGAGGCGCAGGGTGCCTATTTCCGGGAGCAGATGACCAGGGAAGTGCAGGCCGTCTGCGAAGCCGCCTGCGAGGCGGGCGTCGGGGAGATCTTCGTCAAGGACGCCCACGGATCCGGCAGGAACATCAACCCGATGATGCTGAGCGAAAACGTGCGCCTCATGCGCGCCTGGACGCGCGATCCCTTCAGCATGATGGCGGGCATCGACTCGAGCTTCGACGGAGCCGCCTTCGTCGGCTACCATTCCGGCGCCGGCTCGGACGGCAACCCGCTCGCTCACACGATGGACACCGCCAACGTCTGGGTCCTCGTCAACGGCGGGTTCGCGAGCGAGTTCCTCATCAACGCCTACACGGCGGCATTTTTCGGCGTTCCCGTGCTCTTCCTGTCGGGAGACAGGCTGCTCTGCGAGAGCGCGGCGAAGCTCGATCCGGGAATCGGCACCGTGGCCGTCAGCGAGGGACTGGGGAACGCGTCGATCTCCCTGCAACCCGCCCTCGCGGTGGCGCGGATAAGGGAAAAAGCCGCCGCCGCCTTCGCCGCCACGGCGAAAAAGGACTCCCGCTGCCTGAAGCTGCCCGACGAATTCAGGATGGAGATCCGTTTCAGGCAGCACCATCTTGCCTATCGCGGCTCCTTCTACCCGGGCGCCGTGCAGACAGGCCCTTACGAAGTGGCCTATGCTGCCGGCTCCTGGCTCGACGTCCTCAAATTCCTGTTCTTCGTCCTGTGAAAACCCGAGGCCGCGCTGCCGTCGACGCTCAGGCGCGCCAGGCGACGGCGGCTTTCACGAGCTCCTCGAAGAGGCGGACGAAGATCGGGAAACGCCGCGTGAAACCCTCGGGATGGAACTGGACACAGAGGATGAACCCCTTGGAATCGTCGCCTTCGTAGGCTTCGAGGATTCCGTCGGGAGCGCGCGCGGTCGCCCGCAAACCCGGCGCCAGATGGTTCACCGCCTGGTGGTGGAAGGAATTGGTCAGGATCCTGCGCTCGCCGAACGCGGCGAAAATCCGGCTCTCCTCGTCGAGTATGTCGACGTGGTGGTAGGGCTCCTCCATCGAGTCGGTCTCCTGCTTGTGCCCCCCGGCGTCGGGCAGCGAGGCGTGGATGTCCTGGTACAGGTCGCCGCCCATGGCGATGTTGATGAGCTGGTGGCCGCGGCATATTCCCATGACCGGCATGCCGCGTTCGTGGGCAAGAGCGAACAGGGCAAGCTCGAACCGGTCCCGCGCCAGGCAGGTGTTCGTCACCTGCCTCGACGGCTCCTGGCCGAAAAGGACGGACGAGACGTCGGCCCCTCCCGTGAAAAGCAGGCCGTCGAGGGCGTCGAGATAGGCGCCCAGCTCCGCCTCGGACGGCGCGGTGGGCAGCATGAAGGGGAGGCCGCCGGCGGCGGAAACCGAGCGGATGTAGTGATCGCCCACCGAAGAATAGACTCCGCGCGGCTTCGAATCGAAAAAAGTGGTGATTCCTATTCGGGGTTTCATGATCCGGTCACTCCGTTCGGCCGCCGCGGTCGCCGGCGCCAATCCGCGTGAAGTATAGCGGTATCCGCATAAAAGACAAGTTCGGTTGATGGCGCTTCGGTCCTTCCCGGAATGCCCGCGAGGCACGGGACGGACCGAATCCCGGAACGGGCTGCCTGAGCTTGCGGTTTCCCGGGGCGTCGTGCTACCCTCGAACCCGCCGCGAGGGGGACACCACATGGCTGACGCGAAACTCCACGAAGAACTCATCGTCATCGATGGACATTGCGACACGGCTCTCGACCTCGTCGGGAGGAGCTTCACCGACCACGACATGCCGCCTCGCGACTTCCTCAAGCGCGAAACGAAGGGCCATGTCGATCTCCCGCGCCTGGTCGAGGGCGGCGTCACCTGCCAGGTCATGGCCCTCTTCACGAACGACGAGAACGTCGCCGGGGCGAACGCCTACACGAAGAGCCTTTTCGCCGGGGTCGAGGATGCCTTCGACCGGAGCGATCGCTTCTTCCCCGCCCTGAATGCTTCGGATATTCTCCGTGCCAAGCGCGAGGGCAAGGTCGCCGCCCTCGTGTCCATCGAAGGCGGCGAGGCGATCGGCGGGAGCATGGACGAACTCCGCGGCTTTTACGCCCGCGGCGTCCGCCTCATGGGCCTCACCTGGAGCAGGCGCAACGCATTGGCCCGCGGCGTGGGCGCGGAAGGCAGCGACGGGCTCACGGATTTCGGCAGGAAGGTCGTGGCGGAGATGGAAAGGCTCGGCATGATCGTCGATGTCTCGCACCTCTCGGACGAAGCCCTCGACGAACTCCTTTCCGTCGCGCGACGCCCCCTCGTCGCTTCCCATTCCAACTCGCGCGTCCTCTGCGATCACCGCCGCAACCTCCTCGACGCCCAGGCGGAAGCCATCGCCGCCACCGGGGGCCTCGTGGCGGTCACCTTCGCCGGCATCTTCGTGGACAAGGATCCCGCCAGGGTCACCCTGCCGCGGGTGGTGGAGCATATCGAGCATTTCCTTTCGGTCGTCGGGCCCGACCATGTCGGCATCGGCAGCGATTTCGACGGATTCACCGAAAAGCACGGCGTCGCCCTCCGCGGCTGCGACGAGATGCCGCGCATCACGGCGGCCCTCCTCGAACGGGGGCACCCGGCCGAAACGGTCGGCAAGATCATGGGCGGCAACTGGCTTCGCGTGATAGGGGAGATACTGGGTTGATGGCGGGAGCGCAATCCGGGACCGACCGTCACTTCATGTTCGACGGCTGCGACACCGTCGCCCTCGCGAAGAAATACGGCACCCCGCTCTACGTGATGTCGGAAACCCTCATCAGGGAACGGCTGCGGGAGATCCGCGATACCTTCCTCGAACGGCACCCGTGGACCTTCGCGGTATTCGCGAGCAAGGCCTTCCAGACCCTCGAAATGTGCAGGATGGTCGCTTCCGAAGGGCTCGGGCTCGACGTCGTCTCGGGCGGCGAGCTCTACGCTGCGGCCAGGGCGGGTTTCCCCTGCGACAGGATTTTTTTCCACGGCAACAACAAGACGATCGAAGAGCTCCGGCTCGCCGTGGAATACGGCGTCGGGCGCGTCGTCGTCGACAACCTGTACGAGCTGGAAGCCCTGAACGCCATCGCCCTCGAACGCGGAATGCGCGCGAAGATCCTCTTCCGCGTGACCCCCGGGGTCGACAGCCATACCCACCGTTTCATCTCGACCGGGCAGCTGGATTCCAAGTTCGGCATACCGCTCGATCCGCGCGTACGCGGGCGCTACATCGGGGCGGCCCTCGCGATGAAAGGCGTGGAGCTCACGGGCTTTCATTTCCACGTCGGTTCCCAGCTGCTCGAAAACGATTCCCACCTCAAGGCCATCGAGGTGGTGACGCGGCTCATGCGGGATGTGAAGGCGGATTACGGCTTCGAGACGAAGGACCTGAACCTCGGGGGCGGCTTCGGCGTGCGCTACACGGATGCCGACGAGCCGAAGCCGCTGGCCTATTTCACCGACGCGATGATGGCCGAGGTCCGACGGCGCTGCGGCGAATACGGTCTTCCCATGCCGAGGGCGATCATCGAGCCCGGCCGCTGGATCGTCGGCGAGGCCGGCATCACCCTGTACACGATAGGCTCGATCAAGGAGATACCCGGTGTGAGGACCTATGTCGGCGTCGACGGCGGCCTGCCCGACAATCCCCGGCCCGCGCTCTACGGCGCCAGGTACGACGCGATCGTCGCGAACAGGTGCGACGGACCGCGATCGAGGGTCGTGACCGTGGCCGGCAAGTGCTGCGAGACGGGCGACATCCTCATCCGCGACATCGCGTTGTGCGAACCCGAATCCGGCGACATCCTCGCCGTGTTCACGACGGGAGCCTACAACCACTCGATGGCGAGCAATTACAACCGCATCCCCCGCCCCGCCGTGGTCATGGTCCGCGAAGGCAGGGACCGGCTTTCGGTGCGCAGGGAAACTTGGGACGACCTCATCGCCAGGGAGATATGAATCATTCTCCCTTTCCGACGCTTTCCCGTTCCTTCCCGTCGATGCCCGGTACGCAGGCGCGGGATGCGCCGGTCCGCCGCCAATCCGCGGATCGTCCCGCCCGCTATTCCCGCGGCACGAAACGCGGGTGCCCGGCTTGCGCCGACATCCTGATCTGCAGATCCTGCATCGCGTCGAAGCTGGCGAGCAGGCGCCGCTTGTCGGGATACTCGTCCAGGCCCGCCGCCTCGAGGGCCAGCAGCAGCTCGTGCGTCGCCTCGATCGTGGAGAGGCACCACGCCTGCGGCTGGCGCTTGATGACGAAGCGGCTCCTTTCCCGCAGCGAGAACATGAGCCTGGGCAGGGCAAGCAGGCCGGGGCTCTCCTTGAGGACCGTGCGCGAGCAGGACCAGGTGGCGTCGACGAGGAAGACGACGAGCCGCCGGCCGCCGAGCGCGCCGGCAGGGAATGTGCCCGTGCTGAGGTCGATCGCGTTTTCGCCTGGATAGAGGAGCATGGGGTAGTTGCCCGGATCGTCGACGAGGGCGCGCACGCGCGGATTATCGTCGAATGCGACGCCCGGGATGATCTCGCTGTTGGACAGATGGAGGCAGGTGAGCCGTCCGGTCGCGCATTTTTCCCGCCGCCACTCCTTGATGTGCATGAGGAGCACGATGCGCGTCCGCGTCGCCATGGGGGCTTCCCGCGGGCAGAGGCAGAGCGCCAGCGGACGCCGGCAGCGGTAGCAGGTTTCCCGGCTCATGGATGCAGGATACCGGAAAACGCCGCCAGTTGCACGGTTTTCAGGTTCCAGTCCCGGATAGTGCGCCATACCACAACCCGTCCCGTAGTGTCGGACCGTGCATGGACCGCTTCGATGCTTGACAGCGACCCCTTCCAGGTCATGGGTTTCGTGTTCGGGCCGGGGACGATGAACCTGTTCGTGAAGATCCTGCCCGGAGTCGTCGGGATGATCTACCTGATCCTCTATTTCGTCCTCCCGTTCAAAGCATATTCCTCGGGAACTCGAAGCCGGCTTCCGCCCCCAGGATGATGGCGGTTTTTTCGAAACGTCCCGTCTCCGGCTCGAACTCCGCGGACAGCGGGAAGGTCGGTGCGATGATGAGCGAAAAGGATTTCCAGTCGGCCAGGTATCGGGTGGCGCGGGTGAATGCCGCGACCGGCCACAGCGCTTGGGGCTCGTCCGGCATGGGCGTGGAAACGACGATGGCGCAGCCCGCGCCGACCGATCCCGTCAGGATGCGGTCGTACGGCAGCCCGATGCCCGTGAACAGGATTTCGTTCGGGTATTTCTCTCGGGCGCTGTCCTGCGCCATCATGGGGCAAGGCAGGACGGATAGCGAGCGATGCGAGCGCCAGTCGTTTCATGCCTCCTCCTCCTGCCCTGCTTCCCTGGCGCCGGGATTGGGGCCTCGCCGCGGCCGCTTCCACGATGGAGCCATACGCTTGATTCCAGCGCATCGAAGCTCGGGGCTGCGGACGCGAAACCGGTCCGCAGCCCTTCGCATCCGGCCTCAGAACGAGAGCTTCACGATTTCCCTGTCAATATGAAAAGAACGCGATATCCTCTTCCCCGGGGGCGGCGCCACGTGCATTCCCGACCGCCCTCCCGGAGGCGATGATGACCCTTCCCGCCCATCCGAAATCCTTCGCCCTTGCCGCGGCCCTGCTCGCGGCATCCATCGGCTCCGCGCAAGTCCTCGACCCCGCCGCGTACCTGGAAGCCAGCGAGAACGCCGTCAGCCTGCCCCGCGTCCTTGCCGCGTACAATTCCTGGATCGATGAGGCCGACCCGGTCCTCCTCGGCATTCTCGACATCCTCTCGACCACGCGGCGGATCGACTTGCCCTCCGTGGACGGCGAGGTCGGCGGCGTCCTGGCCGGCATCGACGGATTTTTCTACTTCCGCTTCCTGACCGTCGACGACATTTCGTTCCGCGCCCTCTTCCTGCCGAGCATGTTCGCCCTCGTGCTCGATGCCCGTACGAAGGAGGATTATGGATCCGAGTACGGAGACGCATCCCTCGGCTGGTTTTCCGGCTGGGCGCTCTGCGGCGTCCAGGCCCGTCGCGGGGAGGACCGGCTGACCCTGGGAGCGGTCCTGCGGGTCCAGCCGATGGTCGATCCCGGACCTCCCGCCCTCCTTGACCACGGGACCGTGTCCGCCGATTCCGGCGCGATCACCGAGGACACGTCCTTCGACCGCTTCTACGCCGATGTATCCTGGAACGGATGGCGCGCCGACGCGATGCTGTCCGCCGAATTCATCGAGCGGCTCGCGGCCGAGAAGCTCTTCGAGTTGGCCGGCAGGGAGATGAAGCTGGGGCCGGCCGCGCAGTTCCTGGGGCGCGACGCCACGTTCAAGCCCGGCATCGCGGCCACCTGGAATCCGCGGCCCTGGATCTCGACGGCCGCGTCCGCCAAGGCCGCCATCGGCGAATCGGGGGTGGGATTCGGGGAGGCCGAACTCGGGTTCGGGCTCGTCCTTCCCCTCATCCACGACATCCGCGGTTCGGGCAAGGACATGGCCTTGCGCTTCGACGCCCGTGCATCCCTACTGGAATTCGAAAACGGACTCCTGCCAGGGGCGAGCGCCGAGATTCGCCTCGAGAACTACCCTTTCATCTCCTGGTTCGACCTCGTCGGCCTGAAATACCTGGGAACGATGTCCGGCGGCATTTCGTGGAACTACGCGGCATCCGTGGACAGGATGGGCTATGCCGACCAGTTCCTCATCTACCTCAGGATGGGCGGCGGGTACTACTCGAAGCTGGACTGGTGACGCCGGCAGGGGCCGGCCTTCCCCTGGATCCGGAACCCGATCGCCGCGGCGCTTCCTTTTCCCTTCCTGCCCCGCATTTCCGATGATACAATCCGATGGCCTGCACAGGCGACCCCGTTCGCACGCACGTCCGACATTCCCTGGAGGATCCGTGATGACCAGAATGCTCCGCATTTTCGCTTTCGCCGCGGCCGGGACAGTCTCGGTCGCATCGTCCGGGATCCTCCTCGCCGCGGCTCTTTTTGGAGTCCGGGCGCCCCTCCTCACGGAGGCGGCAGCCGTCTTTTCCGCGGCAGCCGTCCTGGCCGTTTCCCTGTGGATGCTGTCGGCCGACAGGAAAAGCCTCGTGCGCGCCGCCGAGGCCATCGACGCCGCGGGCGCCGCACGGGTCGAGCTTGTCTATGCGCTCGAAAAGAACTCGGGCGGCGCCGGCTTCGGTCGGCTCAAGGCCAGCGTGGAGTCGTTCATGAACGGGCTCTCCGACTTCGTCGTCGAAGCCAAGAACGGGACGCTCCAGAGCGAGGAAATCGGCATCGACCTCGCGGCGCGCGCCAATGACATCCAGGTTTCACTCGGTTCGATCGAAGCCGGCTCGACCTCGATGCGCTCGGAGTTCGCGGACCTGCTCGGCGAAGTGAAGGGCGTCGAACACGCCGCCGAAGGCATCCGCGGCTTCATGCGCGACGTGGGCTCCCTCGTGGAATCGCAGGCGTCTTCCGTCGCCGAGGCTTCGGAGGGAGTCCGGGGTTTCACCGACGGCGTCGGCGTCCTCGCGGGAGCGGCTTCCGTCAAGCGCGTCCGCGCAGAGGAACTGGGCGAGATGGCCAGGCGTTCGGGCCAGGTGCTCGGCGAAACCCTGGAATCCATCCGCGTCGTGGCCGATTCGGCCAAGATACTCCTTTCAAGCATCACGATCATCAACGCGGTGGCGGCAAGGACGAACCTGCTCGCCATGAACGCCGCCATCGAAGCCGCCCACGCCGGCCAGGCAGGCCAGGGCTTCGCCGTGGTGGCCAGCGAAGTGAGGAATCTCGCGGAGGAAGCCGGCAGGAACGCGGGCAAGATGCAGCAGGACCTCAAGAAGGTGCTCGACACCATAGGAGCCATGAGCGAGGCCGGGGAGCGGCTCCGTTCCGCCATGACGGAAGTATTCTCGGGCATGCACGAGATGGACGAGGGTTTCGGCGAGATGAGGGATACCACGGGCCGCATGCGCGAGGACGGCGGCAGGATCAGCCTCTCGCTTTCGACCGCGCTCGAGCGGACCGAGCTCGTCCGCAGCTCGGCCGCCGACATGGGCCAGCGCGTCTCCCTTCTGGACGAGTCCATGAAAAGGGTCCGCGGCCTCGCCGACGAGAACGAGTCTTCGCTCATCCGGGTAAGCGACGGGATCGTCCGCATCGGCGGCACGGTTTCGCTCCTGGCCAGGCTCGGAGCGATGAACGAACGGAACGTCGCCTTCCTCCGGAAGGCCCTGGGCCGCTACCGCGCCATCGGCAACGTGCTGGCCGAGAGCATGCCGCCGTACAACTACGTCAAGGACGGCATCCCCTCCGGCCACAACATCACCGTGATGGGCGAAGTCTTCCGCCGCATCGGGCGCCGCGCGGTCTTCCAGATCGACAGCATGGAACGGCTCCTCGAGCGCCTGGAATCGCATCGGCCGGTCTGCGTCCTCAACCTGCTCAAGACGCCCGAACGGCAGGCCAAATACCGTTTCGCGGGCCCTATCATCACGACTGAATTCTGGGTCTACGTACCCACGGCCAGCGAGACGCGGATATACTCCTTCCAGGACCTGGCCTCACTCCGTATCGCGGTCGTACGCGGGGACGGTCTCGGCAACTACCTGGCGGGGAAAGGCCTCGACGAGAAGGGAAAGCTCCATTACACGAGGGACGTGTCCGAATCCCTCCTTACCGTCCTCAACGGCAAGGCCGATGCCCTGCCCCTCACCCAGGAAGGCGTGGAGTACCTCCTCCAGGTGATGCAGCGCCCCCGCGACGCCATGAAACGGGCATTCAAGCTCGACGAGATACCGGGCGAACTCTACGCGGTTTTCAACCGCGCTACCCCGGAATCGTTTGTCGCCGAAATCCAGGCCGCGGTGGACTCGCTCAAGAAGTCCGGGGAATACGATGCCCTGGTCCGTTCGGTGGAATTCTGATTTTCGGGTACGTGGCCATGGCATCGCGCAGGAATTGCGCCGGGCCGGGCACGCTTGCGCGGATCCGGCCCGTGTTCGGCTCTACATGCCCTTGACCGCCGCCATGCACATTTCCAGGAAGGACGAAGCGTCCTCGCCTTCGCCGATGGCGGTAGCCAGGATCTCCCCGGTGGAAACCGACACGAGTTTCACCGTCAGGTAGTACGTGCTTCCCACCATGTTGAGGCTTCCGATGACGATGGCGTCGGCGCCGGCCAGCTTGCCCAGCTGCACGGCTTTCGAAGTGTCGGCCAGGTCGCTCGTCTGGAACTCGTATTCCGCGAGCAGTTTTTCGACGCTGCCCCGGTCCAGGACCGCGGATTGCGAGTAGTTCACGAAGGCGTGGATGAGGAAGTCCTGCACGACGAGCAGGGTTTCCGCCGTGATGTCCCTGTTCACCGTGGACACCGGCGCCACCGCGAGTTTCTTCGAAGCCATCGAAGCCAGCTTTCCCTGGGACTTCGCCGCAGTTGCGGTGCCTGCCGTTTCCGGTTTCGCCGCGGCATCCCCGGAGACATCCTGCGTCGGCTGGGAAGCCTTCCCGGCGGGTTTCGCTGACGGTCCGAACGAGCCATCCTGCCCTTCCACGGGCACCGCGTACCAGCGCTGGTCCTGCGTGCGGCGAATGGATTCGAGCCGGACCAGGATCCTGCCGCCGTCCTCCCAGGGCTGGACGCAGAGTGGTCCTTCCAGGGAAACGATGAACATGCCGCCGTTGTCTTCGCGCTTGACCGCCCAGCGCTTACCCGGCTTGTTGTCAGGCTGGACGAGTCCGAGCGCGGCCTGGGGCGCTGGCTTCCCGGACGGAACGCCGATGACCAGGCCCGCCGCGTCGGAAACGATCATGCCGCCGCCGCCCTCTACCTGCCTGAAGCGCCAGGATTGGACGTCCCCGGGCTTGCGCGGCTCGAGGACGAGAACCGGCCCGGCCTTTTCGTTGACGACCGTGAGGAACAAGCCCGAATCTCCATGCTTCAGCGCGAACCTCGACTCGGGCCTGGCGGCTTCGGGCGCGCCGACGGCCGGGAGTATCCGCCATACCTGGGTGAGCTTGCCCGTCCAGGGCATCTGGAACGCCTGACCGCGCCGGTCCTTGAGTTCGCCCTTCCCGCTCAATGCCATGCCGCTGACGACCGCGACGATGCGCCAGCCCTGCGCTTCCTTCTGGAGCTTCCAGCGCTGGGCGACGCTCCCGTTCGACGTGAAGGCATTGACGGGAACCGGCTTGTCCCTGGTTCCTCCTTCCACGTCCAGGACCTTCCCCGTCGCGGTATTGATGATCTCCCAGGAGCCATCGCCCAGCGGACGGAAGCGCCACCTCGCGAAGGATTCCCCGATGGCGGAATCCGCAAAGAGCCTGACGAGTTCGGCGTGCCCCGGATCGGCCGCCAGGCGAGCTTCCCATGCCGCGTTCACGATGTGGAACTCGGCTCCCTCCTGGGGAAATGCGATGGCCTGCTGGCTGTCGGCCCGCTGTGTCGCCCACGCCGAAAAGATCATGAACGCGGACGCTGCGATGGCGCTTGCCCTGGATGCTGTCCTCATGCCCGGTCCTCCTGGGACGCTTCGTCGGTCGCGGCACCGAAAGCGCGCCGCAGCCGCCTATCCTTGAATTGTAGGTGCTATCCCGGGGCGGTCAAGCCCGGGAAGGCGGACGCGATTCACCGCAGAACAGGGCTTTTTTCGAGGATGATCCGCTCGGATTCATGGCCAGACTGGGTGGTCGGGTGATTTTGGACGAAGTCCAAGAGGTGCCTGGAATATTCGAGTACATGAAAATGGAAATAGATCTGGATCGTCAGGCCGGGCGCTTCATTTTGACCGGAGCCGCGCAGTTTACGATGGTGCGGGGTGTCGTGGAGTCGCTCGCGGCGGCAGCTGGTACTACGATGCGTCTTACTGCACCGTGGCTAACCGGTTCTACAACGTTCCGGACAATCAGTCCAACATGATCGGTTTCCGGGTTGTTCGCCCCTGAGTTGGAATCTCAATTTTGGCACCGTGCCAAAATTGAGATATCGCGCATTTTGAGAATAAAAAATGCGCGAGGGACTGTTGCCCGCCATCCATGGCGGGCGGCTTGGCTGGCTTACTGCGGGCCTCGAGGCCCGTTGGGAACGGAGGCGTTAAGCCGGAGAGACCTAAGGGAATCGTGGTTCTGCGATCTTAAGTTTACCGCGCAGCGGTCGGGCTTGGGCGGGGGACAGTCCCCGAGACGGCACTCCGGCAGGCGGCGGCCTGGGCGGCTTTGTGTTAGGGGGACAGTCCCCGTTTCTATCGGTATACATCGCGACGATGGCCAACCTTGACTACCCAAACGGTCAGGCTGGTATCCTGTATCGAATAAATGATGCGATAGTTCCCTTGGCGAATGCGGTATTTTTCCTGCGCCGTGAGCTTTTCACAGCCAATGGGACGGGGATTTTCCGCAAGCGACCCGATGTGTTCCATGATTTTTTTCAAGTCTGCCGTGGAAATTGAGTCGAGATCTTTCCTGACTGAGTCCTTGAGAAAGATACTATAGACGGCCATTGGCCTTGAGTTCTTTAAGCAGGGTTTCATAGGAGACCAGTGGTTCGCTGACCCGTTCTTCAAAGGCGGCCAGATCCTCGGTATCCTCAACCAAGGCATAGTGAACCGCGTCATTGACGAGATCGGAAACCGAACGGGAGGTCTCCAGCGCTTTGTGTTGAAGCGCATGATGCATGGCGGGATCAAAATACACGGTTGCCCGTTTGGTATAGATGCTCATGGAATGTACCTCTACGAATGAATATAGCGTTGTGACGTTATAACGTCAAGCTGGGGGACTAGCCCCCAAAAGCAGCGGCTGATGTCGATAAGCGAGCCACGGCGGAGGGGTCGAAACGATATCGTCACGGCCTGCCCGGTGGTGATAAATGCCGCTCCATTCCCAATCTTCAGGTTTTTCGACCTTGCCTGCCTTGACCGGGTTTTGATCGATGTATTGGAATACTTTGAGATATTCAGCATAACTGTTCAGGGCGCACGAGAAGAAGCGAGCGCCCCAAAAGTGTCCACATGTCTTGAAAATGCTGTTGTATCGCATGGTGAAGACTCCCAGTATCCATTTCATTGAAAGGGAAAGACTTGAATTGCTCCTTGGACAAAGCAGGAGGTGGAAGTGGTTTTCCATGATAACAAAATTGTCAATCCGGAAATCAAATTTTTCAACGGCCTGTACTAAAACCGCCAGAAGCAAGTTCCTGGATGGTCTTGTGCCCAGCAAGAACTCCTTGCGGTTGGTCCGGGCACTGACGTGGTAGTAGGCGCCGTTGGAAAGTGATCTTGCTTTGCGCATGCATCATTAACGTCCGCGTCTGGCACTCATGCTTGCGTTGGGGACTGTCCCTTCGTCGTTCTTGGATATTCAGTCTGCCATAAGGCCTATAAATCTTGTTTAAAAACCTGAACCATGCGGGAGCGCCCCAATACCCTGCTAGAACTTCCCCGATCCCAGCGTGAACTCGATGAAACCCGTCAGGCGCGCGGGTTTTCCCGATGTCGGATCCGAGGTCTTGAGAACGAACTCGGAGCCGTCCCCGCCCCAGCCGGCGACGGCTCCGGCCGAGACGGTGAAATGCTCGAAGGGCGTGAAGGAGAGGCGCGGCACGGCCATGCCCGACAGGTCCACCCAGTTCTGCTGCCAGAAAGCGGAAAAGGCGAACTTGTCGTTGCCGAAGAGTTCGTCGAAGGCGATGCTCACGCTGGAATTGTGCCGCAACTGGTAGGCACCGAGGTCGGAAGCGGAAATCGTTTTCGGCGGCGGGAGCGTCGGCTCCTGTTCCGCGCCGTAGCGCGCGGCCAGGAGCGATAGGTAGTCCGGATCGAGCGACCCCGGCCCATTATAGTAGTATTCCCCGTAGAGGGTCGCGTGCCAGTCGTTGTTCACGTAGAGGAAGCCGAGGGTGGCCGACCAGAAAAGCCCCTCCGCGGGTTTTTCGGTTTCGCGTATGCCCGGCGGAACTTCCCCGTCGGTCAGCCTGAAGTAGTCCAGTCCCCAGCTCACGACCTGGTCGGAGAACAGCTGCACCTGGCCGACGCTCGTGGAAACGCCGAACACGCCCTTGGGAGCCGTCATCCGCTGCCAATACGCGCCAGCCGTAACTTCGGCGTTCCCGAACACGGGGTTCTCGGGAACCGCGACGAGGAAATCTCCCTTGGCGCCGTAGCCCAGGTCCGAGGCGCTCGCGGAAGCCGGGTCGCCCGATAGATAGGAATCCTTGGCCACGACGTAGCCGTAGAGCGTGTGCGGCCCGACGGGCAGGGAAAGCTTGAGCGCGAGCGGACCTTCAAGGTCTTCTTCCGGGTTTTCGGGGTCCTTGATCCCGACGGAAAGCGGGTCGGCGCACTGGTAGAAGCGGGAGATGCCCCAGCCTACGGTCTGCTTGCCGATGCGTAAGAAGAGACGCTCGTCCCAGTTCCAGTCCGCGAAGAGTTCGAAGACCTTCACGCTGTCAAGCGTGAGTTTTCCGCCCGGCACCGATACGGTGTCGCCGAAGGGATAGTCGACGATGAATTTCCCGTAGACCCGGTAGTTCCGGTCCGGCCTCGCGTCGAAGCAGAGCGCCGTGTCCAGGGAAGCCAGGAGGTTTTCGCTGCCATTCAAGGGGTCGTTCGCGATCGCACCCGCGTCTTCGTACGCGAGCCTGGCGCCGAGGCGGGCGTCGAAGCTCCCGCCCCAGGCGAAGCCCCGGTCCTCGAGGACGGCGGCTTCGGGGTTCTCCACGGTGACGGCTTCCTCGACCACGGAGGAATCCCCGCCTTCGAAGAGCGAATCGATGTCGTCGGCAGCTTCCTGCGCGACCCCGGTCCCGAGACGGAGCGCCGCCGCCAGGGCGAGCGCGGCGACGCGGGCCTTCACTGGTTCACCCGCTCGAGGTAGGTCTTCGTGAAGACGGAATCGGGCAGCTTTTCCACGGATGGGGAAGCGAAGGTGATCTGTGTGCGCTCCCCGACCTTGATGGCGTCCACGATCAACATGCTCGCCGGGACGAACTTGCCGCTCACCGACTGGTACTTGGGGATGGCGATGGTGCGCATGAGCCGGCCGGAGAGCGAGTAGTGTTCCTCTTTCATGACGAGCAGGTTGTCCTTGCGTATCCACAGCTTGCGCTTTGGCACGGCGACGCCCTTGTCCTTCGCGACGAGGACGGCTGCCCAGATATCGGCCCCGCCGAGCTTCCCGTCCGCGTAGCTCTCGACCGAGTAGTCCTCGCGGAGGCTGCTCGAGGAAAAGTCGGAATTCTGGGCGTCGGAATCCTGGAAGCTGTCCTTGAGGGACGAAAACGCGAACTTGCGCGACTCGGGGTCGTAGAACCACAGGTCGTCCCCGATACTCAGGTAGCCCTGGCCTCGCTGGACATCCGGCTTGAGCATGACGATGACGAACTTGTCGTCGCGGTCGCGGCGGAAGTACCTGGCCTGGATGACGGTGTCGTCCTCTCCGGGCTTCTGCGACACCAGGGTTATTTCCGCCGAAAAGTCGCCGTTTTCGAAATCGCCCATCTCGTCGATACGGCCGAGCGTCCTGTTCCAGTCCGGCGCCTGGGCGAAGGCCGAAGCGGCGAGGATGAACGAGCCGGTCAACACGATGATGGTCTTCTTCATGTGGTCCTTCTTTCAGGCGCAGGCGGATCGTCCGTCTCACCGCCGTCGTTGCCCTTGGTTTTCCGCGCGGCGCTCGTTTTCAGAACTGGGCGCGAAGCGCGTTGGCCGGCCGCAGGCGCGCGGCCTTCCCCGCCGGCATGGAGGCCGCGGCGAGGGTCATGGCGCAGACCACGGCCAGCGATCCTGCCAGGAGGCCCGGTTCGACCCGCCAGGCGAGCCTGCCCCGTTCCAGGAAGAACGCGAGCTCGGTGAAGGCGTTGAACTCCATGAGGTGGACGCCCGCCAGGATCAGGAATCCTGCCGCGAATCCGACGAGGGTCCCGCCGAGCGAAAGGAAGAGAGCCTCCAGCAGGAAGAGGTTCCTCACCTGGGAGCGCCGCGCCCCGAGGGCGCGCATCGTGCCGATCTCCCTCGTGCGCTCGTACACCACGACGCGGAAAGTGTTCACGATCCCGACCATGATGACGGCCATGATGATCGCGAAAAGCCCGCCGCTCGCGGCCCGTACTCCGTCGGCGATCCTGATGAAGGCGCCGAGCTCGTTGTTGATGTTCGTCACGAGGTATTTCGACCCCTTGAAATCCGTCCGCTGGAGCTCCGAGGCGATGTCGCCCGAGCCCCGGCCCATCACCTTTTCGATCGGGTACATGTCGTAGCCGGCCTTGACGAGGGCCTGATGGAGGCGGACCGTCTTGGCGTCGAGGTCGGAAGGGTCCTTCAGGTATACCCCCAAGAGGTTGTACGCCCGGTCGGGCATGTCCACGAGGCGGTTGAGCGTTGTCCTGTCGACGTACGCCGAGAAGTCGAACTGGGCGCGGTAGATGCCCCTGATCCTGAACTCGCCTACGTTCTGCTGGCCATGGATGGTCGACAGCTGGACGATGAGGGTCTCGCCCGCCGACTTGGCGATGGCCTCGTCGCGCACGCCCTTGCGCGCTTCCTCGGCCGCCGCGATGGCGGCCTTGAGGCGCCGCTGGAGGAGCTTGCGGTCGGCTTTCCCCGTCCCGCTCCCGGCCTTGAGTTTCGCGGCCAGCTCGCGCCGCAGGCCGTCGCGCTCGACCGCGTCCAGCTTGGACTTGGGGACGAGCCCCAGCATCTCGGCGAGAGTCGTGGAGACGATGATGCCGTCGCTTCCCGCCATCCCGTCTGCGGAACCAGCGTCGAACTGGAGGCTCTTCGCGAGGTAGCTTTCCTCGTTCCAGTCGACACCGGCGAGCTGCCGCATCGCGGATTCCCCGTTGAAGACGATGCTGCCGCCCGCGCCGGTCCTTCGCGTCATGAAGACGTGGTCGAGGCCCAGCTCCGAGACGGCAGCGATCATCCGGGAATCGTCGTCGACCGACTGGACGAGGCGGCCGTTCACGTCCTTGTACATGGACGTGAAGAAGATGTGGCCGGTGATGAGGTCGGAGGCGTTCCGCTGGATGCTCGAGAGGAGCCCCCCGACGAGGCCGTTCACGGCGACGATGACCATGACGCCGAAAGCCAGGGCCCCGGCGAGGAGGAAATTCCGGCGCTTCTGCCGGCTCAGGTTGCGCAGCGCGATCCCGGGCAGTACCATGCTTCTCCCCCCTATTCCGTGGTTATCGCCCGCAGGGGCGAGACCTTGAGGGCCATGAGCACCGGGAACACCCACGATACGAGCCCGATGAACGCCATGAGGATGAAGGAGACGACGAGCGGACCGGTGCTTACGGCGGGCTTGAGGATGCCCCCGCCGCCGAGGAACCTGAGCGCGTCGTTGTCCGTCGGGATGCCCGCCGCGCCGAGCAGGGAAACGATCGCCCACCCGAGCGCGATGCCGAGCGCGCCGAAGACCGCGGTGATGACCGAGGTTTCGGCGACGAACATCCCGAACACGAGCTTCTTCCCCGCGCCGAGAGCGCGCATCGTGCCGATCTCCGCGGTGCGCTCCATGACGGAGGCGACCAGGGTGTTCATGATGATGATGATCGACACGCAGGCCAGGATGACGATGAAGGCGTTGAAGAGCAGCTGGACGCCGGCATAGGTGAAGGAATCGGGCGAAGCCGACATTTGCCAGCCCTGCGCACGGGCGCGCAGGCCCAGGTCGTCGAAAGCCGCGTTGAGCGACTCGATCGCGGGACCGGGGTCGGCGCCTTCCTTCATCCGGATGAGCACGAAGTTCCACGAACCCTCGGTTTCCGGAACCGCGGTCCGCCCGCCCGGTTTTCCCAGGATGGCGAACGGGTCAGCCGCCGGAGCCGTCCGAAGCGCCGGCGCAGGGGCAGCCTGGGCGCTTCCGTTGCCGAAGAGGCTGTCGATGCCGGCGTCCGCCGAGGCGTCCAGATAGGCGGTCGCGGACGCGTCGACTTCCACCTTTTCAGAGATGCCGCCGTGCCGTCCGCCGAGGTAGCGCAGGGTCCGGACGTCGGCAAAGGACGGGACGAACATGCGGTCGTTGGCGCTGTCGAATTCGAAAACGCCCACGAGCGGGACTTCGCGTATCTTGAACCCCACGTTGCCGAAGCTGTTGAGCTGGACGGGATCGCCGGGCTTGAGCTCCACGCCGCGCTGGTCCCTGATCCGCTTCCAGACCGTGCGGTGCAGCATGATGCCGTCCTCGCCCGGTTCCAGGCGGCGGCCCATGCCGTCCACGATCCGCGCGCCGTCCATGGTCCGGAAGTAGTCGGCCGGATCGATCCCGAAGAAGAGGCCGTAGTCCATGCCCTTCGCTTCGAGGTTGATCATCGCGTACGCGGACAGCTGGGAGGTGAAGGACGCGACGCCCGGGAGCCCGCGGACCAGGGGCAGCACCCGGCCGTAATCCTTGAGCAGGGGCACGACGGGCGGGCCCATCATGTCGTCGCTCTGGGCGCCGAACACGCCCGCGCCCATGGTTTCCGAGGAGGTGACCAATATGTCCGCGGTGTAGTTCCGGATGAAGCTGCGGGAGATCATCGAGATTATCGAGTCGATGACCGAGTTGCCCACGAGGGTGAGCATGATGCCGATCGTCACGAGCGTGCCGATGATGACGGTCTTCGCCTTGTGCTGGAGCAAATTCCTGACGGCGATCTTCCAAACCATGGGCGTCCCCTTTCTCTGCGTCCCCGGCGGGGCTCGCGATGCGGTCGTTCATGGAAAGACTCTGCCGCCGCCGCGCCCCTGATGTCAACCTTGTCCCGAAAATTCAATTTGACAACTCGTTCATACCGGCTTAGCATGCAAAAACATACAGGAGGCACTATGAGTACGATTATCGCTTTGGTCGCCATCGGCATTTATCTCATATTCTACTTCACGTACGGGAAAATCATCCAGACCAAGCTGCTGAAGAGTCAGGATGCTCCGGAAGCCCCCTCCAAACGGCTTTCGGACGGCGTGGATTACGTACCCACGTCCAAGTATGTCCTCTTCGGCCACCATTTCGCGTCCATCGCCGGCGCGGGCCCCATCACCGGTCCCGCCATGGCGGTCGCCTGGGGTTGGCTCCCCGGCCTCCTCTGGATATGGCTCGGCAACATCTTCCTCGGCGCCATCCACGACTACCTCGCCCTCGCGGCCTCCGTACGCTACGACGGCCGCTCGGTGCAGTTCGTCGCCCAGGACATGATCGGCAAGAAGGCCGGCAAGACCTTCGGCTGGTTCACCATGTTCCTCTGCATCCTCGTGGTCGCCGCGTTCGGCGACATCGTCGCCGGCCAGTTCGCCGCCGACGGCCGCGTCTTCTTCGCGTTCGTGTTCTTCTGCGTCGCCGCCGTGATCGCGGGCTTCGCGATGTACAAGTCCAAGCTCGGGCTTGGCTGGGGCAGCCTCATCGGCCTCGTCCTCATCTGCGTTGCCTTCTTCTGTGGCAACTTGCTCCCCGTCAAGTGGAGCAAGGACCTCTACTTCCTCATCATCTTCGTCTACATCGTCCTCGCGTCCACGCTGCCGGTGAACCTGCTGCTGCAGCCCCGCGACTACCTGTCCTCGTTCTTCCTCTACTTCGGCCTTCTCGCCGGCGGCATCGCGGCGCTGATCAGCGTCAGGTCCTTCGACGCCATCCCCGTCTTCACGACCTTCAGCGCGAAGCTGATCGGCCCGGCCGGCGCCCTCCAGCCCAGCCCCTTCTGGCCGACCGTCCCGCTCATCATCGCGTGCGGCGCCCTCTCCGGGTTCCACGCGCTGGTCGCCTCCGGCACGAGCTCCAAGCAGCTCAGGGAGGAGAAGGACGCTCTGTTCGTGGGCTACGGGGCCATGCTCGTCGAGGGTTTCCTCTCGACCCTGGTCATCATCTCCATCGCGGCCTTCGGCGGCCTCGCGTTGGGCGACAAGCTGATGACGACCCCCGCGCTCGGACGCTTCGTCCAGTCCTTCGCCACGATGGTCAGCACGACGCTGCCCTTCCTCTCGATGAACTTCATGACCCTTTTCTCGGCGGTCTGGGTCTCCACCTTCGCACTCACGACCCTGGATACGACGAACAGGCTCGGGCGTTACATCATCCAGGAAATGGCGCTTCCGATGAAGGACAAGAACCCCGTGATCTACAAGGTATTCAACAACAAGTGGGTCGCTTCCATCATCATCGCCTTCGTCGGCATCTTCCTCGCCCGTTCCGGCGGCTACACGACCCTGTGGCCCGCCTTCTCCGGCGCCAACCAACTCCTTGCCTCGGTCGTCATGCTCACCGTCGCGGTCTGGGTCAAGAAGAAGCTCAATCCGAAGTACACGATGATCGTACTTGTCCCGGCCGTGTTCCTCTGGGTCACGGTCACCGCGGCCCTCATCTGGTACGAGATCGTGATCATCCCCGTCTTCTTCAGGGACATGGCGAAGGTTCCGAACCTCATCACCGGCTCGGTCGTCGGCGCGATAACCCTGTTCATGCTCATTCTCAACTTCACCATGATCGCCGGATTCCTGAAGAACTTCGGCGACAAAAAGGCCGCCACGGCCTGATTCCTTCCGGAGCGGGCTTCAGGCCGCATGCGTACGGTAGCCCGCTCCGGTGAACCTACGGTCTTGTTTCGAGAAAAACCGGAAATGGTGCGGAAAGGGCTTCCCCGTGAAGCCCTTTCTTTTTACCTTCCAGTGAAAGGCCAGGGCGATGGACAAAAAGGGATTCATCCGTTTCTTCGGGAAGCTCGCCGCGGCGGCGGTGCAGATGCATCGGGAAAAAGCCGTAGCCATACTCGAATTCGAGCTCAAGGAGCTCGAGAACATTTTCTCGCTCCTCATTCTCGGCGGTTTCGTCGGCTTCCCGTCGCCGCCCGCCCCCATCGCCCTGGAAATCCTTCCCCACATGGAGCGCGAACTCACGATCATGCTCGCCCGCTCGGATTTCGCCCACGACCCTCTCGCCGCCCTCATGGGCATCCTCGAGATAGGCTGAGCCAGGCAGGAGATACATGAGAACGAACGCGTTTTTCCTGGGGAAGGGCGGCGTGGGGAAGACGACCCTCTCCGCCGCCTTCGCGCTCTCCCTCGCGCGTTCGGGGAAGCGCGTCCTCGTCGCATCGCTCGATCCGGCCCATAACCTCGGCGACGTCCTCGGGGCTTCGCTGGGCGGGGAACCGCGGCAAGTGGAGAGCGGGCTTTCCGCCCTCGAAGTCGACCTGGGCGCCTGGGTCGAGAGGTATCTCGAGGAGAGCAGGGCCGAACTCGCGTCGACCTACTCCTACAACCTGTCCCTGAACCTGGATTCCTTCTTCAAGATCATGAAATACGCTCCGGGCACCGAGGAATACGCGGTGCTCTGGGCCATCGAGCACATACGCCGCGACCTCTCGGGCGATTTCGACATCGTCGTCTACGACACGCCTCCGACGGCGCTTTCCCTGCGCTTCCTGGCGATGCCGGCGATCTCGAAACTCTGGGTCTCGGAGCTCTCGAAGCTCCGGGAGCGGATCCTCGATCGCCGCCAGTCCATAACGCGGATCAATCCTGCTTCTCCCGTGGCCTCGGGCTGCGTCGACAAGAAGGACGACAAGGTCTACGGCAAGCTCAGTTCCATCAAGACCCGCCTCGCGGGGCTCTCCGCGCTCTTCAGCGATGAGAGCTACATCGCCGTCATCATCAATCCCGACCGGCTCTCCGTTTCGGAAGCCTTCAGGATCAAGGACGAGCTCGATCGCATCGACATCCCGCTCTCGGGGCTCTGCCTCAACAAGCGCGGCGTGTCCACGGCGGAATGGACGCTGGACCGGCGATTCGCGGAAACGCCCCTGTTCGATTTCGACTTCCTGCCCGCGGGGCTCCATGACCGCGAAGATCTCCGCAGCATCGATACCTCGCGCCTGGCGGCCGATTTCCTGGCCGCGACCGGGAAAGGAACCCCATGAATCCGCTTCTCCTCACCGCCCTCGTCATCCTGGCGCTCGCCGCCACGCTCCGCTACTTCTTCGGCATGAGGCAGAACCGCTTCATCGCCTCGACCATCTCGCGCGGGGCCGAAGAGGCGCTCAGGCCCTCCACGACGAACTACGTCAACATCGGCGGCACGATCGGACACAACTTCGCCTATTCGCTGTCGGATCCCTGGACGAGCGCCAAGGGCACGATCACCCTGAGCCCGCGCCATTCGCTGCTTTACCTCCCCATATCGCGCCTTCTCGGTATCGAGGATCGTTTTTTCGTGAACATCTTCACGAAGAAGAAACTCCGCGGCGAAGCGCACCTCATCGACAGCAAGCACCTGCGGAGCGCGAAGATAGACGGAATCGAGCGGATGGAGCGCAGGGAGACCGAGGCCGGGGGCAGGCGCTTCACCCTCCTCTGGTCCGGCGCCGACCTTTCGCGCGAACTGGAGTCGCTCCTTGCCGCGATGCCCGATCCCGCCCGCCTCCGGCATTTCTGCGCATACCCCGACAACAGGACCTTCTTCCTGCATACCCTTCCCCGCAAGGGAGTCATCGCGGAAGACCTCAGGGCCGTGCTTCCGAGGCTCGGTGATTTTTTGGAAAGGCCGAAGGAGTGAGATCATGGATGTCGATTCCGCCGCCAGGGCCAAGTTCGACGCCGTCCTCGAGCGCGTCAAGGAACCCCAGTCCGAACTGTCGCTGTCCGAGCTGGGTTTCGTCTCGAAATTCACCTACTCCGCGAAGGAACGCGTCATCGTCGTCCACCTCGACATAGCCACACCGAGGTTCGAGTGCCCCGCCTGCTACGCGATCAACGGCGTGGTCAAACAGGGCATCGAGCGCATGCTGCGCGAGGAGCTCGAAAAGGAATTCCCGGGGTTTTCCGTAGAGTACGCCTAGGCTCAGGACCGTTTCATCTCACGATAGCGCGTAAGCACTCACTTGACTTTTCCACAGCGAACCGCTACCGTCGTTCCATTGGTGAGTAAACACTTACCATATCAAACAAATCCACGCTGCCATAACGACTGCATAGTCCCGAACCAGGCAAGGAACGCTCATGGATGAATCAACGGGGTTCTTCCGGGAAATCACCCGGCTCATGAACGGGGCGGCTCAGCCGCCGGAAGCCGCCGGGCCGCAGGCGACCGGCCGGGATGCCGGCGGGGAAACCGGTGTTCGCGCGCTCCGCGAACGTCAGATCCTGGACGCTTCGCTGACCGTGTTTTCGAAGAAGGGATTCGAAGGCGGACGCACCCGCGAGATCGCCGAATTGGCCGGCGTCTCCGAAGCCATCGTCTTCAAGTACTTTCCGACGAAGCGGCACATCCTTGCCGGGCAGACGGACATCTTCTTCCGCGTCTTCGCCGAACCCGTGTTCCTACAACCCGCCAGATGCCTTATCGAGGAGGCCGCGGAACCCGTCTTCGAAACCGCGCGCGCCCGGGGCGAGATCCGCAAGGACGTCGATTCACGCACCGTGCTCCGCCTCTTCTTTTCCCTCGTCGCGGGACAGGCCGTCCTGCCGCAGATATTCCCCTCGGGGCTCGGCACGGACGACGAGGAGGCTTCGGTCGCCGAGGCCGTCGCGATTTTCGCCAGGGGCCTGCGGCCGGAAGGAAGCGAGGCCGGTACGCGCGCATCGCGGGGAGAACGCCATGAATGAAGGCATCCGGGGAACGTCGTACGCACAGGCAGGCGCCGCGGCCCCGCTGGCAAGCCTGCGCGGCGTCTCGAAAACCTACCACGCGGGGGACGACGAGATCCGGGCGTTGCGCGGCATCGACCTGGACATCGCCGCGGGGGAATTCCTCTCGATCGCGGGTCCCTCCGGGTCGGGGAAGACCACCCTGCTCAACCTGATCGGCTGCATCGACGTCGTCGACTCAGGCGACCTGTTCATCGAAGGACGCGACATCGCCCGGATGCGGAAATCCGGACTCGCCGATTTCAGGCGCGAACGGCTCGGCTTCATCTTCCAGTCCTACCACCTCGTCCCGGTGCTCACCGCGGTCGAAAACGTAGCCCTCCCCCTCGAGCTCCTCGGGGTTCCCGGGCGCGAAGCGCGGGACAAGGCCCGGGCAATGCTGGCCGAAGTGGGCCTTTCGGGAAAGGAGGAAAGGTTCCCGTCGCGGATGTCCGGCGGGCAGCAGCAGCGCGTCGCGGTGGCGCGCGCCCTCGTGAAGCGGCCCGCGCTCGTGCTGGCGGACGAGCCCACCGCGAACCTCGATTCGACGACCGGCGAAGCCATCCTCGACCTCATGCAGGCGATGAACGAGCGGCACGGGACTACCTTCGTCTTCTCGACGCATGACAGGATGGTGATGGAGAGGGCGCGCAGGCTCGTGTCCCTCCACGACGGCGCGATCATGGCGGACGAGGTCCGCATATCATGAAAAGCGGACCGGGTCCGCGCATCATGACGGGCGGACGGGAAGACGGATCGGGCGGTAAGTTCCGGGTCGCGATCCGCCTCGCCTCGCTCGCGCTCAGGAACCTCCGCAGGCGGAAGCGCAGGACCGCCATCACCGCGTCCGCGCTCGCGGCGGGGCTCTGCATGTTCGTGCTGTTCGATTCGCTCATCGCCGGGCTCGAGAACGACGGCGCCCGGAGCATGGTGTGGTACGACATCGGGGGAATGCAGGTCCAGAACGAACGCTACGCCGCCGACAAGGACTCGCTCCCGCTCGACATCGACATCGACGATCCCGCGGGTGTCGTGGCAGCCGCGGCGAAGGCGGGGTTCGCGGCGACGCCCCGCGCGGTGTTTTCGGGCGAACTGGTCGTGGGCGGGGAGCCCTGGCCCGAGGACGGGTCGGCGGTCGCCAGGATCACGGCGATCGATCCCGGACGGGACGGCGCCGTCTTCAGGCTCGGCGAGACGGTCCGCGAAGGCCGCTGGCTGCGCGAAAGCGACCAGGGCATCGTCCTGGGTTCGAAGCTCGCGGAAACCCTGGGCGCGCAGGTCGGATGGTCGCTCACCGTGGTGACGCGGACGAAGGACGGCGCCTGGCAGACCATCGACGCCGAGATTATCGGCATCGTGGCGACGCCCAACGCGGCCGTCAACCGCGTCAACGCGTACCTGACGCTGTCGGCGGCGGACGAATGCCTCGGACTCGGTGGATCGGTCAACCAGGTCGCGGTCGCCTTCCCCGAGGAGGCTGACGCCGCGCGCGCCGCGGGGAAGCTCGGCGCCGCGCTGGAAAATGCGGGCTTCGCGGGGCTCGCGGTCCTGCCCTGGCGCGTCGTGGGAGCCGACTTCGTCGGCTTCGTGGAAAGCCGGCGGGGCATCAGCCGCGTGCTGCTGCTCCTCGTGTTCATCATCGCGGCGGTGGGCGTTTCGAACGCGATGCTCCTCTCCGTGCTCGAGCGGACGCGCGAGATCGGAGCGCTGCGGGCGCAGGGTATGCGCGACCGCGAAGTCGTCGCGATGCTCCTCGTCGAAGCAGGCGCGATCGGGGTCATCGGCGCGGCGGCGGGCATCCTCCTCGCCTCGGCGGTCAATGCGCCCTTCGTCGCGTTCGGGATCGACATGACGCCGCTCCTCGACATCGTGGACGTCGACCTGCCCTTCTCCGGGATCCTGCGCGGTGCGTGGCATCCCGTCGTCATGCTGCAGGCCGTCGCCGTCGGCGCGCTGCTGTCGGTCGCCGTGTCCGTCGTACCCGCGCGCCGCGCGGTGCGCATGACCGTCGTGGAGTGCATGCGCCATGCGTGAACGGTCCAGGCGAGCGCACGGGATACCCGGAATCAGGCTGGGCGCCATCGCCTGGCGGAACGTGCTCCGCAACAAGCGGCGGAGCCTGCTGTCCGCGAGCGCCATCGCCGTCGTGGCCGCGGCCCTGTCGTTCGGGTTCGCCTTCTTCGGGGGCATGAAGAAGGAGCTGGCGTACAACGTCCAGACCTTCACTTCCGGCCATGTGAAGATCGCGAACCCCGCCTGGGAAAAGAGCCGCATGCTCAACCCGCTCCACCTCGGGGTCGCGGACGGCGAGGCGGTCGTCCGCTGGGTCGAGGCGAAGCCGGAGACGGCGGTGGCCGTGCCGCGGATCTCGTTCGAGGCATGGATACAGCGGGGCGACCGCCGCCGCATGGTGCGCGGCATCGGGCTGGATTTCACGCGGGAGAAAGCCTATTCAGACTACCCGTCCCTGCTCGTCCGCGGACGCGAACCCGCCTCTGGCGCCCGCGAGGTCGTCGTCGGCGAACGGCTCGCCGCCGATCTCGGCCTTGACGTCGGGGGCAAATTCACCTTCACGACGATCACGAGGGACCGCAGCCTCTACGGCGTCACCGTCGCGGTCGTCGGCATCGCGCGGTACCCGGTACCAGCGCTCTCGGTCGGCACCTTCGCCGCGTCCATCGTCAAGGTGCAGGAATGGCTCCGCATGGACGGTTCGGTGATCGAGGTGCTCGCGAAGCTGCGCGACGGAAGGGACGCGAACCTGACGGCAGCCGGCTGGAACGACGCCATGGCGACGCGCGGTCTCGAGGCGGCGAGCTGGGAAAAATCGGATATCTCCTACGCGCTCATGCAGTTCGTGACGGCGATCTACAACTCGATGGCGGTCATGCTGGCCCTGCTCGGGAGCACGGTCGTCGTGAACACGACCATGATGGTCATCTTCGAGCGCAGGGGCGAGATCGGCGCGCTCGGCGCCATGGGGATGCGGGGCGGCGAACTCGTGGCCATGTTCTTCGTAGAATCGGTCATCATCGCGATCGGCGGGGTCGCCGCGGGGAGCGCCGTCGGCTCAGGCGTGACGCTATGTCTGGCGAAAACGGGAATAAACCTCGGCGGCCTCATGAACGGAATCGAGCTCGATTTCCCGTCGATCGTCCGGCCGGCGCCGACCTTGGCCACGACGGCGTCGGCCGCCGGTCTCGCGGTCGCGGTCGCGGGGATCGCGTCGCTGCTCCCCGCGTGGATGGCTGCCCGCGTGCGGCCGGTCGATGCCCTCAGGGAATGAAACGATGATCGGAGGAATCATGGGATTTCGGGACATGACAGCCATCATGCTGGCGACGCTCGCCGCGCTCTCGCCGGCGATGCCCGCCGCCGCGCAGGAAGCGCCCACCGCGGACGGGATACTCGCCCGCCTCGACGCGGCGCAGACCTACTCCACGCTCCGGAGCGAAGCCACGATGTCGATCACCGATTCGCTGGGCACGCGCAGGACTGACTTCATCAACCAGGCGCGCGGCGCCGACGACACGCTGATCGAGTTTACCTCGGCGGCGGAAAAGGGACAGAAGATCCTCAAGAACTCGAAGGAGCTCTACCTCTACTTCCCGGACGCCGAGGAAGTCATGCGGCTCCAGGGCGCGGCGCTCAGGCAGAGCATGGCGGGGAGCGACATCTCCTACGAGGACATGACGGGCACGAGGACGCGCCGGCTCAACTACACCCCGCGCCTGGAGCGTAAGGAAGTCATCGACGGCAGGACTGCCTGGCTCCTCGTCCTCGACGCCAAGACGAAGAACGTCGCCTACCCGAAGCAGGAAGTCTGGGTGGACGCCGCGACCTTCCTGCCGGTCATGGTCCGCTCCTACGCGCTCTCCGGGAAACTCCTCAAGGAACTCCGCTTTTCCGACGTAAGGATGGCCGGCGGCCGCCCCTTCAACGGGCGCATCACGGTGCGCGACATGATGAAGACCGGCACGAAGACCGAGCTCCTGTTCCGCAAGGTCGAGGTGGACGTCCCGATCGATCCGAAGATCTTCACCCTGGAAAACCTGTCATGGTGAGAAAGCCCCTCCGGAAGTCGGTCGCGTCCGTCGCGGCGCTCGTCTTCCTCGCGTTGGCCGCCTTCGCCCGCGACGCGGTCGCGCAGGACGCGATCGAGCCGGGCGCGGACATGCCGGCCGGCATCGAAGTCGTCGGCGTCGGGACGGCGCCCGAAGCCGATGCCCCGGCTGAAGATCCCGCGACCGTCGTCACGGGCGCACGCGACACAGGTGCGATGGAAAGCCGCGCCGCCCCGGTAACGACGGAGGCGGATTTCTTCATGATTTGCAGGCGTGGAACCGACGGCGACGCGACGACCGCGTCCTACGGAACGGCGAGGTTCTCGTTCGATTCGGAAGGATCGCGCGACGTGAAAGGCCAGGTTGTCGTCGAAGCCCTCTTCGGCAACGCGGCATCCTTCGGCATCCGCAAGGCTTTCGTGAAGGCGAGGCTCGCCGGCGTGCGGCTCACTATGGGCAAGACGACCGGCACCTGGGGGGAAGGCCGCGTGTTCAACTCAGGCGACGTCGTGTTCGGTTTCGCCGCGGACGCGGACCTGACCGCGGAAACGATCTCGGACCCCAGCGCCTGGCTTGCGTCGCTCTACGTCCCGCTAGGTGACTTTTCATTCGCGGAAGCCGTGTTCCTGCCCCCCGAATTCCCGCTGTCCGCCTCGATCGCGAAATCGTTGGGCGTGCCAGATGCTCCCGAGCCGGAACAGGCAGGCCTGGAAAGCGTTCGCTGCGCGGCGCGGGTTTACTCCAAGCCGGCGGGCGTCAAGGTCGAAGCCGGCTGCCTCCGCGACCCTGACGCGGGAACCTGGCGGCCCTACGCGTCGGTCCAGGGGCGCTTCCTCGCGGACCTCCAGCTGTCGAGTTCGGTGATCCTGCCCGACGACGACCCGCTCGGTTCGGGCAAGACCTGGGAGACGAGCGGGGGGATCTACCACGATATCGCGCTCGGCGCGGGGACGTTCGGGCTGCGGGTCGAGGGGCGGGTACGGCCCTTCGGAACCTGGGACGCTTCGCCGATTCCCCGATCGCCGTCTGCACCCTCGATGCCGACGCCGGGAGCTTCGTCCGCGCCCGACCCGTATGCGGCATCCGCTTTCGGCGAAGCCACCTGGCAGTCGGACGCATGGTTCTGCTTCCTCCGCGGCCTTTACTCGCCGGTCGACGCGTCCGCCCAGGTTTCCGGAGGCGTCCGCTGGAAGCCGCTTCAGGGTTTCGAAATGTTCGCATCCATCTCCTCGAACGCAGGCGGGGGCGGCGATGTCTACGAATCCGGGCGCGATGGCGGCTGGAGCGCGGCGGTCGGATCCTGCATAACGTTCTAGCGGGTTGTTCGATGGACGCTTCGCGCAAAATATGGAGAATGTGCTGCAGAAGTCATTATTGATAAAAAATGAAAATCTTTTCCGATAGTTTTACATTGGGGGATGCAAGTGTCTATTCACCTTGAGTTGCTTGCAATAGATACAAATGAAACACCGGTTGAAAATTCCGATTTTCTTACAGAGCAATTAATAACATATATTGGAAATAAGCGTACTTTGTTGGATTTTATTGGAAATGGGCTTGAAATAATCAGAAAAAGGCTCGGAAAGCACAAATTGGATACTTTTGATGTTTTTTCCGGTTCTGGTGTTGTTTCCAGATATCTTAAGCAATATTCAGAGACCCTGTATACCAATGACCTAGAAAAATATGCAACAATTATCAATCAATGTTACTTAACAAATATTGCCGATTTTGAATACACTAAGTTCAATGAAATATTCAATGAAATAAAATATCAACTTGAACATGAACCTTTTCATTCTGGTTTTATTGCTGAAATGTATGCTCCCTTTGATGACAAGGAGATCAAGGAAGGAGAAAGAGTTTTTTTTACAACCAGGAATGCCAAATATCTGGATACGGCTCGCCAGTTGATTGAATCCGTTCCTGATTACTACAAAAAATTCCTACTTGCACCCCTCCTGTCAGAAGCTTCCATTCATGCAAATACATCTGGTGTTTTTAAAGGATTTTATAAGAATACAGATACTGGAATCGGTCAATTTGGGGGCAAAAACCAAGATGCATTATTTAGAATAACCGGCAATATAATCATACCTCAGCCAATATTCAGTAATTACAATTGTGATTGCCATGTCTATAACGGAGATTCCAATATTATTTGTGAAATTCTGCCTGAAGTAGATGTTGCCTATTTGGATCCGCCATATAATCAGCATCCATACGGTTCAAATTACTTTATGCTGAATGCTTTATTGGATTACAAAAAACCTGAGTCAATATCTAATGTCTCAGGTATTCCCGATGACTGGAACCGTTCACAATATAATAGAAAAAAATCTGCCTACCTTGCATTATCTGAATTGGTTCACAAACTAAAAGCAAAGTATCTCTTGATATCCTTTAATTCAGAAGGGCATATTTCTCTGGATCAAATGGTTGAATTACTCAAGAAATACGGTAAATTGACTGTTCTGGAGACAAAGTATAATGCATTTCGTGGTAGTCGAAATTTATTCAATCGCGATATTCATGTTAAAGAATATTTATATTTATTGGAGAAATACTGATGGCCAGCGAGGATAATCCCAGAAAACGGCGAGAGGTGGGCCCCTTATTTTGGACGGGAAACCGGCAATCTCTCGTCGGCTGATTCCGGCAATTAACCATCGGCGACGACATTATCGGTCAAGGCATGCAGAAAATATCGAAGGAGGAACGTGCGGCCATCAACCGGCGCTGGATCCAGTACGGGCAGTCGGACATCAACTTCCGCGCCACGATGGCCCGGGTACGGGCGGCCTCGCTGATGGTCACCTTCCTCTTCCTCGCCGGGAGCTTTTTCTTCCAGCGGCGCCAGGTGAGGATCAAGACCCGCGCACTCCGGGAGACCGTCGGAGAGAAGGGAAAGCCCATCTCGGACGCCCGCTTCAGCCTCGGCATCTGCCCCGACTGCACCCGCAAGCTCCACGGCGATATCCTGAGCGAGGATGAACTGAACCGCATGCGGTGACGGGATGACCCTTCTTTCATCGGCGGGCTGTCCCCTTGCCTCTGACCCCGCGGTTCAGGGAGTTCCGTCAGGCTGCACCGCTGGCTCCGGCCGCTCGCCCGAGCCTGGCTGATCGTGGTCGCACTCGTTCCCTCGGTGCCCCGGCTTTTCCTTCAGGGAACGGCGCCAGCCGCGCCCACCGTGGTGTCCTCGCCCGCCTCTAGCGGTAATTGTGCTCGTGCCATTCCCTGCCGAGGAAAGGCGGATCGCAGCCCGCGACGGCATCTTCGAAAGAGATGCGCCCTCCGCCGGACTCGACCGCCCCGGAAATGGCTTCGAGGTAGCGCCGACGGTTGTCCAGGTCGCGCTCGATCGCCGCGCGGCCGGCAAGGACGGCGCCATGGCCGGGGATCATGACGCAGTCGGCCCGTTCGCGCAGCCAGTCGATCGCCGCCATGTGCTTCGAGACCGGACGCGCGTGCACGGACGGCAGGAGCGGCGCGCCGTCGTTGGTCAGGAGGATGGCATCGGCCGCATAGAGCCAGGTGCCGTCGATCACGATCGCCAGGGAATCTTCCGTGTGGCCTGGCAACGGGACTATCTCGATGGATCGCCTGCCGAAGCGCAGGATCGTCGGCCCGTCGACCGGGTGGTCCGGTTCCAGGGCGTCGCGCTTCCCGGGTTCGAACCAGATGTCGACCGTGGCGCGCCATGCTTCGCTGCCCCAGGTTTCGATGCCGGGAAGGAGTTCGAGTCCCTGGGCATGGTCGTCATGGTAATGCGACACGATCGCACGGACCGGACTGGCGCCAAGCCGCTGAAGCTCCCCGAGGGCCGCAGCCATGCACGCGCGGTACCCGCAGTCGAGGAACAGGACTTCGCCGCCCTCGACGACGGCCATGAAGTTGAGTCCCTCGATCTCGCCGGGCGGCGGATCGAACCGATACACGGAAAGTCCATCGTCCAGCGTGATCGTTTTCATCGTTCATCCTTGCGTGGGGTATCCGGAAGATTATCGCCGTGCCTTTCGGGCGACGCAAGGCTTCGCCAACGAAAAAAACGACGAGGCTCAATGGGGCCTGACGCGAAAACGGTCACCAGCAGTTCAGCACATCTTCCGCGAAGCCGAGGAAGTCTTTCAACTCGATGCGCGTGCCGTCGTCCAGGACGGCCGTGCCGGTGAAGAGACCGAATACCTGGTGCTGTACCGAGCGGATGAGCAGGAGGTCCGTGAGCGAATGGCGGTCGACGAGGGGCGTGAAGTCCATCTCGAAGCGCCCGCCGGAACCCGTGAAGCGCCAGGGCCGGGTGTAGTCGCGTTCGTCGAGATGGAACGCGACGTCGTCGAGCTTGTGCGCCCTGCCCCGATACAACAGCATGTTTTCGCTGGCGGGCGATCGGTCGGAGAAGCCGTAGCCGAGGTTGAAGCCGAAGGGTTCGCCGCCGACCCGGCCGGATCCGGAACTCCAGTACCAGCGGTTCCGGTAGGTCCAGCGGCCGCGTCCCCAGTCCAGGCCGCCGAAGTCCTTCGCGGGGTCGAAGGTGTACGCCTTTCCCCCGATCGTGAAACCGCCCGACGCCGGCACGCAGTTGATCTTGCGGTTGTAATAGAACGCCCGGCGGTTTTCGGCCCAAGACGTGGCGATGTTCATGCTCTCCGTGAAGGCCGGCTGCCCGAGCTCGATGCGGCCTTCGAGCCCGACGTTCCCTTCGGCGTCGGCAAGGCCGGGGGCGCGGAAAGCGAGCGTCCTGTGCCCCGCTTCGTACGAGAATTCGATGGCGAGCTTCTTGTCGGCAAAAGCGACGCGGCCCCCATCGCTCCCGGCCGGGAAGCCGGTGCGTCCGCGCGGCAGGAGGCAGAGGCTGTCCACCTGCCGGAAATATTTCCGCTCGAAGTCCAGGTAACAGAGCGCGAACATCCCCGCGTAGCCGAGGTCGCTCATCGTGAGCGTGATGCCGAAACGCCCCCCGTGCGAGAGCACCGACCAGTAGTCCCATTCCTTGATGCGATGCCACCCGGCCCGTATCCGGGCACGTTGGTACTGCCAGAAGGGCTGGCGGGCCCAGCCTTCCTCGACGATGCGCCCGTCTGCCCCGAGCAGGTCCAGGGGCGCGGTGATCTCATGCTGCATTGGGAACCTCCTGCGCGGATGACACCGTAACTATAGATGCGTGTCGTGGAGCCGGCAAGCGCCCGGCGGCGATCGCCGCCAGGAACTATGCGGGAGCCCGGTTCTTCAACGCCGACTTCAAGAACGCGGATTTCAGGAACGCGAAGCTTTCCGGGGCGAACTTCGCGCATGCCGACCTCTACGACGTCACGCTGGCGGGGGCCGACGCGTCCGGCGCGGATTTCACGAAAGCCTCGGTGTGGGGCCTCGGGGATCAGATCAAGGGAACGAATTTCTCGGGCGCCTTTTTCGCCGGGGCTTCGCTGCACGCATGCAACCTGAGGAATTCGAACTTCACATCCTGCGATTTCCGCGGCACTGATCTCGGAAACACGGCCTTCCTGTCCTGCGACCTGGATCGCGCCGACTTTTCAGGCGCCAACCTGAAGAACGCCGTGTCCAACGACACGAGGCTCGATTCGATCGTCGTGGATGCCTCGACTATCGGTCCGGACGGCGGGGAATTCGAACCCTACTCGGCCGAGGACGCGGCGCGATTCAGGAAGACGGGTACATGCCCCGGCGGTCGGCTCAATTACCTCTCGCTGGCCGGAGGCTCCTTCCCCGGCTCCGACCTGCGCGGCGCCAGACTGCGGGGAACGACGTTCCGCGGGGCGATGCTCGCGGGCAGCGACCTGACCGCCGCCGATCTGGGGGGAGCCGACCTGTCGGGCTCGAACCTCACGTCGATCAAGGCCGGCAGGGCGAACTTTTCGAACACCGATCTCCGGATCGCCGACGCCGCGACGGGGAAGAAGGACCGTCCGGTCGTCGACGTCAGGATGACCGTGAAGGTGTTCAGGTTGCCCTGACGGTACGCCGCGGCGGCCAGCGCGAACGATGCGAACATCCCGAAAATCTCCGCGCGGTGGGCTTCCAAACCGGCGCCGGATTTCGTACACTATGCATGAGCGGTCGTGCGTCGCCCGCCCGAAGACGGAGCGACCATCGGCCTGACGATTGCGCCCGACGAAGGGGAACCCAAGCCGCATGACGGAAGGAAACATGATTCAATCAGAAAAAAACGCCCGTGACGGTCTCTCCGACGAAGACCTTCTCAAGGCGAAAATCGCCGAAACCTTCCTGAACCGCCAGCTCGAGGAGTTCCTCGTCGAGCATGGGAATATCCCCGACGCCCCGGATGAATCCTGCGTCGGCGTCGGATTCGCCGATATCGTCGACTATTCGTACATGTCCACCTGGCTCTCCCCGCGGGAAAACCAGCGCCTGCTCAACGGCCTCTACACCGCTTTCCTCCTCACGCTCAAGAAGCGGGGCGGCTACCTGAACAAGATCGCCGGCGATTCCATCATGTTCCATTTCGGCGGTTTCATCGATCCGACCTGTTCCGGCCTCGCGCCCGAAGAGGCAGAAACGCTCATCGCGCGGCTCCTCTTCCAGACCTGCGTCGAGATACAGGAATCCTGCCGGCTCTTCAACCGGGCCGACGTCGATTTCATACCTTCCGACATCGATCCGGACGCGCGCACGGCGCTCTCCCAGGCCTTCCTCATCATCAGGTCACTCCGGGAGAGCATGGCCCTGGCATCCAGCGTTTCCAGCATGTTCCAGGTCCGCATCCGCGTCGGCGCGGCCCTCGGGGACGTGTGCGTCGGCAGCTTCGGACCGGAAGGCGCCAAGCAATGGGATGTCATCGGCGTCCCCGTGATCGAAGCCCGCAGGATGGAAGCTTCCGCCCCCGCCGACGGCATCAGGATTTCGCGCCGCCTCATGGAAGCGCTCGAACGGACCGATCTCGTAGGAACCTACCATAAAACCTTCCGGTCCAAGGCATCCGGATTCTACCAGACGATCAGGCGCGACGAGCTCTTTGCCTACCGCGAGGTGATCCTTTCGGACAAGAGGCAGGCGATGTTTCCGTCGTGGTCGGTCCAGGCGAATCCCGACCTTCCCGAGGACGTATGGCGCCAGGTGGAATTCTGCCTCGAGAAGGGCGAAGAGGGCATCGGCCCGATCATCAACCTCATCAAGTACTACCGGGGGAACCGCCTCGTCAGCCACGCCTTCGAGGAATTTTTCCGCGAACACGAGATCGCCATCAGGAAGGCTGAGATCTTCAGGTTCCTCCTGCCCGGGAAATTCCGCAAGCTCGTCGAGGAGCGCGGCGGGGACGAACGGGGGGTCCTGGAGAAAATCGAATCATCCGTCAGCCTATTCCAGCTCCTCAACGCGCTCGGGAAGATCCAGGATTCCCTGAAGCCGCTCAAGACGGTCATTGGCGACATCGAGCGTTTCGATTCATGGGACGCGTGGATGAAGGACCGGATCCGCGAGATGAACGCTCTTTTCGACGAATCCCGGCGCCGCGGCGAACGGCAACGCTATTTCGAGGAAGTCCTGCTCCCGGGTTTCATGACCTTCATCGAAGCGAGCGTCAGGGAGTACTTCTCGAAGGGCAAGGCGATCGGCGCCCATCACGACGATCCGATCGAGTTCGCCGCGGCCGCCGACTAGATCGTATAGGAATCACGAACGCCGCTCGACGGGAGGCAGCCTTCCAGCCCGGCTACGGGCAGAGCCTTTCGAGAAGCCCGACGATCTTCGCAAGCGGCGCGACATCGTCCTCGTCGAACCGGGCGAGGCTTTCGGAATCGATGTCCAGCACGGCGACGACGCGGCCGTTCTTCATGAGCGGCGTGACGATCTCGCTCTTCGAACGGGAATCGCAGGCGATGTGCCCGGGGAAGGCTTCGACATCGGGTACGACGACGGGCGCCTTGCGCTGAACCGAAGCCAGGCAGACGCCGCGCCCCTTGAGTACCTGGCACGCGACGGAGCCCTGGTAGGGGCCCACGTGCAGTTCGTCCTCCCCGGCGACGAGGTAAAAGCCGGTCCAGGAGTGATGCCTGAGCTTGGCGTGAAGCACCGCGCAGATCGTGGCCATGCCGGCGATCAAGTCAGGCGATTCTTCCACGATGAGCGGCTGGAGCTGGGCAAGGATGCGCTCATATGCACCGGCGCGTCGTTCCTCGGTCATGGAGCCATCATGCCACGACTCGGGGACTCCGGCAAGGGCCGTTGCAGCGCCAACAGAGAACGCCAAGGAACAAGCCTGGAATGATTGATCGATTCGCCATCAGAGAGAATCCTTTTCCTTGAACTTCTTTGCGACCTTTACGCAGTGTCGTGAAACCTTTGCGCAGTAGCGCGAAACCTACCCACACAGAAGTTCGAAGCCCAAAAAATATTGATAAAGAACTCCCGGGATACTATGCTTTCCGAAGAGCATGGCGTGTCGTCTTGGCACCGGGGCAGTTGTCGGCAAGGGGCATCCCCTGAATCACGGCCGGGCGGCGCCATGCACAAGGCGGGTTGATCCATGGTCGTCCCGAATTTACGGCTGTCCGGCATGGCTCTCGCGCTCATGATCCTGGCCGGGTCCCCCACACCGGCCCAGGACGGCGCGGCGGATTTCCCCGAATCCGCCTTTTTCATCCAGGTCATCCGTCAGGTCGCAACCCAGGACTCGGAATCGTCCAGGCTGGCGATCATCTCGATGATTCGGGACGAATTCGGCAGGAACACGGGGAGCTTCCGGGACAACCGGGATGAATTGGTCGCCATCCTGGAATCGCTGGCCGGCGAAGGCTTGTTCACCGGCCCGGGCAGGCGGCTTCCCGAAAAACCCTTCCATGCCGAAGTCCATGCACAAGCGGTCGCGCTGCTCGGGGTCATCGGGGGTGGAGATACGGCCGATTTCCTGGCGCGGCTCGCCAGGGAATTCCCCGTTCTCCCCGCGGCCAGGCTGATCGATGACTTCGAAAAACCTTCAGGCTGGACTGCCTCCTGCCCGGCGGACGCCGCGGGGATCAGGATCGCCAGCGCCCTGCGGCCCGGAGCTCCCATCGACCTGGCCGCGAATCCGCGGGGGGAAACGGCAGTCCGGAATCCGCAGCGGAACGTCCTTGGCGTGAAGGCGGAATTCCTCGATGTCCGCGATTACGCGCTGCTGATTTCCCCGGCCAGACCCCTGCCCGTCCCGTCGATCAGGAGCCTCGACGCATGGGTCTACGGGAACAACACGGATCATGTATTGTGGCTCAGGCTCGGCGATGCGGCGGGGAAACCGGTCGGCGAAGCATTCTGGGGCAGGCTCGACTTCATGGGCTGGAAAAAAATGACCCTCGTCATCCCGCAGGAGCTCGCGGGCATCCCCCTGGCCATCACTGGTTTCGTCATCCGCTGCGATCCCCTGAGCCTCCGGAAGGGCACCCTGTATTTCTATTTCGACGCGCTCACCGTCACGGCGCTCGAGGCACGCCCATGAAAAAGGCATTCGCGTTCGCGTTGCTCGCGGCCTGCGCCGCATCGCTTGCGACAAGCCAGGATATCGACATGACCGGGGCGGGCAACGGCCGGGAGTCCCTGAAGAACATCGTGCTCGACGCGATCGAGAACGAGCCGGGCAGAAGCCTGTCGGCCGACTCGAAGGACATCGTGCTGTCATGGCTCCCGGCGGGTCCCGAACTCGCTGCCGCCCAGGAACGCGAGCATCCCGGCAGGAGCAACACCTCGTTCCTCCGCGTCGCAGTTCCCGGCGGCGTCGGGACCAGGCGTTTCCGCCTGCTCTTCCCGGTGCGACCGTCGGTTCCCGGGATCGTCAAGCTCGTCTCGTTCTGGATGACGGGGCCGGAATCGGGCGCCGTTTCCTGCGCGCTGATCGTGCGCGACATCCATGGCATCGAATACGAGCTTCCCGTTTCCGTCCGTGCCGAACCGGGCGTCAAGTACTGTTCGGCATCCATCCCTCCCGGGATACCCCAGCTGGACGGGTACCTGCCGGGACAGCTCGGCCTGTCCGTCGCCGGCTTCGTCATGACCTGCAGGGGAAGCCCGGCGATGACGTTCGGTCTCGACCTGATGGACGCCACGGCTGACTTTTTCTTCGCGACCGACCGGGAGGTCGATTCCATGGAAGGTACCTGGTGAAAAGGCCGCAACCTCGCGAATCCCCCGCCTGGATGCATGGTCGTTCCGGCGCGCTGTTCCTGGCAACCCTCCTGGCGCTGTCGGGCGCATCGGCATGGGCGCAGGCGGGCGGCACGCTTTCCGCCGAAGAGCAAAAAACCATCACTGCCTGCCTGCCCGAAGCGCGCGACATCGTCCTGGCGGGTCTCGATTCCGGAAACCACCTTGTCAAGGAAGCGGCGATCCGCATGCTGCGGCATCTTCCACCGAAACTGGCCTACGAGCCGGTCCTGGCGCTCTTCCAGGATCCAGGCTCCGAGATCACGACCCCCGGCTTTGCCCTGTTCAGGGATGCCGCCCTTGAAACCCTGTTCAGCCTTGATCCGGCACGCACCCTGGATTGGCTCCGCGCCAACGAGGAATCCATCTGGAACTGGATCGGCCCGCAGGGCCTTTTCGCCATGATAGGTTACGACAAGATAACGCAATTTTCCAACCTCTTCCTGCTCGGCCTGGACGGTGGCCGGAAGGGCGCCTTCGGGGCCTGCCTGCTGTCCCGGAAATATCTCGAAACGAAGGACCGCAGGTATCTGGATCTCCTGGTGTTCTATCCCTGGGACCGGGACGTCCGCGTCGACGAGTACAGCCGGCTCTATCTGGACTTCAAGGCGAAAAAGCTCCCGCTCGACAGGATCGTGTATGCGATGCAGGATCGTGCGGGCATCCTGAAGGGAAGGGAACCGGATTCCCGGTCCTTCACGCTGGACGAACTGCTTTTCCAGGCGCTGTTGTATCGCCTGAAACTGAGTCGTACCGTGGTCGCGACGGGCGTCACTCCCGGGAACGGGCGTCTTTCTCTCGATGCCGACGCCGCCAGAAAATACGGCATTCCCGTCCCCGCCGAAGCGGAGCGGAATCCCGTGCCGTCCGCCGTATTCCCGTCCACGGTCGTGAACAATGCCCTCGCTTTTTTCCTGGCCGGCGTGCCGGAGAAAAAGCACCTGAAGGATTTCCAGGACCTGCTGTCGACGTTCCCCGCAGGGGTTCAGTACCGGTATGCCGGTATCGTCGCTGATTCACCGGACTCGATACAACGCACGGCTTGCCTGGAATTCCTCCTGGACCGGGAAGATCCGAACCTGGGGAGAATCGCTCTCCGCGGATTCCTGGCGGGGCCCGAGGCACGCATGCCTGATCGCGTGATCACGCTCCTGTCCGGAAACGGGGACATCCTCGTTCGGGCCGCGGCGCTGGAGCTTGTCGGCCGGCAGGGAAAAGGGAAGCACTCACTCCTGTTGCGGGATTTCATGCGGGAAGACAATAACCCCCTCCTGCGCGTCGTCGCGGCCGGGAATCTCCTGGCTGTCTACGGGGTTACACGATGACACGGCATCCGGCTCTTGCCCTGCTGTTCCTGCTCGCTGCGGGCGGCCGCCTCCCGGCCCAGGATGCAACGCTCGAACTGGTTTTTACCGGGAATCCGTCGGACTGGAAGGTGGTTGCGGACGGCTATTCGGATCCCGCGTTCACGCCGCTCCTGAAAATCACGGATACGGAACGCGATGGCAGGTTTCTCGGCATCCTCCTCGAAAAGCCCCCCGGCGACGGAACCGTGTACTACCTGGTTCAGGCGGCAACCAGCCGGGAAAACCCGGAATACCGGACCTTGAAGGAATTGAGCCTTACCGTCTATGGCACGGACCTTCCCTTCAGGGTGGCCGTGCTGCTCGGGGATGGCTCGGGGCGCAGCCACGAATTCGATCTCGGCACCGCCAATTTTCCCGGCGCCCGGCGCCTGACGCACACCGTGAACGGCAAATTCGGAGGTCTGGCCTTCAAGGCCCTAGTGATCTACCTTGATGCTTCCGTTCCCATCGGGGATTGCGTGGTATTCATCGGCGAGCTGTCCATTCGCGGCGGCTCCCGGTTGATACAGTGAGGCGGGGGAAAACCATGAAACGGACCATGACGGCACTTGTACTCGCGTGCTTCGCGATGGGAGTCGCCCATTCTGACCAGCAAACCCTCATCGATTTTTCGGACCTTGCACCGCGGTCCGGGGAATCCGGCACGCCGTACTCCCCGGACCCGACGCGCTGGGTTGTCGTATTCCTTCCATCGGGCGCGAAGGCAGGTCCATCGTCGTCAATCAGGGCAGCCGCTCCGGACAGCGCCGCCTGCCCCTCGGGCGCGCTCGAAGCCATCGTCGATTTTTCCCGGGCTCCCGCGGGTACGACCGGCGTGGCCATCCTGCCGCCCTCCGGCATCGTCGCATCCGACGAATCCATCGGGGGCTTTTCTGGCACGGGACTGCTTTCCAATGTCGGTGCCATCAAGTCAGTCAGCGTTCTCGCTTCGTCGAGCGACCCTGGCGTCGCCATCAGCGTCGTCCTGGCTGACGAAAAAGCCCAGGAAACCTATATCCATTTCGGTTCGGGCTTCGGCCCCGGCTGCGAACTCCGGGTCAACGTCAACCCGCGATATATCGACGAAGTCAGGTCCGGGGAACTCAAGACCGTGGCGCTCGCGCCCGGATCCCTCCCGTACAGGCGGCTCGCGGGCATCTGTTGCTCGAAGCCAAAAAACGGGAATGCCCCGGTGCTCATCCGCATTCGGGAGATATGGCTCGATTTCGACATGGCGGTGTATTGCGGCGAAGCGGTGAAACTCGTCCGGGAATTTCCGGTGCCGGAATACGCGAATAAATGAGGCTCTTCTGAAAGTCAGACGGCTTTTGAAAGAGCAACCTTGTTCCCGCGCAGGTTTCTTAGCGCTTCGCCCAAAAGACAAGAAGCGTGAGAAACTGAAAAGCCAATTTCTGAAGTAACCGCCTTTTTAGATTGGCTCAATAATCGCGTCCCTTCATTCCACCTTTCCGGACAGGCGCTCGATCTACTGCCCGAGTTCCGGCACGAAGCAGCTCTCCTCGACGGTGCCACCTGCGGGGAACCTGAAACGGAACACGTAGGTGTACGAGTCGTACGAGAGCGTCAGCTCGGCGCGGAGGACGTCCTCCCCTTCCCATCCGCCGCGCGCGAAGACGGGGTTCGGGGGCGCCAGCCCGAATGCCTCTCCGAGGAAGCCCGAGCGGAAACGGCCGTCCAGGCCCATGGGGAAGGAGCCCGGGGACCCGCCCGTCTCCATGGTCCACACGGCCTCGTCCGCTTTCGGGAACGTGAAGGCGGATGCCGATCCGTCGGAGAGCAGGATGCGCCTGCCCGAGATGGCCGCCGCTTTCGCGGGGAGCGGCGCAGGCGGAACGGGAGTCGGCCCCTTGCCGGCTGCCTGCGCGAGCGCCGCCAGCCGGGACGCGAGAGCCACATCGACCTTGGCGCCTCCCTTTTCGGCGGCGGGGACCATGGCCTGGGCCAGAAGCCTCTCGGGCATGAAGAAATCGTCGTCAAAATTCGAGCCGAAGAAGACCGCCACGATCTTGCGCTTCGGGTCGACGAGAAGGTACTGCCCGCCGTAACCCCGGCCGGAAAAACCGCCCGAGGGGTTCATCCACCACTGGTAGCCGTAGCCGTACCGCCCCGCGAGACCCGAAGACGTGTCGACCTGCTTCGTCGTCGACTCGTCGATCCATGCCGCGCTCACGATGCGCCTGCCGTCCCACTCGCCCCGGGCGAGCAGGAGCCGGCCTATCGTCGCAAGCTGCCTCGCCGTGAGCTGGAGGCCGCTGCAGCCCATGGTGACGCCGTTCCGGTCGGCTCCCCAGAAGAAGTCCGTGATGCCGAGGTGTGAAAAAAGCTTTTCCGCCGCGTAGTCGCGAGCGGTCTTGCCCACGTCCTTCTGGAGGATGCCCGACAGGAGGTGGGACGCGCCGGAATTGTAGTAAAACCGCGTGCCCGGCTTCGCGTCGAGCGATGGAATCTTCGCTTCGCCGACCGTGATCCCGACGAGGACCGAGAGTACGCTCTTGGTGAACGACGCCAGCTTGTGCCTGTCGCCGGGGCCGCAGGGCCATGCGTAGGCTTCGAACACGGTCGTTCCGTCCACCATGACGAGGCAGGCGTGGGTGGTGTCGGCCTTTTCGACGAAGGTCTCCGCGACCGTTTCCCACCCGGATCCCGCCTGCGGGGAAGGTTCCGGGGGTTTGACCTGCGCGCAGGAAACGAACGCGGGTACAAGAGCGATCGTGAAAGCGGACGCGATTCCGGATTTGGTCCCTTTCATCATGGATACTCCCTGGATGGATAATGTGGCTACCCACGGGAATTGTAGCACCCTTCCCCGCCGCCAGGCTGCGAGCCCGCAGTGCACTCGCGGAAATCGGCGTCGATAGGCTCAAGTTCACTCCGTCGGAAGCCCATTGCCTGTCTGCGCTGGCCTGGAAAGCCAGGGGCGACCGTCCGCCGGCGCTCGGTGCCATACGCCGATTCGCTCGCCGCGGCGGGAAACTCCCGTTCCCTGCCGCGTTGCCGCATCACTCGATGGAAAGGTTGGCCAGGTAGGTCTCGTAGGCGGTCTGGGCGTCCTGGGCCGCCTTGCGGGCTTCGAGGATGCCCTTCGAAACCGCCTCGATCTCGTTCTCCGCGTCGAGCAGCTTCTTGAGGTACTGCTGGCCCTGGGAGGTATCGCTTCCGACCGCGTCCAGGTTCTGCCTGATCCGCCCCTGCTCCGTGGAAAGGTCGTTCTTCCTTGCCTGAAGGTCAGCCAACGCGCGCTTCGCGTCGTCCAGCCTGCGCCTGAGGTCGGTCGCCTTCTTCAGCGCGTCGCGCACGGCGGGAGGGATCTCCTTGCTCGACGAGTACATGACGAGGGCGTCGTTGCCCAGGTTCCCGATGAGGACCGCGTCGGTCCTCGGCGAACGTTCCTTCACGACGTACGACACCTGCGCCCCCGAGGCGACCGGCAGGCTGAAGCGGTACACGTTCCCCGCCTTCTCCTCGTACGCCTTCGGCTCGAAAAGCTCGGCGCCCCCGATGACGGGATGCTCGATGACGACGCGCTTCGCTATGGCGCCCGAATTCCTGAAGTTGTACGTCCTGGTCCAGGTCGTCCTCCTCGAGAACTTGAGGACGCCCTTCGATATCGCGACGCCGATCGTCTCTTCAGCTGACGTCATCAGGGAGTCTGCGATGAGCGAAAGGTCGTCGCCATAGACGATGAGGCGCTTGTCCTTCTCGGGGAGAAAATCCACGAGCGCGTCGCCCGCGTATACGCCGCCGTCGAATACGGTGATCGGCCCGGCGGGCAGCTTCATCCCCGTATTGTTCGTGATCCTGGCTCCGACCATGGGCGCGCCCTTGTCGGGTGCGTAGACAGAAACCTTTTCGACCTGGAGTTCGGCGGCGACGAGGGGGAGCATCGCGCTCCGCCTGCGTTCGAGCGTCACCGGTTTCTTCACGGTGAACTCGAAGAGCTCCCCGGCGGCTTTCGCGCGCGCGGTCTCGAATTCCCTCGGCACCATCATCGCTTCGGACGGCGCATCGCTCCCCCTCACCCCGCCCGAGGCGGCCTTCGCCGACGGGGAGGGTGACGGGGCCATGGCCGAGCGCGGCGCCGCCCCGTAGGCCTTGTCCTTCTCGTACTCTTCCGCGTACGACTCCTCGTCCCCCGCTCCCGCGAGCCCCGACTCGAAGGACCTCGGCTTCGCGGCCCCGGCGATCGCCAACGGGATTTCCGGCCTCTCGACGTAGAGCGGGCTGTAGAGGTCCTGGATGAAGGAAACGGGGCGGCCGCTCACCAGCGAAAGCTGCACGTTCCTCCAGTCCTCTTCCGTCGGATTGTCGACGATCGCCCAGCCCTGGAAATATGGCTTTGCGCCCGCGAGGTCGAGGCGGTACGACGCCTTCCAGATCGGGGCGGCGACGACGTAGCCGACCGCAGCCTCGCGCTTCTGGGTGCCCGGGAGCTTCAGTTCCAGCACGCGGCGCTGCGTGTCCTGCGCCGCCAGCACAAGCGCGAGGGCCCGCTCGAAATCGTCGGTGATGCGCCTGTCCGTGAACCTGAACGCGGCGATGCCGTCCATCGGGAGCGCACGCACCCCGTCCTGCGTCAGGATGACGAGGTACTGGACCGTCGTTCCCGGCTCCTTGCCGGGACGCTGTTCCACGCCGACTATGCGCCCCGTGAGGGTCGCGGGCACGTCCACCGAGATCTCCGCTCCGCGCAGGCGGGCAAGCATGTCGGCCACCCTGGGCGCGCCCGAAAGGTCGACGCGGAAACCCTTGAGGGCGCGGTCCAGGCTCTCCTGCGACGGATAACTCACCGATGGCGACCCGCTACCCTCGTCCCTGACGACGAGCGACTTGAGGGCGTCGTTGACGTCGGCCACGCCGAAGGGAAGGAGGACGACGGCGTCCCCCGTCACGTTCCCCCGATGCTCGAAATACCCCACGCCGGATGAAAAAAGCACGACGCGGGTGACGGGCAGCTCGGTCGGGGCGGCCCCGGATGACTGCTGGGCGAAAACGGTGACCGCGCTGGCGGCCGCGAAGGCGACGATCAAGGCAAGGAAACGAACGGACGAACGGATACGACGCATGGCGCACTCCTCGAGCAACGTGATGTCATGCCCAAGAGTATAGTGCAGGCGATAGGGGAAAGCCTCCCTCCACGCCCGGGCCCTTCGTTGTGCGGTATTCCCCCTGGTCATCCGGAAAGCCGATCCGATGGAATACCTGCACAGGAACATTGACATGATTGGTTTTTACCATTGACAAATGCAAGTCCAACATCCAGGATCTTCGACATGAAGGAGGCATCATATGATTCGCGTGATAATCTCTGGAATCGGGGTTTTTCTCGGCGCGGTCGGTTTTACGGGGGAAAGATTCGGGTTCAATTGGCTGAAAAAACTGCTGGTACGGGTTATGCCGGTAAAGCAAGGCTGGATGGCCGAGGGGATCTGGCTGTTGCTGGGGATCGTCTTCCTGGCGATCCTCCTTGAACCGGTTTTCAGATCGCGTCCCTCGGGGATCGCTTATTGCCAGAATTGCGGATGGAAAGGATCCAAAGATAGATTCATAAGCAACGGTGGTTGTCCCAATTGCGGCAGCGATCTCTATAGCGAACCCATGGTGTAACCGACGGGCAAGTCAGGCAGGTTATCCTTTCCCTGGCAGGCTGGTGAAACCCCGTGATGACGATGGCGCGACCGGCATGAATGTGATAAAATATTGCCCATGAACCTGAAGCTCCCCCGATCCCCGGCGTTGGCCGTCCTCGTCCTGCTGGCCGCTGTCCTGCCGCTCCAGGCATCCGGTGACCCTCTCTATATCAACCTCAATGAATTTCCCCTCTACATCCGTACTGGGTTCGAACCCGGCGCCGAGAACCGGATGCCGACGGGAGTCCCGGACTGGAAGATCTTCCCCGCCACCGGCAATGCGGGAAGATACGCCCGACCCATCGAGCTGGGCCTCGCGGGCGTGGCGAAACGGCCGTTCTTCTCCCTGGCGAACTACCCCGAGATGGAGTTCACCTACGCCATCCCCTTCACGATCGGGGCCGAGATGGCCGCCTTCCTCAAAAGGGGACGGGAAGGAAGCACGGAAGCTCCGCTGGTACCGGGAATCCACTTCGCCGCACTGGGCGACGACTGGGAAATATTCCTCAACGGAACGAAGATACGCTCGGAAATCCATCTCGACGCGAACGGCAGGATAGCGAAGCACCGTACGTCCGGGACATCTATTTCCCGGTCGACGGGTCGCTCTTCCGCCCGAGCGCCAACCTCATCGTCATCAGCATCGTGGCCGACCCGACCTTCCCCCCCCGCCGGCCTCCACCAGGCCGAACCGTACTTCGTCGGGACCTACGAGCTCATCCAGCGCCGGAATGCGGAACTCTGGCCGGTGGCGCTGATCGGCCTCTACCTCTTCATCGGCCTGTACCACATCTTCATTTTCTTCGTCCGTCCCCAGGACAGGCACAATCTCTTCTACGGCCTGTTTTCCATCGATCTCGCGATCTATCTCTTCGCCCGCACCCACACCGTGTACTTCTTCGTTCCGGACAGCGACCTGCTCTTCCATATCGAGCTGGGCAGCCTCTTCCTGATCCTCCCCTTCGTCGGGGCTTTCCTCGAAAATCTGAACGACAATCGGGCCGCGTCGGTGAGCAAGGTCTACGCCGTCCTCTGCGCCTTCCTCGCGATCGCGCAAGCCCTTACGCCGGATGCCTTCGCGCACGACCTGCTCAGGGTGTGGCAGGTCTCGGGACTCCTCATGGCCCTGTACTATCTCGGATACGACATCCTCGGGCGATTCTTCAGGGACGGGTACCGCCGCTGGAAGCGGCCGGTCATGGATGGGCGCCGGCCTTCCCTGGGACGGATCTACCTGCGCTCGCTCGCAGGGACGCCGATCGGCAACCTCCTCATCGGCGGCCTCATCCTCGCGAACCGGCTCGGATTCCTCCACGGCCAGCTCAAGGGGCTGAACCAGAACCTGGAGGAACGGATCCGCACGCTGACCGAAACGAGCGGGAAACTCGCGGCGAGCGAGCACAGGTACCGCAGCCTCTTCGAAGGAACGTCCGACCCCGTGGCCCTCCTGGACGGGAACCTGGGCTTCATCGAAGGGAACAACGCGGCGCGGGATTTCTTCGGGCTCGATCGTCCCGGCAGGGAAGGCTGCATCCTCACGGACGCGGTGTACACGGAGGAGCGGGAAGGTGACCTACCCGTCAGGCGCCTCAGGCAGGCTTTTGACGCGCAGGAACGGCGCGCGGAGATCGGCGAGATCTCGACGAGGCTCAGGACGCAGCTGGGGGAGCCCAGGCCCTGCCGCCTCCGCGAGGTGATCGTGAACGCCATCGAGCACGGGAACCTCGAGATAGGCTTCGGGGAGAAAACCGAAAGCCAGCAGAAACAGCGTTACTTCGAGTTCCTCCAGCAACGCCGCCTCGAGCCGGCCTACCGCGACCGCAGGGTCTTCGTCGAGTACTCGGTCTCCGCGGCACGGGCGACCTACCGCGTGACCGACGAGGGGAAGGGCTTCGATCACCATGGCTTCCTGCTCGAATCCGGCGAGCCGGACCCCGGGATGCTCGAGCACGGCCGCGGCCTGTTCATGGCAATGAACGCCTTCGACCGGGTCGTCTTCAACGACAAGGGCAACCAGGTGACGCTCGTCAAGTATTTCGCTGGCGCGACCTGAGTCGGGGCCGGATTCCGACGCCTGTGCCCGGGGAATCCGCAGCATGGCTGAGGGGTCGCCCACCTCGCGGTCCCCGGCTACTCGAGGTGGAATACCTCCACGAGCCCGATCGAAACCGGGGAACCGTCCGGGTTCGTCTCCATGATGTCCTTCATGTAGTCCCACCAGCGGCGCACGACGGCCTTGTCGGGGAGGGCGTCGGCCGTTGATCCCGGGGTGCGCTTCTGCACCGCGAAGAGGACGAGGCTTTCAGGATCGAGGAAGATCGAATAGTCCGATATGCCGGCTTGCCGCAGAAGCACCGCCATTTCGGGCCAGAGGGCGTCGTGGCGCTTCCGGTATTCCGCCTCGAAGCCCGGCCTGAGCTTCATCCTGAATGCAACCCGTTCCATCATGTAGCCTCCCCGCCGCCGGACTTGACGCGATATCGCTCGACTTCCCAGTTCCGTATGAAGTCAATGCTTTCCTTCGACATATGCAGCGCACCGCCGAAGCTCTCCGCGTAGACCGCGACGGCGCAGGCGTCCAGGAATAGCGCGAGGGCTGCCGCGGCCGCACCGGGGTTCGCGGCGAAGGCGAAGGCGCCTGCGCCGCCGACCACCGCGATGTGCGGGTCGGAACCGTTTCGCGCGCGGTACTCCCCCCACGAGGCCTCGATGTCGGCAGGCCTCTGGGCATACAGGAACTCATGCCCCGCATAGACGATGTGGTCGGGGCTGAAGGCCGAAGAAAGCGGTGCGAAAGCCCCGTGCGACGCGGCAAAGGAGAGAATGTCCGCGTCGGCACGGTGGAGGACGAAGCTCCCGGACGCGGCGAGTGACGCGATATGCGACAACGACTCCGCGAAAGGACCGGAAGCCACGGCCGAGAGAGTCCGGTCGGGGCGCCGTCCCATGCGTCCAGAGAGACGCTCAAGCACGCGCGAAGAGAGCCCGTCCACGCCCTCCCGCGTATCGGATGCGACGAGCAAGCCATGATTCTGCAGGAACATCAATGCGGGAACCCGCCCCGTACGCTCACGAAAGGCGTCGACTGCCCGCTTCACCGTCGTAGCGAGAACGTACCCCGGGTCGACGAAGGGTATCCACACCGATTCATCGCCGAAAAGCTCCCGACAGGCAGCCTCCCCCTCCTTGCCGCAGGTCATGCCGTTGACGATTGAGGGATGCGTATGGACGACGAAAGCAAAGGGGAAAAAGCTGTGCAGCAGGGTCTCGACCGAAGGCCGCCCGGTTTCGCCGGGGAGTCGGGCCGCCATGAGATCGGCAAGCGCCGCCGCTTCGCGTGCGTCCGTCCCGGCGGGGTATTCCTTCGACCAGATGGCGTCGAGTTTCGCTCGGTCCATCGCGCAGAAACCTCCTGCATCGATGGTCGCGAGCGAAGTTCCCGAGGCTTTTACCCAGAGCGTCGACGCATCCTTGAATGAAGTGTTGCCGCCGCCCGAGAGGACCCAGTCGGGGTCCGCACCGTAGCGCCGCGACATGGCGACGAGCTCCCCGAGTTTTCCTTCAGGCACCGCCTACCCCCGCTTCGCGAGCACGGTTCGCTCGTATGCCTTGACCGCCGCGATGAATTCGCCGTCAATCGGCACACCCGCCCGGCGGCAGTACTCGTCCCAGACGGCGCTCCAGGGGAGCACCTTCGTTTCTTCGAGGAGGGCGAGCCGTGCGAAGCCGTCCCCCGCCTCGTCGGCAGCGAGCAGGGCGGCGCGGGGCTCGAGGAAAGCCGCGAGGAGGGCCTTGCGCGCAGACCGGTAGCCGATAGCCCAGGCGCCGACGCGGTTGATCGAACCGTCGAAGTAGTCGAGGCCGAAGTGGATGCGTCCGAGTTGGCCGGAACGGACGAGTTCGCGGCAGAGTTCGGAGAGCTCGTCCGTCAACGTGACGACGTGGTCGGAGTCCCAGCGCACACCGCGGCTGACGTGGAGGAGCAGGCCGGGCACGAAGGGAAGAACCGCACAGATCTTGTCCGCGACGCTTTCGGTAGGGTGGAAATGACCCATGTCGATGGTGAGAAAAACGCGACGCGTCGCAGCATAGCCAAGATAGAAATCATTCGAACCCACGACGAACGACTCGCTCCCGATGCCGAACAGCTTGCCTTCCACCGCGTCCACGATCTCGAAGGCGGGCAGGCGCTCGGCGAATATGGCATCGAGGGACTCGAGGAGACGGGCGCGGAAACCAGCGCGATCCACGGGAGAATCCTTGGCCCCGTCCGGAATCCAGATATTGTGCACGCACGGGCTGCCTTGGGCGCGTCCCATCGCCGCGGCGACCCGGCGAGCGCGCTCCACGTGCTCGACCCAGAAGGCGCGAACCTTGGGGTCGCGATGCGAAAGGGTGTAACCGTCGGCGGCCAGGGGATGGGAAAAGAGGGTGGCGTTGAAGTCGAGGGGGGTCTTCCGCGCGCGGGACCAGTCCATCCAGCCCCCGAAGTGCGCGGGCTCGAGGGCATCGCGGTCCACTTTTTTCCCGCCGAAATCCCCGTAGCAGGCGTGGAGGGAAAGTCGCTTCGGACCGGGGCAGAGCGTGGCGACCTCCTCTATGTCGGCGCGGAGCTCGTCCGGAGTGCGCGCCTTGCCGGGCTGGTTGCCCGTGACCTGGATGCCGCCGCCGGAGAGCTCCGCGCCGGCGCTTTCGAAGCCGCCGACGTCATCGCCTTGCCAGCAATGAATCGAGATGGGCATGGCGTCGAGATTCGCGAGGGAGCCCTCGGCATCGACGCCAAGAACGGCGTAACGTTCGCAAGCCGATTCCCAGGCTTCGCGCGGGTTCGACAGGGGCATGGCAACTCCTCCGTTTCACGCGTTTCCTGCACGCTTCGACCGGGGTCGCGGCGCGGGAACCACGTATCGGCTTCATCTTAATCCCGTACATCCAGGACTGTGAATGGATTATTCTTCAGACCGCATGGAAAAAAAGCGTGTGGCCGGCTTCGAAGGACGCGGCAGGCGCACGACGGTTGAAATTTGACAGGTGGGGACGGACCTCTTATGATTTTTGGGATGCCGATAGGTACCTCGGACGGAAAGACGGCTTTCTTCCGCTACCTCACGTGGAGCGAGGAAGACGAGCGCTGGCAGATCGTCTGCACGGACGCGGGGCACAGCGAGATCGGCCCGGGCACGCCATACCCCCCGAACAAGAACGACCATCCCGGACAATTCAAGTCGGTCGCCGCGGACCGCACGCTCAACGAGTACCAGATCGTGTACGTCACGAAAGGCAGGGGCATCTTCCAGACCGGGGGTTTGCAGCACGTCGTCCTGCCCGGTTCGATCATCGTGCTTTTCCCGGGCGTCTCGCATTTCTACAAGCCGGATCTGGACGTGGGTTGGTCGGAGTACTGGGTCGGATTCAAGGGTTCCCATGCGGACACCCTCTGCCGGGAAGGTTTCCTGTCGCCCGCCCGTCCCTTTTTCGAGGTGGGGCTCCAGAACGGCATCCTCTCCCTCTACACGCAGATCTTCGACCTCGTGCGGAACCAGGAGCCGCTCTACCAGCTCAAGGCAGGCGCCCTCATCCTGGGCCTTGCCGCGGAGATCCTCGCCTGCGAGCGCAGTTCCGCGCAGGCCACGCACTCGGAGAAGCTGGTCGCCAAGGCCAAGTTCCTCATGGAAGAGAACGTCGACGGCGAAATCAACCTGAACGGCATCGGCGACGCCCTCGGCGCGAGCACCTCCCACCTGAACGAGGTTTTCAAGTCCTACACCTCCATGACCCCCTACCAGTATTTCATCAGCATCAAGATCGGCAGGGCCAAGGAGCTCCTGGAGCGGGACCTCCCGGTCAAGGAGGTCGCCTTCAGTCTCGGGTTCAGCGACGAGTACTACTTTTCACGACTGTTCAAGAGCAAGACCGGCATTTCGCCCTCGCACTGGAAGAACTACGTCCGCCAGTGAAGGCTGCGGCGCATATCCGGCCCGCTTTCCGGTTCTGACCAGAACGAGATCGACTCTGGACGAGAGGGCGGCCCGATACTCCCCGTATGGTCCGGAATCGGTGATCACGTGATCCACGTCCCCGCTGCTGCAGTGGTGCGAGACAGGGATTTCGCCGAATTTCGACGAATCGGACGGGATGATCACTTCCCGTCCCCCGGCGACGATGCAGTACACGATCCCGTCTAGTCGTTTCGTCATTGCCGTTCCCGCAGCCGCGCCGCGGACATGGTATTGAAGCGCCGCATCACCGCGCCCCGAAAGGAAAGGGCCGCCCGAAGGCGGCCCGTGGGTCACGAACCGACCCCGTTCAGTAGACGGTCTTCCAGTCGGCGATGTTCGCCTTGTCGAACTTGTAGGGGGGGCCGAGGAGGACTTCGGTGCCGCCGTCGGGAGCCTTGGTGATCGCGTAGTCGCCGAGGCGTCCGGCCGAGAACTTGTCGCCCACTGCGCCCGTGATCTTCTTGCTCACGAGGGCAGTCGCGGTCCAGGCGCCCAGGTATCCGACGTCGATGGGATTCCACAGGAACATGTAGGGGCAGGAGCCGTTCTCGATGTAGGTCGCCATTTCCGACGGGAGTCCAAGTCCGGTGAGGAATACCTTGCCGATGAGTCCCTTGTCGGTGAGGACCTTGCCGGCCGCGGCGATGCCGACGGTCGTCGGGGCGATGATGCACTTGAGGTTCGGGTAGGACTTTAGGAGGCCCTCTGCCTCGGAAACGGACTTGTCGCGGAGGTCGTCGCCATAAGCCACCTTCACGAGCTTGACGTCCTTGTACTTGTCGAGCAGGAGCTCGGCCTTCATGTACTCGATCCAGAGGTTCTGGTTCGAGGCCTGGCTGGTCGCGGAGAGGACGGCGATCTCGCCCTTGCCGCCGATCATGTCGTAGGCCGCCTGCACGAGGGTCTGTCCGATCTTGACGGAGTCGGCCTGGTTGACGTGGGTCAGGCGGGCCGCCGGATTGACCGACGAATCAAGGGAGAAAATCTTGATCCCCGCTGCCGTCGCCTTCTTGAGCACGGGCTGGAGTGCGTCGAAGTCGTTGCCGACGATGCAGATCGACGCGACTTTCTGCGCGATCAGCTGCTCGATGATCAGGATCTGTGCCTCGGCGGTCGGTTGGTCCGGCGCGCGTAGGATAGCCTCGAACTTCTGCTCCTCTATGCCGGCCTTGAAGCCGGACATCTGCTTCTCGCCGTAGGGATTGCCCGTGTTCTTGAACACGATGGCATACTTCGACGGGGTCTTCGCAGCGCACGAGATAGCGATCGCCACGATCGCCATGATCGCCATCACGAAAATTGCCCTTGTGATGAACTTTCTCATCATCGCCTCCTGATAGAAACATCATCCGGCTGAACTGCCGAATGGGAATGCCTGCCGCGGAACCGGACCTTTAGCACGAGCACGGAGAGGATCAGTAAAAGCCCGATTATTATGAGGAGGATCTGGGCCTGCACGTTGACGAGCCCGAGTCCGTAGTTCAGGAAACCGACGCTGAAGATGGCGAGGATGGGACCTGCGAGGCTTCCCTTGCCGCCCGAAGTGCTCACCCCGCCGAGCACCACCATGGCAATGACCTCGAGCTCGTAGCCGACAGCCACGTTGGGTCTGGTGCTTCCCATGCGCGAGCTCAGGAATACCGCGGTAAAGCCGGCCATGAGCCCCGTGAGCGCGCTCACCGCGAGAATTATGGAGTCCGTCCTGACGCCCGAGTAGCGCGAGGCCATGAGGTTGTTGCCCATGCCGAAGACCTTGCGCCCGAAAGCAGTCTTGTGAAGGAGAACCGAGAAAAATACGGCGCAGACGGCAAAAACGATCAGTATGAAGGGCACGGGTCCGACGCTGCCCCACCCGAAGAACGAGAACCACTCGGGGAATTTACCGGCGGCGCGGTTCTCGAGGATCATGTAGGCGATGCCGCGGTAGATGATCATGGTCGAGAGGGTTACGATGACCGCCGAAAGTTCCTTGAACCGCGTCATGAGGAGGCCGTTCACGACCCCGCATGCCGTGCTCACCAAAAGGCACAGGATGATGGCCGCGGGCATGGGCAAGCCGAGGTTGTAGCTCGTCGCCATGACGACCGCGGAAAGGGCCACGTTGGACGCCACAGAAATGTCGATATTGCCCAGGATGATGACGAAGGTCATCGGCAGGACCAGGAAGGCCTTATCGAGGAAGCTCATCGGGGTTCCGAGGAAGGTGTCCAGGTTGAGGTAGTACTCCGAGAGGGAGGAGTTCACCACGTTCACCCCGAGGAAGATGAGGACGAGAAGCCACTCCCAGCGGAGGAAGAAGCGCCGCCAGCTCCAGGGACGATCGATTTCTATCCTGCGTTCGCTCATGTCGGTCCCTTCAGATGGCGCGCTTGCGAAGCGCCTGGTGCTGGCCGCTGCGCTTGACGAGCACGTTGGTCAGTATCGCCGCGAGGATGATCAGGCCCTGGATGGCCTGCTGCCAGAAAGGCGAGACGTTGACGAGTGGCAGGGCGTTGTTGAGGATCCCGAGGAGGATGGTTCCGAGGAAGAGCCCCGAGACCTTGCCGCTCCCGCCCGCGATGCTCACCCCGCCGAGAACCGCGGCGGCGATGACGTTCATCTCGTATCCACCCGCGGTATCGCCCTGCGCGGATGCGAACTTGCTGACCCAGAGCACGCCCGCGAGCCCGGACAGTGCACCCATGACAGCGTATACGAATGCGACGATATTGCGGCGAGGGATGCCGGAGACGTCCGCGGCCTCGGGGTTCGATCCCACGGCGTAGACCCGCCTGCCCATCCTCGTCTGGTTGAGGAAATAGCCGAACGCGGCGTACACGACGATCGCCAGCGCGACGAGGTTGTTCACGCCGAGGATCTTCCCGCTCGATATCGATCTGAAACCCTCGGACATCTGGTAGGAGCTTACCCACGCGCCCTTGCTCACGAGGTAGGTCACGCCCCGCACCACGTTCATGATCCCGAGCGTCGCGATGATGGGCAGGACGTCGAAGCGGGCCACGAGGATGCCGATCAGGCTTCCGACCGCAAGGCCCACGAGCATGCCCTCGAGGATCGAGACGATCGGGGGGATTCCGGGCAGTGCGGTCACGGTGAGCGCGCTCACCATACCGGAAAGGGCGATCGTCGCGCCGATCGAGAGGTCGATGCCGCCCGTCAGGATGACCATCATCATGCCGACCGAAAGGATGCCGAGGATCGCCGTGTTTGCGAGGAGGTCTGCGATGTTTTCGATCGTGAGGAAACCGGGGTTCCTGACCTGGATCACGGCACAGAGGACCACGATGAAGACAAGCAGTCCGAGTTCCCGGTATCTCTCGGCCGCTTTCATGGCGCGGAGCGCGCGCAGCTTCGCGTCAGCCTTCATGCCATCACTTCCGCCGCCATGGCCGCACCCAGGATCGCCTCCTGGGTCGCATCCTTCGTCTCCATGATCGCGGTAACGCGCCCCTCCCGCATGACGACGATCCGGTCGCTCATCCCGAGCACCTCGGGCATTTCCGAAGAGACCATGATGATGCCGTAGCCTTGCGCCGCGAGGTCGGTCATTATGCGGAAAATCGCCGTCTTGGCGCCTACGTCGACACCCTTCGTCGGTTCGTCCAGGATGATGACCTTCATGTCGGAATTGAGCAGCTTGGCGACTATCACCTTCTGCTGGTTGCCGCCCGAAAGCGTCGCGGCCTCGCTGAAGACGCTCGGCGCCTTGACCTCGAGCCGTTCGAGGAGATCCTTGGCCACGAGATTCTCGCGTTTGCAGTCCATGAGGAAGCGCTTCCGGAACTTGTGGAGCGTCGGGAGCGTCACGTTCTTCACGAGCTCCCACTCGAGAATGAGCCCCTGCCGGAGCCGGTCCTCGGGCAGATAGCCGATGCCCTTCTCGATCGCCCCGTCGGGTCCGTCAACCTTGAGCTCCTCGCCGTCCAGGATCACCTTCCCCGAATCGGCGCGTGTCACCCCGTAGATCGCCTCGCAGACCTCGGTCCGCCCCGCCCCGACGAGTCCCGTAAGCGCCAGGATTTCACCACGGCGCACGGAGAACGACACGTCCTTGAAGAAACCGGTCCGCGAAAGCCCTTCGACCCGAAGCGCTTCCTTGCCGATCGGGACGGCTTTCTTCGGGTACAGCTGGGTGATCGAGCGGCCCACCATCGCCGTTATCAGTTCGTCCCGGCTGATCTCATCGAGTTTCCAGGTTCCGACCCAGCGGGAATCGCGGAAGACCGTCACGCGGCTCGCGAGCCGATACATGTCTTCGAGGCGGTGCGAGATGAAGATGATCGAGACGCCGCGGTCGCGGAGTTGCTCCGAGATCCGGTAGAGGTCTTCGCTCTCGCGGTTCGTCAGCGGCGCCGTCGGCTCGTCCATGATGATGATGCGCGCGTTGGCCGATAATGCCTTGGCGATTTCGACCATCTGCTGCCGCGCGACGGAAAGGGTTCCCATCGGCGTGCGCGGATCGAAATCGGCATCGAGGCCGTCAAGGAGCTCCTCCGCCTTCTCGTGGAGGGACTTCCAGTCGATCATCCGCGTGAAGGGGTGGTAGGTCTCGTGGCCGATGAAGATGTTCTCGGTCACCGAGAGGTCGGGATAGCAGGTGACATGCTGATAGATCGCCGCGATCCCGATCTTCTGCGAGTCGAGGGGAGTCCGCATCTCGACCCTGCGTCCGTCGAAGACGATCTCGCCGGAATCGGGCCGGTGCACGCCGGTGATCACCTTGATGAAGGTCGACTTGCCCGCGCCGTTCTCGCCTATGAGGGCGTGGATCTCCCCCTTCTCCAGGTCGAAGCGGACGTCATCGAGGGCCCTCACGCCGGGGAAGGATTTGCAGATGTGGTTCAGTTCGAGAATGCGCCCGCTCACGCTGCCCCCTTCCCGCGACAGACCACCCGGCACTCGATCCCGAGCAGGCAGGACAGCTTCTCGAGGATTCCGGCCAGGTGCCCGACGCCGATCGCGCAGTGGTGCGCGGGGCCGGCCTTCGACCACCGGTCGGCGAAATCGCGCACGGGAATGGCGAAGCGGTAGCGGCTGTTCGTGTTGCCGATCGCGAGCGTGGGACCGGCCACCGACTCTCCCTCGGCGACGAGAAGGAAGGTCGAGCCGCCCGGGCCCTGGACGACGGAGAGGAGGGTCACGGGTCCGTTCCGCACGGTCATCTGGATCGAGAGGCCCTTGCCCGGTTTTCCGTGGTAGACCGGGAGGGGGACCAGGGCGACATCGCCCCCGGCAATCCCCGGATGGGCCGGGCCGTCATGCCCGAAGAGCACCGCGTCGTCGTCGAAGTCCATCAGGTAGAACTCGGAGAACGATCCCCCCGCGCCGAGGCAGTCCATGATCTTCATCGCCACGACATTCTTGACTTCGCATTCACCCGCCACGGGCACATGGTGACCAGTGAGGAGAGTATTACCGGCGATCACCGAGGTCGCGATGTCCTCGTGTTCGTTGCCGTCGACGCCTTCGTAGTAGTAGGCCAGCCCGCCGAGCCCCGCTCCTTCGACGAGGCGGTCGAGGGCGCAGGAGGTACGCGCCGCCCGCTCGAGTTCGGCTTCATCGCATTCGGGAGAGACGCTGAACTCCTTCCGGAACTGGGCGAGCTTGTCCCGAACGTCGCCCGGCCCGAGGCCCGCCCTGGTTTTCTGGAGGCGGTCCATCTCGAGGAGCTCGAAGTGGCTCCCGAAGACACCCGCGAGCCTCGTCACGTCCGTGTAGACGTCGAGCATGCCCCCGTAGTAGTGCCCGAGGATCCCGAAGCGCGCATCCCGGATCGCGGCACGCGTCGCCGCCGCCCTGACCCAGTCGCCGATCTCGGCCCAGGCCCGTTCCTCGCGGAGCCAGCCGGTCACGAGGCGGTATTCAATCCCGCAGCCGTTGAACACATTCGCAATCTCGGGAACGCAACATGCCTGGCAGTTCGCGAGCCACTCGCCCGTCATCTTCCCGCGGTCCCCGAGGGAGTTGAACGCCGCGTAGTCGATGGAGGAGGACGGCTGGAGGTTCAGCACGATCACGGGCGCCCCGGCCCGCTGGGCGACCGGCAATACCGTGTGGGAAAGCGCGTAGGTCGACACGTAGAGGAAAACCAGGTCCACGCCCGATTCCGCGAGGAGCACCGCCGCGTTCCGGGCCTTTTCCGGATTGTCCACGAGCCCCGCATCCACGAGGTCCACCCCGCCCGAAGCGAGCCGTTGTGCAATGTAGCGCTGGTAGCCGAGGAGCCGTTCTTTCAGCCCCGCGAACTGCGGCCAATAGGTATCGAGCCCGATGCCGAACAGGCCGATTTTCGTTTTCTGCCCCATACGCTCCCCGATCATACTGATCATTCTTGAGTGCTTGTACGGTTTCGTGAATGGACTATTCTTGCCGGCAGATGGAATAAACACGCGCTCCGGACATCTGGGCTCATGAACTGGATGTATCACTGACGCGCCGCTCGAGCGCCGCGATCCCCCCGGTCAGGTCGGGCAGGACGAAGGCAGCCCCCGCCTCGAAGAGCCGTTCCGCCGGAAAGCTCGTCGAAACGCCTGCGCACCGGGCGCCCGCCGCGATGCCGGCGAGGATGCCCTCGGGCGCATCCTCGATGACGAGACAGTCCTCGGGCGGCACGCCGATTCTCCTGGCCGCTTCCAGGTAGATGTCCGGGAATGGTTTCTTCCGCTCGACGTCGAGCCCGGTAAGGACCGCGTCGAAATCCCCGTCGCACAACCCGGCCTCCCGGAGGTTGGCATCGAGCTTGCCCCGGTCGGCGCTCGTCGCGATGGCGATCCTTGCGCCTGCGGCGCGGAGAGCGCGCACGAGTTCCACCGCTCCCGGGACGGTCCGGAGGCGGCCCCGGATCACCTCGAAATAGAGGGCATAGGTGCGCGCCTTCGCCTTCTCCACGTCGAGGTCGATGCCATGCGCTGCCGCCACGCCGCCCAGGTAGCGCCCTTCGCCGGTGCCAATGAAGGGGGCGAATTCGGCCGGGTCAACGGCGACGCCATGGAGTTCGGCGAACATGCGGACCGCAGCCAGGGCGATGAATCTCTCGGAATCGACGAGCACCCCATCCACGTCGAAGAGCACGCCGCGAAGCATCATATTTCCGGGGCGTTGGCCAGGAGGTAATCCTCCGCTTCCTTCGACCAGAGCCCGCCGTTCCCCGCGGCGATACGCGCGAGTTCCGCGTAGAAGGAATCGGTCCCGCCCCGCTCCGCGAAGCCGGCGATCGCGACGAGGTCGAGCTTCTTGTGCGTGTAGATGAGTTTCTTGCCTCCGGGTATCCTGTCGAGTTCGATGGTCGTCTTCGGCACGGCGTCGAGGCCGCCCACGTGGGTGATCATCGCGACGGGGTTGAGCCTGCGATCGGCCATCATCGCGAGCGACTCGCGGATGTCGTCCGTGTTGCCGCCGGACGTTCCGACCAGGTGGTGGGATTCGTAGTGCACGTTGTAGAAGTTGAACGAAGCCGAAAAGGAGGCGTCGGTGGGGCCCGCGAAGAAATTGAGGCAGCCGTCGGGACCGAGCAGGCGATCGCCCATCTCGACGACGCTCTTCACGGGAGCGAAGACGAAAACGTCGTCGAACGGCTTCCCGCCGTTGAGCCCCTTCAATCTCGCCGCGGGATCGTCGGGATCCTTCGTGTTGGCATAGACGAGTTCCACGCCGTTTTCCCGCGCTTCTTCGACCGTGAAGATCGAGGCTGCACGGGCGAGCCTGTCATCATCGATGTCGGTGACGACAACCCGCGCCGGCTTCCTCTTCGCGTGCATGGCGTAGTCGATGGCGCCGATGCCCATTGGACCTACGGAGGCGAGGAGCGCCAGGGAACCGCCTTCGACGATGCCCATGTCATGCACGTAGGAACCGCCCTTCGTGTGGTACTGGGCGTGATAGGCGCCCACGATGCATGACATCGGCTCCGAGAGCGAGCCCATGAAAAAGGCATCCGCCTCGTAGGGAAGGAGGCAGTCCATCTCCATGACCTCGGAGGGAATCACCACGTACGTCGCGTCCCCGCCGATGTGATCGTAGGAATATCCCGGCGCCCAGAGCGTGCCCCGGTAATTCAACGCGGGCTGGATGGCGAACCTGTCGCCTGCCTTGAACTTCCCTGCCCACTTCTTCCCCACGTCGACGAGCACGCCGCAGAACTCGTGCCCGATGATGACGGGCTTCTTCGCGAGGTCTTCGCGGACGCGCTTGTGCGCGTTGCCCTGCATCGCGAACTTGTGGCTCGACATGCAGATCGAATCAGAGATCACCTTCGCGAGGATCTCGTCGTCCCGAATCACCGGAAGCTCGAACTCCTCGAGCCTCAGGTCGTTCACGCCGTGTATCCTGACCGCTTTCGTCTTCATGGATTCCTCCCTTTCCATGCATGCTCCGCCGCGAGGCGGAGGAACTCGTCACGATATGCCGCAAGCCCGGGGAGATCCACGGGTGCAACGGCGCTTATTTCCATTTCTATGTCCGCCGCCAGGCCTTCGAGACGCATGCCCGTCAGGACGGCCTTGGCGGTCATCGCGGCGCCCAGGCTCGTCGCCTCGGAAAAGCCCGTGAGCCCGACGGGGCAGCCGGGAGAAAGAGTCGCGACGAGGGCGTCATAGTCGGGGTTCTTCCTGAATCCGCCCTCGATGAAGATCTCGGTGCCCGGGACGCGCCCGATGCGGGACAATGCGGTTTCGGTCTGGATGGCCAGGGAGAGATTGAGGACGGCGAATGCGGTTGCGGGATCGCGCATGAATGCGGGAGCACGGTTGCCGGCCCTTATCTCTTCGAAACCGAAATCCCGTCCTTCCTCAACCGCTCGCGGCAGCGAGCCGGGGAACTGCCCCGATCCCCTGACGAGCTCCGGCAGGATGAAGAGGCGTCGCTCGGAGACGACGAGCCGGTATACCGCGGGGTCGAAGGCAGGGATTCCCCGTCCTTCGCCGGCCGCCGCCGCCGTGGCCCCGATCAATCCCGCCCAAGCCTCGAATTCAAGCCCCCCCGTGAAGATGGCGGTCTTTACCGGCGCGCCGGTGGCCGCCAGGTTGAAAAACACCACCTTGCCGAGTTCGTCGGACCGGAAGCCGTACTCGCGCTGGGGATGCATGAGGACGCACCAGGTTCCCGTTGAGTCGAGGATGAAATCGCGGTCACCCCGCTTGGCCAGGTAAGGGAGCAGGGACGCGTTGGAGTCGTGGATACCCATGGCGACAGCGACGCCGGGGTCGAGTCCCAGCCGTTGTGCGATCTCTGGCTTGAGGTGACCGAGAAGATCCCAGGATTCGCGCAGGCCGGCGGGAAGGAGCGCCTCTACCCCGAGACGGCGCGCGACCGCCGAGAGTCTCTTCGCGCGGAAGTCCCAGAGGTAGCTGTGGCAGCCGACGTAGGTCGCCTCGGCTCCCGCGACCCCGGTGAGCCGCCACCCCCAGTACTGGGGATAGTTGAGGACGATGCTCGTCCTGGCGAACGCCGCGGGAAAACGCTCCCGGAGGAACAGGAGGCCTTTCGAGGGGTTGATCAAAGCCTTGAAGGCGGGCGTGCCCGTCTCTGCCTGGAGTTCCACGGGGTCGCCGGCAAGGCGGTAGAAGCGCTCGTGGAATTCCTCGCCGGGCTCGTGGGTATAGAGGATCGAGGGTGCGCAGGGCATGCCGTCATCGCCGACGCAGACCAGCGTGGCTCCGTGGGTTGTGACGGCGATGGCCCGTATCGGGTAGCGCGAGGCGAACACGGCGAGACTCTCGAGAAGCCAGGCCTCGATGGCGGCCAGGTCATGGGCTTCGACGGGATCGCCGTCGTCTTCCGGCTTCGCCGGCAGGGTCGCAAAGACGCGGTAGACGGCATCCACCTGGACGAGCCGTTCGTCGTAGATCACGATCTTCTTGTTCGTCATGCCGACATCGAAGACGGCAAGCGCGTATTCCATGGCTTTCTCCCAACAGGTCGATAAGAAGCTTGACGTTTTTCAAAAGTCTGCTACGTGAGCATGACCTGGCCGCCGGTCACGGGCAGGGCCTGGCCGGTCTCGTATTCCTGCTCCACGAGGTAGTAGATCGCCCGCATGACATCGGGACCTTCGCAGCCGCGCCCCATGGGAACCTTGGCCTCGTAGAATGCGCGGACGTCGGCGATCGTTTTCGCACCGGGGACCTTGCCCGTCCTCAGATACTGGACGAAAAGCCCCTTCTCCTGATCCGACCACAGCGGACCGTCCAGAAAATTGCCAGGACAGATGGCGTTCACCTTGATGCCGTACTCCACGAGCTCGAGCGCGAAGCTCTGCACGAGTCCGATCCCGCCGAATTTGGATCCGGCGTAGGCGCCGTTTCGGTTGGAACCCGCCAGTCCAGACTTGGAATTGATCTGCACTATATCGGTCCGATGCCCGGGATGTCCGAGGCGCTGCCGCCTCATGAGGTTCGCGGCGTGCTTGGCCACGAGGAAGAACCCCGTGTAGTTGACGCGGGTCACTGAATCGAAGGCGCCGAGTTCCTGGTCGAGGACGCTCCCCGCCTTGAGCACGCCCGCGTTGCTCACCACGAGGTCAAGCCCGCCTGTGGTGCGGGCGATCTCCGAGATGGCGTCGGCGACGGACTCTTCGCTCGTGACGTCCATGGCGACGGCGATGGCCGCGGTCCGACCCGCTTTCGCCGTGAGCTCCGCGGCAAGCCGCCGTGCGCCGTCCCCGTTGATGTCTGCGACCCAGACGAGGGCGCCCGAGGCGGCGAGGCCGCGTGCGATCTCTTCGCCGAAGCCCTGTGCACCGCCCGTGACGAGGGCGATCCTGCCTGAGACCACGCGGTCCCGACCGGCCGCCGAACCCTTCGAATCAGCCTCGGCCGGCGCAGGCGCCCGACCCGCCGACGGGACGGCGCCGCCTGCAACAAGCACCCGCGCGGCGTCGATATCCGAAGCGGCGGCGAGCAGGAATTCCCCCGCTCCCGCCAGGTTTGCCGCGAAGAGGGCCGGAGCGCCGGCCGCACGTCGGGAGTACGCGGCACGCAACGCGGTGAATGCCGCCGCTTCGTCATCGTCGGCGATATCGATGCGGACCGCGTCCGCGGGCAGGACCGGGGGCAAGGGAGCCGAAGCGACCACGACGGAGCCGCCGGGACCGGCGGCGGCCAGGGCGATGCCGCGGAGGAGCGGCGCGACGACGGAGACGGTCATGGTTTACCTCCAGCCCCGCGCGAGGCGGCCGAGCAATTCGGGATCTTCCGGGTGCTCGGGGTCGAGCGCCCTGCCGACCCGTGCGTACAGGTCGATGCGTTCCGCCAGGGACCGCGGGGCGAGGAAATTGTCGGCGGAGAAAAGCCCCAGGCTCCCGTCGATCCCGGAGAGCTTTTCGTGGGCGACGAGAGCCCAGGTCGCGTCGAGCAGTCGGGACATGGCCGGAGCGAGGACCTCCGGGCAGTTGAAGGACTGCCGCGACGAATTGATGTCGACGCCCGATATCTCCATGAGCCCGCATCGTGCGCAAAGCGCGCGGAGGCGGTCGATCTGCGAGCGCGTGTTCCTCGGAGGCATGTACGCCATCGCCTGAAAGCCGAGATCGGCGATGTAGGGTACGAGCTCGTCGAGGTAGGAGTCCTCGAAGCTCTCGGCTTTCTTGTCGCCGGTCGGCGAATCGGCCACGTCGCCGAGGTAGGCATAGGCCGGGATGGCGCCGACTCGGTGGGCGAAGGCCAGCGCATCCGCGGCAGGGATGCATTCGTCCGGCCCGGGCTGGATGAAGACCCGGTCGAGTAACCCGGCCTTGAGGAGGCCGAGGAGGTCGTAAAGGTAGTGCGGGTTCCCGGAGTCCGAGAGCCAGCGCGCCGCGCGAAGCGGGGCCGCGATGCCGAGTTCCTTCGCGATGCCCGCCACGAGGGCCGGTCCCTTGCCGTGCCTGGCGATGATCGAAGCGGCGGTCGCGGCCAGGATGTGGCGCTCGGTAACGCTCCCCCCCTCGGCCGCCTTGGAAAGGGGTAGCACATCCCGGTCGTAGTCGAGCACGCCGTATCCGGCGCCTTCGAGGAGCACGGATGCCGCGGCCGTGGTCCGACGATTCCTGGCGCCGCGCGCCGCCGCGATCGGCTTGATGAATTCGGCCGCCTTCGGGATGCCCGTGCGAGGCAGACCCTGGATCGTCATGTACGCGATGCCGGGGGAATCGGGATTGTTGATCTTCCGCCCGGCGAAGGGAGAGTCGAGGAAGGAAACCCGCAGCTCGAGGCCCACGGTGCACCCGATTCCGAGGATAGCGGCAGCCTCGAGCATTTCGACGGCGGCACCTGCCGAGTCGTGATCCACGGAACCCGCGGCGGCCAGGCCCGCGGCGCGGGCGCGGTACGCGGCCATGGCGGGGGTGTAGGGACTGAAGGAGTAGATGGTGTGAACATGGTTGTTCACCTCGCCCGTGGGACGGGGAACCGCGTCACCGCCGCGGCGCTCGCCGGGTCGCTCCGCGAGGAGTGTTCGCAGGGCCGCCAGGCGCTCGTCCCCCGTTGCCCGCCCGTCGCCTGCACGATCGAGGAGCTCGAAAACCCGCTTGTCCGCGGGGCGTTCCGCGGAAACTGGCGAAGCATCACCCATCGTTCCCCCTAGACCCCGAGTCGGGCGCGGCGCGCCAACTCGAGGGTCGTCTGGTTGGTGACGGGCTCGCGGCCGGGCAGCGGCAGGATGCGTTCGTGCACCGCGTCCACGATCCAGTCCTTCTGGGGGAAGTAGAGCTCTTCCATTTCCGCTGCGGGCGTGATCCAGTTCCTGCTCCCCACCACCGCGACGGGGGCGTCGAGGCGGTCGAAAGCGAGGGTTTGCACGTTGGACGCCACCGTATGGAGGAAGGATCCGCGTTCGGCCGCGTCGCTGGAAAGCAGGAGCCGGCCCGTTTTCGACACGGACTCCACGAGGGGGCCATAGTCGAGGGGGGCGACGAAGCGGAGATCGACGACTTCGACGGAAACGCCGTACTTCGATTCGAGGATCTCGGCCGCGTCCAGGGCCCGGTACAACGTGGCGCCCAGGGTCGCGATCGTGAGGTCCGTCCCCGTTTTCCTGACCGCCGGCAGACCCTCGGGGACTTCATAATACCCCTCGGGTACGCCGGATTTCTCGAAGCGTTCGCCAATGTCGTACAGGAGCTGGCTTTCGAAGAATACGACGGGATCGGTGCCGCGCAGCGCGAGGTTGAGCATGCCTTTCGCATCGTACGGGGTCGCGGGGAAGTAGGCTTTCAGGCCGGGGATATGCGCCACGAGGGCGGCCCAGTCCTGCGAATGCTGGGCGCCGTACTTGCTGCCCACGGACACGCGGATGACCAGCGGCATCTTCAGTATCCCCGCGGACATGGCCTGCCACTTGGAGGCCTGGTTGAAGATCTCGTCGCCGGCCCGACCCATGAAGTCGCCGTACATGAGTTCGACGACCGCGCGCCCCCCGGAAAGGGCGTAGCCCACGCCGGCGCCGACGATGGCACCTTCCGAGATGGAGCTGTTGAAGAGCCGCTTGTAGGGAAGGAGTTCCGTGAGGCCCCGGTAGACGGCGAAAGCCCCGCCCCAGTCCCGGTTCTCCTCGCCCCAGGCCGCCATGGTCGGGTCGATGGAAAAGCGGTGCGCCATGGCCTCGAAAAGTGCGTCTCGATACTGGAAGAGCCTGTTCTTCGACACCGGTTTGCCCCCGGCATCGAAAGCGAAGCGTGCCTTGCCCCCCAGGGCTTTTACGCGCGAATTTTCCGCGATGCCCTGGAGAAGCGCGGGCGTCCTCGCCTTGCCCTCAGGCGTGGCGTCGTCGAGCCTTTCCGCCTTCCCGTTGGAGAGCATGACCGACTCGATGAAGGCCCCTCCAACGCGGGGGCTCGCCTTTTCGTCGACGGCGAGCCTCACCACGGCCTCGAGTTTCTCGACGAGGCGGGACCTGGATTCCCGGAGATCGGCTTCGGTCGCCGCGCCGTTTTTCGCGAGGTAGCGCCCGAAGTCGAGGATGGGATCCGCGTCCTGCCAGAGCTTGATCTCCTCGGGGGTGCGGTAGCTCGAGGCGTCGGAGGGGGAATGGCCCGAGATGCGGTAGGTCATGACGTCGAGAAGCACCGGACCCTTCCCCGCAAGGAGTATCTCCCGTTTCCTGGCGGTGGCATCGGCGACGGCGAGGGGGTCGTAGCCGTCCACGCGCTCGGCGTGGAGGTTGTCCGGGTTGACACCCGCGCCGATCCGCGCGAGGACGCCGAAACCCATGGTTTCGCCGTCGGTCTGTCCGCCCATGCCGGAGAAGTTGTTGAACACGTTGAAGAGGACGGGCGGGGCGCCGCCGTCCGTCCCGGGCCACAGCCTCCGGTACTGGTCCATCGAGGCGAGGGTCATCGCCTCCCAGACCGGGCCGCAGCCCATCGACGCGTCGCCGATGTTCGCGATGACGATGCCCGGCTTCGCGTTGATCCGCTTGTAGAGGGCCGCGCCCACGGCGATATCCGCGGATCCGCCGACTATGGCGTTGTTTGGCATCGAACCGAACGGGGCGAAGAAAGCGTGCATCGATCCACCCAGGCCGCGGTTGAAGCCCGCCTTGCGGGCGAAGATCTCGGCCAGCGCCCCGTAGAGCACGAAATTGACCGCGAGGTCGCGCACGCCCTCGTGGGGGAGACGCTCGGCCATCGCGAGGATATCCCCGCCGAGATAGGAGCGCATGACCTCCTCGAGGCGTTTCTCGTCGAGGCGCCGCGTCGCCGCGAGGCACTTGGCGAGGATCTCGCCATGGCTCCTGTGGGAACCGAACACGAGGTCCTCGACGCCGAGGGCCGCGCTCTGGCCGACCGCGGCAGCCTCCTGTCCGATCGACAGGTGCGCGGGACCCTTGTGGTTGTACTCGATCCCGTTCCAGGCTCCCTGAGTCTTGATGGCGTTGAGCATGGTCTCGAACTCGCGGATGGCGGCCATGTCGCGCCACATCCCGACGAGCCCTTCACGGCCCCAGCGCGCCTCTTCATTCGCGAAGTCGCGCCGGTACGCGTTGACGGGGATTTCCTTTATTTTCAGGATGGAGGCCTCGCGGACCTTCGCGGGATCGACGACCAGGGACTTGGGCATGGTTCTCTCCTTAATCTAGTTCTGTTCGATCATCAGGGCGGCGTCGCGGACGAGTTCCCACACCGTCGGGTGGGGAAGGACGAGCTCCACGAGGTCTTCTGCCCGCAGCTCCTGTTCGATGAGGACGACGCCTCCCCAGATGGCCTCGGATGCGTAGGATCCGACGCCATGGAGACCGAGGATGCGCCCCGTGGCTGCGTCCGTCACGAGCTTGACCGCGCCATGGGCCTGGAAGCCGTTTTCCGCGGCGAAGCGCCCCGAAGCGCGAAGGGGAATGCGCGCGGTCTTCACGGTGAATCCGCGCGACTCGGCCTCTTTCGTCGTCATACCGACGCCGGCCGCCTCGGGAAGCGAGTAAACCGCCCAGGGGATGGCATCCCAGCGCATCCGCGCCGCGCCGCCGGACCCGTCGGAAAGGACGGAATCGATGTCCTGCGCGGCGACCTCGGCCATGCGGTAGGCGGAGTGGGCGAGGAGGCTCCTCCCCGTGACGTCGCCAGCCGCCCAGACGCGGGGAGCGCTCGTGCGCATGCGGTCATCCACCATGACCCCTCGCGGCGACGCATCGATCCCGAGGGACTGGGCGCCCCATCCCGCGACGTTCGGACGCCGGCCGATGGCCATGAGGACGAGATCGGCCTCCACGGCTTCCTTCACGCCTTCCTTTGTCGCATACCGCACCATTGCACCCTCGATGGACCCGACCCTGCAACCGAGCTTCCAGCGGATTTCCTTCATCGCGCGGCGGAGCACCGGGGCGAGTTCCCCGTCCATGAAGGGTATAATCTCGTCCAGCATCTCGACGACGGTGACTTCCGACCCCAGGCTCGAGAAGAGGCTCGCGAACTCGACCCCGATTACCCCGCCCCCGATCACGCAGAGGCGCTTCGGCACGGCCTCGACCTCGAGCATGCCCGTGGAATCGAGGACGAGCGGGTTGTCCCTTGCGCCCGGAATGGGCGGAACGACGGGCGACGAACCCGTGGCGACGAGAATCGCGCGGCAATCCTCAATGCGCGGCCCGGCGCCGTTCCGGGTGATACGAACCTTGCCATTCTCCTCGATGACCGCGGTGCCATCGACCACGGTGACCTTGCCGCGCTGCATCTCCGCGGTGATCCCGGCGCGGAGCTTTTCCACGACCTCGCGTTTCCATGCCATCATCTTCGCAAGGTCGAAGGTGACGGACTCGGCCTTCACGCCGAAGCGCTCGCCCTCCATGGCATGGACATAGTGCTTGGCTGAATTGAGGAGGGTCTTCGTCGGGATACAGCCCACGTTGAGGCAGGTTCCCCCGAGCTGTTCCCGTTCGACGAGGAGGATGCTCCTTCCCTTCGCCCCGAGCCGTTCGGCCGCGCGGTAGCCGGCCGGGCCGCCGCCGAGAATGATGACGTCGTACATGGCGATCTCCTATCGTGCAAGCCAGAGGTCAACTTCCGCCAGGGCCGCGCCGAGGTCGTGGAGGAAACGCGCCGCGGGGGCCCCGTCCACCACCTGGTGGTCAGCAGTCAGCGACAGCCCGATGGCGGGTGCGAAGGCGACCGTCCCGTCCGGAGATGCCAGGGGCTTCGGGAGGATCGCGCCCACGCCCAGGACGCAGACCTCGGGTGCGTTGATGACCGGCGTAAAATACTCGACGCCGAGGGCGCCGAGGTTCGATACGGTGAAGGTGGAGCCCGAAAGCTCGTCCGATGTGATCGTGCCCTCGACGCAGGACGCCGCAAGGCGCTTCGCCTCGACGGAAATCCCCGTGAGCGAAAGCATGTTCGCGTTCCTGATCACGGGCACCATGAGGCCGCGGGGCGTGTCCACCGCCAAACCGAGGTGGACCCGAGCGTAGGTTTTCACGACCTCACCTTCCTTGCGGGAATTGCAGAGGGGATGGTCCCCGAGAACCCGCGCGGTCACGAACAGGACGAGATCCCCCACCGTCACCTTCCCCAAGCCCAGGGATTCGGGCGCTGCCTTCATCCTGGCGCGGAGTTCCTGAAGGCGTCCGGCCGGCGCCGCGGCGTGTACCGTGAACTGGGCCGTGGTCGCGAGGGATTCCAGCATCCGGTCCGCGATGACCTTGCGTATGCTCCTGATGGTTGTCTCGGTGAAGGGGCCGGGGAATTCGCCGCCCGCGCCGGAGCCGACACCCGGGTACTGGACCGCCGGGGAAGCGAAGTCCCGGAGGAGGACGCGGCCGCCGGGTCCGCTCCCCGCGGCGGGGACAGGGGAACCCGCTGCCACCCCGGCCCGTGCGGCGGCCGAGAGGGGTGGACGGACCTCCAGGACGGCGCGGACATCGCGCTCGATGATGCGTCCTCCCGGACCGCTCCCGGCGAGTGCAGGCGCATCGACTGCCTCGCGTTCCGCAAGGGCGCGTGCGCGGGGAGACACCCCCGGGGCGCTCACGGGGACGGGGCTGGCCGCGGGGACGGGGCTAGCCGCGGGGATGGGGCTGGCCGCGGGGATGGGGCTGGCCGCGGGGACGGGGCTGGCCGCGATGGCAGGACTCACCACGGCCGCCGCGGGGTCAGGGCTGGCCGCGACCACCGATCGCCAGTCCTCTCCCGCGATGCCGATGACCGCGATGGGCGCGAGGACGCTCACGTCGTCTCCCTCGGCGACAAGGAGCTTGAGGACGATCCCGTCGGCCCCGGCGGGTACTTCGAAAACGGCCTTGTCCGTCTCGACATCGCAGAGTATGTCCGCACTCGAAACGCTTGAGCCCTCTCGCACTCGCCACCCGACGAGGACGCAGGATTCCACGGTGTTGCCCGGGCGGGGCATCGCAACGACTGAAGCCACGGGATCCTCCCTTTCTATACCAGAATGAGGTCAATGCCGACGGCACGGAGTTCTTCCGCGGCCGTCGGGGGCAGCCCGTCGTCCATGACGACGCGGTCCACGCCCGAGAGAGGCAGGACGGACACGAAGCCCGCCCGCCCGTACTTTGACGAATCTGCCAGGAGTATCGAGATCTCCGCGCGGGCGACCATCGCCTTGACGATCTCGGCCCCTTCCACGAGATGGGTCGTCATCCCCCGCTTGAGACTCAGTCCGTCCGTGCCGACGAAAGCAAGCCGGACGTTGTGCCGTTCGATCGCGTCGAGGGCGACCGGTCCGACCATGGACTCGGTGAGACGGCGGTATTCGCCGCCGGTCACGGTAACCGAGAGCCCGGGGAGGCAGCGGGCGTAGGTGAGGACGAGGGCGGAGTTGGTGACGACATGCAGGTCCCGCTTTCCGGTCAGGAAGCGCACTACCAGGGCAGTCGTCGTGCCCGCTTCGATCATGATCCGGTCCCCATCCGTGACGAGGGCTGCCGCGGCGCGAGCGATTCGGTTCTTCTCGACCCTCCGCTCGCGGAGGCGCTCGAGGATGCTCACGTGGAAGGATGGCACGGCGCCGCCATGGGTGCGTTCGAGGAACCCGAGTTCCTCGAGGTTCTTGAGGTCGGCCCGGACCGTAACGGTTGAAACGCCGAGGCTGGCGGAAAGCCGCGATACGGAGAGGGATCCCTCATCCATGAGAAAGTCCAGGATCGAGCGTTCGCGTTCGGACAGTTCTTCGTTCATCCAGCGATTACCTTTCGAATTGCTTGCCTTTCCCTTTCTTTTCGCGTTTATAATAGCACAATCCAACTTACTTTGCAAGAAGCTGTCTTCCTCGGGGATCTTGAATCATCGAAGAAAGCCCTGGACCATCCGCCGGGTTTTCGTCGACGAGTTCCTGCGCCGTGGCGGGCGGAAGCCGATACGGGGTTCATGAACCCCGGTTCCATGAACCGACGCGCGGGGATCCGGCACTCGAACGAGGAAGGTCAACTGCCCGGGGAATCGCCGCTGGGGCCGCTTCGCCCCCCGGTCCGGTTCACCGATCCTGGCTTGAGCTGTCCCGCGTTGAGGCCGCCGAGGAGGGTTCCCTCGCGGATGCCCTCGCACAGCTCGCCCGTCTCCAGGAAGCCTGCGGCCAGTCCGGCAGTGAAGGCATCCCCCGACCCCGTCGGGTTGAGTGACCTGCGTTTTTCAACCGGGTATTCGAAGAGTTCCCCACCCCGGGCGTACCAGGTAGGATTCGATCCCCGCGTCACGACGAGGATCGTCCCGTAACGCGCATGGAGATCGCCGGCGATTGCCGCGATGTGGGCGCGGAGTGCGTCCTCGTCCGCGCATTCACCTTCCTCGGACGCCATCGGCCAGGTGGCAAGGAGTTCGGCGAGGTTCGGCTTCGCGACCTGGGGTCGCCACGGGAGGCAGGACAAAAGGTCCTGCCCCTTGATATCGAGTACCACGAGAAGGCCGGCTTCGCGGGCGCGCCGGACCATTTCCGGGAATATGGTGTCGGGGAAACCGGCCGCCCGGGTTCCCGAAATGACGAGGGCCTGGCAGTCGGGGATGGCGATATCGAAAGCTTCGAGGATGCGTTCCGCCGTACCCGCCTCGACGGTCCGCGCTTCCTCGACGAGCTCGGTGGTCGTCCCGTCGCCGCGGTCGATCACCGTGTAGCAAAACCGGATCTCCGAACCGGACTCGACCGCCCGAAGGTCGATGCCGTCGGCGGCGCACAGGGAAAAAAACCAGTCCCGCGTCGGACCGCCCGCCTGGGTGAGGTGTATGGCATGCCGCCCGGTCTCGATGAGCACGCGCGCGACGTTGACGCCCTTGCCCGAGGCATCCACCCGGTGCTCGCGGGCACGGTTGACCTCGTCCTTCTCAAGGCGGTCGAACACGATGGTCTTCTGGATGACGGGGTTGAGGCAGACGCAGAGGAAGGCATCGCGCTCGCATCGGGGTGCCGGCATGGGGCGGAGTATAGTCAAGGATGCGCGGGCAGTCCACCGCTCCCGGAGACGGCTCGCACGATGTTCCGACCCGCGCATGCCGCCTGCCACGCTCCCCCAGCGCGCCGGCAACCGTTCTCGCCCCGTCATCCGCCCGCAACCGAAGCTCCGCTGGCCGCGTCGATCTTGGCCGCCGGGCAGAGCCCGGGTTCACCCCTCGAGGTCGCTGCCCTTGCCTCCGCGGTCGCGTTCCCGCAGTTCCCTGAGGAAGCGCGTCGCCGCCTCCTTGGCCATGGTGCTGCAGCCGAGGCCGAAGGCGAGCGCGGCGCCGAAGGAAGCCGCGGCCAGCAGAACGAGGAGAGCGGTGCTCAGTATCGACCGTCCGAGGCCGACCTGGTCCAGCGCGATGAGTATGACGAGGGCATTTCCCGCCCACTTGATCGCCCGCCCGATCGCCTGGGGATGGCGGGAAGCCGCGTTGCGCGCTATCGTCATCGCGAAATTCGCGAGGAACCCGACGATGACCGCGCCGATCGCCACGACGAGCACGGCCGCGAGCAGGCTCGGGAAGAGTTCGACCACGCGCTCGTAGAGCGAGGCGACGAGGCGGACATCGAGAATTATCGCGAGGCGGACGAGCACCGCGACGAGTACGGCCCAGTAGGCCAGGACGCCGACCAGCCTGGACAGCGAGTACTCCACGCCCCCCTTGCGGAGGAATTCCGCGGCTCCGGTCCTCTTCGCTATCCGGTCGACGCCGAGCAGCGAGAGGAATCCCGCGACGAGGAAGCGGGAGAGCAGCGCGAACAGCCACCCCGCGGGGAGCGTGAGCAGCGCCACGACCATCGAGGGCAGCGAAGCCCATGCGGCGGCTACAGTATCGATAATTTCCTTCATTCGTGCGCTCCTTCGGGCCCGCTCAGAGACCCGTCTCCGTCGCGATGCGGTGGATGTCCTGCACCGAGAGCCCCGCGAGACCGAGGCTCTCGACGGTGCGGCCCGACGCCCGGAAATCCGTACCGAGCAGGAGGTGCGCGAGTTCTATGACCATGTCGATCGTCGGGGTCGGGGCGCCGAGCATCGTCCCGAGCGAGGAGATCGGCACGAGGCTCATGGGCACGTCCTCCGTGACGTAGCGGTGGTCGATCGCAGGCGGCGCCTTGATGCCGCGGTACGCGTCGGTGTTGAGGATGGCCTCATGCAGGTCGCGTCCCGACGAATCGTAGCTCAGGTAGAGCCATTCGCGCGCGGACAGGCTCCGCACCCCGAGCGCCCTCGCCACCGCGAGGCGTTCCTCGTCGATCCGTTCGAGGACCCGCGCGATCGAGGGCGTGATGCCCCCGAGGTAGTACTCGAAGTCGCCGCCGGTCGACTCGATCCATCCCGCGTTGAGCAGGGTGAGTGCCGGGTGGAAGACGGCGCCGATGTTTTCCATGCTCGTCGCGAGCACCGTGCCGCCCGCCTTGAACTGGGGGAAGGCGGCCTCGAGTATTCCCAGGGCTTCGGGCGTCCTCCAGGAAGGCAATGCCGCTAGGGCGAGGCCGTTCTTGATCTTGAAGATGTGGGCTTCGAAACGCGACGTGGCCCGCGACGCGTAGATGAAGGTCTGCGCCTCGGCGAGGAGGGGACGCCCCGGTGCCCCCGCGTCGATGAGGACCTTGCGGAATTCGAGGGCCCCGCCCGTGCGCCCGGGATTGAGCACGACGAGCTGCCCGTCGGCAAGGCAGGGCGCCATGAGCGCCGCGAGGCTCCGATGCGCCGTCGATGGAGTCGCCACCATGACCACGTCGGCGCCCAACAGGGCCTCTGTCATGTCGGACGTGGCGAGTTCCACCGGGCCGAAGCCGCGAGCCTCGCCGTCGACCCGCACTCCCCCGTGCCAGCGGACGCCCGCGAGCCGCTCGTCGCTGCGGTTGTAGAGCTGGACCGGGAAGCCCATGAGCCCGAGGTGACCGGCCATGGCAAGGCCTCCGTTGCCGGCCCCGATGACGGTCCAGCGAAGCGCGGGGCCCTTGGCGCGCGCGGCAGCGAGTATCCTCGACAGGCCCTCGTCGTCCATCCGTCCCATGTCAACCCCTCCCCGCGGCGCGCGCCGCGACTGCCGCTCTCGCCCGTTCCGCGCAGACCGCAGCCCGCTCGGATGCGGGCACCGGGCGGCCCTCCGCGTCGACCACGCGGACCGCGCCTCCCGAAAGCCCCGTGCGCCACGCCGTCGCCGCGGGGAATTCCCCGCGGCAGCCGAGCAGCCAGGGCGCGGCGAGAAAACCGAAAGCCAGAGCGTCGTAGAGTCCCCGTGCCGAATATGGATCGGGGACGGACGACTCGAAGGCCGCGACGAGCGTGCGCGCCTCGGACAGGAGGGCGGAAGTCCTCGCCTCGACTTCGGCATCGCGGGCCAGGTCGACCGCATACCCCGAGGCGCGCACCTTCCGCCACTGGACCAGCGCGTGGCGCGTTATGCGAACGCTTTCCTCGATCACCGGAGGATCCGCGAGGCCTCGCCCCTCGGAATGGCTCACCACGTGGATGATGTCCGGGCTGGCGCCGTTTTCCGGCTCGATGTCGTCCATGAGCGCCGTCACCGCCGCGAGCTGGGCCTTCGCCTTGGCCTCGTCCGCGGAGAAGTAGTCGAGCCCGCCCCTCGGCTGCAGGAAGACCCGGAAACCGCCGTCTTCGAGTTCCCGCGCCAGCGAAAGGAGGGCGCGGGCTTTCGCGAGGTCCTGGACGCCCCAGGTCGATCGCGGCGTGTTCAGCATGACCTGGAGCACGAGAAAGCGGACTCCGGCCAGCTTCGCGGCCTTCGCCGCGAGGAAGCCAGAGACGACGTAGGTGGCGTCGTCCGCCCCCCTGAAGGCGAAGTGGTGGGGGACGTTGGGCTCGAAGGGTTTGCCCGAGGCCGCGACGAAGCGCAGCGCCCCGAGGTGCTCGCCAAGGTTTTCGAGAACCCCGTTCGGGCCGCGCCCGTCGGTTTCGCAGAACCACCAGAAGGAGAAAGCGTGCCAGGCGATGTCGATCCTCTCCTCGTACATCCGCGCGAGGCGCCCGACGTCCTTCGTCCCCGCGTAGGTCCGGACGAGCATGGGACGCGCCGCGCTCCATACATCGGAATACTCCCCGGGTGAGTTGATCGGCACGCCGCCGCCGTCGAGCATGCCCTCGTGGTCTTCGCCGAAGGCGGACTGGCTGAGTTGCGAGATACCGATCGAGAGCACGTCGAGCAGCCCGCCGCGGGCGAGCTGCCGGGTCCAGGACAGGAAGAGGCGCACCGCTTCGCGCCGGTCGGGGAGGTAGGGCCCGACGTGCGCCCGGATCAGCGGAGGCAGGGCGAGCGAGCGGCCGTGGACGATGCGTCCGACGATGCCGTCGCCGCGGAGGCCGAAGCGCGGGGCGCCGCTCCGGTCGACGGAACGGACGCCGAGCCAGTCGCCGCGCGCGACGAGGTCCCGGCCGAAAGACATGCGCGCCTCGTCGTAGGCGACGCCGGCCGCGGCGTCGGCGCTCACCGCGGCGGATGGAATGCCGAAAGCCGCGAGGGTCTCCGCGGGAGTCTCCTCCCCCGAAAAGATGCCTGACACCAGCGGGAAGCGCTCGGCGACGAGGGCACAGGTTTCGGGAAGGCCCGCGAAAAGCAGGGCGCGGACCGTGCCGCCGTCGGCGGCGAGCGAAAGCGAGCCACGGAGCGCGTCCAGGAAGGCGCCGAAAAGGCGAACGCCGTCCGCGGGATCGAGGCGGTAGCTGAAGCCGAGGACGGTGATCCTGTTCGCCCTGATCCAGGCGGCAAGGGCGCGGCCGTTCCCGGGAGCCCAGGGAGCGGAGGCCGCGTCCCGTTCTTCGGTTCCGGCCTCGACGACGCGCACGCCGCAGTCGGCGAGCAGGCGCGCGACCGATCCGATGCCGAGCGTGTGGGCATCGAGCGAGGGTCCGATGAGCCCGACGCGGTCATCGGGACCGAAGTCGCGGACGGCGGTCCGCGTCATCCCGCGACCCTCTCGGCGGCCGCGAGGACGATCGCATTGAGATAGGCTTCCTCGCCGAGTCCGGCTCCCCGGGAACAGGCGGCGAACCAGCTGTCCGGTACCATCGGCTGGCCGTTGACTTCGATCGCGTACAGCTCGCCGCCGGAAAGGATGAAATCGCCGCGAGCGTAATCCCGCACCCCGGCGATCGCGAAGGCGGAGCGGGCGAAGGCCGATACCTTGGCCGACAAGGCAGGATCCTCCACCGGGACCGCGAGGGTGCGCTGTCCGTCCTTGTCGTCCGTGGTGATCACGGGGAACAGGGTCGGCTCCCTGAAAGTGAGTTCCGCCGGCATGACGAGCGAGCGATCCCCGTTGCCGATCATCGCGACTGTGAATTCCCGTCGATCCGGGCCTTCGAGGAAGCGCTCGACGATCACGGGGCCATACTCCCGGACCACGGAGTCCGCCTTGGCGCGAAGTTCGCCGGAGGAACGGACCACCGAATCCCGGGAAATGCCGCGGCTGTTGCCTTCGAGCGCCGGTTTGACGATGTAGGGGAAATCCAGGGCCCCGTCGAGCGCCCCACGCGGATCGTCAGCTGGTCCCGTTTCGTTCCCGAACGAAAACCACGCGGGCGTCCGTACCCCTCCTGCGAGCCATGCGCGCTTGAGGGCGTCCTTGTCGAGAGCAAGTTCGATGGCCCGCGCGGAAGAACCGACGAAGGGTATGCGGAGTTCCTCGATGATGTCGTGCGCGCCGCGCGGCGGCCCGCCCCGGATCGGCACGCGGTGCGCGGCGCAGAATATGAGATCGGGACGGGTTTCCCGGATGAGGGAAAGGAATTCCCGCTCGCTCGAAAATCCCGCGGGGACGGCTTCGATGCCCCCGGCCGCGAGCGCATCGCGGAAGAGGGTGAATCGCGCCTCGTCCGCAGCCCGGCGTCCCGGATCGGCACTCCGGGCATACAGCAACAGGAGTCTCATGGACGGACGGGAACCGGGCGATGATTGTGGCACGCCTCGAACCTCCTCGGGCGGAATCTTCAGGGGAGGTAACTACACGTTTTCAAGTATAGAGAAGCTAGAAGTACCCGTCCAATTCGATCATGTGCCCTGCCCGGATGTCACGGCGCCATGAATCCCGAGTGCATGAATATTCCATTGATTCATGACCAATTTCAGAAGTCGTCTGACTTTTGGCAGAACCTCTCATACTTCCAGCTTTACGCAGGTCTGCCCCGCGAAAGCCATGTCGGGAGTCGTGAAGGCGGCTCCGGTCCTGCCGTCCGGCGCAAGCGCGATGATGCCGCCCCGTCCTCCGGTGCGGCGAAGGATGGCCATGAGGGTCGATTCGACGGCATCCTGGGGGTGGGATCCGCGTGCGACCGAGTCGGACACCGACTTGGCCGCGGCGCTGCGGATGAAAGCCTCCCCCCAGCCTGTGCAGCAGACCGCGGCGCCCTCGTCGTCCGCGTAGAGCCCGCAGCCGATCAGGGGGGCGTCGCCGACGCGCCCAGCCATCTTTCCCCGCGTACCGCCCGTGCTGATGCCCGCGAAAAGGGGACGCCTCCCGTCCGGGCCGGGCCGACCCGCGAGGACGATGCCTACCGTGCCGCGCCTGTCCTGCGGGCTGCCGCGACCTGAGGCGGCGGCGCTGCCCTCCTCGTCGAAGAAGGTCCGCGCGTCGGGCCTGCCCGCCCGGATCCAGGCTTCATAGCCTTCGAATTCACGCGGGAGCACCAGGCTCCGCGGATCCACGGGCTTGAAACCCCGCTGGATCGCGAACCGTTCCGCGCCCTCTCCTATGAGGAACACATGCTCCGTGCATTCCATCACGGCGCGCGCGATGCGCGATGGATTGGGAAACCGCCCGATGGCCGCCACGGCGCCCGCCGCGAGGTCGCTTCCCCGCATGATCGCCGCGTCCATGCAGACGCGTCCGTCCTCGTCGAGGAAGCTGCCCGTACCCGCGTCGAAGGTGGGATCGTCCTCCATGGAGACCAGGGCGGCCACGACGGCGTCGAGCGGCTCGTCCGATCGGCTGAGAGCGTCGAGGGCGGCCCGATAGGCCACGGCCGTCCCCGCCACGTGCGCGGCCCGGAGATCCTCCGGGATATTCCAGGCGCCGCCGTGCACGAGCACGACGGGTTCGTCGGGGCTCCGGGCCTGCTGGATGGCTATGGAGTCCATGGCCTTTTTCCGTCGGCCTTCCCGAGCCTGGCCGAGATTGCGGCAGCCAACGCGTCGCCATAGAGCATCAGGACGAGGCCCGCGATGATGACCGGCATGCCGACGGCGAGGAGGGGCACCGGCTTTTCCCCGGCGAGGAGGATGCCGAGGAGCACCGCGATGAGCGGGTTGACGATCGCGTAGCTCACGATGCGGCTCGAAGGCTCGTTCTTGAGCAGGTAATTGTAGGCCGCCAGCGCCGAGGCGCCGACCGTCGTGAGGTAGAGCAGCCCCCACCACGAACGGGGCGTCACCGGCGGCAGGACCTCGGGGAGGGGCGCGTAGATGAACTGCGAGACGACCAGGGCGGCGGCGCCGGCCATGGTCCACTCCAGACCCGAGTTGACGAAGTTGTCCGGGTGCACGGCGAGCGCGCGGCTCATCGAAGTCCCGAAGCCCCAGGAGAGGAATCCGACGACGATGAACAGCATCCCATAGCTGAGGGTAAAGCGCGCGGCGCGCCCGTCGTACATGAGGGCGGCGACGCCGGCGAGGCCGAGGGCCATGCCCGCAAGCCTGGTGGCCGAAAGTTTCTCCTTGAAGATGACCCTGTTGAAAAAGGCCACGCAGAAGGGCGTCGAGGAGATGATGATGGCGGCGATGTAGCTGTCGACGCTCGTCTCGCCGACCGACACGAAGCCGTTGCCGCACAGCAGCAGAAAGACCGCGAGAAAAGCCGCCGAAAGGAGTTCCTTCACGGACGGAAAACGTTTCAGCTTCCCGCTCGCGACGGACACGAGGAGGAAGACGAGGCCGCTCAGGAAGAACCTGATGCCGACGACATAGAAAGGCGGCAGGCTCTCGACGCTCCACCGGATCGCGAGGTAGGTGGATCCCCAGATCGTGTAGATGGCGAAATAGGAGACGAGGATCGGAACGAAGTTCTTCTTCATGGGTCTCCTGCCGCCGGATACGTTTCCGGCTCCGAAGTTCGGCGCCGGATCAAGTTATGCTTGTGCGCCGCGCCCGTCAAGGGAGCGGGCCTTCCAGCTGAAACTCAGCGCCAGGAGACCGGCGCTTCGTCCTCGAAAAACGCGAACACGCACATGGCTTTCCCCGGGACCAGGGCCGCGACGGCGACCAGGTACTCCAGGGCGCGCGCATCGAGGCCGTTCGCGTCGCGGACGATGACGGCGGCCGGCCTGGCTCCTGTCCCGAGGCGCACGAGCGCCGCGGCCGCGGCCGAAATGCATGCATCCTCTTGCTTCGGGGCCTCCGCAGACCGATCGGCGGGCATCGAGAGGGCGGCTTCGGCGCCGGCGTACGCCTTGTCGGCTTTCGCGGCAAATCGCCTCCGCTCGCGCGGATGCCGGGAAGCTACGGCAGCTTCCAGAGCGGACTTCAGCGCCCGGAGAAAATCCTCCGCGGCCCCTCCCTTCGGCGCGACATCGACCAATGTTCCCTGGGTCTGCATGAGCGCGAACACCCGCTCCAGGGTGGAACGCGTATGCGGATCCGATGGATGCTCCAGGAAACGGAAGGTACCTTCGCCCCTGGCCGCCGATTTGAACGCCTGCAGGAGAACCGTCGCCACCGTATCGGCGCGTACCGATCGATGACACCACGAAACGCCGGGAGCGCGAAGGCCTTCGCCTGCGTCTTCGGTTTCACCGGATTCCTTGTTTGCGGCCGCGGCGGACGGTTTTCTCCGGATGGCGGCTGGACCCGTTCCGCCGGCGATGTCCCGTCCGGCTTGGCGGACAGCGGTACTTCCGTCAATGACCGGGGCATCCACCGGTGCGCCGGCAGCTGTCGCCGCCACGGTTTCCCGTTCCGGTCCGGGCGGGCGCTTTCCGTTCACGCTTGCGCCTGCATCCAAGCCGGTGGACACCTGGCTCCAGTAATCGCCATGCCGAAATCCAGGAGGCTCCGGGACGACGCCGGCGGGCATTGGCGCCGTGTCGGGTTTCGCCTCGACCTGCGGTTCGCCGGAGCAGGTTTCCATGCTCATCGCCACGTAATCATCGGCGGACAGGCTTTCGTCGTCCTCCGGACCCGCGGATTCCAGTTCTTCCAGTTCGGCATAGCCGGCGAAGGCATTGCCGCCGGAAACCGCGTTCTCCGGCGGGAAGCGACCCGAGATCGGCGTCCCCGCGCGTTCGCGCGGACCTTCCGACAGGGCGCGGAAGTATTCCGCCATGTCGAGCGTACGGACGACGTGCCCCGCACCCGGGCGTTCCCTCCTTTTATTGAGGCCTTCCAGGTACGCGAGCGGATCGGTGGCGCCCGCGCGGATGGAATCCATGCGGCGCCCGTCCATGAACGCCTTCAGGTCGCGCACCAGCTCCACCACGGAGGGATAGCGCTGTCGGGGATTCTTGCGCAGGCAGGCCACCGTCATGCGCATCAGCTCGGGCGGCACGCCGCGGCGCGCCAGCGCGTTCGACACATGCAGCACCGATACCGCCTTGTCCAGGGCGCGAAGCGCTGATTGGCCCCTGAATGGCATGAGTCCGGTAATGAAACGGTACAGGTGCACGCCCAGGGAATACAGGTCGGCCCGCGGGTCGACAGGATGCCCGGAAGCGCCCTTGAGCTCGGGAGCCAGGTAACCCTGGTTCTCCAGGATCGATTCGGGATCGTCCCTCGGGAGAAGCCCGACGAGAGGTGCATAGCCCGGTTTCAGGAACCGCAGCTCGGTGATGACGCCCGCTTCCTTCGATACATAGACGCTTTCCGCGTTCAGCGTGCCGTACACGAAGCCGCGCTGGTGAAACGTGTCCAGGCCCTGCGCCAGTTCGAGGATGAACCTGCAGATGTGTTCCAGGGGAAAGGTGGCTTGCGAATCGTGGATGTCGCGCAGGCGGGTCTGGCCGTCGTATTCGGATGAAATGAACATGCGCCCGTCGTAGCGTTCCAGTTCCACCACGTCGATGACGGCGCCATGGCGAACGCCGTACGCGTTGAGCGCCAATTCGTGCAGGGCGGTCATGGATTCCTCGGGAAGACCCGGTTTCAGGAAGCGGAGCAGGAAATTCGTGGCGGAAAACATGGCGCTGGCCCGCCAGATTTCGCTGAACGCGTCTTCGCCCTTTTTTTCCTGGAGAATATAGCAGTTGTTGACGATCGAATGAGCGCACAGCATGTATGTTTCCGGATATCGTTACCCGCGCGGCGCACGCCCTTCCGCGCGTACGATCCGGAGTTCGCGCCCTTGGAATAACCGTGCTGACGACGAACCGGGCGGGAGGGAACGCTCGCGTTTCCTGCCCGCCCCGCGGAAACATTATATATCGAGCTTGGGAACGTCCGGCTTCACTTCACTGGTCTTGTAGTCGCCACGCACCAGCAGGATGTCCGGAATGGACTCGTTCATGCGCTTGGTCATGTCCAGGAACTTGCCGCGGATGTTGTTCGCCTGCAGGGCCACGTCTTGCACTTCGCGCGCGGGAAGCGGTTTCTGCGGCTCGATGAGCCCGGCTACCCTGTCCAGCACGGAAAGCACGATCCGGTTGAGCGGTTCCATCTGGTCCCTGGTCTTATCCAGGTGCTTGCCCAGGTTGTTCACGTCGTTCACCGTGAGCGGATACAGGCGATACCCTTCTTCCGGTATCTCGTAGCACAGGGTCAGGAGACCGTACATCACTTCCAGGCTTTTCGGGTAAACTTCACCGGGTTTCCACGCGGTCAACATGGCGAAGCATTCCTTGAGCATGAAGGTATTCGGCTGGATGCTGCCGAACAGCTTCGAAGGTTCCTTGCTGCCCACGAGGGTATCCACCACCCAGCGGTTGCCCGATTCGAGCAGGCGGAAATACATGGGATAGTTGTCGGAATTTATCCCGACCTTGTTCGCCAGGTAATGGGCGAACGCCACCGCCGCGAAAGCTCCGTAGCCTTCCCGGCATTCCAGGATATCGTTGAGATATCCGAGTTTGAGCGCGTCTATTTCGTTTTCAGACCACATCGGCCACGGTTGCCCGAGCATGCTTACCTCCTGGGCAGCTTATTGAAAAACTTGGGGCTTTTCAATAACCCGCTCTGCAATTCCTAGAAAACCTTGCGGTTTTCTGCGCAATTGCAACATATACTGAGACCAACGATAGTAACGCGACATGCTCTGGCATGTCGCAAGATTCAAGGTAGGTTTCATCAGCTAAAAAATGGCGCCCCGCCTGCAGGAGGAAGGGCGCCCTTTCCCATAGCCTTACTTGGCCGCGGCGGCTTCCGCTACCGGGATGCGCTTGCGAGGCAGGACGTCCTTGTCCATGTTCGGTTCTATGCGCAGCAGCACTTCGGGTATGACGTCCACGAGGCGCTTGGTGGAGTCAAAGAAGTTGTTGCGGATATTGTGCGCGTGCACCGCCAGGTCTTCCATGTCCTCGTTCACGTTCTGGCCTTCCAGCGAGGAGATCTTGTCCAGTATGTCCAGGATGGAGCGGTTCAGGAGGTCATCCTGCCCCTTGTCCTCGTTCAGGTGCTTCCCGAGGCTGTTCACGTCGGCTACCGACACCGGATAGATCTTGTACCCGTCGAGCGGCGAATTGTACGTGGCCTGGAACACGCCCAGGATGATGCCCAGGGTCTTGGGATAGATTTCTCCCTTGCGGTACTTGGCCAGGATGGTGAAGCAGGTGGAAACGATGAAATAGTTGGGCTGTATGGAACTCATGAACAGGAACGGGTCGCGCGTTCCGAGGAGCGCGTCGATGACGTTGTGGTTCCTCGTCATGAGCACCTTGAGGAACACGGGGTAGTTGCCGTTCGTGATCCCCGTGAAGTTGAGGTAGCTCGCGTAGGTCATGGCGGCTTCCACCGCCTCTTCCGTGCGCGTACCCATCACGCCCTTGAGCATGTTGTATTCGATGTCGGCGACTTCCACGTCGTTCCAGTCCTGTTTCTTCTCGAAGAGTTCTTTCATGTCAACGCTCCTTTACCGGCTTCAGTCGACGAAAACCTGTCGGGGCGCCGTTTCCTTGGCGACATAATCCGACTTGACGAGGAGGACCTGCGGGATCACGTCCTCCATCTTCTTGCGCTTGTCGAAGAAGAAGGTCCGGATGCTGTTGGCCTGCCGGGACATCTGCTCCTTTTCAGGGTTGTCCGACGTGCCGGCCAGGGAGCCCAGGCGGTCGAGGATGTCCAGGATGCAGCGGTTGTTCGGATCGTCCTGTCCGTTTTCCTTGTTCAGGTGCTTGCCCAGGTTGTTGACGTCGTTGATGGACACGGAAAAGATCTTGTACCCGTCCTTGGGCGAGGCGTATGCGGCCTGCAGCACCCCGAGCACGATGGACAGGGTGACCGGGTAGATGCCTCCCGGATGCCACTTGGTGAGGAGCTTGAAGGCGGTGTACAGGAGATAGCTGTTCGACTGGATGGGGCTGATGAGAAGGAACGGATCCTTCGCCGCGACCATCGTGTCGATGACCCAGTGGTTTTCCACCTCGAGGAGCTTGAGGAACAGCGGGTAGTTGTCGTTGTTCAACCCCGAGATGCTGAGGAAACGGGCGAAGCTGACGGATGCTTCCACAGCCTCTTCAGTGCGACACCCGAGCATGTTCTGGAGAATGCCGAGTTCGACCTGCATGATGGTCTCTTTCGACCAGGTCCTCTCGATCACCTTCTCAGTTTGTTTGTCCATCGTGACCTCCGCGTATGAAACTGCGAATCGCGCCGAATTCTATTGAAAAGTGTAGTTCCGCCCGAACCATTTGTCAAACTTCCTTTTTTCGAAAAAAAACCATGTGGAAGGACTGCCGGAACTCGCCCCGGAACCGCATCGTTCAGTTCTTGTCCCCGTACATCTTGCGGAAACTCTCTCCGAAGGCCTCGTAGTCGCCATCGTGGCGGGAATCTACGGTTTCCGCTGCTGATTTGAACATCCGCCTGAAATACCCGTCGATGTAGGCCCGGCGCGAGAGCAGGTTGTCCGTCACCGCATCGGCGTACGCATGGTCGGCGTAGCCATCGAGCACGGCCCGTGAAATCCCGCGCAGTTCGTCCGCAGGGATGCCGCATATCGCCTTGAGCCGTGCGTCGAACACGTCGATCGAGATGCCCTCGAAATGGGAAGGCCGCAGAAGCGTCAGGAAACGGGTTTTTTCGCTCCGGAACCAGCCGAACTTCTCCGGGTCGCCGGTGATCTTCATGACGGTCGACGCGAGGTCGGCCTTGTCGTAATCGATGGCGATGACGAAAGGCCTGCCCTTCCGGTTATGCACCACGAGGTAATTGTTGGGATTGCGGTCCTCGTCGAAATACAGCCAGCGGTTGACCAGGTCCGCGCGCAGGCTGCCGATGTACGGCTGGTCCAGGTAGGAATACGAGCTGATCTGGATCGAATGCCGCACGACCTTGGTGACCCTGTACATGGTGCCGTCGATCCTGGCGACGGAAGTCGGCGCCGCGAGCGTCCCGGTCATATGGTCGACGAGGTACGCGAGCGTGCAGAGGCGGTGGTAGACGATTTCGTCCTTGGAACCGGCGGGTTTCACGATCCACGGATGACCCGCGCTATCCGTGGCGCCCTGGTAACCCTTCACCGCCGCGTTGAACGGCATGTCGTCCAGCTTGGGATCCAGGGAGAACGTGAGCGAATCCAGCGTGTCAAGCAATTCCCGTGCCGGTTTATCCAAGTAGAAATAGGAAATCAGCTCGGGATCGTCCATGTCGGCGGCGAGGCGTTCGCGTTCATCCATAGTAGTACACCTCCGCTTCCTGGGGCTTGGACATCCTGGCGACCAGGGAACCGCCATCGAGCGTGTAGTAGGGCGCCAGACTGCCGGAGCCGGAATAGATAATGTGATGGTTCCTGATGCCGATGACGTTCTGCCACAGGCCGGTAGTACCGCCGTCGTGCCACATGGGATTGTGGCCCACGATGAAGTGGGTGTCCTCAGGCAGGTCAAGGAGATCCAGCGTGCGCCTGATGTCCAGCTCGCAGTACTCCTTCGGGCTGGGATTGCCGTGGAACTCGTTCACCCGGTTCCAGATGAGCTGCATGGCATAATCCGGCCGGCGCCTGATATGGATGAGCTCCTCGCGGCCGCAGCCGCCGCGGACCGGCCCGGCATGCGTGACCACGTACCCGTTCCCGATGGCGAAATACGGCAGGGATTCGAACCAGTCGCCCACCGCCAGCGCGTACTCCTCGCCTTCGGCCGCGACCAGCGCCTTCCTGAACTCCGCGCCCTGGGCGATGCCCGACTTGCGCAGGCGCTCGTCGAAGGTGTCGTGATTGCCACGCAGGTAGTACACCCGCCCGGGATGCTTCACGATGAGCCGGAACACCTCGTTGAGCATCGCCAGGGAATTCACCATCTCGCGCATGTAGCCGGTGCGGTCATCGTGAAGGGAATCGCCCAGGAACAGGATGAACGCCTTGCCGGATTCCATATCCGCCCTGTTGGTCCAGTGCGAAAGGATGAAATCCAGGTGGGACACGGCCGCGTGCAGGTCGCCGATGATGATGGGCCTGCGGCCCTCGGGCAGGTCGATGAGGCCGCCGGGCAGGCCGTTGGGATCGCGCGGGCGCCCCGGCAGCCTTTCGCCTATTTCCATGGCCTTGCGAACCAGGCTGATGCCTGTCGGCGCATCGGATGATTGCGTTGCTGATGATTTATCGTGCATGCCGTCATCCCCGACGAGAAGTTTCCTGGCCATACCGCCCCCTTCGAGCGAATCGCCCGAAGGGCGGACCCGGCATTCCCGGCAGTGCCGTCGAAAAACCCGAGGCCTTTCAACCGCCCGACGGGCAATCGCCTGAAAACCATCCGGTTTTCCGGCAATCGCAGATTCAAGGTACTGGTGATACCGGCTCCACGGCCATTTTTTTCGCCCTGCTAGGCATCCCGGGGAGGCTTGCGCCGACGCTTCCGGGGAGCGGCCCTGCCGGCTCCGTTCGTGGTCCCGGGGCTCGCTGTGCCGCCCTTCGCCGCTTTCCCCGCCTTGCCGGCCTGCTCGACAGACCTGGCAGCCGGCGTCAACGGTTCGACGACCGGTGCGGGCGCAGCCTGGCGCTCGGCGGGTTCTCCGCGGCCTGCCTTCGATTCGTCCTCCACGCGTCGCGCCGCCCGGGCTTCGGATTCACGAACGAACCTGCCGCGCTCGTCCCGGCTGCGCAGACGGCGCTTGGCCACCAGGTCGGCGAAATCATCCCCGGGACCCGCCAGGTTCGCGTCCGGTACGCGCACCAGGAGCGGATGCGGGATGGCGTCCACCATGTTCATGGTCGTGTCGAAGTACGCGAAGCGTACGTTGAATGCGTGCTTGGACAGCACGGACTTGTCCGGCTCCTGGAAATACTCGCCCAGGTGGGTGAGCCTGTCCAGGATATCCAGGATCAGGCAGTTGACGGGGTGGTCCTGCGGCTCGGCCTTGAGGAGGAATTTGCCCAGGGCGTTGATGTCCATGATCGACAGCCTGCGCAGGCGGAAGCCGTCGTCGGGATCGAAATACGCGTTCTCCACGACGCCGAGGAGCGCTTCCAGCGCCTTGGGATATATCTCTTCGGGATGGCGCGAAAAAAGGGCCTGGAACGAGGTCTCCACGAGTTCCTCGTTGGGCAGGATGGTGGAGAACAGGAGCCGGGGTTCGCGGTCGTGCAGGAGTTCGTCTATCACCCAGGGGTTGTTCGTCATGACGAGGCGCAGGAACAGCCAGTAATTCTCCGCATTTATGCCGGCGCGCGACAGGCAACGCGCGAAACCCACGGAGCATTCGACCTGGGTCTCGGTGACGCAGGAGAACAGCGCTTCGCGGATGTAGTGCGCGTTGTCGCGGATGAGGCGCCTGTCTGCGTCCGATACGGCGAATCCCGTCTTTTTCGTCATGTCCCGTGACCTGCTCTGGTTATCGGCAGGAACGGGGTCGGGAATGAGCGGCAGGTATGACTGCTCCATGCCATGGAGTATCGCATTCTCGCCGCCGCAGCGCAACATGCGATCCGTCGCGGGCAGCGATCGTCGTGGAACCGGAAGCGGGTCCTGCCGATAATCGCATCATGAAAGCACTGCCGCATTTCGGGGACGGCACCGTCCGGTCCATGTCGACAGGCGCTGCCGCCGGCTTCGCGGCTGCCGTTCTGGGAATCCTGGGATATGCCTTCTTCGGCCCGCCGGGCGGAGCCGTCGCGGCGATCGCCGCCGCTGCGTTCCTGGCGGTGATCGTCCGACTGGGGGGAATCGCCATCGGAAACGCCCATTCGGCACCGGCGGCATCAGCGACTGGTTCCGGGGAGCCAAAAACGATTCCGCCGGACAGGCTGGACGCCCTCACGGGACTTGCCAACGCGAACGGCTTGTCGGCATGGCTCTCCGAAAAAGCGGGCCGCATGATGGAGGACGGCAGGGGCATCATCGTTTTGACCGCCGACCTGGACGATTACCCCCAGCTGGAAAAACGATACGGCACGACGATCGCCGACGCCGTGCTCATCGAAGTGGCCAAGCGCGTGTCGGTGTTTGCCGGAGGGGATGGCATCGCGGCGCGCACCGGCACCGACGAGTTCGCCGCAATAGCGACCGTGGTGCCCTCTCGCGCCACCGAACTGGCGGAAGAGCGCGCCGGCCAGATGGTCGAGATGATCTGCAGGCCCGTCGAGCTGTCGTCGCAGACCGTGTGGATAAGCGGCGCCGTGGGCGGAGCTTCGGGAAGTCCCCGGGACGGTGAAAAGGTTCTGGAGCGGGCGCGCAGGGCGATCGTGCAAGCCAGGCGCCTGGGACGCGGCCGCTTCTTCGTGGACAAGGGTTGATGCTCCGGCAGGGCGACGCCAGGCGAACCTGCCGTCCTGCATCCTTTCATACTACGGCAATCCATCTAATTGTACCCGGGTGATATTGACAGGTTAATATTATCCGGGTAAAATATCCCCATGGAACCCAACACCTTCACTGCTTTTGCCGGAACCCGGCTCATCGTCTCGGGCAATCTTTCGAACATGCTCAAAGGCGTGAAAGCCCGGCTCGAAACCCATGGCGACGATCGCGTGCTGATCTTCGAGGATGAAACCGGCAAACAGGTCGATTTCGACTTTCGCGGGACCATCGAGGACGTCCTGGCTCGCGTCGCTCCCGAAAAGAACAAGCCCGGCCCGGGGCGCCCGAGCCTCGGGGTGGTCTGCGGGGAAGTGTCGCTCCTGCCGCGGCACTGGGAATGGCTCGAGCGACAGCAGCACAACGTTTCGGCGACGATACGCCGGCTGGTCGATGACGCCATCCGGACCGAACCGCCTGAGGCCAAAGCCCGTTACGCCATCGAAGCGGCTGACCGCGTGATGTGGGTCCTCGCGGGCGATCTTCCGGGCTGCGAGGAAGCTTCCCGCGCGCTCTATGCCCGCGAATTCGACCGTTTCGGCTCGTTCGCCAAGGCATGGCCCGCCGACGTGGCAGCGCACCTGCGGGCGCTGGCCGCGAAAGGCGAGGTCGCCGTCGATGATCAAGATACGATGCAAGTAAAAGCGTTGAGAGTGGAGTCTTGAGAAGAACTCGCGCGCGCCCTCAAGGAAACGAACGTAGCCCGCGGCGTGAGCGTCAATCGCCTCATCCTGGAAATACTCAAGTATGCCCTGCTCGGCAAGGATCGCAAACCGCGCCGTTACGGCGACCTCGACTGGCTCGCCGATAGATGGACGGCTGGGAAAGCGGCAGCCTTCGACAAGGCCGTCACTGGATTCGACACGATCGATGCGGAGCTTTGGCCCTGATGCGCGTCATGCTCGACACGAATGCCTACTCCGGCTTCAAGCGCGGCAGTATCGAAATCGTGGAGGCAATCGGGGCGGCTACCAGCGTGAAACGCCGGGTCCACGGCAGCATCCCCCCGGCCCCGAAAGCGACGCCCGAACAGGGTATGCCCCCGGCTCCCTGGCTCGGGCTGTCCATCGCGGCCGCAAGCGCGTCCTTCCAGGCCAGCGACGGCCGTTTTTTCGGCTACGAGTCGACTTCGCCATAGAACATGATCATGAAAACCCCGGAACTGCCCGTTCCGTCGTTCCGGTAACGATGCCGGATCGAACCGTGGAAGCGGATCGCATCGCCCCGATCCAGCCGGTACTCATCGTCGCCGATACCGAGGGTGAGTTCACCTGAGCCCACGAAGATGTACTCCTCTATCCCCTCGCGATGGCCGGCGGATTCATAGCCTGAACCCGCAGCGAAGGTCTTATAGAAGATTTCGAAGCGCTTTTCGGGGTCGAAATCGAACAACGGGAAAATCCGGTATCCCTCTCCCTCGATGGCTGGTCCGCCTTCGGTCCGACGCCGGAGGAGGACGGGCGGCCTGTCCACCTTGATGAGCTCCGTGAATGCGATCTGCAAACCGTTGGCGATCTTCCAGAGGACGGCGATCGTGGGATTGGTGCTGCCGCGCTCTATCTCCCCGAGCATGCTGATGCTGACTTCGGTGAGGGATGAAAGGCTCTCGAGCGTGAGTTGGCGAGCTTTCCGGATCGCCTTGAGATTGGCTCCGACGATCACCCGGATATCTTCCATGACCATCCCCCCCCTAAAAAAAAATTCGCTTGACCATGTTTCCGATATAGCGCATATTCAATTTACTATATCGCATGGCGCATGGATTGTCATTATAGCGCAATTTATATACAGGGAGGAACCCTCATGAATCCACTCGTCCTTCCTTTCCTGTCCTATGCCGTCGTCACGACGTTCACGCCGGGTCCCAATAACATCACGGCATCGGCGATCGGGATGCGGATCGGTTACCGCCGCGCCCTCCCCTGCCTCGCCGGCATGGCCCTGGGCTTTTTCAGCCTCATGTTCGCATCGGGTCTCCTCACCGACTTCCTCATCAATACCTACACGACCATCGCGCCCTGGGTGAAGTGGGTCGGCGTCGCCTACATGGGCTGGCTCGCCATCTCGCTCTTCCTGCCCCACGAGGAAAGGCGCGGGAAGGAAGGGGGCGAGGCGACCTTCCTCGCGGGTCTCCTTCTCCAGCTCGCGAATCCCAAGGTCATCCTCTACGGGATCACCATCTATACATCGTTCTCCATCCTCATCGCGGGATCTTTCCCCGTCGTCGTCCTCTCGGCGGTCTGTTTGACCCTTCTCGGCTTCTCCTCGGTTTCCCTCTGGGCGGTCGCCGGGTCATCGCTCGGACGAGCCATGCGAAACAAGGGTGCGCGGATCGCCTTCAACATCGTGATGGCGGCCCTGCTCGCCTGGTGCGCCTGGTCGATCGCGACGCATTGATCGATCTCCCGAATCGGCCCGGGCCACCTTCCGCCCTCCCGATCCCGGATCTACCTCCCATCGTGGTATATTGACAACGAGGAGTTCACCATCTCCGACGATCGGGAACGGGTGCACGCCGATCCATTCATCCTGGACGGCAAGCCTGCCCTTGCGGGCATCATCGACGCGTTTCGGATCGCCATGGCGCAGCTCAGGGGAGGACGGAATGGTCGAACGGGGAGACAGACCGGGCGAAGAAGTCTTCGAGTGGCTCCTGGAGGAGGAGAACCCCTCGGTACGGTATTTCACCCTGACGGGGCTTCTGGGAAAGCCGGAGTCCGACACCGACGTCGTCCGCGCCAGGAAGGCGATCATGCGCGGAGGCGTCGTTCCCCGTATCCTGGGCATGAGGAACGACGACGGGTATTGGGGAGCGCCGGGCGAATTCTATACGGACAAGTACGGAGGCACGACGTGGCAGCTCCTCATCCTCGCCGAGTTCGGGGCCGACGGAGCGGATGCGGGGATACGCAAAGCCTGCGAGTCTATCCTGGACAGATCCCAGGAACGCGAAAGCCGGGGCTTCTCCTTCCGCGAGAGCGTGAAGACGGGCGGCGGCCTGCCTTCCGGCGTCATCCCCTGCCTCACGGGCAACATGGTCTACAGCCTGCTCAGGCTCGGCCACGGCGGAGACCCGCGGGTCGAGGCTGCTATCGGATGGATCTGCGACCACCAGCGGTTCGATGACGGCGTCCCCGATCCGCCCCGCGGCGAGCCCTACGACCGGTACGAAATGTGCTGGGGTCGGCACAGCTGCCACATGGGGGTCGTCAAGGCCCTGAAGGCGTTCACCGCGATTCCCGCACGGGAGCGTAGCGCGAAGGTGAAGACCACGATCGCGGAAGGCGCGGAGTACCTTCTCGCCCACCGCATCCACAAGAGGAGTCACGACCTCGCGTCGGTATCCAGGCCGGGTTGGCTGAAATTCGGTTTTCCCCTGATGTACCAGACCGACATTCTCGAGATCCTCTGGATCCTCGCGGAGCTCGGCGTATCCGACGGGCGGACGGGCGAGGCCCTCGATATCGTCAGGGACGCGCGGGGGAAAGACGGTAAATGGAAGATGGCCAACAGCTTCAACGGGAAGATGCTGGTCGATGTCGAGGAGAAGGGGAAGCCTTCGAAGTGGATCACGCTGCGGGCCCTGCGGGTACTTGGGGTTCAATATGGCAACATATGAGATCCTGGAAGAAGGCGATGCCGAATCGGGACTCTGGAAAGCCCGGGTGACAGGACACGCAGGAGCATCCTCGACGTGCTCAGGGAAGAACAGAGCTCCCCCGGCGAACCGTGATCCGCCTCCCCCGGACTCGATCGCCGCACCGTGAAGAAGCGCGTCGGGATAATGGTGGAAGCGGGATTGGTCCTGCCCCGCCGCAGGATGATCGTTCCGTCATTCCGGAAACGATGTCATGATCGTGTCCGATCGCCTTTTCCCGTTACCTTCCCTTTCCAGCCCCGTAGTCTATGATGAATGACGATGGAGGAGCAGGGGCATGCATGACGAAGGGTTGGCGGCAGGGAGCCGTGACGGGGATCGCGAAGCCTTCGCGAAGCTTTACGATCGCTGGTCCGCCCGCATCTACGCCTACCATTACTACCGCAGCTTCAGCAGGGAAACCGCGGAGGACCTTACGAGCCAGACTTTCCTCAAAGCGCTCGAAGGGCTGCCCGGCTACCTGCCGGAGCGGGGCACGTTCTCCGCCTGGCTGTACGGGATAGCCCGCAACTGCCTGGCGGACTGCGTCCGTGCCCGGGCGCGGACCGTGCAGCTCGAGTTCGACGAGGACGGGGAAGCCGGCGACGGCTGGGAACCTGGCGACGGCTGGGACCTTTCGGCCGAGGCCGAATTCGAGCATGACGTCGCCGAGCGCGACCGCTGGGAAAGGCTCAAGCCCCACCTCGCGGCCCTCGACGCAAGCGTTCGGGAGATCATCATCCTGCGCCTCTGGGACGGGCTGTCGCACTCGGAGATCGCGCGCATCACCGGCCGGACCGAGGCCGCGTGCAAGATGGCCTACTCCCGAGCGCTGGCTGTCCTCCGGGATTCCATGCCCCTGGTCCTCTTCATCGTCTTTCTGGCCTCGAAACCCGGGGCATGAAAGGGAGACACCATGGAAAAGCGAATCGACAGGATACTGAAGGACCTGTACCGTATCGATCCCGCCCTCAGGGAACGGGAGGAAGAGATGAAGAAGGCGATCCGCGAGATGCTGGACGCAAGGCCGGGCGCCAAGCCCGACCCGCGCTTCGAGCGTGAGCTCAAAGCATCGCTCCTTGCCAGATTCTCCGAGAAAGAGAAACGAAACGGCATCCGCGCCCTCGTCACGCGATCCTGGTTCCGCGCGGCGGTCGGGTTAGCGGCGGCGGCGTGCATCGCCATCGCGTTGATCCCCCGCACGAACCATGGCACGAAGGTCGCGCGGGGCGAACCCTTCGCGGCGACGACCGAATCCGGCTACGACGATGCCACGAGCGGCAACAGAGACCGGATCATCGCCCCGTCAGATTCCCTCGGTCCCGTGCCGCCGCGGCAGAACCAGGCAGCCTCGAGCCCGGCCGCCTCCGGGGAAGCCGCTGTCGCTAGGTCCGCGCCGTCGCAGGACAGGATCGCCGAGGAAGGCGTATTCTTCGCGGAAGCGGAGGAGAGGGGAAAAGCCGCCGCGGGCGCCGGAACGGAGCTTCCGGTGCCGATCCAGGCAGGGGGGCGCGGCTCCAACACCGAGGGCTATGACCACATCGTCGAGAACCGCTTCTACGAGACCCTGAAAGAGCCGCTCTCGACCTTCTCCATCGACGTGGACACCGCCTCCTACGCCAACGTGCGCCGCTTCATCGAGACGGGCAGTCTGCCGCCGCCCGACGCCGTCCGCATCGAGGAGCTCGTGAACTACTTCCCCTATGCGTACGCCGAACCAAGCGGAGAGGACCCCCTCGCCTACGACACCGAGCTCGCCGCCTGCCCCTGGAACAAGGACCATTGCCTCCTGCGCCTGGGCCTCCAGGCGCGCCGCGTCGCGGAAAAGGACCTGCCGCCGACCAACCTGGTCTTCCTCATCGACGTGTCGGGTTCGATGGAAGACCAGAACAAGCTCCCCCTCGTGAAGGAGTCGCTCAAGCTCCTCGCGGCCAGGATGAGGCAGCAGGACAGGATCTCCATCGTCGTCTATGCGGGCAACGCTGGCCAAGTCCTGCCGCCCACCTCGGGCGACCGAAAGGACCTCATCCTCGAGGCCATCGACAGGCTCGAAGCCGGCGGCTCGACCGCCGGGGGGGAAGGCATCATCCTGGCCTACGGGGCGGCCAGGAAAGCATTCATCACCAAGGGCAACAACCGGGTCGTGCTCGCGACCGACGGCGACTTCAACGTGGGCGCGTCGTCGGACGGGGAGCTCGTGCGCATCATCGAGGAAAAACGCAAGAGCGGCATCTTCCTCACCGTCCTCGGATTCGGCATGGGCAACTACAAGGACTCGAAGATGCAGAAGCTCGCCGATTCGGGCAACGGCAACTACGCCTATGTCGATTCGCTCAAGGAAGCCCGGAAAGTCCTCGAAAAGCAGATGGCGGGCACCCTCTTCACCCTGGCCAAGGACGTGAAGATCCAGATCGAGTTCAACCCGGCGACGGTCGCATCATACCGGCTTATCGGCTACGAAAAGCGGATCCTCGCCGCCCAGGACTTCGACGACGACACGAAGGATGCGGGCGAACTGGGTGCCGGGCACTCGGTAACCGCGCTGTACGAGCTGGTTCCCGCCCCGAAAGCGAGCGCCGGCGGCACCGGCCCCGGCCGAACCGACCTCAAGTACCAGTCGACGACGATGAGCCCGGCAGCCGGAAGCGGCGACCTCATGACCATCAAATTCCGCTACAAGAAGCCCGACGGGGACACGAGCAAGCTCCTGGAGACGGCGGTGCCCTGGAAACCCGTGCAGGGCAAGCCCTCCGAGGACTTCCGCTTCGCCGCGGCGGTAGCCGAATGGGGACTCCTCCTGCTCGATTCGGAATTCAAGGGCAGCGCGACCCATGCCCAGGTCGAGGACCTCGCCATGGGTGCACTCGCACAAGACCGCGATGTCGATGGCTACCGGGCCGGGTTCCTCTCGCTCGTGAAGAAGTCAAGGGCGCTGGCCGAACGCTAGGCAATCGTGCCTGTCAATCTTGCCGGGCAGGATTGACAGGCTGCCACCGGTTGTCCAGCCTCAGTGGCCCGGACAGACACACCCGGATATCCACAGATCGATCCCGCGACAGGCCGGCACGCATCGGCTCATCGGGCTTGAAGGGAAACCCCTTCCCGTACTCCATGGTTTTCCAGCGCGGGCGGCATTCCCTACGTTCCTTGTGTACAAGCGGGCCAAGCGGATCGTCGCGAACGAGGTCAAGCAGCCTCGGCCGAAGCCGTGAGTCCCTTGCAGGTCGATGGTGCCATGGCCGGTTTCAGGATTCGAATTGGCGCCTGGGAAAAGCCGTCTGCTGCTTGGGTTCCACCCGAACGCGGGTCGGGGTCGATTCCAGGGCGAAGAAACCCCGACATTGCATCATGCGGTCGGCGATTCGCCAAGCCCGTGTCGAACACCCCATCCAATTCCGGCACACGGATTCTCACGGCAAATATGATATCAATATTGGCGATCTTGCCAATAATCAGTTCTCTCGGACGGATCCAATGTCGGTCATGCAGACTTCGGAAAGGAGAAACCACATGATGGATATTGCGCCGTTCGCGCGTCCGGATGGAAAAGCCCGGAAAGGGAACGTCGTCGCGAAACGCTTCAAAACGGGACTTCATTGAAATGCCCGCAAGGTCAGATAGCTTTGGCGCAGGCTCACGCTGCACTCATCGTTCCCGAGGGGAATCAAAGCCCCGGCTTCCAGTGAAGAATCGGCTATCCCGGCGGACAGGCGACAGTCGAACCATGCGACTGCTCGAGGACGAATTCCGGATCGGAGCGATCCAGCAAAGCCATGAAAGCGGCTCTGTCCCCGGAACGCAGTTCCACGGCGGCGCGAATTGCCGCTTCGTCTTCGGCGGAAAGAGGGGCTGCGACGGCTGCCGGTGTGGATTCAGGACTCTTGTTCGGATCTGAGCTTGCGCCCGAGACGGCGACGAACAAGCCGAATACACCGACAAGCGCGAAAAAGGGGTATTGGAACTTGGCACGCAGGTGCGATAGCATCGAGGCTGGATCGTGACTCGTCAAGGGAAGCTGATCGGTCGGGGAAAAGGACGTATGGAATGGATATACCAGGAGCCCGATTCGTCGTTCTCGGTGAAGCCCTCACCGATCTCATTCGCAACGGGGCGGATACGTGGACGAGCCGCGCCGGAGGGGCGTGCTGGAACGTAGCCCGCGTCGCCTCTAAATTGGGCCTGCCGACCGGCTTCGCCGGCTCGTATTCCAACGATGTCTTCGGCGACGAACTGGAACGCCTCTCGCTGGAAGCGGGCCTGGACATACGCTACACGCAGCGCGTGCCCAAGGATCCACTCCTCGCGCTCGTGTACCAAGTATCTCCGCCGGCCTATACCTTTATCGGCAGCGACGCCGCAGACCTGGCTTTCAACCTGGACAAGCTCCCGACCGCGTGGGAATCGAGCGTGGAGATCGCCCACTTCGGCTCGCTGGGCATGGTACGGGAGCCACTGGCCACTACACTCTTCGAACTTTCCGGAAGGCTCAAAGCCCGGGGAATCCGCATCAGCTACGATCCCAACTGGCGCAACGTGATGGGACCGGATTACCGCGAACGTTTCGAGGCCATGATCGGGCGCGCGGACTTTATCAAGATATCCGACGAGGATCTCGCCCAGGCCATACCCGACTTGAGCCTCATGCAGGCGCGTGAACGCCTGCGCGTGCTTGCGGAACGCGCGACTGTCCTGTACACCCGCGGCGAACAGGGCCTGGAGCTCTGGCACGACGGGGGGACGGAGCTCGTTCCGGCCTTCGCGGTCCGGGTGGCCGATACCGTGGGCGCCGGGGACGCGAGCGCCGGCGGCTGGCTGTACAGCCTGCTTTCGCGCCCCGGAACTCCCCCCGTCGAACACGCACGATTTGCGGCGGCATGTGCAGCCGCCGCGTGCACGAAGCGTGGGGCCCATGCGCCCAGTCTCGACGAAGTCAACCGAATTCTGGAAGGAGCGTCCACATGAGCGCGATGGCGCCCGCGCCCTGGAAATTCCTGACGATACGCGCCATTGCTGCGGCCTCGCCTTCGTCATGCTGGCCCACGCATTCGGATTGAAAGCGGGCATCGCCTCGTGCCGCGAGGGAATCGCATCAACGTGGGACTTGATGGAAAGTCATCACTCATATGGAATCAGACTCCCGTCTCGCCGCCTTGGCTGGCAAGATCGGTCATGCACAGGAAATTCTACTGGGCATGGCCGGCGAAGGTCAGCATGCCGCTGCTGAGTAGGCGCTGGCCCGCCTCTGGCAGCAGCTGGACGACACCGTTTGCGGGCTGCATGGACTGAGTGTTGATGAACGCGCCGTAGCCGCCAGATATCCGGGGCAAATGGATCGGATACAAATCCTGTACCGTCGGACGAAGGATGGAGGAGCGTTGGAAGGGGAGTGATACAACGCCTCGCGAAGGGCTATGCCCTTCACGGCGACGAGCTTCGTCCGTCGATCCTATGGGCGGCATGGGTGGAATGGTCGGCCGGAAATGAAAAATGCCGCGCCTTCGAAGGCGCGGCACCTTTGCCTGCAGCTTATTCCTTTTTAGTAATCCATCCCGCCCATCCCGCCCATGCCACCCATGCCGCCGCCGCCCATGCCGCCGCCGGGGGCGGACTTGGGTTCGGGAAGATCGGTGATGGCGCACTCGGTGGTCAGGAGGAGGCTGGCGACGGACGCGGCGTTCTGGAGAGCCGATCGCGTGACCTTGGCCGGGTCGATGATGCCGGCCTTGACCATGTCGGTCCATTCCATCTTCGCGGCGTCGAAGCCGATGCCCTTCTTTTCATGCTTGGCCTTGTCGGCGATGATGGCGCCATCGACGCCCGCGTTCTCGGCGATCTGCCGGATGGGTTCCTCGAGGGCGCGCTTGGTGATCTTGAAGCCGACCTTCTCGTCGTCCGAGAGGGCGGAAAGGTCCGCCTTCTCGAGCGCGAGGACCGCCTGGATGAGGACGAGGCCGCCTCCGGGGACGATGCCTTCCTCGATCGCGGCGCGGGTGGCGGACAAGGCGTCCTCGACCCGGTGCTTCTTCTCCTTCATCTCGACCTCGGTGGCCGCGCCAACGTTGATGACGGCGACGCCGCCGGCGAGCTTGGCCAGGCGCTCCTGGAGCTTCTCGCGGTCGTAATCGGAAGTGGTCTCCTCGACCTGGGCCTTGATCTGGCCGATACGGTCCTTGATGTTCTTTTCCTTGCCGGCGCCGTTGATGATCGTGGTGTTGTCCTTGTCGATCTTCACGGTCTTGGCGCGGCCGAGCTGGCTCATCTCGGTGCTCTCGAGCTTGAGGCCGAGTTCCTCGGAGATGACCTCGCCGCCGGTGAGGATGGCGACGTCCTCGAGCATGGCCTTGCGGCGGTCGCCAAAGCCGGGAGCCTTGACGGCGCAGCAGGTGAGGGTTCCGCGCAGGTGGTTGACGACGAGCGTGGCGAGGGCCTCGCCGTCGATGTCCTCGGCGATGATGATGAAGGGCTTGCCGGACTGCGCGATCTTCTCGAGCACGGGGAGCATGTCCTTCATGTTGGAGATCTTCTTGTCGTGGATGAGGATGTAGGGGTCCTCGAACACGCCGGTCATGGTGTCGCGGTTGGTGACGAAATAGGGGGAGAGGTAGCCGCGGTCGAACTGCATGCCTTCCACAAACTCGATGGTGGTGTCCATGGTCTTGGATTCCTCCACCGTGATCACGCCGTCCTTGCCGACCTTTTCCATGGCGTCGGCGATCTGGTTGCCGATCTCATGGTCGTTGTTGGCGGAAACGGACGCGACGTTGGAGATCTCTTCCTTCTCCTTGACGTCCTTGGCATTCTTCTTGATCTCCGCGACGGCGATCTCGACCGCCTTTTCGATGCCGCGCTTGAGACCCATCGGGTCCATGCCGGCCGCAACCGACTTGAGGCCTTCCTTCACGAGGCTGTACGCGAGGACCGTGGCGGTCGTGGTGCCGTCGCCGGCCACGTCGTTGGTCTTCGTCGCCACTTCCTTGAGGAGTTGGGCGCCCATGTTCTCGTACGCGTCCTCGAGCTCGATCTCCTTGGCCACCGATACGCCGTCCTTGGTGACGGTGGGGGCGCCGAATTTCTTGTCCAGGAGGACATTGCGTCCCTTGGGACCGAGGGTGATCTTGACGGCCCGCGAGATCTGCTCGACGCCGGACAGGAGCTTCCTGCGCGCGTCTTCGCCAAAGTGGAGTTGCTTAGCCATATTCTTCGTTCTCCCTTATACGAACGGTTTTCGCGGCGATTCGCTTACCCTCCGGAATCCGGATTATCCAGGCATGGGCCGGTTAGGCGGAACCTGGATCTGTCGGGATGGTCGGGCGGAATCGCCTGGGAAAAGATACATAAAATATCGATAGAAGGGCAAGGGCTTCTGGTAAAAAAATCATATAGTTAGTATACTAACTATATGGACGAAATCGCGGTCATGGAATCGATAGCGAACTCACGACGGCGCCTTTCGGGCAGCCTCGTCAGACCGTTCGGCATCACGATCATGCAGCTCAGGCTCATCCGGCTCGCACGAACGCGGAGAGCTCTGTCCCCATCCCAGGCGGCAACCGAGCTCGAATGCGATCGTCCCACCATGACCTTGCTGGCGAGGAAATGCGTCAGGGCCGGCTGGCTGTCGCGTCGGGAATCGTTCAGGGACGGGCGCTCTTCCCGATTGGAATTGAGCGGGGAAGGCGAGGAATTGCTCGACCGCATCGAGGCGGCCAGGATTTTCGTCTCGGCGTCCTTCGGCGATCCCCTCGACATCCTCGACCCGGGAGAACGGGAGGCGTTCGCGCGCATCCTCGAGAAGATCAGGCGCAGGTCGAGGGAATTGGAAGCGACTGAGGGGACGGAAACGCGAGCGGATCGCAGGCGGCAGCTGGCAGTCATGCATGAAAGGACCGGCATCACTTGAGGATCAATGCACGCAAGGCGTCTTGCGGCGCGTAGTCAACGTATGAATACCCCCTGACGACGGCTTTCACGTCCTCCGTGATCGTGGCTCCGTGCTTGAGAAGGAGCCGCGCCAGTTCCACGCTCTCGTTTCTTGCGGCGATGAGCAGGGCCGTAATCTTATAGTAGCTCGTGCGGAAGTTCGGATCGGCGCCGTGTTCCAGGAGGGCGCGGACGATGCCTGGGTACCCAAGGCTCGTCGCTTCGATGAGCGCTGTGCGGTCTTTTCGTAATAGTTAAAGTCGGCCAAGTCGGGATCCACGCCCCGTTCAAGGAAGGAGCGCAGGTTTTTCTCGTCATTCTCGTAGAGAAGGTGGCGAAAGGAGTCTTCCGTAAACGGGATTTCCGCCCCGGCGACCTTGAGTATCCCGACGATCTCCCTTCCGGCGTCGTAGCGGAGTTTACGCGCCATTTCCATGGGGAACCTCCCCTCCCCGCCTTTCGCGTCGACGTTGGCCCCGTAGCGTATGAGCACGCGAACCTGAGCCGCCGCCGTCTCCATCCAAGGCCGGTAATCCGCGTTCAGGATCGCAAAGGAGATGGGCGGGGCCGCTTCGCTCCCCGCGACTTTGTCCGGGTCCGCCCCCTTCGCAAGCAAGTGCTCGACGGCGCCATTCATCTCGTCGATGGCGTTCGTCTGACCGGCTCCCGCGGACACAAGAAGTGCCGCGTCCAGGAAGGGTTCGACGTCTCCGCAACCGGGTGCGAAAAAGAGTTCGAGGATGCCGACGTTCCCGAGTTTGGCCGCCTCGATGATGCCCTCGTATTCCCAATCATGGGCGAATTCCCCCGCATCCGCCTCCAGGAACAAGGCTGTCTCCGGGATTTTCCCTTGCTGACCTTTTCAAGGAAAGCGCGCTTGGAATAGTGTATTTTCATGGCCCAGAGCTTGCCGACGGGGCTTCCGTCGCCGGCCGCTTTCGCCATGGCGTTCCCGATGATCGTCTTGACGGCGATGTACGTTCCTTCGTCGGCGATGTCGGACGCCCGCCTTCCGGTTTTATCGTGGTACGCGACCTTCGCCCCTTCCGCAAGCAGCCACTCAAGTCGGATGAAGCGCGCGGGGGACCGGATCATAACGGTCGCGCGCGATCGGGCGGTCCTATTGTTTTTCGCATGACGTCCCTCGAGCCCGCCCTTCCCCAGGAACGCCCTTTCAGGCTAGACTGCCGTTACATGAAACTGACTATTCCCGTCCTTTACTCGGACGACCTGATCCTGGCCGTCGACAAGCCCGCAGGCTTGCTTTCCGCACCGGATCGCTACGATCCCGCCGCACCCACGGCCAAGGCCCAGCTCGAACCCGAACACGGACGGCTCTGGCCGGTCCACCAGCTGGACCGCGACACGAGCGGCGTCCTTCTGTTCGCGAGGACCGCGGATGCCCACCGCAAGCTGAGCGTGGCTTTCGAACGGCGCGAAGTCACCAGGATCTACAGGGCCATAGTCCGCGGACGCCCGGAATGGATGGAAGTTGCCTGCGAGCTTCCCCTCCTCGTGGATGGCGACAAGGTCCACCGGACCATCATAGACGCCGGTCACGGCAAGTCCGCGAGAACCGTTTTCGCGCTCCTCGAGTCCTGGCGGGGCTATGCCCTCGTGGAAGCCCGGCCGGAAACCGACCGTACGCACCAGGTGCGGGTCCACTTTACCGCCCTCGGCTTTCCCATCGCCTGCGACCCGCTCTACGGCACCGTCGAGCCGATTTTCCTGTCGAAGGTCAAGCGCGGATGGAAGGGCGACGCCTGGGTCGAACGGCCCCTCATGTCCCGCACAGCCCTGCACGCCTTCGCGGTGGAGCTGCCACGGCTCTCCGAAGGGGAAACGGAGATCCTCAGGATCGAAGCGCCCTACCCCAAGGACCTGCGGGCCGTCCTCACGCAGTTCGCCAAGCTCTGACCCGAACGCCGGTCGCCTGAGGCAAGCCATGACCGATTCTCCCCACTTTTACTTGAAAAACGACAACCATGACCTATACTTTCTCCTTAATTATGGAAAAAATCACCTTCAATTATAAAAGCCTGCCGGAAGCGCAAGTCATCCGCCGGGATTCATGCCGATCACCCCGATACCGGGCCAATTCCTCCAAAAGTCACGCCAGGAGAACGATTACATGGGAAACAACGGAGCTGACGCAGCGGGCAAGGACCCCCTGGGTTCATTGCTCGGCGACTGTACCGGGGGCATCACGGCGGCGATCCTGGCCATCCCCGGCAACATGGTGTGCGGGCTCATCGCCTTCGCGCCGCTCGGGCCTGAGTACGCCAAGTACGGCATCATCTCGGCCATGCTGGTCTCCGTATTCACCGGCATCACGGCCGGCGCGCTGGGCAGCATCCGGAGCTTGATCACCGGACCCCAGGTCTCCACGGCGATCATCTTCGCCTCGGTCATCGAGCGCCTGCTCCGCACGGGGCCGTTCCCGGCCGGCGACGGGCGCGCCATGACGGTCCTGCTGGCCATGGCGTTCGGGGCCGTGCTGCTCTCCGGCGTCATGCAGGCCCTCCTCTCCGTCTTCAGGGCGGGCAAGCTCATCCGGTACATACCGTACCCCGTCATCGCGGCCATCTTCGACAGCACCGCCATCCTCATCATCGGCGGGCAGCTGACGTCGATCGTCAAGGTGGCGCGGACCGTGGCATGGATCGGCACGCCGGCGACGGAAATCCTGGCGCGCCTCGGTCAGTTCGACGCCTTCCAGGTCGAGATCACTCTGTTCACCTTCGTCGTCTGCCTGGTCGTCGGGTTCCTGGCCAGGAAGCTGCCGGCGCCGCTCATCGCACTGCTGGCGGGCTGCGCGGCGTTCTACGGCCTGGAGTACGCATTCTTCCACGACCGCTTCGACGCGGCGTTCGCCGGGGTCCGGCCGACGGCGATGACGTTCTCGTTCGACATCGTGCGTTCGTACCCCGCCTTCCTCGCGGCGAAGTACCGGCCGCTCTACGGCATGATCGCCTACTCCGCCCTCTCCATCGCGGTCATCGGCTCGCTCGACACGCTGTTCGCCGGCATGTCGCTCTCCGCGACGCTCCAGAAGAAACACAGGGGCAACCAGGACCTGTTCGGCCAGGGGATAGGCAACGTCGTCGGTTCCCTCATGGGTGCGATTCCAGGTGAAGGTTTCCTCACGCGCACGATGGTCAACCACGAGGCGGGCGGCAGTACATTCATCTCGGTGGCCGTCTACGGCGGCGTCGTCTTCGCCATCGTCTTCTTCCTGAACGGGTACCTGACGCTCATCCCCAAGCCCGTGATATCAGGCATCATGCTGCACACGGGCCTTCGGATCGTCGACGCGTGGAGCCTCCGACTGCCGATCAAGCTGGTCACTGCCAGAATGCGCGACAAGAAGGAAATCTTCCTCAACATCCTGGTGATCGGCTCGGTCATCGCCGTGTCGCTGGCCTTCGACCTCATCACCGCCGTGTTCGTCGGGCTCGCCCTGTCCATCGCCACCTTCTTCGGCCAGATGAACGAGGACATCATCCGCAGGATCTATACGGGCAGGATCGTGCACTCGAAGAAGGCCCGGAACCGTCGCTGCACCGCCCTGCTGGAAAAGTACGGCGGATGCATCGCCGCGATGGAGCTCGAGGGAGCGTTGTTCTTCGGTTCCGCGGTCGCCGTGGCGGAGCATCTGGACCGCGTCGTGGACGGCAGGTTCCGCTTCATCATCCTCGACTTCCGGCGGGTGACGCGCGTGGACGTCTCCGGCGTCAAGATGCTCCAGACGATAGCGAAGAAGCTCGGCGCCATGGACATCGGCCTGCTCCTGGGCTCGGTCTCGGGAACGAGCGGGCTCCAGCTGTACGTGAACGATTTCAAGTTCCTGGGCGGGACCGGCAAGGTCAAGGCCTTCCCCGACGCGGACTACGCGCTCGAGTACGCGGAGGACCAGGTCCTGAAGGAGCATGGCGAGGACCCGGCCAACTCGGGCAGCATGGAGCTCGAGGGCTGCCTGGTCTCGTACGGCTTCGATACGGCGCAGGCAGCCAGGCTCCTTGGCTACTTCGAGGGGCGGGAGCTCAAGAAGGGCAGCTTCGTGTTCCGCGAACGGAGCAAGGGGACCTCGCTGTATGTCCTGACCGCGGGCCTGGCCGAGGCCGTGATCGCCATCCCGGAACAGCGCCGGCACCGGCGGATCGGCACCTATTCCCCGGGGACGATGTTCGGCGAGACGGCCTTGCTCGACGGCGGGGAGCGCACCATGACCGTACGACTCATGGAGAAGTCCGTCGTCCATCGGTTATCGAAAGTCAAGTTCAACCTGATGCGGAAGAAGGACCCGTCGCTCGCGTTCCACCTGCTGGCGATCATCAACGGGATCTCGGCGGAAAAGCTCCGCGAAGCCTACGAAGTCATCGCCGAATTCGAGAAGGGGTAGACCGATGAAACGAACGTTCGCCACCGCCGTCCTGCTGGTCGCCGCGTGCACGGGTCTCTTCGGGCTCGGCGGCACGCTCAAGAAGAAGATCGGGCCGTCCGCGGAGCAGCAGACCATCGTGATCGCGTTCACCGCGAACCAGAAGGGACTGCACGCCGCCGGCCAGACCGACGCACCGGCGTCCGCGTACGAGACGGTGCTCGCCGCGGTCAGGAAGGCCTACGCCAACGCCGTCTTCGTGCACCTGGGCAACTTCATGGGGCCGACGCCGTCGACGATCGTATCGAAGGGCAAGCTCGACTTCCAGATGGTGGACCGCCAGATGTACAACCTGTTGCATCTGTCCAACCACGAGTTCGTCGTCGGCACGGAGGAGCTCCGCAAGCGCATCGGCGAATCGCGCATCCCGGTGCTCTCCGGCAACATCGACATACCTAAGAGCGCGGCCAGGCGCTGGATCACCGTGAAGCGGGACGCCAGGACCGTGGGCTTCCTCGGACTCACCTCCGACCAGTTCCCGGGCCTCGTGAACGAGAACCTGCGCCCCGACGTGACGCTGGACCCTGTCGCGTCCTACGCGGACAACGCACTCCGGGAGCTGAAGGGCAAGGTCGACGTCGTCGTCGCCCTCTCGGACCTCTCCGACCAGGAGCTGGAGAACGTACGTTCCATCGATGGGATCGACCTGATCATCAGTTCCGGCGGATCGGCCGGGACCGGGACCCAGGAATGGATCTCCATCGCGTTCCCGGAGTCCAACAAGGCCACCGTCGTGCGCATGATCCCGTCCTTCCCCGCCGTGTACGTTCTGGAGCTCACGCTGACGAAGGTCGGGACCGCCTGGATCCTGGACGAGCTGAACGGGGACTACTACCCGGTCACCGCGAAGACCGCGCGGGACAAGGCGCTGGACCAGTGGGTCACCGGGCAGTACAACTCGATCCGATCGAAGGAAGCCGAGAAGATCGGCGATCTGGCCGCCGTGATCTCGAACGAGCGGGTGCGGGAGCAGCGCAGCGAGCTGGGCGCCACGGTGACGAACCTCATGCGGAACCTCACGCGCGCGCACGTGGCGGCGCTCAACGCGGGTTCGCTGCGCGACAGTCTTCCCAAGGGGCCGGTCACGCACTGGGACCTGATCGAGGCGATGCCGTACCCGAGCTACCTCGTCGTGAAGCGGATGACCGGCGCCCAACTTGAAGCCGTCATCCAGAAGTCGCAGGCGCTGGTCGGCAAGGGCGGCTACCTGCAGTGGTCGGGCCTGGAGACGAACCAGCCCGGCCTGGGCAACGCCATCAACGGCGCCCGCATCCAGCCGGAGAAGCAGTACGAGGTGGTCATGCTCGACTACCTCGCCATGGGCGGGGACGGCTACACCGAGTTCGCCGCGGCGCCGACGGTCAGGAAGCTGCCGATGAGCCTGCAGGAGCTGTGCCTGGACTACTTCAGGCGATACGGCACGCTGATCCTGCCCAAACTGCCCCTGGACCGTGAGTCGAATTTCTGGTTCGGCGCATTCAAGGCGTCGGGCACCCTCGACGCCATCGTCTCGGACCCCGACAACGCGCTCAACTATCCCGACCAGCCATCCCTGGTCAGCCAGCAGTACGTCTCCGCCCAGGGAGCCGCCCGCTTGGACCTCAACCGCAGGAGCTGGTGGTTCGGTTTCGACAATAGCGTCGAAGCCCAGTTCGGCATGAACTGGGACAATGACCTGAAGCCGGGCAAGTCCCTGGACCAGGTACGCATCGCCAGCCAGCTGACCCTGTACTCGTCGAATTTCCTGTTCAAGGGCATGATCCCCCTGGACCCCTATGTTTCCGGCGCGCTCGAGACCGTCATCCTCTTCCCCGATCCCTTCCTGGAATCGGATATCGATCCCTACACCGGGCTGCCGTACATCCGGCCCGGTTCGCTCCAGCTCGCGGCCGGCATCGAGACTTCGCTCCTGGGGCTCTTCACGATCAAGTTCGGCTTCCGCAGGCAGTCGCAGCCCTTCGACGACACGGTGCTCCCGCAGGCCGGCTTCGAGGGCATCCTGAGCTTCGCGTGGTATCCGTGGCCGGACGTGCTCGGCTTCGAGTCGAGGACGGAAGCGTTCACGAACCTGGACTGGGAAGGGAAAGGGCTCACCCTCTCCTCGCAGAACAGCATCATCTTCGGCCTCGGGCAGAACCTCAGGCTCGTGCCGACCGCCCAACTCTACTACAACACCGTCATGGACGAGCTGGCCTACCTCCTGTCCACGAGGCTGGAGTTCAACCTGGCGTTCTGAAGAATTCCGACGCGAAACGGACGCAGTCGCCTTGAAGGTCCGTGTCCGCCCATCGAACCATGCTACCGGAGGTCCATCATGAAACATCGTTCCGCAATGACGGCCGCGCTTTTACTGCTCACCGCGACACTGGCCTTCGGCCAGACGCAGATCTACAAGGACGAGTCCGGGAAGATCGAGATCGGATTCTTCACCGGAATGTCGGCCACGGAGAACCACCCGAGCCTGACCATCACGCCAGGGGGCGACTGGGTTGTCGTGAACGGCGGCGGCGGAACCGACTGGATGTCGCACTGGGGCGCTGGCAGCCTGCTCTATGCGTCGTACCCGACCCTGGATCTGAAGTCCTGGACCATCAAGGCCAAGGACCATCTCACGGGCGATCGTTGCTCCATCCAAGGTTATGCCCTGGCGATGCGGATCCAGGGCATGACGCGGGAACAGCTGAGAGCCAATATGTACGTGGGGAAAGTCTCTGGCGCCATTGCGTCGCAATCGCTCGCCAAGGCCAGCGTGGAGGACGGCTATGTCATGATCGGCGGAGGGTTCAATATCGCATGGACTGGCACGGGAAACATGGTCCAATGGACTGCCCCGGCAGGCCCGACCACATGGATAGCTCAAAGCAAGGACCACAAAGTAGCCGATCCCGCCGTGATCACGTGCTACGTGATCGGAATCAAGCAGAATCTGCCCGGCATCGGTACGATCGAGACCGAGACTCGGTATTACGACAACCATCAGCAGCCGTATCCGAAGGCTGTAATCGAAGTATCGCCCGGCTACGTCCTCGTCGGTGGGGGAGCATTTGTCGGCAACAACTCGCCGATGGGCAAGCTGCTCTGGATCAACAAGCCGACGCTCTCTGCTTATGGTTCGTGGGAAGCGCGAGCCATGGACCCTAGCCAGTCCGAGACGAATGCATGGATCCGCGTATACGCCATCGGGGCGAAAGTGAAGCCCCCCGTCGTGTCGGCAGCCCCGCCGAAAAACCCGTCGGGGCAGGCGATCCAGGCGGGTACGCCCGTTCCCCTCGCCCCGTCAGGGCCCCAGACCGGCACGACGCTCCCCGCCGCCGGCGCGCCGAGGGCCCCGTCCGGCCTCAGCATCGACCAGGTCACGTCCAGTTCGGCCCGGCTCTCGTGGAAGGACAACTCCGGCGACGAGACGAAGTTCCGGATCGAGCGCAGCGCCCAGAAGGACACCGGGTACACCGCATTCATTGAAGTCCACGCGGACGTCACGGCCTGTGCCGCCACCGGCCTCGCGGCGGGCACCAGGCACTGGTTCAGGATCATGGCGATGAGGGGGTCGGTCTCCTCCGGCTATTCGACCGCAGCCTATGTCGACACGCCGGCAGTCGTGACGGGCGCCCCCCCCAAGCCGGCCACGCCCGCCGCTCCGTCGGACCTCCGCGTCACCGCCGTCGCGGTCATGTCAGTCACGATCGCCTGGACCGACAACTCCTCCGACGAAACCGGGTTCGAGATCTGGACAAGCCTGCAGAAGGACCGCGGATTCGGGAAAGCCGGCTCGGCCGGCGCCAACGCGCGCGAGCATACTCTATCCCCGCTGATAACGGGGAAGCAGTACTTCATCAAGGTCCGGGCCGTGAACGGCCAGGTCGCCTCGGACTACTCGCGCACGGTGCCTGCCATGCCGGTCAGATCCGAGGCCACACTGAAGGTCGTCAACGACTCGAAATACGCCATCGTCGACCTCGCGCTGAACGGCCAGCAGAAGCTGACGCAGGCGACCGCGATACCGGTCGGCCAGTCGCGCGACTTCATCGTCACGCCGGCGGGTACCGTCAGCTACGTCCTCGGCGCCGGGATGTACGACGCGGCGAACGCGAAGATCGTCCCCTTCCAGAAGACCGGGAGCGCATCGCTGACGAGCGGACAGACGACGACCGTCACCTATGCCAATCCCGCGATCGCGGAAGTCCTGGGCAATTTCGGGAGCCAGGCGACGTGGACGGGAACGGTCGCGGGGGTCAAGGTGCGGTTCGTCTTCTCGTCCTCCGGGACATGGAAGTATTACAACAGCATGACGGCCACGACGCCCACAAGCAGCGGGAACGTGACCCTTGTCAGCTGGGGCAACAGCGCGACGAGCTGCGTCTTCAACCTGAACAGCACCTGGAAGAAAGTCAGGCTGACCTTCAAGCCCGCAAGCTTCGACTTGCCGCTGGAATTCAACAACACGGTCTTGAAGTTCACGCTCGCGCCATGAACGACTGCCCGGAGCCGGCGGATCCAGGATCATCGGGTGGGTCCTGTCACCGGCCTGCCGGGCAGCGCGATGGCATGACCGATGCGAGAAGGACCGGGAAACCGGGGCGACAGACCCCAAGGAGTATCGGCATGAAAACCGTCCGCGAGGGATCATTCCCGGCAGCCATTGTCCTGCTTCTCTTCGCGACCTCCGGCCTCTTCGCACAGAAGGGCTTCACCGTCACCTACGTCGGCAACGGCAACACCCTCGGCAGCGTCCCCGTGGACAGGATTCTGTACGCTCCCGGCCAGTCCGTGACGGCGCAGGGCAACACAGGCAAGCTGGCACGAACAGGATATGATTTTAGCGGCTGGAATACAGCTGCCGACGGGAGCGGCAAGGATGCGGCTCCCGGCTCGACCTTCAGGATGCCCGCGGCCAACGTCACGCTGTACGTAAAGTGGGTGGCGTCGCGGGTTTCCCCCGCGCCCGGCCCGGGAAAGCCCCCGGCCATCGCCGCAAAGCTGCCCGACCTCGTCGTCGAGAGCATCGTCGTGAACCCGATCAGCCCGATGGAAAAGGGCGACATCACCATACTGGTCTCCGTGCGGAATGTCGGCCCGGTCCCCGCCGTCTTCCCGAAGAAGGCGGTGATGCTGAACGGCGGGGACTACGGACGCTACGTGTCAGCCCAGCAGGACGATTCCATCGCCGCCGGGCAGTCCAGGACGTTTTCCTTCGCGAAAGCCGCGGTCGCCGCCGGCATCCACACGATCACGTTCACCGTCAATCCCGAAGGGAAGCTGGCGGAGGCGAATATGTCGAACAACCAAAGATCGATCTCCGTCAAGGTCAGGGCGGATACCACTCCCAGGCCCGACTTCGTGGTCACGGGCGTGACCTTCACGCCGGCGAACCCGACGACCTCGGACCGCGTGATGATCAACGTGGCCATGAAGAACCAGGGCGCAGCGGCGGGGACCATCCCGGCGGGTGCCTTGACCTGGTCCGAAAAGGTGACCGGGAAGCCCGGCTCCGGCGGCTCGTCCGACGGCCAGGTCATCCAGCCCGGCGGCACCTTCTCGGGCGGGGTCTTCATGGTCGAGCCCGGCGACTGGGCCGCAGGGACCTACCAGGTCGTCGCGACGGTGGACCCGCAGGACCGCTGCCTGGAATCGAACGAGTCGAACAATTCGTTGACGGTGAACCTGGCGATCGGCTCGGGCAGCACCGCCACCATCCAGAAAGCCGACATGGTGATCATGGAGATGGTCCTGGAGCCGCCGCAGGTGACGATCCAGACCGACTTCCGCGTCAAGGTCACGGTGAAGAACCAGGGGAACGTCGCCGCGACCTTCCCGAACGGAAGCCTCATCCTGGGTGGTCCGGACCTATACTACCAGTACGCGGACCAGGGCGGGACGAGCTTCCAGCCGGGCGAGAGCCGGACCTACCGGCTGGTCAAGGGCAACGTGCAAGCCGGCTCCTTCACCTG